>JABSSD010000008.1 GCA_013214575.1 Paracoccaceae bacterium | reverse complement strand
TTCTCGGTGATGCATGCATCACCTGCCAGCCAAGGAGCAAATGGCAGGGCAAAGAGCGCATCCAAGGCGGGCGGGCCTGCCTGCGAAGAGCTATCTACCTACCTGCCGTGGTCGCCACGCGCTTCAATGCAGATATGAAAGCAAAATATCACGAGCTGATTGCCAAAGGGAAATGCAAGAAACTTGCGATTACAGCGGTCATGCGCAAGCTTGTAGTCATGGCAAATGCGTTGCTACGTGACGGTCGAAAATGGACTGAAATGCGAACTTAACCAATACGGATACTCAGCGTTTGCAAGCAAATGACTGCCGGACAGCGGGACGCATGGTTCTTTCTCTTCGTCATTTTGGATCATCTTTCTCATCAGGCAATCCACCTTAACTACTGGTCAGAAAATCCGCGACCACCTCAGTTTTTAGTGACGCAAGAAATCCGGCCTTTGCGTCCTGTGCCAGCCGGTCAAAATTAAATTTTTCTCCGAGCAGTCTCCAGACGTCATCCTGAATGTTGAACGAATATCCCGATTGCGATTTTATCGTTCGCTGCGTTTGGACTAGTGCCTTAAAGTCGGCTTTGAATGCTGACATTTTAATAGTCTTTCGTCATGAAGTTTTCGAGGTCGGCTTCAAGGTTCAGATCTTGCACTCTGCGCAAATATTCTGCGTCTTGCTTCTTCATCATTTCGTAGTTGAGCAAACACTTGTCGCCATTTGTCATCAGGCATTGGAAGTACTTTAAGGCGACAATCTTCTTGCGTGCGATCACCCCAATCGTTGGCTGTTCGCCTGTGCTCCATCGGTTGAAAAGTAAGTCAGCTCTTGCGCCGGCGCGCTTTGCCTGGATTAATTTTTGTAGATCGTTGGCTCGATATTGCTGGCCTAGATTGATGTTGAGCTGCTCATCTCTGGTTAGGCCTGCGCCGTATGCCAAGCGATCCTCGTAGTCTTCAATTTCGAATAACTCACACAAGTCTTCGATTTGCCCGATTGCACTTAAATAGGCTTTCGCGGTGTTGGTTGCGAATGAGTCGCTGAGAATGAACTCAAGCGGCCCAAATGCCACCTCTCCGCTTTCACGGGTGGGAGTGATCGATTTTTGGCGCACGGTCAGACGGAGCATTAATGTCACCTTCAGTTGAAGGTAAATTGACGCCATTCTGAAAAATGGCAATGTTATCAATAGTCAGCTGCAACTTGCAACTTGCAATTTTCTATCTCGTTGAAACTATTGTGTGGTTCTGGCGAGTTCCAAAGAAATGTCCCGCAAAATGTCAGATTCACGCTTACCTTCCGAAGAATTCTTGGGGTCGTCGTTGGGCTCCAGCCAGACCCGCAGTCCCGGGCCCGCCAGCCCCATCATCGAGCCGGGGTTGGCGCAATGGGCGGTGATTTCGCGGCCGTCCGCCAGCAGGCAATCGGCCAGGAACCGTTTGTAGCGGCGGATCAGGGTGGCGGGGATCTGGGGGGGTGGCAAATTTCATGATGCCTGCCTATCGCACCGCCGCCGGTTGTCAAAGCATCCGTTGCGGCCAGCCATGACGCCGTGGTCCACAATCCAGACGGCACCGGTAATGCAGGATGGCACTCTGTTTGCTCGGATCACCGCCGGTTACAGGTGAAACATCAACTGTCTGCTTGCCCTTGCGCTGGGTGGGGGTATCTTGCGGACAAAACTGCCGAAGGAGTGAGACAATGCCAAACCCTACCGCTGCCATGCTGGTCATTGGTGATGAGATCCTCTCGGGGCGCACCCGCGACGCCAATATGTATTTTTTGGCGGGTGAGTTGACCAAACACGGTATTGATCTGGGTGAGGTCCGGATTGTCAGCGATGACAGCGCGGCGATCATCTCGGCGGTTCAGGCGCTGTCAGCTGGCTTTGACCATGTGTTTACCAGCGGCGGCATTGGCCCCACCCATGACGATATCACTGCCGACTGCATTTCGCAGGCCTTTGGGGTGCAGATCGATGTACGGGATGACGCGCGGGCGCTGCTGGCTGCGCATTACAAGACCACAGGCAAGGAGCTGAACGAGGCGCGGCTGCGCATGGCGCGTATTCCCGACGGCGCTTTGTTGATCGACAACCCGGTCTCGGTTGCGCCGGGATTCAGCCTTGGCAATGTGCATGTGATGGCGGGGGTACCACTGGTGTTTCAGGCCATGGTGGCCTCGGTGTTGCCGGGGCTGACCGGGGGGCAGCCGATGTTGTCGCAAACGCTGCGGGTGCATCGCGGCGAAGGCGACATTGCCCCGATGCTTGGCGCCCTGGCGGCGCGCTACGGTGATCTGTCTATCGGCTGCTACCCGTTTCAACAGGACGGTGCATTTGGCGCCAATATCGTCATTCGGGGCACCGAGGGCAGCCGCATTGATGCCGCCATGACGCAATTGGCCAAGGAGCTGGAACTTTGAGTATCAATTCGCGCTTTTATGCTGTGGCTGAGGCAACATGGCCCTGCGCCCGGACATTCACCCTGGGGCCGATCACCCTGCGTGAGGGGCGGGGCGGCGGCAGCCGGGTGTCCTCGGCAACGGTCAATGGCCCAGTGACGGACCGCGATATCGCCGCCGCCGAAGTGGCGATGCGCGATATGGGACAGGTGCCACTGTTCAGAATCCGTGACGGCGAGGATGGGCTGGATGCCCAGTTGGCGGCGCGCGGATACGAGGTAAAAGATCCGGTCAACCTGTGGAGCTGCCCAGTGTCATTGCTGACCGATATCGACATTCCGCCGGTCACCACCTTTTGCGTCTGGGAGCCATTGGCCATTCAGGTCGAAATCTGGGCCGCAGGCGGTATAGGCCCGCAGCGGCTGGCTGTCATGGCGCAAGTCGAGGGGCCAAAGACTTCGATCCTCAGTCGCGGCAATGAGCAACCGGCCGGCACCGCGTTTTGCGCCATCCACGACGGTATGGCGATGGTCTACGCGCTGGAAATCCTGCCGCATCAGCGTCGTCAAGGGATGGGCCTGTGGATGATGCGGCAGGCCGCATTCTGGGCCCGCGACAATGGCGCCGAGGAGCTGGCATTGATGTGTACCAAACGTAACACCGGCGCCAATGGGCTCTATGCTTCCCTCGGCATGACCACTGTGGGACAGTATCACTATCGTATATTGTCGAACGGAGATTGAGTTAAAATGACTGATCAGACCATGCCCACCGCACTGGACCTGCCAATGGTGGACCCGCTGCCACCGCAGACCCAAAAATACTTTGATATCTGTGTCGAGAAACTGGGCATGATCCCCAATGTGCTAAAGGCCAACGCCTTTGACATCGACAAGCTGAACGCCTTTACCGGCCTGTATAACGACATAATGCTGGCCGAGAGCGGGTTGAGCAAGCTGGAACGCGAGATGATCGCGGTGGTGGTCTCGTCGATCAACAAATGTTTCTATTGTCTGGTGGCGCATGGGGCGGCGGTGCGGCAACTGTCGGGTGATCCAAAGCTTGGCGAAATGCTGGTGATGAATTACCGGGTGGCGCCGCTGGAGAGCCGTCAGCGCAGCATGCTGGACTTTGCCGCCAAGATGACCACCGCCAGCGCCGAGATTTCCGAGGCTGACCGCCAAGGGCTCCGGGATGTGGGGTTCAGTGACCGCGACATCTGGGACATTGCCAATGTGACCGGATTTTACAACATGTCCAACCGGGTAGCCAGCGCCACCGGGATGGTGCCCAACGACGAATACCACAGCCAGTCCCGGTGATTCGCGCGCTTGCCATAATTGGCGCTGCGGCGCTGGCATTGCCGGTTCTGGCAAGCGATCTGTCACCGCCCGAGGGCGCCCAGTTTCTCAGCCTGCGGCAAAGCCCATTGGCCCGCTACGCGCTGCCGATGGGGCCTGCGGTCGGTGACACTGTCCCGGTTCGGCACTTTGAGGGTCAGGTGCTGCGCCGCACCTGGCGGTTGACGGGGCAGACCAGCGCGATGCAGATGTTTGTGCCGATGCGGCAACAGCTGCAGGCGGCGGGGTATCAGGTCCAGTTCCAATGCCAGACGCAGGACTGCGGCGGATTTGATTTTCGCTTTGGCATCGAGGTGGTTCCGGCGCCGGACATGACGGTTGATATTGGCGATTTCCAATTTCTGTCAGCAATCAAAGGCGCCGATCAGGCGCTGTCGTTGCTGGTGTCTCGGTCGGGAACCTCGACCTATATTCAGCTGATCGAAGTCCGCCCGGCCAGTGCCGACCCGCTGCAGACTGCCGCCCCCGAGGCCCTGCCTGAGGGGGTGCTGGCGGATCTGCCCGGGCCGACAGCGCAGGCCGACATACTGGAGGTCTTGACCTCGGATGGCCGGGTGGTGCTGACCGGTCTGCTGTTCGAAACCGGCTCCGCCCGTCTTGGCAAGGGGCCGTTTGAACAGCTGACCCAGCTGGCGGCGGTGCTGGCGGCCTCGCCTGAGATGCTCATTTCGCTTGTTGGTCACACCGATAACATTGGCAATCAGGACAAAAATGTCACCCTGTCGCATCGCCGTGCCCAGGCCGTTCGCGAAAGATTGCTAAATAAGTTTGAGATTGATGAGGCCCAGATTGAGACCGCCGGGGTTGGATATATGGCACCGCTGACCAGCAATCTGACGGCCGAGGGGCGTGATGCCAATCGTCGGGTCGAAGCGGTGCTGCTGTCGCGGTAGCGCCCCGCCCACGGGTAGATCAGGCCAGTCCAGGCCAGTCCAGGCCAGTCCAGACGTAAAAAAGCCCCGCGCCAAGGCACGGGGCAGCGTATCGAGGGTCTTTTGGCTACCAGGCGCTGGGGCCTTTGTCGGCAAAGGCGTGCACCAGAAAATCAATAAAGGCGCGCACTTTGGGCTGGGTGAACCGGCCCGGCGGATAGACGGCGTAGATGCCTTGAGTTTCGATCGGCAGATTTGGCATCACATCTTCGATCAGACCTTCTGCCATCGCAGATGAATACAGATAGCTGGGCAAATAGGCGATGCCGAGACCTGAAATGGCGGCGTTCAACAGCGATTGACCATCGTTGACGCTCAGCCAGCCGGCCGTACGGACCTGACGTTTTTCGCCGGACGGCGCCGTCAGTTTCCACATGTTGCCGCTCGATTGGTTCGAGTAGTGCAGCAGCTTATGGGAGTTCAGATCGTCAATTTTTTGCGGGTGGCCAAATTTCTCCAAATACCCGGGCGAGGCAATCATCCGCTTGGTGGTCTCGGTCAATTTGCGGGCGCGCAGGGTGCTGTCTTCCAGCTCTCCGATGCGCAGCGCCATGTCAAAGCCCTCAGATATCAGTTCGACAAACCGGTTGTTCAAGACCATGTTGACGGTGATATCAGGGAAATCGTTGAGGAATTCGGAGAGCACGGGTGACAGGTGGTTGACGCCGAAATCGGTGGCCACGGAAATGCGCAGCAGCCCGGATGGCGCCGATTGCATCGAGGTCACCAGCGCGTCGGCCTCGCCTGCGTCGTTCAGCACCCGTCGCGCCCGGTCATAATAGGCCAGACCAATCTCGGTCGGCGATACCCGGCGGGTGGTGCGGTTCAGCAGCCGGGCCCCCAGCCGGGCCTCAAGGCTGGACACATGCTTTGAGACAGCGGATTTGGAGATGCCCATCTTGCGCGCCGCGTCGGTAAACCCACCTTGGTCCACCACATTGGCAAAGGCTTCCATTTCGGTAAGTCGGTCCATCTCGTTCCCCTCAAGCATTCAGTGCTGACCCCGTCAATGGCGGTCAATTCAGGCAACATCTGGGCGATGGTGGGATAATACCGGGGTTTTCCTCGGATCGTTGAGTCTTTGGAAACGATCGCGGGGGCGCGCCCCGCTGGTTGCCGCGCCCTGCAGGATAAATTCAACCGGTGCTGCACAGTTCGGTCCGGGCCGAAGCATTGGCACGCTGCAAGCCTGTAGAGGCAGGGCAGCCCTATTGGAGACTGCTATGCTGACCTGTATCATCCGCTACCAAATCGACCCGACCAAAAAAGCCCAGTTTGAGCAATACGCCCGCAACTGGGGCCAGGCGATCCCACGCTGCGGCGCCGATCTGATCGGCTACTACGCGCCGCACGAAGGCTCTGCTACAGTGGCCTATGGTATCTACAACGTGGCCAGCCTGGCCGATTACGAGACCTATCGAAGCCGCCTTGCCGCCGACCCGCTGGGGCAAGAGAACTATCGCTTCGCCCAGCAAGAGAAGTTCCTGTTGCGCGAAGACCGGACTTGGCTGAAACAGGCCTCTTTGCCACATGGAGACCCGAGATGATTGCAGTGCTGTTTGAAGTCCGTATCGCCGAGGGCCGCAAGCCCGACTATCTGCAGGTCGCCGCTGACCTGCTGCCCGGATTGCAGCAAGTTGACGGTTTCATTTCGGTTGAGCGGTTCCAAAGCCTGAGTGATCCGGACAAGCTGCTGTCGCTGTCTTTTTGGCGCGACGAACAGGCGGTTCAGTCCTGGCGCGAAACGGCAGAGCATCGCGGCGGCCAGAGCCAGGGGCGCGGTGGTATCTTCGCAGACTATCGCCTGCGGGTGGCCAGTGTGCTTCGCGACTATGGTCTGGAGGACCGGGATCAGGCGCCCAAAGACAGCCGCGAGTTGCACGGCTGATATGATTGTAGGGTGCGTGGTTCCGCGCATTTGCGCGGGTTCACGCACCCTTTTGTTCAGAACGAAGCGGCCAGATTAGAACGAAGCAGCCAGGCGGGTGCCCTGATTGATCGCCCGTTTGGCATCCAGCTCGGCGGCCACATCGGCGCCGCCGATGACATGACAGGCAACACCCCGCTCGGCCAAAACATCCGCCAGTCTGCGCTCCGGCAGCTGACCCGAGCACAGCACGATGGTATCGGCCGGGATCACCGTCGGAGTCTCGCGGGCCTCGCCAAACGTGACATGCAGCCCCTCATCGTCGATCCGCTCGTAATTGACGCCGCCCAGCAGTTCGACCTGTTTCATTCTCAGCGTTGCGCGGTGGATCCAGCCGGTGGTCTTGCCCAGCCCCTTGCCATGCGCCTTGGTCTTGCGTTGCAGCAGCGTCACCTTGCGGGCCGGTGCGCTAGGTTGCGGGCCTTCGGGCGCCAGCCCGGCACGGTGCTCCTCGGGATCGGCGACCCCCCATTCCTTCATCCACAGCGGCAGATCGGTTGTCGGGCTGTGGCCCTCCTCCAGCAGGAATTCGCAGACATCAAAGCCAATGCCGCCGGCACCGATCACGGCAACATGGTCCCCAACCGCCACCTTGCCGCGCAACACATCGATATAGCTCAGCACGTTATCGCGGTCCTGGCCGGGGATCTCAGGATCCCGCGGGACAACGCCGGTGGCAATCACCACCTCGTCAAACCCGGCCAGATCATCGGCGCTCACTTTGGTGCCCAGTTTCACGGTGATCCCGGCCTTGGCCACCATAATGCGGTACCAGTCCACCAATCCCCGGAATTCCTCTTTGCCCGGCACCTGCTTGGCCATGTTCAGCTGGCCGCCAAGCTCATCCGCCTTGTCAAACAGGGTGACCACATGGCCGCGCTTTGCGGCGGTCAATGCGGTGGACAGCCCCGCCGGACCGGCGCCAACAATGGCGATGGTCTTGGCGATGGGAGCAGTTTCGATCAGCAGTTCGGTCTCATGGCAGGCCTGCGGGTTGACCAGGCACGAGGACAGCTTGCCGCCAAATGTATGGTCCAGACAGGCCTGGTTGCAGGCAATGCAGGGGGCGATCTGATCGCCTTCACCACTCATGGCCTTTTTGACAAAATCCGCATCCGCCAGCATCGGCCGCGCCATCGACACCATGTCGGCGCAGCCCGTGGCCAGCACTTCCTCGCCGACCTCGGGCGTGTTGATCCGGTTGGAGGCGATCAGCGGAATGCCAATCTTGCCCATCAGTTTCTGGGTGATCCAGGCAAAGGCGGCGCGCGGCACGCTGGTGGCGATGGTGGGGATGCGCGCCTCGTGCCAGCCGATGCCAGAGTTGATAATGGTGGCGCCGGCCTTCTCAACCGCGACGGCCAGTTGCACCACCTCGTCATGGGTGGATCCATTGGGCACCAGGTCGATCATCGACAGCCGGAAGATGATGATGAAATTCACCCCCACAGCCTCGCGGGTGCGACGCACCACCTCAACAGCCAGACGCATCCGGTTCTCATAACAGCCGCCCCAGCGGTCCTCCCGCTTGTTGGTGTGCCTGACCAGGAACTGATTGAGGAAATAGCCCTCAGAGCCCATGATCTCGACGCCGTCATAGCCTGCGCGCTGGGCCAGGACGGCGGCATTGACGATATCCGCGATCTGTTTCTCGATGCCGTCCTCATCCAGCGCCGTGGGCGGAAACGGAGAGATCGGCGATTTTATCGCACTGGGGGCGACACATTTGGGACCGTAAGCATAGCGCCCGGCATGCAGGATCTGCATGGCGATCTTGCCACCTGCATGGTGTACCCGGTCGGTGACAATGGCGTGATTGTTGACGTCGTCGTCGCAGGTCATCATTGCCGCGCCGGGCAGGACTGATCCCTCGAGATTGGGGCCAATGCCGCCGGTGACCATCAGGCCAACCTCGCCGCGTGCCCGCGATGCATAGAACTCGGCCACCCGGTTCCAGTCGCGGGTCTCTTCCAGGCCAGTGTGCATGGATCCCATCAACACGCGGTTCTTCAGGGTGGTGAACCCCAGGTCCAACGGTGCCAGCAGGTTTGGGTACTCAGTCATCACACTCTCCCTCAGATGTGCCGGCTAGAATTGCCGCGTTGCAGCGACTTGTCACCCGAAACGCGGCGTCACCCTCTTGTACGACGCGCGGGCCGCGCTACACAGGATGTATAACATCAGGAGAGCGAGATGACCCCGAGTGAGATTGCCAAACTGCCCTATCGGCCCAATGTCGGGGTGATGCTGCTGAACGCGGCGGGCGATGTCTTTGTCGGCCAGCGCAGGGATCGGTTCAAGGACGCCTGGCAGATGCCGCAGGGGGGCATTGATGACGGCGAAGATCCCCGCGCTGCGGTCCTGCGCGAGCTGGAAGAAGAAACGGGCGTCACGCCAGATCTGGTCGAGATCATCGCCGAAAGCGACGGCTGGCTGCCCTATGAGCTGCCGCATGACGTGGTGCCGAAATTTTGGGGCGGCAAGTATCGCGGCCAGGAACAGAAATGGTATCTGATGCGCTTTACCGGCAGTGATGATCAGGTCAACATCGAGACCGAGCACCCTGAGTTCTCGGCCTGGTGCTGGCAGCCGGTGGATCAACTGGTTGACAAGATCGTGCCGTTCAAGCGCGAGGTCTATGCGCGGGTGGTCGCGGAATTTCAGGCTCATCTGTAAGGAACCGACAGCGCGCGGCAAAGCCGCGCGCTGGGCCCAACGGAAGGAATTGCCCCTGCGGGGGGCATTTCCGACGGGCGGGAGAGCCCGGTTTGTTTACAGCAGACCTTCGGCGCGCAGCAGCTCCAGCATGTTGGCCTCGGGGCGGGGGCCGATGTGGCTGATCACCTCACCGGCGCAGAGACAGCCGATCTTGGCGCAGGTTTCCAGATCAAGGCCCTTGGCCAGACCAAACAGGAAGCCAGCCGCAAACTGATCGCCGGCCCCGGTGGCGTCGACGGGCACCACACGGGTCACAGCGACCTCGATCTGTTTGCCGCCTGACACCACTGTCACGCCATCGCCCGAACGGGTGCAGACCACCAGCGGACAGATCGCGGCGGTCTTGGCCAGCGCCTCAGCCAGATCATCGGTTTCAAACAGCGATTTGATCTCGGCCTCGTTGCCGATCACGTAGTCCAGCTCGTTTTCGATCAGCGACAGGAAATCGGCGCGGTGACGTTCGACACAGAACGGGTCGGAAATGGCGATGCCCGCCTTGCCGCCGCCTGCATGGCAACTGCGCGCCGCCTGCAGAAACGCGGTTTTGCCCTTGTCCTTGTCGAACAGATAGCCCTCGAGAAACATGATCTTGGCCTGACCGGCCACATCGGTGGAGACATCGGCCGAGCTCAGCTCAGAGGAAATGCCCAGATAGGTGTTCATCGAGCGCTCACCGTCCGGCGACACAAAGATCATCGAGCGCGAGGTGGGCAGCTCGCCTCCGGTGATTGGTGCATTGACAAAATCAACGCCATCATCACGCATCGCTTTGGCATAGAACTGCCCCAGTGCATCGTCATGCACCCGGCCAATAAAGGCCGCATCCAACCCCAGCGCACCAGCCCCGGCGATGGTATTGGCGACCGATCCACCGGGGGTCTGCACCCGGCCCTGCATCGCCGCATAAAGCACTTCGCCGCGGTCGCGTTCGATCAGCTGCATGATGCCCTTCTCGATGCCCATAAGGTCGAGAAAGCTGTCGTCGCTTTGGCTGATGACATCGACAACGGCATTGCCGATGCCAACAATCTGGTAGGTCTTCATAGGTTTTTGTCCTCAAACATGCACAGGTCGCGGATCAGGCAGGTGCCACAGAGCGGTTTGCGTGCTTTACAATGATAGCGGCCGTGTAAAATCAGCCAGTGATGGGCGTGCAGCTGAAAATCAGCGGGAATATTGTCTTCCACCGCGCGTTCAACGGCGTCTACATCCTTGCCCGGCGCAATGCCGGACCGGTTGCCAACGCGAAAGATATGAGTGTCCACCGCCTGTGCGGGCTGCTGCCACCACATGTTCAGCACCACATTGGCGGTCTTGCGGCCGACTCCCGGCAATGATTGCAGCGCCGCGCGAGAGTTCGGCACCACGCCGTTGTAATCCTCAACCAGAATGCGGCTCATCTTGATCACATTCTTGGCTTTTTGGCGAAACAGCCCGATAGTCTTGATATGCTCGGTCAGGCCCGCTTCGCCCAGGTCCAGCATCTTCTGCGGTGTATCGGCGATCTGGAACAGGGCGCGTGTCGCCCTGTTGACCCCGGCATCGGTGGCCTGTGCCGACAGGGCGACCGCCACCGCCAAGGTGTAGACGTTGACATGCTCCAGCTCCCCTTTGGGTTCTGGTTCAGCCTGCTGAAACCGCGTGAAAATCTCGCGGATGGTATGATAATCGAGTTGTTTTGCCATCGCGGGTCTTAATGACGTGACCGGCAGCGCATCGCAACGGGAAACCGGTGAAATAGCTCAGGCCGGGTAAACCGCGTGCGCTTTCGCAACAGCCACAAGGCGCAAGTTTCGGGTCGTTTGTTGGCCGCTAAATCCTTAACCTGAATTCAGACGATGACAGGAGACGTGCCGATGAACACCCAGGCCAATGAGCAAAGCTATCACTATGGGGTCATGCGCCGGGCGATTGAGCTGATCGACGAAGGCGGCGAGGGGCTGTCGCTCGAGGATCTTGCGGCAAAGATGGACATGAGCCCGGCTCATTTTCAGCGGCTGTTTTCCGCCTGGGTTGGGGTGTCCCCGAAACGCTATCAGCAGTATCTGCGACTGGGCCACGCCAAGTCTCTGTTGCATGACAATTTCACCACGCTGGGGGCGGCGCATGCGGTTGGGCTGTCCGGCAGCGGGCGTCTGCATGACCTGTTCCTGCGCTGGGAGGCGATGAGCCCGGGTGAATATGCCCGCAAGGGCGCCGATATGCAGATCTCTTGGGGCTGGTTCGACAGCCCCTTTGGGCTGGCGCTGGCGATGGGTACTGCCAAGGGCATCTGCGGTCTGGGTTTTGCGGCTGAAACGGGCGCCGAGGCCACCATGGCTGATATGCGGTCCCGCTGGCCCAAGGCCAATTTCAATGAGGACCCTGTGATGCTGCGCCCCTTGGTGACTGCGGCCTTTGATCAGCGCGGCGAAACGGCGCTGCATATGATTGGCGCGCCCCTGCAGATCAAGGTCTGGGAGGCCCTGCTGCGGATCCCCTCGGGGCAGGTCTCGACCTATTCCGAGATCGCCCAGTCGATTGGCGCGCCCCGCGCCCAGCGGGCGGTTGGCACTGCGGTGGGGCGCAATCCGGTGTCCTGGCTGATCCCCTGCCACCGGGCCCTGCGCAAATCCGGCGCTTTGGGCGGCTATCACTGGGGCCTGCCGGTGAAACGCGCCATGCTGGCGTTCGAGGCCGCCCGCAGCGAGGGGCACTGCGAGGTCTAGGGGGTTTTGGTCTCCGCTGACTGGCCTCAAGTGGCAGCAGGTGCGCGGGGAATTGCCGATCTGCCAGCAGGTGGGGTTGAGCCTTGGACGCCGAGTCATGATACATTGCGGCAAAAGACGCGCGACAGGCGCGGTTCCGAGCATAAAAAGGCCATACCATGACGATGCTGAAATTTTCGACCGCAACTGTTTTGATTGCTGCACTGGGGCTGGGCGCCTGTACTAATGCGATATTACTGGACAACTATAACGGTGATCCCAAGCAGAACACCAAAAGCGGTGCGATCATTGGCGGCATTCTGGGCGCCAGCGTTGGCGCCCTGTCCAACAGCAGCAACAAGACCGCTGCGGTTCTGGGCGGCGCGGCGCTGGGTGCGGCCGCAGGCGGGGCGATTGGCTATAATCTGGATCAGCAAGCGGCAGAGCTGCGGCAGCAGTTGGACAATGACGGGATCACCATCGTCAATACCGGCGATCGGTTGATTGTCTCGCTGCCCGATGACCTGACCTTTGCCAGTGACAGCTCTACCATCAGCGCCTCGGTGCGGTCGGATCTGCAGAAAATCGCCAACAGCCTGCTGCGCTATCCCGATAGTTCGATCCAGGTGATTGGCCATACCGACAGCGATGGCGATGCCACCTATAACCAAGGCCTGTCTGTGCGCCGTGCCAATGCGGTTGCGGACCAGGTGCAGGCCGGCGGAGTGCCGTATAACCGGGTGCAGACATATGGACGTGGCGAGGACCAGCCGGTTGCCAGCAACCTGACAGCCGAAGGCAAAGCGCAGAACCGCCGGGTTGAAATTGTGGTGATTCCGCAAGCGAGCTGAGCCGGACGGGGTCTGGGTCTCGGGGGCAATGGCGACGGGTTTACGCAACGGCGCACATAGGCTGCGCGGAGTTTGGGCTTTTGCATTTATGCCGATCGCGTCAGTGTTGGGGCAACTCCCCTGCGACCAAAGGATACCCACATGCCCACGCCTGTTCTTCTGACGCTGTCCGGCTCGCTGCGCCGTGACGCCACCAACCGCAAACTGCTGCTTGAAGCGGTGCGGTTGTTTGGCGACGCCAGCCATGTGCAGGGGAATCTGGACCTGCCGCTCTATGATGGCGACGTTGAGGCGCGCGATGGGATACCACCGGCGGTCCAGCTACTGGCCGACCAGATCACGGCGGCGGACGCGGTTGTGATCTCAACCCCGGAATATAACAAGGCCCCGTCGGGAGTGCTGAAAAACGCCCTCGACTGGGTCAGCCGCACCGAGGGCCGCCCCTTTGCAGACAAACCGGTGGCGGTGATGTCGGCGGCGGCGGGGCCGACCGGGGGCGAAACGGCGCAGCAGATACTGCGTGGCTTTCTGCTGTCGTTCCGGCCGCGTGTGCTGGGCGAACCCCTGTTGCATCTGGGCGGGTCCAGCGATCAGTTCGACGAGAATGGCCAGCTGACCAGCGACGCGCATTTGACCACGCTGGCGACTCTGATGCAAAATCTGCGCGCCGAAATTGAGGGCTGAAATTTAGGACTGAGATTGAGGGCTGAGGCCTGTTCACAGGTTGTTGTTGCCCGACTTTGCCGTCGGGCAACAACAATTGACTAGAGATTGTCCTCGACCCGAAATCCCTGAGGGATTGTGTCGACGCCATCGAGCAGCAGATCCGCCATTACATGTGCCACCTTGGGGGCCATGCCAAAGCCGATCTTGAAGCCGCCATTGGCGATGAAATGGCCGGGACGCCCTGGATAGGCCCCCAGCATCGGCGACCGGGTTTTGGCGCGCGGGCGAACGCCGGCCCAGCGATCAATCACCTCGGCCCCGTGCAGCACCGGCATAATGGCGCGGACGCGGTCGATCACGTCTTCAAGCAGCTCGTCGGTCTCATGCGGCTCATCGAACAGGCGCTCGCTGGTGGAACCGATCGCCAAAGTTCCGTCAGCGTGGGGGATCATATAGAGGTTATCGGCAAGAATCTGCGGTGCCTCGCCGGCATCAAAGCGGAGCACGGCGGATTGGCCTTTGATGCCGCTGCCGACGGGTTTGCCCAAGGCGGCGTTCAGCTCTCGCAACCCGGCAATGCCCTTGGCATGCACCACCAATCCCTGATCCGGCGCCTCATCCACCACGTTGATTCCCATCACCGCAAGCCCGGCAATCAGGCAGGCGCCGGCGCGGCGCGGCGACATTCTGGCAGACAGGGTGTCGTGGATGACATATCCGGTGGGGCTGGGCGGCGCCCAGGGGCCCAGGTCGGACAGCTTGCAGACGGTCCATTCCGCCTCGCCCCGCCACAGTTCGCGGGCGGTTTGCACCCGGTTGCGGGCAAACCTCAGCGCCTTTTCGTCGTTGATCGGCTGCAGCCGACCGGTGCGGCCATAGCCGGGGGAGACGCCGCCAGCGGCCTCAACCTCGGACCAGAATTTTTCAGCCATCAGCAGGCTGTCCAGCTGGAACGCCTTCTTGTTGTTCCAGTTTTCCGGCACATGTGGGGCCAGCGCCCCGACCAGGCCACCGCTAGAGCCTGAAGCTGCGCCGTAAGGATCTATCACCTGCACCCTGGCACCGCGCTGGGCACAGACCCAGGCAATTGTCAGGCCAAAGGCCCCGGCGCCTCGCACCGTTATGTCAGCCATTGCCATTTATCTATCCTTTCGCCAGTGTCGCGCGGGTTCAAATCACCATCTAAGGGATATTCGCATGGCAGACCAGCAGGCGCGTCTCAGCTGGCGCGACGGCAGCATTCCGGTGTCAGATCAGTTTGAGGACCCCTATTTTTCGGTGCAGGGCGGTCTGGCCGAGGGCGAGCATGTGTTTCTGGCGGGTAATGATCTGCCCGCGCGGTTTGCGCCCGGATTTCAGATTGCGGAACTGGGCTTTGGCACCGGGCTGTCTGCACTGACCGCCTGGAAGGCCTGGGAGGCGGCGGGGATGACCACGCCGCTGCGTTTCACCAGCTTTGAGGCCTATCCCATGGCGCTGGCAGATATGGCCCGCGCGCTACAGGCATTCCCCGAGATCGCCCCCTGGGCCGCGCGGTTGCTGGCGCAGTGGCAGGGACAGGGGCAGGGCGGGGGCCTCTGTGATCTGGGCACATTACAGCTAGAGGTGATCATAGGCGACGCCCGCAGGTCGCTGCCAGAGTGGACAGGTCAGGCCGATGCCTGGTTTCTGGACGGGTTCTCTCCGGCCAAGAACCCCGAGCTGTGGCAGGCTGAGCTGATGGCTCAGGTGGGGCGCCACACCAAGCCAGGCGGCAGTGCCGCGACCTATACCGCGGCCGGCTTTGTGCGGCGCGGGCTGCAGGACGCCGGATTCGAAGTAACCCGCGTGCCCGGATTTGGGCGCAAGCGGCATATGACAAGGGCAAGGATGCCATGACACAAACGCACACTGCGCAGGGGCAGACCAACAACGTCGCGATGGGCGTGATGCTAATGATCGGGGCAACGGTGGTGTTTGCCCTGCAGGACGGTATTTCTCGGCATCTGGCGGGCAGTTACAACACCGCCATGGTGTTGATGGTGCGCTACTGGTTCTTTGCGGCTTTTGTGGTGTTTCTGGCCTTGCGGGCACCCGGCGGCATTCGTGCAACAGCCCGGACTGACCAGCTGGGTCTGCAAATTTTCCGCGGCGTGTTGCTGGCGGCTGAAGTTGGCGTTGCGGTCTATGGCTTTACCATTCTTGGTCTGATCGAAAGCCAGGCGGTGTTCATTTGCTATCCGCTGCTGGTGGCGGCGCTGAGCGGTCCGGTGCTGGGCGAGAGCGTCGGCTGGCGCCGCTGGATGGCGATTGGGCTGGGCTTGATCGGAGTCATGATCATTCTGCAGCCGGGGGCGGGAGTATTTAATCCGGCGGCGGTGATCCCGTTCCTCTCGGCGCTGATGTTTGCCGTCTACGGGCTGCTGACCCGCTATGTGGCGCGCCGCGACAGCACCGCCACCAGTTTCTTTTGGACCGGCATCGCCGGGGCGGTGGTGACAACCTCTGTGGGCCTGTGGTCCTGGGAGCCGATGCTGGGCGGCGACTGGCTGTGGATGGGGGTGCTCTGTGTGTTTGGCGTTCTGGGGCACTGGCTACTGATCAAGTGTTATGAGATGGCCGAGGCCAGCGCGGTGCAGCCCTTTGCCTATTTCCACCTGATCTGGGCGGCGCTGCTTGGGGTCTGGGTGTTTGGCGAGGTAATCCGCGACAATGTTGCCATCGGTGCCGCGATCATCCTGGCGGCGGGCCTGTTCACCCTATGGCGCGAACGCGCCAAGGGTTGAACCGGAGAGCTCTTGCGAAAACGGGATCGGCAGAGGATTTTTGCCCAGCCGGGCGCGATAGACCGGCAGGCTTTCGGTGACCCGCATCACATAATTGCGGGTCTCGTTGAACGGGATGTGCTCGATCCAGTCCACGATATCCGGGGTGCCATCACGCGGATCTCCGTAGCGCTTCATCCAGGTAATGGGCCGCCCTGGCCCGGCGTTATAGCCTGCGGCCATCATCACCACATTGCCATTGAAGCTGCCGGCCAGCCCGGCCAGGTAATTGGCCCCCAGCTTGGCGTTATAGTCCCATTCAGCGGTCAATCGCGCGGTGGCGTGCTTGGCCAGAATGCCCAGTTTGGTGGCCACCAGCTTGGCGGTGGCCGGCATCACCTGCATCAGCCCGCGCGCGCCGGCGCCGCTGACCACCAGATGGTCAAACTCGCTCTCGCGCCGGGAGATCGCCAGCACCATTTCCCGGGCCATTGGCAGTCGCGTCTTTGACACCGGGTGCAGCGGGAAATAGGCGCCCTTCAGCTCCATCCCCTGCCGCGCCGCGCGTTTTGAGATCATCACCGCCAGATGTGTCTGGCCCATCCCAACCGCCATCAACCCCAATTGCCGCGCCTGCACCTCGTCCAGCCCCTCGACCAGATGGGTCAGGAACCGTTCCGCCAGATCCAGTTCATCGGCATCAATCATCATCAGCGCCGCCTTGGTCACCGAGGATTTGGCAAAGGCTGCCTGTTGCCAGGAGGGCAGCGCAGGCGGATTGTCCAGCGCCGGGTCAAAGCGGCGGCCGATCTGTTCCGCGGCCAGCAATCCATAAAACGAGGTCTGGTAATTGGCCCCCAGCGCATAGGCCTCGTGGGCCTTGTCTGGTTCTCCCATTGCGGCATAGGCGCGGCCCAGCCAATAGCCACCGCGGCCGATCGAGATCGGCGTCTCAATCGAATCGAGAAACCGATCGAAATGCAGCACTGCAGTTGCCGGGTCATTCAGCTTTTGCAGGGCAATATAGCCGGCCAGCCATTCCAGATCGGAATAGTTGTAGCCAGCTTCGGGGGGGGTAAAATGGCGGGCGGCCAGCTGGTAGGCGCGCTGATGATTGCCGTCCCGCATGTCCTGGCGGGCCAGATCCCGCCGTCGCCGCGCCCATTGCTCCGGCTCGCCCAGACTGGCGGCACTGGTGCTGCGCTCCAGCATCAGGGTGATGGCATCCTCCTGCCGTTTCTTGCGATCCCGCCAGGAAAACCGGTCATAGGCCAGTCCGGGTGCATTGCGTAGTTTTGCCGGAATGGCCTCAATCTTGGCATCGACCCCAGAGGACTGCTGCTGCAGCGCAATGCGGGCCTCAGCCAGCTTGCGGTCTGCCTTGGGCACCAAAGACAGCATCCGCTTTGAGCTGACCAGATGACGGTCCCACAGCAGCCGATCCAGGCGCGCCGCATGATGTGGCTTTAGCAGTTTGGCAAAGCCCTCCAGATAGGCGGCCTGCAACCCGGAGCCCATCGGCATGGTACGCCAGGCGGCAACAAGGCTCGCCTCAGCGTCGCCGCGTTTTCCGGTGGCACTCAGCGCCCTGGCATAGCTCAGCACCCCTTCGGCGGTCTGCGGTGGGGCAGCGGCATAGAACTCCAGCACGACACCGGTCGCCGCCGCGGCAACGGCGGTTTCACTTTTGCGGCGCAGATAGGCCAGACCCGGCCAGTCCGGCCGCCGCTGCAGAAAGGCCAGCGTGTCATCCGCCGACCCCATGCCTTCGCGCAGCCGGTGCCACTCGATCACATCGGCGGCCACGTCTCCCGACTTCGCCGCCTGGCTGGACGCCTGGCTCCATTTCTCAGAGCGCATCAAATCCAGTGCTGTCCCCAGATTGCGACCCTGTTGGGCCGCAGCAGGAGAGGTCCAGAGCGCGGAAATCAGTGTTAGAACGGTTAGAATGCGTGTCATCGCTTGCATTTCCCAATGAACCAAGGCTAGAGCCTTTGACGATAATCTGTGACTTGCCGGGTTCAACCCAATTTTTCGGTCGGTCCACCACGTCGGCGGGGCTTTGCCCGCCTGAGAAGCACAGCTAAGGGAGCGTGTCCATGTTCAAAGGCTCTATGCCAGCCCTCGTCACACCGTTTAATAACGGCGAGTTGGATCTGGATGCACTCAAACACCTTGTCGACTGGCAGATCAGCCAAGGGTCAACCGGTTTGGTGCCGGTTGGCACCACCGGCGAAAGCCCCACCCTGACTCATGACGAGCACGAGGCGGTCATTGCAGCGGTGGTGACGGCGGCGGCTGGCCGGGTGCCGGTGATTGCCGGGGCCGGCTCCAACAACACGGTTGAGACGATTCGCTTTGTCGAATTCGCCAAGCAAGCCGGCGCGGCTGCGGCGCTGGTGGTGACGCCCTACTACAACAAGCCGACCCAGCGCGGCTTGGTGGCCCATTTCACCGCGGCGCATGACTGTGCTGACCTGCCGATCGTGATCTACAATATCCCCGGCCGCTCGATGGTCGACATGACCCCTGAAACCATGGGTGAGCTGGCCAAATTGCCCAATATCATCGGCGTCAAAGATGCCACTGGTGATCTGGCCCGCGTCAGCCAGCAGCGGCTGACCTGTGGGCCCGATTTTGTGCAACTGTCCGGCGAAGACGCCACCGCGCTGGGCTTTAACGCCCACGGCGGTGTTGGCTGCATCTCGGTCACTGCCAACGTGGCGCCGAAACTCTGCGCAGAATTCCAGGCCGCCACTCTGGCCGGTGATTACGCCCTGGCGCTGGAGTATCAGGACAGGCTGATGCCACTGCACGAGGCGATCTTTATCGAGCCGGGTCTGGTTGGCGCCAAATACGGTCTCAACAAACTGGGCCTGTGCCGCCAGGAGGTGCGCTCGCCACTGACCGGGCTGCAGGACAGCACCAAGGCGGCGATTGATGCGGCAATGGCCCACGCGGGCCTGCTGTAGGCTCGACACCCTTCAAACGACAAAGGCGGCCTCCCCCGGAGTGCCGCCTTTTTAAATCGAAGGATCCAGAGCTTCATCTGGTCAAAAATATCCTGGGGGTGAATTGGCCCTTGGGTCAAGAGGGGGCTGGCCCCCTGCGGTCCGCTCACCACCAGGCTCAGCGTTTGCCGTAATACAGACCCACCACATGCTCAGCCTCGGCAAAGAACAGCCAGCGGGTACAGGCCACGCCTGCCAGATGCGACAGCACCGCAACGGCGGCCATCAGGTGCTTTAGCATCAGTCCGCTGAACGGGAATATAAGCAACAGAACCGGCAGGGCAAAACCAAGGGTGAACCCGATCACCCGCAGCTTCTGGCTGTGCTTGCGCCCGACCACATGCACAAATTCACGCAGCAGATAGTTAGTGCCGGTATGAGGCGGCTCAAAGGCGCGCACAGTGCCGCCACGGCCCAATCCGGTGGCGGTGGCCAATGTGGTCCCCGAGGTGGCAAAGGCCTGATCTCCCTTGACCCAATAGGCCAGCTGAATGGCGCCCGCGATGATCAGCAGACCCGTCGCCAGTGTTTCCTGTCCGGCCAGCAATGCCCCGCCCGCCAGCGAGATGCTGAGGAACAGTGCCGGGGTCAGCGGCATGTTCCAGCGCGGAATCGTTTTCAGCTGGCTGTAGATCATCGAGGTGGTGAACACGGTGGCCAGGCTCAGGGCGGCGCCAATGCCGCCGACCACTGGCCAGGCGGTGGCCAGAAACACGGTGCCAAAGCCATAGAGCGCCATCACCAGCAGCGCCGCCACGGCGCAGCAGCCTTCGCGGCTGAGCCAGCTGCTTTTCCACTGGCTAAACGCTTTCAGGGCGCGCTCGGGGCGGCCAAGGTGAAAGATCGAGGCCAGCAAGCCGCCAACCGCCAGCCCGTAAGCGATGGCAAAGAACACAAAGGCAACCAGCCCAGAGACATCTGGCAAGCCAAGCCCAAGGAAGACCAGCAGACCAAAGCCCAGGCCGGACAGGGTGGTGAATACAATAACAGAGGGGGCGGGATGCATCAGCTTGAGCCTCCTGAAGATTGGCCGGGCAGTTTGTCGAGCGCCTTGTCCAGCCAGCCCATAAAGCCGCCTGCGCCTTCGGTCACCGGGGCCAATAGCGGCGCGAGGATGTCGATCTGATCTTCGATCTGGTCCTTGGGGCGGGGTGGCAGGTATTTGTTCACCGGTTTGGTGCCCATCTCGGGCATCAGATCAAAGCCGCCACGCTCCGCCACCAGTTTCGACACATCACTGTCTGCGTCGCCCAGATCGCCAAAATGCCGCGCACCCGATGGGCAAGTCCGCACACAGGATGGGATACGGTCCTCTTCTGGTAGGTTCTGGTTATAGATTCGGTCCACACAGAGGGTGCATTTCTTCATCACGCCTGCCGCCAGGTCCAACTCGCGGGCGCCGTAGGGGCAGGACCAGGCGCACAGCCCGCAGCCGATGCAGTTGTCTTCATTGACCAGCACGATGCCGTCCTCGACCCGTTTGTAGCTGGCGCCGGTGGGGCAGACGGTGACGCAGGGGGCGTCTTCGCAGTGCAGGCAGGATTTTGGAAAATGGACCAGCTGGGCGGCGGGGCTGGGCTGGGCGTCACAGGCCGGTGGCTGCACCTCAAACGAGTGCACCCGGTTCAAGAAGGTGCCCGAGGCGTCGCCGTAAGGATCCTGATCGCTGAGCGGCGCGCCATAGTTTTCGGTGTTCCAGCCTTTGCAGGAGATCACGCAGGCATGGCAGCCAACGCAGGTGTCCAGGTCGATGACCAGACCCATTTTACGGGTGGTGGAGGGGGGGAGTTGGGTCATGTGGGCAGGTCTCCGCGTTTTGGGAAGCGGCAGAGCTGGGGCGCTGCCCCAGACCCCGGGATATTTTGAGCCAGATGAAGCAGGGGGGTCATTTTCCAACCTTCCACTTCAGGTCTTTGGGGCCGCTGTCGACGGGCGATTTCAAGGGCGGGAAGTCTGGTTTGCTGGTGCTCGGATCTTCGGGGGCGGCGGTTTTTTGCAGTTTTACCTTGAGGTCAAACCAGGCGGCCTGGCCGGTGATTGGGTCGGAGTTGGCCCATCGCATGCCGTCGCCTCTGGCGGGCAGCAATTCGTGGATCAGATGATTGAGCAGGAAGCCCTTGGTGGATTCGGGGGCGTTCTCATTCAGGGCCCAGCTGCCCTTGCGTTTGCCGATGGCGTTCCAGGTCCAGACGGTGTTGTCATTCAGCGCCGCCATCTCCATCACCGGCACGGTAATCTCGCCGTGCGGCGAGCTGACCTTGGCCCAGTCGCCATCCTGCAGGTCGTTTTCACGCATCAGTTTCGTCGGTACATAGAGCGGGTTATGGCCGTGCAGCTGGCGCAGCCAGGCGTTCTGGCCGCCCCAGGAGTGATACATCGCCATGGGCCGCTGAGTGAGCGCGTTGATGGTATAGCCCTCATTGCCCTGCTGGTCGGTCTGATACCAGATCGGCAGCGGATCCATGGTGTGTTTGATGCGGGCGCGCAGGTGATCCGGGGGCTGACGGTCGCCAAAGCCTTCGGCGGCCAGTTGGAATTTGCGCATCGGCTCCACATAGAGCTGGAACAGATAGGGCTGCGGGCTGTCATAGATGCCCATGCCCACCGCCCAGTCCTGGTAGGCCTTGTTCCAGGGTTTGTAATAGGCCGCCTCGGGCGCGATATGTTCGACGAAGAAACCGCCGTTCTCAATGTAGCGGTTCAGTTGCTCGGGGTTTACCTCACCACGGCCAACCTTGTCGCCGTCTTTGCCTCGGAACCCCGCCAGTGGGCCGATGCCCGGCTTGCGCTGGTGGTTGACGATGTAATCGGCGTAGTCTTTCCACTTGGGGCTGCCGTCTTCATTGGTGAAGCCGGGCAGCTGCATCCGGTTGGCCAGATCGACCAGCACCGACTGAAAGCCACGCACGTCGCGGTCGGGTTCGATCACCGGCCAGCGGATGGCGTCGGCGGCGGCGTCGGCCTCGCAGATCGGCCGGTCCAGCATCGAGATGCAGTCGTGGCGTTCCAGATAGGTGGTGTCGGGCAGGATCAGGTCGGCATAGCTGACCATTTCCGAGTTATAGGCATCGGAGTAGATGATATGCGGGATCACATAGCCGCCGTCGTCATTGCGCGCCGACAGCATCTCCATCACGCCGGTGGTGTTCATCGACGAGTTCCACGACATGTTGGCCATATACATGAACAGGGTGTTGATCCTGTAGGGATCCCCCTTATAGGCGTTTGAGATCACCATATGCATCAGCCCGTGGCTGGACATCGGGTTTTCCCAAGTGAAGGCCTTGTCGATCCGGGCCGGGCTGCCGTCTTCCTTGAGCGCCAGATGTTCGGGGCCCTGGACAAAGCCCAGATGGGGCCCATCGAGGGGCCGTCCCGGACGGCCGTTGCAATGGGGCGCCGGGTGGGCCTCGGCCGGTTTGGGGTAGGGCGGTTTGAAGCGGAAGCCACCGGGCACCTCGACGGTGCCCAGCAGGATCTGCAGCACATGCAGGGCGCGGCAGGTCTGAAAGCCGTTGGCATGGGCCGAGATACCGCGCATGGCGTGGAAGCTGACCGGACGGCCTGTCATTTTCTGATGGGTCTCGCCGCGGAAATCGGTCCACTCAATGTCCAGCTCGATCGCCTCGTCAAAGGCGACGCGGGCGATTTCCGCTGCAATGGCGCGGATGCGTTTGGCGGGGATGCCGCATTGGTCAGCAATTGCCTCGGGGGCGTAATCCTCGGACAAATACCGTTCGGCTATCTGGTGGAACACCGGGCGGTGGGTGACGCCATCTACGGTGTGGGTCGCAGACAGGTCGGGTCGCACACCGGGGGTGTCAAAGGCGGTCAGCTTGCCGGTGTTGCGGTCGATCACCAGTGGCTTGTCGTCGTCGTCGCGTAGAAACAGACCCTTCTCGGCGCCCTCAGCAGCGTTCACCAGCACCGGCGCGTTGGTATAGCGGCTCAGATAATCCAGATCGATCTTGCCGGCCTTCATCAGCAGATGGATCAGCGACAGGATGAACAGCCCGTCGGTGCCGGGGGTGATGCCAACCCATTCGTCGGCAATGGCGTTATAGCCGGAGCGGATCGGATTGACGCCGATCACCTTGGCGCCGCGCGCCTTGATCTTGCCCAGACCCGCCTTGATCGGGTTGCTGTCGTGATCCTCGGCGACGCCGAACATTATGAACAGCTTGGTGTGATCCCAATCGGGCTGGCCAAACTCCCAGAAGGCGCCGCCCATGGTGTAGATGCCCGCCGTCGCCATGTTGACCGAGCAGAACCCCCCATGCGCCGCATAGTTGGGGGTGCCAAAGTTTTGCGCCCAGAACGAGGTGAAGCTTTGCGATTGATCGCGGCCAGTGAAGAAGGCCAGCTTGTGGGGCGCGGTCTCGTGCAGCTCGTTCAGCCAGCCGACAGCGGTGCTGATGGCTTCGTCCCAGGAGATCTCGACGAATTCGCCCGAGCCCCGCGGCCCCACCCGTTTCAGCGGCGCCTTGAGCCGAGAGGGCGCATTGATCTGCATGATGCCGGCCGCACCCTTGGCGCAGAGCACGCCCTTGTTGACCGGGTGATCGCGGTTGCCTTCGATATAGGCGACCTTGCCATCCTTCATGTGCACATTGATGCCACAGCGACAGGCGCACATGTAACAGGTGGTCTTGCGGATCTCGTCCGAGACATCAGGTGAGGTGTTCACCTGGGGTTGCTGGAATGTCATCTGGCCTCCCGTTTTGGTCCTTAAATCAGGTAAGAACCGTAATCCCCGCCAGGATAAGCCCGGCTATAAATACTGTTTCTACGATAATCAGAGCGATGGCGGCGCCGCCGACGGCCAGCACCTGTTTCAAATTGGTCTTCATGCCAACGGCGGCGATTGCAGTCAGCAGCAGCCACCGGGATGTCTGGCTCAGGAACTCGGTGACGATCGGCGGGATCAGACCAAAGGAATTCAGTCCCGCCAGCACCAGAAACGCCAGCACAAAGCCGGGCAGCAGGGGGGGGCGTTTGCCATCCTTGGGCAGTACCGCAAACGAGCGGATCATCAACGAGGCCACCAGCACAATGGGGGCCAGCATCGCCACCCGCATCAGTTTCACCAATGTGGCGGTGTCGCCGGTTTGCTCAGAGATGGAAAATCCGGCGCCAACCACCTGCGCCACGTCATGGATTGTGCCGCCTAGGAAAACACCAGCCTGCAGTGAACCCAGCTCCAGCAGATTGACCAGGATCGGATAGAGGATCATCGCAACGGTCGACAGAACCGTCACCCCCATTACGGTGAAAATCAGCCGCTCTTCGGATCGATCATCCCGCGGCAGGATCGCACTGATCGCCATCGCGGCCGAGGCGCCACAGATCGCCACCGACCCGGCCGTCAGCAGCGCAAACCGCCATTTGTGACCAAACAACCGCGCCACCGCGAGACCAAACAGGATGGTGGCAATGACGCCGCCAACCACCAGGGCAATAAGAGGCCAGCCAAGACCCATCATCAGAACCATCGACACCCGGACACCCAGGAACGCAATCCCCAGCCGCAACAGCGCGCGCGCAGAAAAGGCGATGCCGGGCACGGTTTTACCCTCTTCGCCCAAAAAGCTGACCGCGATGCCAAGCAGCAGCGCCAGCAGCATCGCCGGGGTTGCGTAATGGTCAGCCAGAAATTGCGCTGTTACGGCGACAATTATGGCAACGGCCACACCTGGAAAAAGCTCTTGCATGCGAGCTTTGGTCTTTTGATGGTAGTGATGCAGGGAAGTCGTTTCGAGTGAGGGCGTCATATTGGTCTTTTGTTCCGTTTCGGGGATTGAGCGTCATATCTATGCGCTTGGTCAAGCGTTTGGCTAGCAGAACCGGTGATTTAGCTGCTCAGCGATCGCCGAGGGCCGTGTAATCACGCAGCTCCGGGCCGTTATACAAGGTCAGCGGGCGGATCAGGATATTGCCGCGTTGCTGCTCGATGCACTGGATGATCCAGCCGGGCATGCGGCCGATGGCAAAGATCGGCACATAGAGATCCATCGGAATGCCGTGCAGTTGGTAGATCACCCCGGAATAGAAATCGACATTCACGTTCAATCCGTGACGTGCATAGGGTTTCATCGCCTCGACGACACCTTGCAGGATGGCGTACCACTCCGGCGCGCCCATTTCCTCGCCCAATTGGCGAACCCCTTCGCGCATGTGGCACGCACGGGGATCTTCCTTGCGATAGACCCGGTGGCCAAAGCCGGTGACAGCCTCGCGCTTGCTGCGTTTCTCGGCGACATAGGCGGCGGCGTTTTCCGGGGTGCCAATCTCTTGGACCATCTTCATGACGTCCTCGGCGGCGCCACCGTGGGCCGGGCCGGCCAGCGTTGACAGCGCGGTGACGATGCCGCCGTGCAGGTTGGCCTCGGTGCCGATGCAGACCCGCGCCGCAAAGCTTGAGGCATTGGCGCCATGTTCGGCGTGCAGGATGAAATCAACATCGGCCAACCGGGCGGCGTCAGCTGATGGCTTTTCACCCTTCAGCATCCACAGCCAGTTGGCGGCGTGGCCCAGCTCGGGGTCGGCGGCGACCGGGGTGCGCCCGTTGCGAATGGCCTCATGAGCGGCGATGATCATCGGCACCTGGCTGGTCAGGCGGATGCCATTTTCAACAAAGGCCGCTTCGCCCAGCTTCTGGCTGTCCGGCTCCAGTGCGGCCAGCGCTGAGACGGCAGTGCGCAGCACGTCCATCGGGTGACCCTGCTGGCAGCTGGCAATGATGTCATAGATCGCCGGCGGCAGGCTGCGCGCCGATTTCAACTGGGCGTCAAACCCGGCCAGCTCTGCAACGGTTGGCAGCTCTCCGTGGATCAGCAGATAACAGACCTCCTCAAATGTGGAGCGGGTGGCCAGATCATGGATTGAGTAGCCACGATAGCTCAGCTCTCCTTTGCTGCCGTCGATGTCACTGACGCCGGAGCGCTCAAAGTAAACGCCTTTAAGGCCACGGTTGATCTTGACGTTTTCGCTCATAGCTGGCTCCTTCCCCTAAATGGGGGGTATTTGATGTCTGTACTTGAGAATGCATATGCAGCCGCAAGGGCGCGGTCTGCACGACTGGTGTTCCCGGAAATGGAGGACCCACGGGTGGCTGAGGCCACAGCCCGGCTAAAGGCCGAAGGCCTGTGTGAGCCGCTGCCATTGTCACCGCCGTCCGAGGCCCATGTTGCCGCCTTGATGCAGGCGCGTGGCCTGAAAGAATCAATCGCAAAACGCATGGTTTCCAAACCCTTGTACCGTGCCGCCGCGATGGTCGCTTTGCGCGAGGCGGACGCGATGGTGGCGGGCGCCGGGGTCTCGACACGGCGGGTGATTGAGGCGGCGAGCATTGGTATTGGTCTGTCGCCGGGGGTCTCAACGCCGTCGTCGTTCTTTTTGATGCTGTTCCCGGATGGCCGCGAGATGGTGTTTGCTGATTGTGCGGTGAATGTGGCGCCGGATGCGGCGCAACTGGCAGATATCGCACGGGCCTCGGCGGTGTCGGCGCAATCGCTTTTGGGCGCGGCGCGGGTGGCGATGCTGTCGTTTTCCACCGGCACCTCGGGCGATGGCGACAGCGTGGCGCGGGTGCGCGCGGCGGCGGAACTGGCCGGGTTTGCCGGGCCGGTGCAGGTTGACGCCGCGTTGAACAGTCTTGTCGCGGCCAAGAAAGGCATCGCGCCACTGGACGCCAATGTGCTGATCTTCCCGTCACTGGATGCGGGCAATATTGCGTATAAACTGTGCCAGGAACTGGCAGGGGCGCAGGCGCTGGGGCCGTTTTTGCAGGGCTTTGCACGGCCTGTCTGTGACCTTAGCCGTGGCGCCTCGGTTGACGATATCGTTGCCGCCGCAGTGCTGACCGCAGCGCAGGCCTGATCGCGGCTGGGGGCACTCATACCGCCTCTAGTAGCGCGGCCGCGTCGATGGCGATCATGCGTTCCTCTTGTGCCGGAACCACCCAGATGTGGACCTTGGAGCTGGCGGCGTGCAGCCGCGCCTTGCGGGCGTGGTTGGCGTCCACATCCATGCGGACGCCGATCCATTCCAGTCCGCGTAGAATGCGGGCCCGCACCCCCACCGCGTTCTCGCCAATGCCGCCGGTAAAGGCGATGGCGTCGAGCCCCTCCATAGCGGCAATCAGCGACCCGGCGTGGCGCAGCGACCAATAGCAGAAATGTTCAATGGCAAAGGCGCTGTCGGCGCTGGGGTCCAGCATCAGGTTGCGCATGTCCGATTTGCCGCCGGACAGGCCCAGCAGCCCGCTTTCGTGGTTCAGGATCGCCTTGGTGCGCTCGATCCCGTTGTCTTCGACCAGTCGCAGCACCGCATTGGCGTCGATGCCGCCGGATCGGGTGCCCATGGTCAGCCCGTCCAGTGGTGAATAGCCCATAGTGGTGGCCACTGACTGGCCGTTCTTGATGGCACAGAGCGAGGCGCCGTTGCCGAGATGAAAGGCCAGCAGGCGCGACGGCAGTTTCTCGCCGGAAATCTCGGGCAGGCGGTGCACCAGCGATGCATAGGACAGCCCGTGAAACCCGTAGCGGCGAATGCCCTTGGTCTCGATCATCTTGGGGATCGCATAGCGGGTGGCGACTTCGGGGTTACTGGCGTGAAACGAGGTGTCAAAGCTGGCGAATTGCGGCAGATCCGGGGTGAGTTCGGCCAGCGTATCTATGGCCGCCAGATTATGCGGGTTGTGCAGCGGGGCCAGCGGCGTGCAATTGGCGATCTCGGCGCGCACCTCGGGGGTCACCCGGACCGGCTTGGTCAGCTTGCTGCCGCCATGCACCACCCGGTGTGCTGCTGCGCGCAGGGCAGATAATTCGATGCCATGTTTCGGCAACAGTTTTAGAATAGTCGACAGTGCCGCGCGATGGTCGATGAAGGGTGTTTCTATCTCGGTGGCGCCGACTTTTAATCGTGAGGCGCCACCAATGCCTTCGGCCATGCCCGACAGCACCTCGGTCAGGGCCTTGTCGAACACGGCGAATTTAATCGACGAAGAGCCGGCGTTGAGGACAAGGATCAGCTGTTGGTTGCCCAAGTCCTGATCCCTGTCCCCGGTCACCTTTAGGCGCCTTTCTGAGGGCGCATGTCAGCGGCGTCGATACCGGCCACTGCAACCGGGTTCTTCATCGCATCGCGGCGGAACGGCTCACCGAGTTCCTGGTTGATCATCGCTTCGATCAGGGTGGTGATGCCGTTTTCCATCTGATCCTTGATCGCCTGGTGCAGCGCCGCTGTCAGCTCTTCCATGGTGTGGGCGACCACACCTTTCAGACCACAGGCGGTGGCGATGCCGGCATAGGAGACCTGGGTGTCCAGCTCGGTGCCGACAAAATTGTCGTCATACCACAGGGTCGAGTTGCGCTTTTCGGCGCCCCACTGGTAGTTGCGGAACACCACCTGGGTGACGGCGGGCCATTCTTCGCGGCCAATCGCGGTCAGTTCGGTCACCGCGATGCCAAAGGCACCATCGCCCGAGAAGCCAACGACGGGGGTGTCGGGGCAGCCGATCTTGGCGCCAACAACCGACGGCAGCCCGTAGCCACAGGGGCCAAACAGACCGGGAGCCAGATATTTGCGGCCCGCCTCAAAGGTTGGGTAAGCATTGCCGATGGCACAGTTGTTGCCGATGTCAGAGGAAATGATCGCCTCTTTTGGCAGCGCCGACTGGATCGCCCGCCAGGCCATCCGCGGGCTCATCCAATCAGGCTTGTCGGCGCGGGCGCGCTGGTTCCAGGTGGTGCCCGGATCGTCGTCCTCGTGGTCCATGCTGGACAGTTGCTGTGCCCAGGCCGATTTGGTGGTGGAGATCAGGGTCAGGCGATCGTCGCGCCCTTCATCACCGGCGGTGCCCGAAAGCTGCTCCAGGATCGAGGTCGCCACTTTCTGCGCATCGCCAATGATACCCACGGCGACCTTTTTGGTCAGGCCGATACGGTCGGGGTTGATGTCGACCTGAATGATCTTGGCGTCTTTGGGCCAGTAATCAATGCCATAGCCGGGCAGGGTTGAGAACGGGTTCAGCCGGGTGCCAAGCGCCAGCACCACATCAGCCTTGGAGATCAGCTCCATGGCGGCCTTGGAGCCATTATAGCCCAGCGGGCCGGCCGACAGCGGGTGCGAGCCGGGGAAGGCGTCGTTGTGCTGGTAGCCACAGCAGACCGGGGCTGACAGCCGCTCGGCCAGCGCCATCGAGGCGGGAATGGCGCCGCCGATGACAACGCCTGCACCGTTCAGAATCACCGGGAACCGGGCATTCGACAGCAGCTCGGCGGCTTGCGCCAGCGCCTCGGAGCCACCGCTGGGGCGCTCGAACTCGACAATGGCAGGCATGTCGATGTCAATCACCTGGGTGAAATAGTCACGCGGTACGTTGATCTGGGCTGGGGCGCTGTGACGCTTGGCCTGCATAATGACGCGGCTCAGCACCTCGGCCATGCGGCTGGGGTCGCGGACCTCTTCCTGATAGCAGACCATGTCCTCGAACAGTTTCATCTGCGCGACTTCCTGAAAGCCGCCCTGACCGATGGTCTTGTTGGCGGCCTGCGGAGTCACCAGCAGCAGCGGCGTGTGGTTCCAATAGGCGGTTTTCACGGCGGTGACAAAGTTGGTGCTGCCAGGGCCGTTCTGCGCGATCATCATCGACATTTTGCCGGTGGCGCGGGTATAGCCATCGGCCATCATGCCGCCGGATCCCTCGTGGGCACAGTCCCAAAAGGAGATGCCCGCCTTGGGGAAGATATCCGAGATTGGCATGAATGCCGATCCGATGATCCCAAAAGCGTGTTCTATGCCATGCATTTGCAGTGTTTTTACAAAAGCTTCTTCGGTGGTCATTTTCATTGTAAATTCTCCTGACGAGACGCCGAAAGGGCCGGCAATATGCCGGGGTTGCCCTTGGTTTAGGATGTGGGGTCGGCCGCAGTTAGGGCCAGATGTGCGGCCGGATTAGGGCCAGTCCGCGGGCCAGTCCGCGGGCCAGTCTGAGTGCCCGTCCGAGTGTCAGTCTCAGGGCAGCTGCAGGGCCGCTGCCAGCAGGGCCAGGCCCGGCTCAATGCGATTCTGCGCGATTGAGGAATAGCCGAGCCGGTAATAATTGTGCTGGCGGTTTTGGGCGGCAAAAAAGGGGGCGCCGGGCTCGACCAATACGCTCTGGGGCATCAGGCTGCGGGCTACGCTGGCCATGTCCAGCGACGGATCGGCCTGCATCCAGATCGACGAGCCGCCATAGACGCCCCGGCCGGCGATGGTCAGGCCATGCTGGGTAATGGCCTCTTCCATCACGGTGCGGCGCTGGTGCAGTTTCTTGGCGGTGCGGCGTATTTGGGCGTCGTAGTGACCCAGTGACAGAAAATAGGCCACCGTGCGCTGGATATGTCCGGGCGGGTGGCGCAGCACATTGGCGCGCAGGGCACGGGCCTGGCGGATAAACGGCTCGGATCCCACCAGATAGCCCAGCCGCAAGCCGGGAAATAGCGATTTTGAGAAGCTGCCGACATAGATCACCCGGCCATCCCGATCCAGCGACTTTAGCGCCGGGGAGGGGGCCGAGAGGAAGGACATCTCAAATTCATAGTCGTCTTCGACGATCACCGCATCAATATCACGGGCCCGCTCCAGCAGGGTGCGGCGACGCTCCATCGGCATGGTTGCGGTTGTCGGGCTCTGGTGGCTGGGGGTGGTGAAAATGACGTCGGTGTCATCGGTGATCTGTTCCGGAGGCAGCCCGTCAGCGTCCACCGCAATGGTCTCAATCTGGCAGCGGCTGTGGGTCAACTGATCGCGCAGGGTATAATAACACGGATCCTCGATCGCCGCCTTTCGATCACCGTTCAGCAGGATCTGGGTGACCAGCCACAGGGCGTTCTGCGCCCCCAGGGTGATCAGGATCTCTTCGGGGCGGGCGGTGATGCCGCGTCGGGGCAGGGTGTGGCGGGCGATATATTCGATCAGGAGCGGGTCGTCCTGATCGAAGTAATCCGTTGTTAGAGCCGCAAAATCCTTTTGCCCCAGCGCGCGCAGTGCACACAGGCGCCAGTTGGCGTGGTCAAACAGCGAGGGGTCGGCCTGACCGTAGATGAACGGATATTTGTAATCGCGCCAGTCCTGCGGCTTGCGCGGGGTGTCACCACCGGTGAACTGACGCACGATGGTCTTTGACCAGTCCACAGTGTCTTCGGATTTTTCCGGCGGCGTATAGCTGGGCGGCACCGGTGCGTTGTCCGACACGTAATAGCCCGACCGACCGCGTGAGCTCAGATAATCATTGGCCAGCAGCTCGGTATAGGCCAGCGTCACGGTGATGCGGCTGATGCCCAGATGCACCGCCAGCTTGCGCGACGAGGGCAGCTTTTCCCCCACGTGAAAACGGCCAGACAGAATACCCTCGGCAATCATCTGCTGGATTTGCGCCTGCAGGGTGCCGTGCGCCCTGGGGCTGAGAAAGAACGTGTCGACGGATATTGCCATGTGGCGCATCTTAGGTTGGACTTAAGTCGGGTGCAATCTGGACTTAGACGTCAGGGTCAAAAAACAGCCTTGTGTCATCGTGTAAACAACTATAAAACTAGTTATATCGAATCAACCGGAGTATGATCATGCAGTGGGCGCAAGCGGCACAGGGATTTGCGGCGATGGGGTCGGAGGCGCGGCTGCAGGTGTTGCGCTGCCTGATCCGGGCGGGTCACGAGGGGCTGATGGTGGCTGAAATCCAGCACCGCACCGGCATCGCGCCCTCGACCCTGGCGCATCATCTCAAATGTCTGACCAGCGCCGGTGTGGTTGAGCAGCAAAAACGCGGGCGTTCAACCATCAGCCGGGCCAGTTTTCAACAGCTAGAGGCCCTGGCGCAGTTTGTTCTGAGCGAATGCTGCGCCGATGCGAATACCAAGGAGGCGGCAAAAGATGACTGATCTGACCCAAAGCCCGGGCGGCGTGCGCCATAGGTTGAAGTGGCTGAAAACCCCCTGGGCCCTGATCGCGGTCCTGCTGGCCGCGGTGGCGGTTCTGGACCCGGCGAATTTCACTGCAGTGGGTGAATTTGCTCTGCTGGCGCTGCTCAGCACCGGCCGCTATATTCTGTTTGCGGTGCTGTTACTGGCCTATCTCAAGGCCACCGGGGCCGAGGTCATGGTGGCCCGCGCCTTTGAGGGCCGCGAGACCCGGATGATCTTTATGGCGGCGCTGTTTGGCGGCTTGGCACCGTTCTGTTCCTGCGAAGTGATTCCCTTTATCGCCGGATTGCTGGCGCTGGGGGCGCCACTATCGGCAGTGATGGCGTTCTGGCTGTCGTCGCCGCTGATTGATCCGCCGACCCTGCTGATCACCGCTGCGGCGCTGGGCTGGCCCTTTGCCATCGGCAAGGCGGTTGTCGCCGTTGCTCTGGGGCTGTTTGGCGGCTTTATGGTCCGGGCGCTGATGCGGGCCGGGCTGTTTGCCTCTCCTCTGCGCATTGCCCCCAGTAGCTGTTGTGGCTGCGGCACCCCCAAGCTGGACGCAAAACCAGTGTGGAAATTCTGGCAGGAGCAGCCCCGTCGCGATCATTTTCGGGCTGAATTTGTCGCCAACGGGATTTTCCTGCTGAAATGGCTGGCGCTGGCCTATGTGCTGGAGGCGCTGCTGGTTCACTATGTGCCCGCCGATCTGATCGCCACTCTGGTTGGCGGTGAAGGTGTACTGCCGATCGTCATCGCCGCGCTGGTCGGTATGCCTGCCTATCTGAACTCTTATGTGGCGCCGCCACTGCTGGCGGGGCTGATTGATCAGGGCATGAGCAACGGCGCTGCGATGTCGTTCATGGTGGCCGGCGCGGTCAGCTCGATCCCGGCGATGCTGGCGGTCTGGTCGCTGGTCAAGCCGCAGGTGTTTGCCACCTATCTGGCGCTGGGGGTCAGCGGTGCGATTGTGTCGGGGGTGCTGTTTCAGATGCTGTGAGCCCGCTCACCAGACAAACGACGGCGGTGCCAGCAATGGCACCGCCTTTTGCTGTCCTACGCGGCGACCTTGTTGCTGCGTAGGCGGTCCTGTTCGGGCTCCAGCGCCAGGCCAAGGCTGTCGCAGAGCGCCAGACGGCGGGCGGCAAAGGCCGTGGCGCGCACCCGCAGCAGGGCGAGGTTTTCTTCCGGGGTGTCCAGAGTGCGGCCGTCTTTTTGCAGTCGCTGACCCTGCGGCTCCAGGATCTTCCAAACCAGATCGGCCCAGTCTCCTGGGGTCTTGTGCCCTTCGCTGCGAGCCAGCAAGAACAGCTGCTCCAGCCGGTCCAGCGCAATGCCGCCGCCGGTGACCGGCGAGGCGAAGAACTGCAGTGTCTCGCTCTCTTCGGAGCGTTTGGCGACGGCTGAGTTGAACAGGCGACAGCGCTCGGCCCGCTCGGCAAGCCCCGCTTGCGGCAGGCAGGGGGCCAGATAGCCTTCGCCGATCAGCAAGGTCAGCAGGCGCGAGATATCACTCCAGGGAATTTCTCCAAATACCTCAAGCTCCAACAGCGCACGCACTGTCATCGGACCCTGTTCGAGCGCCTGAAGCGCCGGCTGAAACTGTGCCCGCTCCATGGAAACCTCACGGCCGCGCCAGGTCAGTTTCATGACACCGCCACTGTAGTGGCGGGTCAGAGCCAGCGGCGTTGCGAACCAGGCGGCGATGGATCCGCGTTGCGAGTGCTGTTGCTTTCCCTTCACAAATATATCGGTGCGAAACTGCTCGTTCAGCAGGATGTCGCGCAGGCTTTGGCGCTGCACCGGGTCGCTTTCGGCCTGTATTAGGGTCTGTTGGTCCGGGGTAAAGCAAATGTCGTCCAGATGATCGCGTGGCTCCGCCGATCCCAGAAAGCTCAGCTTGGCCTGCGACAGATCGGCGGCGACGTCCTCAAAATGAAACGGCGTCCAGTCCTTGTTGAAATACTCATGCGCCAGATAGCTGGCCGGGTTGGACTTCATTTGCTCCAACCGCCCAACCGCTGCCGGGTTGCCCAAGAAATAACCGGCGCCGGACTGCTCTAGCGACTGGGCATAAGTCATCGCCTCCTTGATCCGCTGTTCCAGCGGTCCGGTGCCTTGGTTGGCCCGGTTTGTCAGAATGCGACGCAGCGGCATCACCGGCGCCCATCCGGGCAGCGTATTGTAACTGATATAGACCATACCAGCGGGCTTGAGCCGTTTGGCAATGAAGTCGGTGATATGCTTCTGATGTTCTTTTGACACCCAGCTGTAGACACCATGCAGCGCGATAACGTCGAACTGCTGCGGCAGGCCGGGCGCGGCGCCAAAATCCTCAAACGAGCACTCATGGAAGTGAACATTATCCAGCTCGGCATCCTGTGCCAGATTGGCAGCGCCGGCCATATGGGCGGGATTGAAGTCCATCGCGTGGAAGTCGATGTGAGGGTTGGCGGCGGCGAGAAGGTTGGCGGAAAAACCCTGACCGCAGCCCAGCTCACAATAGGTCAGTTTGGCTTGGTTCAGCCCGTGATTATGGCCTTGGGACAGGGCGCAAAATCCCAAATGTGCCGGGGTCAGCTCGCGAAAAAAATCAGATGTATAGTCGATGTCGGCCACGTAGCCAGAAGTCCAGTCAGTCATGAATCGCCTTGTAAGTCAGTGGTGGTACTACGGCGAATTTCACGAAAATTGTTGAGGAATAAGTTAACGTGGCGCGGTCAAATGTCCTTGGTCCGCATTTGGTTTGATTTTGCTGGAAAGGATGTGAGCCATCACGGTGGCCTGCGGTCGTTCCTGATGCCTGCGCAAATAAAAAGCGCCCCGTCAAACTCGGGGCGCTTTGGTTGCTTCCTGCCGCCCCGGTGATGGCGGCGGCAGGAAGTGATGTGTTAACCAAACACCTTGGTCAGCGCCTTATCAACGCTGTCGGTGATCTGATCGATGTCATCCGCAGTGGCAATCAGTGCAGGTGAGAAGCACAGCACGTTGTTCTTGCCGGGAATTGAGCGGTTGGAGGCGCCGATGATGACGCCCTGGGCGCCACAATCGCCGGTGACCTGCGCAATCTGCGCCTCGGTGGCCGGGTCTTTGGTGGCGCGGTCGGCGACCAGTTCGAGACCCAGGAACAGTCCCTTGCCGCGCACATCGCCAATGATTCGGTGTTTCTCCTTCAGCGCCTGCAGATTGTCCATCATGCGCGCCCCCATGGCGTTGCAATTGCCCAGCAGATCCTCGTCTTCGATGATCCGCATGTTCTCGAGCGCCGCCGCCGGACCGGCGGTGCAGCCGCCAAAGGTCGAGATGTCACGGAAATAGCTCAGCGGATCGCTGGGGTCGTCCTTGAACATGTCAAACACCGCTTCGGTGGTGACACAAAGCGCGATTGCCGCATAGCCCGAGGCGACACCCTTGGCCATGGTCACAATGTCCGGCTTGACCCCGTATTGCTGATAGCCAAACCAGGTGCCGGTGCGACCGACACCACAGACCACTTCGTCGATGTGCAGCAGGATGTCATATTTCTTGCAGATTTCCTGCACCCGCGGCCAATAGCCGGGCGGTGGGGTGATGACGCCGCCGCCAGCGGTCACCGGCTCCAGGCACAGCGCGCCGACAGTATCAGCGCCTTCGCGCAGGATGACCTCTTCGATCAGGTTGGCCGAGGCGATGCCGTATTCTTCGCTCGACAGGTGATCGAGGCCCTGTTCGTGGTTGCGGTATTCCATGCAATGGGGCACCCGGACGAACCCTGGCGCCAGCGGGCCGTATTGCATTACGCGCTCATCCTGACCGCCGGCCGACATGGTGGCCAGAGTGCCGCCGTGATAGTCGCGGTCGCGGTACAGGATCTTGTGCTTCTTGCCGCCAAAACGCCGGTGGGCAATCTGGCGCACCATCTTAAAGGCCTTCTCGTTGGCTTCGGAGCCCGAATTGGTGTAATAGACCCGGCTCAGGCCCGGCATTTTCGAGATCAGCTTTTCAGCATAGAGCGAACCGGGGATCGAGCCGGCGGTCTGGGCAAAATAGTTCAGTTTGATCAACTGGTCATAGACCGCCTTGGCGATGCTTTCGCGGCCATAGCCGACGTTGACGGTCCAGACGCCGCCCGAGACCGCATCGAGATATTCTTTGCCGTTCTGATCCCAGACCCGCATGCCCTTGCCCTCAAGGATGATGCGCGGATCATTGGTTTCAAACTGCTTGTGCTGGATCAGGTGATGCCAGACGTGGGCCTTGTCGGCGTCGACGATGTGGCTGATGTCATTTTCATTGAAGGTGCCATCCATGACAAATCCTTTCCGCGATTTGAGTGTTTGTACTGCGTTCAGGCGGGGCAGGCCGCCTGAGTCGCTTTGGATTCCAGAAACGCTAAAAACAGAGCCGACTCTAGGTCCAGATTTTGACGAGCATTGTGTCCAGTGGCGCGCGGGCGCAGAATGCGGACGACAGCCAGATGGAGAGTTGGATAATGAGTCACGTGTTTCCCCGCCATACCAAAGCGCAATTGCCCACCGCCGTTGCCGGTGATGGTTGCTATCTGATTGACGCGGATGGCAAGCGGTATTTCGATGGGTCTGGCGGCGCGGCAGTGTCCTGCCTGGGGCATTCTGACGCGGCTGTGATCCGGGCGGTGCAGGAGCAGGTGGGAAAACTGGCCTTTGCACATACCAGCTTCCTGACCTCCGAGCCGGCCGAGCAGCTGGCCGATCTGCTGATCGCCCATGCGCCGGGCGATCTGGACCGGGTCTATTTTGTCTCAGGCGGCTCCGAGGCAACCGAGGCGGCGATCAAGCTGGCCCGGCAATACCATGTGGAGCGCGGCGAACCGCAGCGCCGTCATCTGATTGCCCGGCGGCAAAGCTATCACGGCAATACGCTGGGGGCCTTGGCGGCGGGCGGCAATGAATGGCGGCGGGCACAGTTTGCGCCGCTGCTGATCGACATCTCACATATTGCGCCCTGTTATGAATATGCCGACCGCAACGATGGTGAGAGCGCCTTTGACTATGGTCAACGGGTTGCCAATGAGCTGGAGGCGGAAATCCTACGCCTTGGTCCTGATACGGTGATGGCCTTTATGGCTGAGCCGGTGGTCGGGGCCACCTCGGGCGCGGTGGTGGCGGTTGAGGGTTATTTCAAGCGTATCCGCGAGATCTGCGATCAATACGGCGTGCTGTTGATTCTGGACGAGGTGATGTGCGGCATGGGCCGTACCGGCCATCTGTTTGCCTGTGACGCCGATGATGTCGCGCCAGACATCCTCTGTATCGCCAAGGGGCTCGGGGCGGGCTATCAGCCGATCGGTGCGATGCTGTGCTCCGGCCAGATCTATCAGGCGATCGAGGAGGGCAGCGGATTTTTCCAGCACGGTCATACCTATATCGGTCACCCTGTCGCCACGGCAGCCGCATTGGCAGTGCTGCGGGCGATGCTGGATCGCGGGTTGGTGCAGCGCAGTGCTGAGATGGGCGAGAAATTGCAGGCCGCCTTGGTTGCGCGATTCGGCTCACATCCCAATATCGGCGACATTCGCGGCCGCGGGTTGTTTCGCGGGATCGAACTGGTGGCGGACCGCGAGACCAAGGCGCCGTTTGATCCAGGTCTGGGCTTGGCCAAGAAAATTAAGAAGGCGGCCTTTGAGGCTGGGCTGATCTGTTACCCGATGTCGGGCACCCGCGATGGTGTGCTGGGCGATCACATCCTGCTGGCGCCGCCGTTTATCATCACGGATGAGCAGATCACCGAGGTGGTGGATAAGCTGGAGCTGGCGATAGGCCAGAGCCTGCCCGGCGGATGATTGTGGAGTGAGGTATCGGCCCGTTCGTTGCCCGGCAAATAGCCGGGCGGCGATAAAGGTTTCGAATTTAGGGTTTTTTGGTGTTTCAAGCCAAGTTGAACTGGCCAGGCTAGATTTTACAGGGACCAGGTTTTTACAGTGATCAGACTTTTAGAGTGTCCAGTGACAGTGCCTGTAAAGGTCCCCGTAGGGTATCGATCCATAAAAAATAGAAAGGTTGGTGGAGCCTAGGAGGATCGAACTCCTGACCTCCTCGCTGCCAGCGAGGCGCTCTCCCAGCTGAGCTAAGGCCCCAACCTGTTCCGTTTGACGTTGCCGTCTGTCCGGTGTGAGGCTGATTTAAGGGACGATGGCGCATACCGCAAGCGGAAAATGCGCCACCATCCAAGCTTTTTTTCGAGGCGCTGAAAATCAGCTGTTCGGGTCGAAAAAATGCACTCTTACACCGCTAGAAAACGATCAGGAATCGTCATCGTTTGCGGCGACATCGGCGATTTCTTCGAGAGGAACAGTATCTTCTTCCTCGTCGTCATCATCCAGAACATCATCGCCCAGATCGATATCGCTTGAATCGTCATCATCCAGCACTGTGCCGTCGGCGCTGGCGCCTTCTTTGGCTTTCAGGGTTGCCGCATCTTCGGCATCCGCTGCCATCATCCGGCTTTTGCCGGTTTCCGGTTCCATCGCTTCCCCCGTATAGGGGCTGACGATTGGAGACTTGTTAAGGTCATAAAAGCGCTTGCCGGTGGTTGGGCAGATGCGCTTTACGCCCCATTCTTCGTTGGGCATGTGTATCCCCTTGATTTATGCATGAGTCGTATCGACGATTCCGGTGACGTGCCATATGAGATGGGAACTGTCAAAGGCTTTAGTCCATTAAGGGGTCCGCATGGCCGACCATCACCTGCCCGGAGCCCCCCCGGTTCCGCTGACTTTGCGCCGCTCGCCGCGGGCGCGCCGGATCAGCCTGCGGATCTCGGCGCTGGACGGGCGGGTGACGCTGACGCTGCCAAAATCGCTGCCCGAAGGCGACGCGCTGGCCTTTGCCGCCGAGAAGGAAGACTGGATCAGAAGCCATCTGGCCAAGCATCCTGAGGCAATGGTGGTGCAAACGGGGAGCTGTCTGCCGATTGATGGTCGGGATCGCCGCATCGTCGCCGCCAAAGGCAAACGGGTGCTGGTCCGCGACGATGAGATCGAGGTGCCCGGCGATCGGCCGGGGCGGGTGTTGCAGCGGTTCCTGCGTGAACTGGCGCGGGACCGGCTGGCGGCGGCGTCGGATCACTATGCCGCAAAATTGGGCCGCTCTTATAACCGTATCACCCTGCGCGACACCCGCTCCCGCTGGGGCTCCTGCACCTCGGATGGCGGCTTGATGTACTCCTGGCGGCTGATCTTGGCGCCGCCAGAAGTGCTGCGCTACGTCGCCGCGCATGAGGTGGCACATCTGGCGGAAATGAACCACTCAGCCGCATTCTGGGCCCAGGTTGCGCATCTCTACGGCGACTATCAGCCGCCCCGCGGTTGGTTGAAGGCCCAAGGCGGCGGCCTGCACCGCTTTCGGTTTGACCTTTAGGCGGGTGCGGGTAGGGCGGGCGTGGGACCGGGGATCTTTGATCATTGGTGGTTGACGGAGGCTGTGTTTGTGATCACATGGATGAATGATGGTATCTCCGCGCCCTTCAGAACAGTCCACCTCTGCACATGAGCGGGTTTACCGCGCCCTGCGCACCCGGATCATGCATGGTGATATTGCGCCGGGGCAGGCGCTGACCCTGCGCGGCATTGGCCGCGAGTTCGGCGTCTCCATGACCCCCGCCCGCGAATCGGTGCGCCGGCTGGTGGCCGAAGGGGCGCTGTTCCTGTCCTCGTCGGGGCGGGTCTCCACCCCCGAGCTCAGCAACGAACGGATCGAAGAGCTGGCGGCGCTGCGGGCGCTGCTGGAGGTCGAACTGGCCAGCCGGGCGCTGCCCCGGGCGCATATGGCGCTGATCGACCGGTTGCAAAGCATCAACATGGGCGTCGCCGAGGCAGTGTCGAAACGTGATGCTGTTGGCTATATTCGCTCGAACCTCGAATTTCACCGCACCCTGTATCTGCGCGCCCAGGCGCCGGCGATGCTGGCGATGGCGGAAACCGTCTGGCTGCAGCTGGGCCCCACCATGCGGGCGCTGTATGGGCGCCTGCGCCGCACTGAGCCGCCACGCAATCACAAACTGATCATCGCCGCGCTGAAGGCTGGCGATGAGCCGGGATTGCGACTGGCGGTGCGCTCAGACGTGACCCAGGGGCTGCGGATGCTGGCAGGGTAGGGAAATCATCTCAACCGGGTCTCCCGCCCGTCGCCGATCTGCTACCGCAGACACGCCTCCCGTTGGGCCCGGCACTGCGCAAAGCGCAGCGCTGCTCGCCATTGATTTCTATCATGGTGGGTGCCGGATAAGCTGGCGAGTTCTTCCGTTGCAGCGCCCCTCTTCCGGGCGCGCGCTGCAACGGCGAACTCAGATCAGGCCGCCAGGCCCTTGGAGCCCAGATCCAGATATTTCTGCTGACGATCCTTGATCAGCGCCGGACCGTCCAACGGTTTCAGCTCGTTCAGCAACTGCTGGATGGTCTCACCAACGGCCTGGATTGCGGTGTCTGCATCCCGGTGGGCGCCACCTTTGGGTTCCGCAATGATGTGATCGACAACGCCCAGTTCCTGCAGATCCGTGGCCGTCAGCCGCAGCGCCTGCGCCGCCTCGCGCATTTTCTCGGCATCTTTCCACAGGATCGAGGCGCAGCCTTCTGGGGTGATGACCGAATAGACCGAATGCTCCAGCATCGCCACACGGTTGGCCGAGGCAAAGGCCACCGCGCCGCCTGATCCGCCTTCGCCGATGATGATCGACACCAGCGGCACGCCGATCTGCAGGCAGGCCTCAGTGGAGCGCGCAATGGCTTCAGACTGGCCGCGCTCCTCGGCGCCTTTGCCGGGATAGGCACCGGGGGTGTCGACCAGGGTGATCACTGGCAGGTTAAATTTGTCCGCCATCTGCATCAGCCGGATCGCCTTGCGATAGCCCTCGGGCCGGGCCATGCCAAAGTTCCGCTCGATGCGGGATTTGGTGTCACTGCCCTTTTCGTGGCCAATCACCATGACCGGCTGATCGTTGAACCGGGCCAAGCCGCCCATCACCGCCAGATCATCGGCAAAGCTGCGATCGCCGGCCAGCGGGGTGAATTCGGTAAACAGCGCCTTGATGTAGTCTTTACAATGAGGCCGCTCTGGATGGCGCGCCACTTGGCATTTGCGCCAGGCGGTCAGGTTTTTGTAAAGACCCTCAAGCAGTTGCCCGGCCTTGAGGTCCAGAGCCTTGGCTTCGGACTCGATGTCCATCTCTTCATTGGCGCGCGCCAATGCGCGCAACTCTTCCGCCTTGCCTTCGATTTCGGCCAGGGGTTTTTCAAAATCCAGATACTGGGTCATATAGCCTCACACGCGCGGAATTTAGCGATATATGGCCTTACCGGCGGTCAGATGCAACTCAGCAAGGTTCGTAATTCACTCCGGGGGTAGATCATCGGAGGCTGCCCAGCCTCATTCGGCGCTCTGTCGCGGTCTCATGCGGGCCAGATCACCGGGTACAATGACATCACCAACAGTGCTGCCATGGTCCAGTTGAACAGGCTCAGGCGGCGCGGGCTGGTCAGAATCTTTGCCATCTGCTGCCCCAGCACGGTCCATGATCCAACCGAAGGCAGGTTGATGGCGCCAAAAACAGCGCTCACCAGCAGGATTGCGGCAATGGTTTGATCCGGGGTGTAGGCACTGATCGCCGTCAAGGCCATCGCCCAGGCCTTGGGGTTGACCCATTGAAACGCCGCCGCCTGCAGGAAAGTCATCGGGCTGCCCTGTTTGTCGCTGGCCCGGACCGGACTGGCATGGGCGATTTTCCAGGCCAGCCACAGCAGATAGGCCACCGATCCGGTCTTGAGAACGGTGTAGCTGGCTGGATAGGCATCAAATAGCTGCACCAGCCCAATCCCCACCATCAGCACCATGAATACAAATCCCAGCGCCACGCCCAACATATGCGGAATGCTTCGGCGAAAGCCGAAATTGGCCCCCGAGGCCATCAGCATCAGATTATTGGGCCCCGGAGTGATCGAGGAAACGAAGGCGAACAGCGCAAGCGCCAGGAAAAGATCATAAGTCATAGCGGCATATTTGTGATGTTTCGGGCCAAATGTAATTGCGTTTTACTGTGGTCCTGCTCTAATTTCGCAACAAATGGCGAAAATAGATCATATAAACCAGCAAATATTGCGCGAAATGTCCCGCGACGGCCGCATCAGCAATCTGCAACTGGCCGATCGGGTCGGCCTGTCGCCCTCGGCCTGTCTGCGCCGGGTGCAGGATCTGGAGCGCGCGGGCATCATTACCGGCTATCGCGCGGTGCTGGATCGCCAGGCGATGGGGGCCGGCTTCGTCACCTATATCGGCGTCGGGCTGGGGGAGCATACCAAAGAGGCGCAGAGGGCCTTTGAGCGGGCAATGGATGCGGCCCCAGAGGTGGTGGAATGCCACAATATTACTGGCACCATCGAATATCTGCTGCGGGTCGAATGTTCGGACCTGCCCAGCTACAAACGGTTTCATACCGATGTATTGGGCACCTCGCCTTATGTGACGGCAATCACCACCTATGTGGTGATGGGCTCGTCCAAGGATCTGCGGGCCTGACTGTGGCGCATGCCTGTTTTTGAGTATTTTCGGCAAAAAGAAACATTTGGCTCCGGGGCGCCATAATTCTCGTTGCTAAAAATACTCATCTTTCTCCGCTGCGACTTAGACCTTCGTTGAGGTGGAGGGGGATGAAGTCGCCGTCTGCTTTGGCGAGGGTACCGCTTGTCGCTGGCGGATTCGTAGGGCTAGGGCGCAGGCAGCAGCGCCTGTGCCGCAATCTCGGGCGAGGCCAGCACCGGGACGTCGGTCTGTATCATCCCGGCCACCCCTGCCATCGAGGCCTGCGCCAGAACCACGCAGCCATAGGGCTGCTGCGTCAGTGCCTGTTCAATGTCCGCGGCCAGAGCCTGATTGAAGCTGGCCGTTTGGCCGGCCTCAAACAGCGGCCAATGCGGCGCCAGTTGTAGGCAGGTCAGCTGTGGGTCAGAGCGGCCAAAGGCACGCCGCAGCAGTGCTTGGGAGGGGTGCGCCGTGCTGTCGAGGCAATAGGCCAGCAACACCGGCCCGCCGATCAATGCGGCCTGCATCATCATCGGCCAGTCGATGCGGATGGCGCCGGCCGCCTCGGCCACTGCGCCGATGGTGGTGCAGCTGCACAGAACCGGCGCCTCAGCCGCCGTGACGGCGGCGGTGATTTCGGCAACCAGTTGGTCGTCAATTCCGTTCTGGGCACGTGCCAGCCAGTCCGGGCGCACCACATGATGCAGGTCAGCCTGCGGTGCCAACCTGTCAAAGGTAGCGCAATGCACCTGCGCAGTGTGCAGAAGGGTTAGATCGGTCATGGGATTGGTTTTCCTTAGCGGTGCGTGCAAGCACGCACCCTACACCGGCTAGGCAGGGTAACGGTGAGACAGATTAACCGCCTGCAATCAGTTCGGACTGGGCGACGATGACCTCGGCCTGTTTGATGCTGGCAATATCCACCAGGCGACCCTTGTAGACGGTGGCGCCTTCGCCCTTGGCCTTGGCGGTCTCCATCGCAGCCAGGATCTCGCGGGCTTCGCTGACGGCAGCATCGGAGGGGGTGAAGACCTCGTTTGCCAGCGCGATCTGCCTGGGGTGGATGGCCCATTTACCGACCATGCCCAAAGTGGCCGAGCGCAGCGCTTGGGCGCGAAAGCCTTCGTCATCGGAGAAATCGCCAAAGGGGCCATCCACCGGCAGCACGCCATGGGTGCGGCAGGCGGCGACGATGGCGGTCTGCGCCCAGTGCCAGGGGTCGGACCAGTGTTTTTGGCCCTGGTGCAGCATATAGTAGTTTTTCTGGGTGCCGCCGATGCCAGTGGTTTGCATGCCCATTGAGGCGGCGAAATCCGCAGCCCCCAGGCTCATCGCCTGCAGCCGGGGCGAGGCGGCGGCGATCTCTTCCACATGGGCAATGCCCGCTGCCGATTCGATGATCACCTCAAACGAGATCACTTTGCTGCGACCCTTGGCGCGCTCAACCGCAGTGACCAGCGCATCCACCGCGTAGACATCGGCGGCACAGCCCACCTTGGGGATCATGATCTGATCCAGCCGGTCGCCGGCCTGTTCCAGCAGATCCACTACGTCGCGGTACCAATAGGGCGTGTCCAGCCCGTTGATCCGCACCGACAGGTATTTGGTGCCCCAGTCGATGCTGTTCAGCGCCTCGATCACATTGGCGCGGGCGCTGTCCTTGTCCGAAGGCGCGACCGAATCTTCGAGGTCGAGATTGATCACATCCGCAGCTGAGGCGGCCATCTTGGGGAACAGTTTGGTGTTTGAGCCGGGGCCAAACAGCTGGCAGCGATTGGGGCGGGCCGGGGCGGTGGGCTGGATGCGAAAGCTCATGTGCGGGTCACCTGTTTGAGTAAGGAAATTGCGATTTTTTCCCCATCTGTGGTATTAAATTGCGCGATGGCGCGCAAGCCATATTGTGCGGCTGCAGCATTGCCGGTGCAGCAACCGTCGCTGTTTGCGGTGGTGGCGCAAGGAACAGTGGTTTGCTTTGCTGCGGCGGAAGATTCTTCGAATAAAGTGATTGGTGGCCGAAGAAATATGCGTTTGATGCGGGGCAGGCATGGTAAAATGGGACCGCTTCGCGTCGCGGCTCGCCTAAAGTCGCGCTCAAAGTGAAATTCCATGGAGTGCCCCGAGATGATCGAGACCCCTTATCTGCTGTTCCTGGGTGATGCACCCGATATGCTGGCTGCCAAGGTGGCCATTGGCATCAAAGACTGGCGCCCGGAGAATGCTGTGGCACAGCTCCGCCTGCAGGGCTGCGGGGCGGATCTTGGCCTTGCCGACATGACGCTGGCGGAAGCAAAAGCGGCTGGCGCCAAGACGCTGGTGATCGGGGTGGCCAACCGCGGTGGATTGATCTCGGCGGCCTGGAAAGAGGTGCTGATCGAGGCGCTGGAAATGGGCTATGATCTGGCCTCGGGGCTGCACAACCTGCTGCGCGACGAGGGCGATCTGGTGGCGGCGGCGCAGACCCATGGTGGCACGTTGCACGACGTGCGGGTGCCGACGGTTGGGTATCCAATTGCCAATGGCGTCAAGCGCAGCGGCAAGCGCTGTCTGGCGGTGGGCACCGATTGTTCGGTGGGCAAGATGTACACCGCGCTGTCGATTGATGCTGAGATGCAGAAACGCGGTCTGAAATCGACCTTTCGGGCCACCGGACAGACCGGTATTCTGATCACTGGTCACGGGGTGCCGTTGGATGCGGTGATTGCTGATTTCATGGCCGGCTCAGTGGAATATCTGACACCTGACAATGAGGCCGATCACTGGGATCACATCGAGGGACAGGGCAGCCTGTTCCATGTGTCTTATTCCGGGGTGACCATGGCGCTGGTGCATGGCGGTCAGCCGGACGCGCTGATCCTGTGTCACGAGCCGACCCGGGCGCATATGCGCGGATTGCCGGGCTATGATCTGCCGACGCTGGAGCGCCTGCGCGACACCGCGCTGCCGCTGGCGCAGGTGGCCAATCCGGCCTGTCAGGTTGTTGGCATTTCGATCAACACGCAGCATCTGAGCGAGGAAGAGGCCTTGGCCTATCTGGCGGAGGTTGAAGCGCGCATGGGTCTGCCTGCGGTGGATCCGTTCCGCCATGGTGCGGGCCGTCTGGTGGACGCGCTGGGCGCGATCTGATCTAACACCACTGCCGGAGGGGGCTGCCGATAGGGGCGGCGCCTCCGGCAGAGGTATTTTAAACAAGAAGCAAGAGCCTCCGGCGGAGGTATTTTAAACAAGAAGAAGGGGTAGGGCATGCGGATCACCGTGACGCGGGATGTGTTCAAGCTGGCGCAGGTTTTCACAATTTCACGCGGCTCGCGCACTGAGGCCAAAGTGCTGACGGTGACGGTTGAGCAGGGTGGATTTACCGGCTGGGGCGAATGCGTGCCTTATGCGCGCTACGATGAAACGCTGGATTCTGTGACGGCGGAGATCGAGGGTCTGCCCGCTGATTTCAGCCGCGCCGAGCTGCAAGCGCTACTGCCCGCCGGCGCGGCGCGCAATGCGGTGGACTGTGCGCTGTGGGATCTGGAGGCCAAGCAGGCCGGTAAGCGGGTTTGGGAGCTGGCTGGACTGGCGGCGCCGGGGCCTGAGATTACCGCTTACACCCTGTCGCTGGATAGCCCTGAAAAGATGCAGGCGCAGGCGGCTGAGAATGCCTTTCGGCCCTTGCTGAAGATCAAGCTGGGCACCGCCGATGACATGCCGCGGCTGGAAGCGGTGCGGGCTGGGGCGCCGGACTCGTCCATCATCATTGATGCCAACGAGGGCTGGTCGGCCGAGATCTATGCCAAGCTGGCGCCGCATCTGCTGCGTCTGGGGGTTGAACTGGTGGAGCAACCTCTGCCCGCTGGCGAAGACGATGCGCTGATTGGCATGGAGCGTCCGGTGCCGGTCTGTGCCGATGAGAGCTGTCATGACCGCGAGAGCCTGCCTAAGCTGGCTGGCAAATACGATGTGGTGAACATCAAGCTGGACAAGACCGGTGGGCTGACCGAGGCGCTGAAGCTGCGCGATGCGGCGCTGGCGCAGGGCTTTCGGGTGATGGTCGGCTGCATGGTCGGATCGTCGCTGGCAATGGCGCCGGCCACATTGGTGGCGCAGGGTATGGCGGTCACCGACCTTGACGGGCCACTGCTGCTGGCCGAAGACCGGGATGAACCTTTGAAATTTGATGGTGCCGGTGTGCACCCACCCAGCGCAAAGCTCTGGGGTTGAGGAGAGCAAAATGACCCGTACCGTATATGTAAACGGCGAATACCTGCCGGAGACCGAGGCCAAGGTCTCGATTTTTGATCGCGGTTTCCTGATGGCCGATGGCGTCTATGAGGTGACCTCGGTGCTGGATGGAAAGCTGATCGATTTTGACGGTCACGCGGTGCGGCTGGCGCGCTCGCTGGGCGAGTTGGACATGCAGGCGGCCTGCTCAAAAGACGAGCTGCTGGAAATCCACCGCGAGTTGGTCAAGCGCAACAATATTGTCGAGGGTCTGGTCTATCTGCAGATCACCCGTGGCAGTGACGGTGACCGGGATTTTGTGTTCCCGGACCCCGAGACCACCAAGCCGACCATCGTGCTGTTCACCCAGAACAAGCCGAATTTGGCGGATAACCCGGCCGCCAAGCGGGGCGCCAAGATCATCTCGATCGCCGATATCCGCTGGGGTCGCCGCGACATCAAGACGGTGCAGTTGCTGTACCCGTCGATGGGCAAGATGATGGCCAAGAAAGCGGGCTGTGATGATGCCTGGCTGATCGAGGATGGTTATGTCACCGAGGGCACCAGCAACAATGCCTATTACGTCAAGGATGGCACCATTGTCACCCGGCCGCTGTCCAGCGATATTCTGCACGGCATCACCCGCAAGGCGGTGCTGCGCATTGCGGCTGAGGCGCAGTTGAAGATCGAAGAACGTCTGTTCACCATTGATGAGGCGAAGCAGGCGGATGAAGCGTTCACCACCTCGGCCAGCGCCTTTGTGATGCCGGTGGTTGAGATCGACGGCGTGCAACTGGGCGACGGCACTCCGGGGCCGATCGCCAAGCGCCTGCGCGAGATCTATCTGGACGAAAGTCGCAAGGCGGCGATCTGAGCCAACAGAAAGTGACCTGACAAAAACCGCCGGGGTGAGGGGCATAGATGCCGCCTCCCCGGTGATCCGGGGCGGCGGCGGCTAGCGCTGTGGTGCCGGGCCGAAGGCGCGGGCCGGCGTGGCCCCCGGGGTCAGCTGGGTCAGCTCTTGTCGGTGACGTTCTGTTTGAAGGCGACGTCAAATTCGGCCTGTTTTTGCGGGCTGGCGTCGGTTTGATGGTTGGCTTTCCACTCATCCATGCTCATGCCGTAAAAAATCTCGCGGGCCTGGGTCTTGTCCATCTCGATGCCGCGCTCGTTTGCGGCTTCCTGGTACCAGCGCGACAGGCAGTTGCGGCAGAAGCCAGCCAGATTCATCAGGTCGATGTTCTGCGCGTCGGTGCGGTCTTCCATCAGGTGTTTCTGCAGGCGGCGGAAGGCGGCGGCCTGGAGTTCAATCTCGGTCTGCTGATCCATCGTGCTGTTCCTTCAAAACAAATACGTCCGCCTGCGTGAGTAGCAAGCGGCGGGCGGTGGCACAATGCACGGATGGGCGCGGATTGGCGCGGATTGGCATGCGCCGGTGGCTACATCAGTTTCAGCGCAACGTAGGGTGTCAGACAGAACACAAAGGTCAGGATCTTGTAGGTGGCGATGTAGTTGAAATAGGATTTTTTGACTTCGCCAGTTTGCATGTTGAACATGCCCGCGTGCAGGGCGGCAAATTTCTCGCGTCCGGCCAGCAAGATCAGCGCGGTGATGGTCAGGAAGCCGATGTTCAAAACAGTCATCCAGCCGAAAAATGTGGTCAATGTTGCAAGGGTCATACGCCCATCCTTTAGAAATAGCTCACGGTAAGCCCGTGATTTCGAATATGGGGATACGGGGCCTGTCCCGCAATGAGCTGTGTCAATAAGGCCACGCATATTGACGATGTAAGATGCAATCAGAGGCCTGAACTGATCAGGGCGCGGGGCAGGGCCTGGGCCAGCCGCTCGGCCCAGGCAACCTGGCCCTTGGGCTCGGCGATCAGGTCGTTGCGTAGCTCGATCAATGTGTTGGGGCGCCCATGCGCCGAGGCATGGGTGTCGATGGCATCGCCGGGTAGGTAGCCGGTGTAGGGCTCGTTGACGCCGACAGGAGCCTCGGTGTGGGGTTTTAACTGCTCAACCACATGTGGTGAAAACGGCTCATTGTCTGGAAACAGGATGCCGATTTCCCAGGGGCGTTGCGGTCTGCCGCGCAATTGCGGCGTGAAGGAATGCATTGAGATGATCACCACGTTATCCCTTGCCGCCAGTGCCTTGAGCGCGCCGTGGTAGGGGCGATAGCAATGCTGCAGCCGTTGCTCGCGCTGATCCGCATCGGCGTGGCGGTTGCCGGGAATGATGGTGCCGTCATATAGCTTCATCAGCAGGGTGGGGTCGTCCTCGCCGCGGTTGGGGTCAATCACCAATCGTGAGAAATTCGAGGCAATCACCGGCGCATCCAGCAGCTCACCCAAAAGTCTGGACACCTCATAGGCGCCGACGTCATAGGCGATGTGGCGTTCCATATCGTCGCGGGGCAGGCCGAGATCGCCGCCGTTGACAAACGGCGGCACCACATTGGTGGCGTGATCGCAGGTGATCAGCCAGCGGGCGGGTCGGTTCTCACCGTGAATAAAGTAGGGTTTATATGTCATTTGCCTGTCATCCCTTTTGTCGCATCTATAGGGGAGTTGCAGCAAAAGGGGAATTGCGCGATAAGCGGCCCACAACTGTTTGCGATAACATTTCCCAAATCCGAAGGAACCGCCCCTATGAGACGTCAGCGCAATGTCAAGATTGTTGCCACCCTTGGGCCGGCCTCGGAGACCTACGAAACCATTAAGGCGCTGCATGAAGCTGGCGCCGATGTGTTCCGCCTGAACATGTCACACGGCAGCCATGAGGAGATCGCCGAGAAACACGCGATTATCCGGCGGATTGAGGCCGAGCTGGACAGCCCGATCTGCATTCTGGCGGATCTGCAGGGGCCAAAGCTGCGTGTGGGTGTGTTTGCCAATGGCTCGGAAGAGCTGCAGGTTGGCGCCAAGTTCCGCATGGATCTGGACCCGGCTGAGGGCGATCTGAACCGTGTTTGCCTGCCTCATCCTGAGATTTTCCAGGCCCTGGAGACCGGCGCCCACCTGCTGGTCAATGATGGCAAGATCCGTCTGGTTGTGGACAGCTGCGGCGATGATTTTGCCGATTGCACCGTTAAAATTGGCGGCACCATATCGAACCGCAAGGGCGTCAATGTGCCGGATGTGGAACTGCCGCTGGCGGCGCTGTCCGAAAAGGACCGCAAGGATCTGGAATTCGTCTGTAATCTGGGCGTTGACTGGCTGGCCCTGTCCTTTGTGCAGCGTGCCAAGGACGTGTTTGAGGCGCGGGCACTGGCTGATGGCCGGGCGGCTATTCTGAGCAAGATCGAAAAGCCCTCGGCGGTTGAGAAATTCACCGAGATCCTGGAGGCCTCGGACGGTATCATGGTGGCGCGTGGCGATCTTGGGGTTGAGCTGCCGGTATCCGCGGTTCCACCGATCCAGAAACGTCTGGTGCTCGAGTGTCGCGCCGCTGCCAAGCCGGTGATTGTGGCCACTCAGATGCTGGAAAGCATGATCGAAAGCCCGATGCCCACCCGTGCCGAAGTGTCGGATGTTGCTACGGCGATCTACGAGGGGGCTGATGCGGTGATGCTCAGCGCAGAATCGGCGGCCGGGGATTTTCCCATTGAAGCGGTGCAAACAATGAATGATGTGGCCATCGAAGTAGAGGCGGATCCGAACTACACCCTGATTATCGCGGCCTCACGCTCGGCCAAGGGCAACACCATTGCCGATGGTATTGTGGCTGCGGCGCGGGAGATTGCGGAAAAGACCGACGTCAAGGCGATCTGCTGTTTCACCCAGAGCGGCACCACCGCGCTGCTGACCGCGCGTGAACGTCCCGGGGTGCCGATCCTGGCGCTGACCTCGGTGCCGCGGACTGCCCGTCGTCTGGCGCTGAGCTGGGGCTGCAACTGTATCATGACGCCAAAACTGGACCGGTTCAAAGGCGCGGTGGTCAGTGCCGCCCGGGCGGCGCGGGCGGGTGGCTTTGCAACTGAGACCGATCAGATCGTGGTCACTGCCGGGGTGCCGTTCAATGTGCCGGGCACCACAAATATTCTGCGGGTTGCCCCCTGCGATGAACGTTTGATTTATAGCACCGACCCGGAATAGGCTGATCCTCGTTTAACGAGGTGAGCCATATGGATCCTGATGTGACCCTGATACTTGGGTTGGTTATTGGCGGTTTTGCAATTCCGTCTGTCTTGTCTGCGATGAGCGACCGAAGGCCACTTTGGGCTTCGGCGCTGACGATCCTGCTGGCCTTTGGCCTGGTGCTCTATGCGGTGATGACCAAATCCGGCGGCTACAAGATGGATCAGATCCCGGATGTGTTTTTCGCGGTTCTTGGCCGTTATTTTTGAGAATCAACTTGCCCTTGGCGCTGCGCTTTCGTAAAGGGCAGGTCTGATCGCGCGACCGGCCGAATGTGGCATGCCGTGTTGCGTGAAAACCGAACCCGAACCATAGGAGCCGGAAATGCCCAAAATGAAGACCAAGTCGAGTGCTAAGAAGCGCTTTAAAATCACTGCGACAGGCAAAGTCCTGGGCGGTCAAGCCGGCAAACGCCACGGCATGATCAAACGCAGCCGTAAATTCATCCGCAATGCTCGTGGCACAACTGCCCTCTCAGCACCTGATGCGAAAATCATCAAGGGCTTTATGCCCTACGACCGTTAAGAGGAGTTTGAGCTATGTCCCGCGTTAAAGGTGGTGTCAAAACCCACGCCCGTCACCGGAAAATCGTCAAGGCCGCCAAAGGTTACTATGGCCGCCGCAAAAGTGTCTTTAAGGTTGCCACACAGGCCGTCGATAAGGCCAACCAATACGCAACCCGTGACCGGAAGAATCGTAAGCGTAACTTCCGCGCCCTGTGGATCCAGCGTATCAATGCTGCCGTTCGCGCCCATGACGAAGCCCTGACATACAGCCGCTTCATCAATGGCCTGAACCTGGCCGGCATCGAAGTTGACCGTAAGGTTCTGGCTGATCTGGCCGTACAAGAGCCCGCAGCATTTGCTGCCATTGTACGTCAGGCACAGTCTGCCCTGGCCGCTTAAGCGCCGGTTGCACACTGACAGATTTAAGGCCGCTCCATCCGGGGCGGCCTTTTTTTTTGACTGGCGCGTCACAGGCACGTCACTGGCCCGTCGGGTGAGGCGAAAGCCCCGATAGCGCTAGGCTTTTGGTCATTCACGCTGCGAGGCCGGCAATTTACCACATGCGCGGCTTGGCGTAGTCCGCATAACCGCTGTCATAGGCCTCGGAGGCAAAATCGGACTTTTGTTCCTTGATGAATTGCCCCGCCGAGGGCACCTGATCGCTGTCATCTGCGCCGCTCCACAGCCTGGACCGCAGGATCGCCTTGGCGCATTGGAAATACATCTCGGTGATAGTGATCACAGTTACAGTGGCAGGCAGGATGTCTTTGCGCGCAAAATGCGCGCGGCAGGGTTCATCTGCCGTGAGGATGGCACTGCCGTTGATGCGCACCACATTGGTGCAGCCCGGCACCAGAAACATCAGGCTGACCCGGCTGTCGCGTATGATATTGCGCAGGCAGTCGATGCGGTTGTTGCCGCGCCAATCCGGCAGCCAAAGTGTCTTGTCGTCGGCAATGTGGACCACCGGCCCATCGTCGCCGCGCGGGCTGGCATCGGTGCCTTCGGGGCCAACGGTGGACAGCACTGTGAACCGCGAAGTATTGATCCACTGGCGATACAGCGGGGTCATTTGCTGCACCACTTTGGTCAGTGAGGCTGGAACCGGATCGTTGTAGTGGGCTTCCAAAGTCTCGATATCAGTGATTGGCGTCATCATCGGCCCTCTTGTCTGCGTCTTGTTGCGCTCATCTGTGCGAAACTTGGGCGTATTGCGCCAAAAGGGCAAGCCGTCTGACCGCGCAGGGGCGTATATCGGGCACAGTGACGCACCGTGACGCACAGAGCGCTCTGGCATACTTGCTTTCACCCCCGGCTGTGATAGCAGGGCCTTAGCAAAATTCAGGGGACCGTCATGGACGATCTTAAGTCAAAATATCTAAGCCAAATTGCCGGTGCCGCTGATGAAAGCGCGCTGGAGACCATTCGGGTCGCCGCCGTGGGCAAAAAAGGCGAAGTGGCGCTGAAGATGCGCGAGCTGGGCAAGATGACACCCGAGGAGCGCCAGCTGGCCGGCCCGGCGCTGAACGCGCTCAAGGGTGAGATCAACTCGGCGCTGATCGCCAAAAAGGCCGGATTGGTCGATGCGGCGCTGGACGAACGGCTGCGCACCGAATGGCTGGACGTCACCCTGCCAAGCCGCGCCCGCCGCGTGGGCACCCTGCATCCGGTCAGTCAGGCCCAGGAAGAGCTGACGGCGATTTTTGCCGAGCTGGGGTTTTCCGTTGCCGAAGGGGCGCGGGTCGAAACCGACTGGTATAACTTTGACGCGCTGAACATCCCCGGCCACCACCCGGCGCGGGCTGAGATGGACACGTTTTATATGCACCGCGCCGAGGGTGACGACCGGCCGCCGCATGTGCTGCGCACCCATACCTCACCGGTGCAGATCCGCTCGATGGAGAAGATGGGCGCACCGCTGCGCATCATCTGTCCCGGTGGCGTCTACCGCGCCGATTACGACCAGACCCACACGCCGATGTTCCATCAGGTCGAAGGTCTGGCGCTGGATACCGACATTTCGATGGCCAATCTGAAATGGACGCTGGAGGAGTTTGTCAAAAGCTTCTTTGAGCTTGACGATATCGAGCTGCGCTTCCGCGCCTCACATTTCCCCTTCACCGAGCCTTCGGCTGAGGTGGATATTCGCTGTAGCTGGAAAGACGGCACCCTGAAGATTGGCGAAGGCGACGACTGGATGGAGATCCTCGGCTCTGGCATGGTCCACCCCAAGGTTATCGCCGCCGGCGGCATCGACCCTGATGTCTATCAGGGCTTTGCCTTTGGCATTGGTATCGACCGGTTGGCAATGCTGAAATACGGCATCCCAGATTTGCGCGCCTTCTTCGATTCCGACCTGCGCTGGCTGCGCCATTACGGCTTCCAGTGTCTGGACATGCCGAGCCTGCATGGTGGTTTGAGCCGCTAACGCATAGCTGTTTTTCGGGCGCCAGCCCCGCCTCGCGCCCGTCCGTAAAGGCGGGCGTTTTGCGTTGGAGCGATTATTTCTGTTTCGCCCGGCGGCACGCCGGGCAGCGCCTGACCCTCCCCACGGGAGGGCGCTTCGCACCCACCCAGGGTCAGGCGCTGCCCTTATTGTTAGTATGGTGGCCTGAGTGGGCAAGCTTTTGCGCCGCACTCGCGGCTATCCTTGAACCCAACCGCCAGCAAGTCTTGCACCCCGCGCCAATCTTTGTCATTGCCTTGTCGGTAACACGCATGGCTTGCCAAGGGATCCTTGACCGATGAAATTCACTCTTTCCTGGCTGAAAGATCACCTCGACACTGATGCATCAGTGGACGAAATCGCCGAGACTCTGACCGATCTGGGTCTGGAAGTTGAAGAGATCAGCAACCCGGCCGACCGGCTCAAGGATTTTACCCTGGGCTATGTCACCTCGGCTGAAAAGCACCCGGATGCCGACAAGCTGCGGATCTGCAAGGTGGATACTGATGACGGCGAGCTGCAGATCATCTGTGGCGCTCCCAATGCGCGCCAAGGTATCACCGTGGTGGTCTGCAAGCCGGGCATGTATATTCCGGGTCTGGATATCACCATTGGCATCGGCAAGATCCGCGGCGTCGAGAGCTATGGCATGATGGCCTCTGAACGTGAGCTGGAACTGTCGGACGAGCATGACGGCATCATCGAGCTGCCCTCAGGCGAAGTGGGCGACAAGTTCGTCGACTGGCTGGCCGAGAATGACCCCTCCAAGGTGGATACGGTGATCGAGATCGCCATCACTCCGAACCGCCCGGATGCGCTGGGTATTCACGGTATTGCCCGCGATCTGGCGGCGCGTGGTCTGGGCAAGCTGAAGACACCTGACTTCACTCCGGTCGAAGGCAGTTTCGCCTGCCCTATCAAGGTCAGCATCGACGAAGATACGCTGGACGGCTGTCCGCATTTCACCGGGCGGCTGATCAAAGACGTGCAGAATGGTCCCAGCCCGCAGTGGCTGCAGGATCGTCTGACCGCGATTGGCCTGCGGCCGATCTCAAAACTGGTGGATATCACCAACTTCTTTACCTACGATCAGAACCGGCCGCTGCATGTGTTTGATGCGGCTAAGGTGCAGGGCGATCTGCGGGTGCACCGCGCCAAGGGTGGCGAAGCGCTGATGGCGCTGGACGACAAGGAATACACCCTGACCGCTGGTCAGATGGTGATCTCCGATGAGGCTGGCGCCCAGAGCATTGCCGGCATCATGGGGGGACTGGCCACGGGCTGCACCGAGGACACTGTAGATGTGTTCCTGGAAAGCGCCTTTTGGGATCACATCCAGATTGCCCTGACCGGCCGGGCGCTGAAGATCAATTCCGATGCGCGCTATCGCTTTGAGCGCGGCGTCGACCCGGAGTTCACCGTTGAGGGGCTGGAGCTGGCTACCCAGATGATCCTGGATCTCTGCGGTGGCGAGGCCTCGGATGTGGTGAGTGCCGGGCAGGCGCCGAACCATGCGCGCGCCTACAAGCTGAACGCGGCGCGGGTGCGGTCGCTGGTGGGAATGGACATCCCCGAAAGTGAGCAGCGCCAGACCCTGACCCGTCTTGGTTTCCGTCTGGAAGGCAATCAGGCGCATGTCCCCAGCTGGCGCCCCGACGTTCAGGGTGAGGCGGATCTGGTCGAAGAAGTCGCCCGTATTGCCTCGCTGACCAAACTGGTGGGCAAGCCGTTGAAGCGGCTGAGTGATGGTATCCCCAAGCCGGTGATGACAGCGCAGCAGCGCCGCCAGCAGATGGCGCGCCGCACCTGTGCCGCATTGGGCTACAACGAGGTGGTTAGCTATACTTTCATCGACCAGCCCTCGGCGGCGCTGTTTGGCGGTGGCACCGATGCCACCATGCTGGCCAACCCGATCTCGTCTGAGATGTCGCATCTGCGGCCGACGCTGCTGCCCGGTCTGTTGCAGGCGGCGGCGCGCAATCAGGCGCGCGGCTATATGGATCTGGCCCTGTTCGAGGTTGGTCCCGTCTTTCACGGCGGCGAGCCGGGCGAGCAGCATAATCTGATCACCGGCCTGCTGGTGGGGCGCAATGGCCCCAAGGATGTGCATGGCGAGTCGCGGCCCGTGAACCTGTTCGACGCCAAATCCGATATCGAGGCGGTTCTGGCCGCCATTGGGGCGCCGACCAAGGTGCAGGTGCTGCGCGGCGCGCCGGGCTGGTGGCATCCGGGGCGGCACGGCAAGATCTGTCTGGGTCCGAAGAAAGTCATGGGCGTCTTTGGCGAGCTGCACCCCAAGGTGCTGAGCGAGATGGGCATCAAGGGGGCTGCGATGGCCTTTACCATCTGGCCGGACGAAATCCCCATGCCACGCAAATCCGGGGCCTCACGCGGGGCGCTGAAGCAGAGTGATCTGCAGGCGGTTGAACGCGATTTTGCCTTTGTGGTGGATGACAGTGTCGAGGCGCTGACCCTGGTCAATGCGGCCGCCGGGGCCGATAAGGCGCTGATCACAGATGTGCGGGTGTTCGATGAATTCATCGGTGGCTCCTTGGGCGAGGGCAAGAAGTCTCTGGCCATCACCGTGCGTCTGCAGCCAACGGATAAGACGCTGAAGGATAAGGACATCGAGGCGGTGAGCGAGAAGATCGTGGCCAAGGTGACCAAAGCCACTGGCGGTGTTTTGCGCGGCTGATTGGCGCTACTCAGTAAGGTTTTGAAAACGCGCTCCGATTTGGGGCGCGTTTTTTTGTGCTTTGATGTCGCGGCTGTTGGAATGTGACACAAGGCCCGTGCCTGACCTTGGGGAGGTGCAAAGCGCCTTCCCGCAGGGATGGTCAGCTTTTGGGCCGTGTTGCTGCGCAGCACGGCCCAAAAGCTGTAGGGTTTGATTGTTCAGCCCTTTGACAGAAACTCCGCCAGCGTATCAAACACCAGCCGGATCCGACGGCTGGTGTGCAGTTCGCGGTGGGTGGTCAGCCAGAGCGGGAACATGATCGGCTCCATCTGCGGCAGGATCCGTTCCATGTTCGGATCCTGCGCCGCCACCTGATCGGACATCGGCGCGATGCCAAACCCCTGTTTGACAAATTCCCAGGCCACCACGCCGCTTTGGGATCCCAGCCGGAAATTACCGGCGCTCAGGTGGATGCCCATCGGGGTCAGAAATTCTATCATCTGATCCGGTTCGCCAAAGCTGATGAAATCATGGGCGCTCAGATCGGCAAAGCTTGTGGGGCGGCCATGACTGTCGAGGTACCGGGTGGCAGCATAGAAATGAGCGCTGTCGTTGCGTATCAACCGGGCGATCAGCTCGGGCTGCTCGGGGCGCACATGGCGAATGGCGATGTCGGCCTCGCGGCGTTGCAGATCGCGAATGTCATTGGCGGCGACAATTTCGACCCGCAGCCTGGGGGCCAGTTGCTGCAACCGGTGCAGCACCGGCGGCAGCAGATAGGCCGAGTAGACGTCGCTGGCGGTAATCCTGACCTCACCCTCGATCGACTGTGATTGCCCCGAGGCGGTCAGCGCAATGCCACTGGCAGCGGTGCCCATGCTGCGGCTGTGCTCCAGTAGCTCCAGCCCGGCGGGGGTCAGTTCCAGCGCCCGGCCGATGCGCTCAAACAACAGCACTTCCAGATCCTGCTCCAGGGCCGCCACCTGACGGCTTAGGGTGGGTTGGCTGAGGCCAAGGTTGCGGGCCGCTGCCGACAAAGAGCCCTGCTCGGCGGTGGCAAGAAAGGCGCGGACATGGTTCCAGTCAAAGGTCTTTGGCGGGTTGCTCATGCGTATATGTATAAGCGTATTGCGAATTTCGGCAATTCCTATCGCATTGCCGTATGGGTAGCTTGGCTGCAAAGGAGACATACAAATGCAAGAAACAACCAAATTCTGGGATGGCGTCGCCGAGAAATACGCCAAGCGGCCGATTTCGGATATGGCGGCCTATGAGTATACTCTGGGGCGCACCCGGTCCTATTTAGGCCCCGAGGATCAGGTGCTGGAGCTGGGCTGTGGCACCGGCTCGACCGCGCTGTTGCTGGCCGGTGCGGTGGCGCAATACACCGCCAGTGACAGTTCTGGCAGCATGATCGCAGTGGGGCGGGGCAAGGCCGAAACACAACTGGCCCGCACGCTGAGCTTTGTGCAGGCCGGTGTGAGCGAGGTTCCAGCCGGTCCCTATGACGCGGTGCTGGCCTTTAACCTGCTGCATCTGATCGAAGATCTGGACGGCGCGCTGAGCCATATTCACACTCTGGTAAAGCCCGGCGGGGTATTGATCTCTAAAAGCTTTTGTCGCCCGCAAGGCGGGGCTGCCTGGAGCTATCGGTTGATGCGGCTGATCTTGCCGCTGGCGCAGATGCTGGGCAAGGCGCCCTATGTCGCTTTTATGTCGATTGCAGAGCTGGAGGCGGCGATGACCCGGGCCGGGTTTGATATCATCGAGACTGGCAATTACCCGGCCAACCCGCCCAATCGTTATCTGGTTGCCCGGCGGCGCTGATGTGGTGGACGTATGGCCCGGGCTGGTGGATACTGTGATCTGTCCGCCAAGCCCGGAACCGCTTTGGTCGGGTGGATGGATAGAATAAGGGGCTAAATATATGACTTTGAAGGTTTATCTTTCGGGAGAGATCCACTCGGACTGGCGCGAGCAGATCCTTGAGGGGGCTGCGTCTTTGGATGTGACGTTCAACAGCCCGATAACCCATCACCAGTCCAGTGACGATTGTGGTGTGCGTATCTTAGGCGCAGAAAGCGACAAGTACTGGCATGACCACAAGGGCGCAATGGTCAACGCGATCCGCACCCGCAAGGGCATTGCGGATGCCGACGTGGTGGTGGTGCGCTTTGGCGACAAGTATAAACAGTGGAACGCGGCCTTTGATGCCGGGTTTGCTGCGGCGCTGGGTAAATCGTTGATCGTGTTGCACGGTCCAGACCATCAGCACGCCCTGAAAGAGGTGGATGCGGCGGCGCTGGCGGTGGCCGAAGAGCCTGCACAGGTGGTCGAAATCCTGCGCTATGTGCTGAGCGGCGAGCTGCCGGGATGATGCCTCCGGTGTTGAAAACCGATCGTCTGATCCTGCGCCCGCACCGGGTGGAGGATTGGCACGATGTGGCGGCAATGTGGGCGGACCCCGAGGTGGTGCGCCATGTCACCGGAACGCCCTCGTCAGCCCCGGAGTCCTGGGGGCGGTTGCTGCGGTATATTGGCCATTGGCAGGCCCTGGGCTTTGGCTATTGGGTGGTTGAGGCCCGCGACGATGGCCGCTTTCTCGGCGAGGTTGGATTTGCCGATTACCGGCGCGACATTACGCCGAGCCTGGGCGGAGTGCCCGAGGCGGGCTGGGTGTTTGCCCAAGCGGCACATGGGCAGGGATTTGCCAGTGAGGCGGTGCAGCGCATGCATCAATGGGCGGATCAGGTGAAAGGCTGGCGCGAGACGGTTTGCATCTTTGACCCCGAGCATATGGTGTCGCAGCATGTTGCCCGAAAGACGGGATACCAGATCAGCGGAGAGGCGTTGTGCATGGGGCAGCCAACTTTGGTGATGCGGCGCGTTTCAAGTGTTGGTTGATCCTGGCTTTGGATATGTAGCTTATGCGGGAATTCAATTATTCGTTAACCGGATTGGGTGTATTGTGTAGACCATAGGCCCGTTGTGTCACTTTATGTGATGCGGATTTACCTTGATACAGAGCTGAATACTTAATGCAAAACCGTCGTGCCCCAGCTACTGCGATAACCCCAGTCAAAGAGGACTCTGGTCTTTTCAAAAAGGGTGTTGTGCCGTTTGATTTCGAACTGGTGCCGCATAAAGCACGCTCTAGTCGTGGTGATCTGGTGATCAAGGGTTTTTTCCAGAAAGAAACCCAGATTGATGTCATTTTTGCAGGTCGACGGGCGATGGAAACTGCGCCGCTTGAACTATGTTTAGAGCGGGCGTTCTCGAACGCTATCCGTGACGCGGCGAGAAAACAGACGCAAACCAATATCGACAACATCCGTTTTCCGATCCATGTCGAGGGATCGTGGCGGCCGCATTTTCTGCGCGATATGTCCGGCTGGGAAACCCGCAGCTATCAGTTTTTGGTGGCGGAGTGGTCGTTTGCGGACGAGACGGGAACAAAAGTCGTGTTCGGCGAACTGCCTGACGACCAATGAAACAGGCGCAAATGGCGCCCCCGCGTTGTGGCAGGGGCGCGCTGTTTTAGGCTTGTTTGTGGATTTCCACAACATGCGGATAGGGGATCGAGATGCCGTTGCTGTCAAAGGCTTCTTTGACCGCCTGGATCATGGCGAATTTCAGCTCCCAGTAATCATCGGCGTTGCACCAGAGCTTTGCTGTCAGATCGACCGAGCTGTCGCCCAGATTGGTGAGCCGGACCCAGGGCTCGGGATCCTTCAGCACGCGGCTGTCGGCATTGGCCAGTTGCCGGATGATGTCCATGGCTTTGTTGGCATCGTCGCCATAATCAATACCAAACACCAAATCGAGGCGGCGGGTGTCGTGGTGCGAGTAATTGGTGATCACCGAGCCCCAGGCCTGACCGTTGGGGATGATGATCTGCACGTTATCGGGGGTGGCCAGTTCGGTGATGAACAGGTTCAGATCCTTGACCGTGCCTGACGCGCCACCGATATCGACGTATTGGCCCAGCTTGTAGGGGCGGAACAGCACCAGCATGAAGCCGGCAGCCAGATTGCCGAGAGTGCCCTGCAGCGCCAGTCCGATGGCCAGCGTCGCGGCGCCCATCATCGCCACCAGGCTGGTGGCCTGGATGCCAAAGATGCCCAGAACCGCAATCAGAACAACAGCTTTTAGCGTCCAGCGGATGATGCTGGCGATAAAGCTTCCCAGGGTGGGGTCAATTTCAGGGGTGGCATTGATGCGTTTGCGGATGGCCTGGCTGACCATGCCTGTTGCCATCCAGCCAAGGACCAGGACCGCCAGCGCCTTGAGGCCGTTCAGGGCCACCGGCCAATAGGCAAAACCCTGCTCTACAATCTGTTCCATCAAAATATCTCCGTTTGTCAATTTGGGACGTCTTAACGGCCAAATGCCCACAGAGTGCAGGCATTCCCCAACGGAAAGTCAATTTTGCGAGAATGTTTTGTGGGTGATGCGTGTTTTGGCAACAGGGCGGGCCTGGGGCGCCGGTCTGAGCGGCTGGCAAGTCCGGCCCCGCCAGTTGTAAGGCAGGGCCGGTGATGCTTTGATTTAGTGTTTGACCGCAATGCTGGGGGAGACCACGTCGATTCCCAGCGCCTTGCCCACTGCGTAATAGGTCAATTGGCCAGCGTGGACATTCAACCCGTTCAGCAAATGCGCATCATCGATGCAGGCCTGACGCCAGCCTTTGCCAGCCAGGGCCAGCATGAACGGCATGGTGGCATTGCCCAATGCGATCGTCGAGGTGCGGGCAACTGCGCCGGGCATATTGGCGACGCAATAGTGCATGATGCCATCAACGTCATAGATCGGATCGCCATGGGTGGTGGCCTTGGAGGTTTCAAAACAGCCGCCCTGATCAATGGCAACGTCAACGATTGCGGCGCCGGGCTTCATTTCGCTAAGCTGCGCACGGCTGATCAATTTTGGCGCCGCAGCCCCGGGGATCAGCACCGCGCCAATGACCATATCGGCCTGACGCACCAGATCAAGGGTGGCACCGGCAGTGGAATACTGATTTTTGAAGTCGCGGCCAAACACATCGTCAAGATATTTCAGCCGGGACAGCGAGCGGTCAAGAACCGTCACATCAGCGCCCATGCCAGCGGCAATTTTGGCGGCATGGGTGCCGACGACGCCACCGCCGATCACCACAACACGGGCCGGAGCCACTCCGGGCACCCCGCCCATCAACACGCCACGGCCACCATTGGCCTTTTGCAGGGTCCAGGCACCGACCTGTGGCGCCAACCGACCCGCAACTTCGGACATCGGAGACAATAGTGGCAAACCGCCGCGATCATCGGTGACGGTCTCATAGGCAATGGCGGTGCAGCCCGATTCCAGCAGATCGTGGGTCTGCTCGGGGTCCGGTGCCAGGTGCAGATAGGTGAACAGCAACTGGCCCTCGCGCAGCATCTTGCGCTCACCGGGCTGGGGCTCCTTGACCTTGACGATCATGTCCGCCGTGGCAAAGATTTCCTCGGCGGTGGTGATGATGTTTGCGCCTGCGGTGGCATAGTCAGCGTCGGAAAAGCCCGACCCCATGCCGGCCCCTTGCTGGATCAGCACCTGATGGCCCTGATTGACCGCTTCGCGGGCGGCGTCGGGCGTCATGCCAACGCGGAATTCCTGTGGTTTAATTTCTGCGGGGCAGCCGATTTTCATTGTGTATCCTCCAAAATCTTAGGAGCAGGATACAGGCACAACTCTGGTGTTTGCTGCTTTTTCGGGCGAAATAAAAACCTGTGATTCGAAGGATCTTCGACTATAAGGCCTAAACTGAGCAAGGATCTTCGCCAAAATGTCACTAGATCAAACGGATCGTCGCATCCTTACGGTGTTGCAAAAACAGGGGCGGATTTCCAATGCGGACCTGAGCGAGCTGGTGAACCTGTCGGCCTCGGCCTGCCACCGCAGGGTGCAACGTCTAGAGAGTGACGGCTATATCCGCAACTACGTGGCCCTGCTGGATGCCCGCAAGATGCAGGTGCCCAGCACGGTTTTTGTTGAGATCACCCTGTCTGGTCAGGCGGATGAGGTGCTGGATGCCTTTGAGCGGGCGGTGGCGCGAATCCCGGATGTGCTGGAGTGCCATCTGATGGCCGGATCGGCGGATTACCTGCTTAAGGTGGTGTCTGAGAACACCGATGATTTTGCCCGTATTCACCGGCAGCATCTGGCCCGGCTGCCGGGGGTGGCGCAGATGCAAAGCTCGTTTGCACTGCGGACCGTTTTCAAAACCACTGCCTTGCCGGTTTGACAGGGAAGTTTGACTGGGCCGGTTTGACTAGGCCGGTCGGGCACTGCCCAGCGTCTCGCACGCGATATTGAGTGGCCATATCCCCCTGTAACGCACTCGGAATATATGCTCTGATGGCGCAAACAAGCGGGGACAGGCATGGGTTGGGATTACATTATCGTTGGCGCGGGCAGTGCGGGTTGCGTGCTGGCCAAACGGCTGAGCGAGGCCGGGCATCGGGTGTTGTTGCTGGAGGCGGGGGGCAAGGATAATTACCACTGGGTGCATATCCCGATGGGCTATCTGTATTGCATCGGCAATCCGCGCACCGACTGGATGTATCATACTGCCGAGGAGCCGGGGCTGAACGGCCGTTCGCTGATCTATCCGCGGGGTAAGGTTCTGGGTGGCTGCTCCTCGATCAACGGGATGCTGTACCTGCGGGGGCAGGCGGCGGATTATGATGGCTGGCGGCAACGGGGCAATCCGGGCTGGGGCTGGGACGATGTGCTGCCCTATTTCAAGAAATCCGAGGATTACGTCGAAGGCCCCTCTGAAATGCACGGGGCGGGCGGTGAATGGCGGGTCGAAAATCAGCGGTTGCACTGGGATGTGCTGGATCATTGGTCGCAGGCAGCACAGGCTTGGGGATTGCCGCATGTCACCGATTTCAACACCGGCAACAATGAAGGCGTCGGCTATTTTCGGGTCAATCAGCGCGGCGGTTGGCGGATGAACACCGCCAAGGCCTTCTTGCGCACCACCACCGGCGAAAACCTGAAGGTCGAGACTCAGGCGCATACCCGGCGGGTTTTGATCGAAGAGGGTCGCGCGGTTGGGGTGGAATATGAGCAGGGCGGTCAGGTAAAGGTAGCGCGGACCAAGGGTGAGGTGATCCTGTCGGCGGGGGCCATCAACTCGCCGCAGATCCTGCAACTGTCTGGGCTGGGGCCGGGCGATTTGCTGCAAAAGCACGGCATCGAGGTGCGGCGCGACATCGCGGCGATTGGCGGCAACCTGCAAGATCATTTGCAACTGCGCTGTGCCTGGCGGCTGACCGGTGCCAAGACACTGAACACTCTGGCCAACTCGCTGTGGGGCAAGGCCAAGATCGGGTTGGAATATGCCTTCAAACGATCCGGACCAATGTCGATGGCGCCCAGTCAGCTGGGGGCATTTTCACGCTCGCGTCCCGATCTGGAAACGCCGGATCTGGAATATCACGTGCAGCCGCTGACGTTGGAGGCCTTTGGCCAGCCGCTGCATGATTATCCAGGGTTGACTGCCAGTGTCTGCAACCTGCGGCCAGAAAGCCGGGGAACGGTGCAGATCACCTCACCGGATGCTAGGGTCGCACCACGGATTGCGCCCAATTATCTGTCCACCGAAGGTGACAAGCAGGTTGCGGTGGCGGCGATCCGGCAGGCGCGCCAGATTATCGCCCAGGGACCAATGCAGCGATATGCGCCGCAGGAGATCAAACCGGGGGTGGCCTCGGACGACGAGGCGGATCTGGTGCAGGCGGCGGGCGATGTCGGCACTACTATTTTCCATCCGACCTGTACGGTGCATATGGGGCCGGACGACTCTGCGCCGCTGGATGCTGAGTTGCGTCTGCGTGGGGTGTCGGGGCTGCGGGTGGTGGATGCCAGCGTGATGCCGGTGATCACCAGCGGCAACACCAATGCACCAACCATCATGATTGCAGAGAAAGCTGCCGATATGATCCTGAGGGCCGCCCGCTAGCACAGGCTGGGGGAAACCCTCTGTGTTGGGCGGGCGATTGCGAAATCCTGCGCCAATCCTGTGCCAATAGGGGCGCCGGGGTGCTTTCGGGTTGAACCTCGGGGGTTTTCCGGCTTCCCTAGGGGAATACTCTAAACGTGGTGTCGCCAAATCGGTGCTGCCGCAACTGCTTGAGGGAGCCTTTCTGTGACCCGTGAAGATGACAGTACCACCATGGCCTGGCTGGAAGATGAACTGCAGGACATGCTGGATGAGGGGATCGAGGTTGAATCCGCTGAACCGATGCTGTCGATGGAGCTGCGCAAGATTTACCGCGCCCAACATCCCGAGATGCTGGACCGGCAGGTGTATTTTCGCAATCTGCTGCGGCTTCAGGCTGAATTGATCAAGCTGCAGGACTGGGTGGTCGAGACCGGCGCCAAGGTGCTGGTGATCATGGAGGGGCGTGATGCGGCGGGCAAGGGCGGTGTGATCAAGCGGATCACTCAGCGGCTGAACCCACGGGTGGCGCGGGTTGTCGCCCTGCCGGCCCCAAGTCGGCGCGAGCAGAGCCAGTGGTATTTTCAGCGCTATGTGCCTTATCTGCCATCCGGAGGCGAGATCGTGCTGTTTGACCGTTCGTGGTACAACAGGGCTGGTGTCGAACGGGTGATGGGCTTTGCCGACGATGCTCAGGTTGAAACTTTTTTCAAGGATGTTCCCGAATTTGAACGGATGCTGGTCCGGTCAAACACCATCGTGTTGAAATACTGGTTTTCGATCACCGACGAAGAACAGCAGCTGCGATTCATGATGCGGATCCATGATCCGATGAAGCAGTGGAAACTGTCGCCGATGGATCTGGAAAGCCGAGTGCGTTGGGAAAAATATACCGAGGCCAAGGAAGACATGCTGGCGCGCACCAATATCCCCGAGGCACCCTGGTATGTTGTTGAAGGCAACGACAAAAAGCGCGAACGGCTGAACTGTATCGAGCATCTGCTGTCGCAGATTCCCTATTCGGATGTGGCCAGCGAAAAGGTCAGCCTGCCGGATCGTGAGTATAACCCCAAGTATGAACGCCAGGTTTTACCAGACGAGCTCTATGTGCCGAAAGTCTATTGAGGCGGAGGTTTGGTGGGTGCTGGAGCAACGAGCTCCCGAAGCGGCCGCTGCCTTGATCAAAAAATCAAGGCGAGGCGGAGTTGGCTTATGCGTCCGCTTCGGGAGGTGGGGTGACGAAACGAGGGCATCATTCACCCCAGGCAGATGCAGGCGGGGGACCTTGCCGCTGCTGATGGAATCACCTTAACGTGTCTTTAAGTAATTGTACACAGCCAATGCGTGTACTTACGAAGCTCTGCCGGACGCCAGTTGAGCCGTCCCGGGGGCTCGCGAGTGGTGACACCCCGGGGGTGGAAATGACGAACCCCCGCGGCCGGGGCCTCGGGGGTCGTCTAAACGTCTTTGTGGGATACTTCCGGTTGCCCGGCAATCACTCACAATAAGTGCAGTCCAAAGCTGGACGGGTTGATTTACATCATCCCTTCGCGCTGGGCTTTCTTACGGGCCAATTTACGGGCCCGACGGATCGCTTCAGCTTTTTCGCGTGCTTTTTTCTCGGACGGTTTCTCGAAATGTTGCTTGAGCTTCATTTCGCGGAATACGCCTTCACGCTGCAGCTTTTTCTTCAGGGCACGAAGCGCCTGATCGACATTGTTGTCGCGAACACTAACCTGCATGTGGTTTTCACCACCTTTCTAAGTTGAGTTGCAAGGATTTGCAGGAAGGGGCGCTATAGCAAAGCAAGGTCAGATTGTCTAGTACTGGGGCCAGGTACAGGGGCTGTAGCGCAAGCGGGGAGATGCAGGATGAAGACCGAGCAGGCAGAGACGCAGGACGCCACCAAGGATGCGCTGTTGGATGCGGCGCTGTTGCATGTGCCGTTTGACGGCTGGAGTGAGGCGACATTTCATGCTTCCTGTCAGGATACCGGGGTGGACCGGGTGCTGGCGCGGGCGATATTTCCGCGTGGGGCGGTGGATCTGGCGCTGGCTTATCATGCCCGGGGTGACGCCTTGATGGTGCAACGCCTAAAGGTGGAGGATCTGACCGGGTTGCGGTTCCGCGACAAGATTGCCGCCGCCATTCGGTTCCGGCTGGAAGCGGTGGAGGACAAAGAGGCGGTGCGGCGTGGCACCACCATGCTGACCTTGCCGCACTATGCCGGCGACGGGGCGCGGGCGATCTGGGGCACGGTTGATATGATCTGGACCGCGCTGGGCGACAGCTCGGATGACATCAACTGGTACACCAAGCGGGCCTCGTTATCTGCGGTCTATACCGCGACGGTGCTGTATTGGCTGGGCGATGACAGTCCGCAGCATCAGGCCAGCTGGGATTTCCTGAACCGGCGGATCGACAATGTCATGCAGTTTGAAAAACTGAAGGCACAGGTGCTGGGTAATCCCTTGTTGAAGCCGTTTCTGGCCGGGCCGAACTGGTTGGCGGATCAGATCAAGCGGCCCAAAGCCGCCGACAACCTGCCGGGATCCCTGACCCGGCGCCGCTGATCACAGGGTTATCATCACTGACCTATAATCACTGGCCTTTTCGTTTTATCTGACCGGGGCTCCCGCCCGTTGGCGGGCATTGCCATGCCCGCCTCCCGTTGGGCATGGCGCCGTGCTGCGCACGGCGCGGTCCGGCGCGGTGGCAGTCTGGGCGATCGCTTGCAGCGGGATCATCGTTTGCAGGTCGGCGCTGGGATGCTAGGCATAGGGCAAACGAAAGGATCCCGGATGAGTGAGATGATGCGCGCCGTTGAGATTTCCACCCCAGGTGGCCCAGATGTATTGCAATTGACCAAGAGGCCTCTGCCGGTACCCGGGCATGGGCAGCTACTGATCAAGGTGGCTTACGCGGGGGTCAACCGACCGGATGCCCTGCAACGGGCCGGGGCCTATGCGCCGCCTCCCGGAGCCAGCGATCTGCCGGGGCTTGAGGCCTCGGGCGAGGTGGTGGCTGTGGGCGCGGGTGTGACCGAGTTTGGGCTGGGGGATCTGGTCTGCGGCTTGCTGCCCGGTGGCGGTTACGCCGAATATGTGGCGACTCCGGCGGCGCATTGCTTGCCCATTCCCAAAGGGCTGGACCTGAAGCAGGCGGCCTGCCTGCCCGAGACTTTCTTTACCGTGTGGTCGAATGTGTTCACCCGTGGCGGCTTGCAGGCCGGAGAGCGGTTTCTGGTGCATGGTGGGTCAAGCGGCATCGGCACCACGGCGATCCAGCTGGCCCATGTTCTGGGTGCGCGGGTGTTTACCACTGCCGGGTCGGATGAGAAGTGCCAGGCCTGTCTGGATCTGGGGGCTGAGCGGGCGATCAATTACCGCAATGAGGATTTTGTCGAGGTGCTGCGGGCGCAGGGCGGTGCCGACCTGATCTTGGATATGGTGGGCGGTGATTACATCCCGCGCAACATCAAGACGCTGGCAGATGACGGACGCCTGGTGCAGATCGCCTTTCTGAGCGGAGCCAAGGTCGAGCTGAACTTTGCCCAGATCATGATGCGGCGGCTGACGGTGACCGGATCAACCCTGCGGCCGCAAAGTGATCTGGCCAAGGCGCGGATTGCCGCTGAGCTGCGCCAGCTGGTCTGGCCGCTGATCGAGGCGGGGCGGGTGGCGCCGGTGATGGACCGCGAGTTTGCACTTGCCGATGCGGCGTCGGCGCATGCAAGGATGGAAAGCTCGGGCCATATTGGCAAGATGGTGCTGAAGGTGGCGGGGTAGCGGTATTTTCGGCCAAGACATCCAGGCCCTGGCCACACCGAAGTGGCCAGGGTCAGTGATCCCTTCTGCCTGGCTATTCCACCGCGCGGCGATAGAGGTGCCAGGTGGCATGGCCAAAGATGGGCACCACAACAACCAGTCCCAGCAGGAACGGAATCGCGGCGATGACCAGGCTGGTGCCGATCAATGCACCCCATGTCAGGGTCACAACCGGGCTGGCGCGCAGCACTCGGATTGAGGTGACGACGGCCACTGGCAGACCAACGTGGCGATCCAGCAGCAACGGGAAAGACACCACGCTGATGGCCAGTGCCGCCAGCGCAAACAGGGCACCAAGACCACCGCCGACAGTGACCATCACCCAGCCTGCGGTGGTGGTGAATGTGTCAGAGACAAAGGCGGCAAGTGAGGTCGGTGATTCAGGGCCCAGGGTCCATGTGTAGACCGAATTGGCGCAAATCATCCAGACGAAGAACAGCGCTGCCAAATAGACCCCGAGCATCAAAATCGCCCCAAAAGACGGCGAGCGGACCACCTCAAAGGCATCCATCCATTTGGGCTCAAACCCGGCCTCGCGGCGGCTGGACATTTCATAGAGCCCCACTGCGGCCAACGGGCCAATCAGGGCGAACCCCATGATCATCGGTACGATCAACGGTAGCAGGTTCATCGAAAACCCCATCACCACCATCACCACTCCGATCAGTGGATAAAACAACACCAGAAACATCGCATCACTGCGACAGGCGGCAAAATCCTCGACCCCGGCCTTGAGCGCGTATTTCAGGTCCGACAGCTGCAACCGCCGCACCTGCGGCATGGCATCGCTGGAGGTTTCACCCCCCATTTGGTCGACCGAGGCCGAGATGTGCTGGCTGGTCGTTTCCGCGTGTTGAAACAGCCAGCTGAGCGGGTTGCCAATTGTTTTTGCCATGAGTGGGCTCCTTTCACTATCCATGACGAAGGGTGCCGTCTGGGCAGTTGCCGGGCGCGGCACTTGGGGTGATAATAGCATATAAAGCGCGGTTTTCCTTCACAGTGTTGCGAAGGGGCTGTGAATAGTGCGTTTTCCCCTTATAAATTGCGTTTTGGTAGGCGGAAAATTTTCTGATCATCAGAAAATTGGTAAGAAAATTACGACAATTTTCTTGGGCGTTTCTGTCAGCTCTGTGTTGCGAAATAGGTCAGCCACCAGATGAGTGCAGGCAGCTCAGGTAGAGCGGTTGCAAAGGCGACGGCAGCCAAAAAGATGGATCTGATGTTGAGAGCAGACACTGCCCAAAACCACCATCGATGTTTTGGCCAGAAGCGGGCGGCGTATTGATTGAGTGTAGAGATGAGACTAACGGCCAGCAAGATTAGCACCTGCCGCACCTGATATTCCGCCACCAGTCGCAATCCAAAAGACATCGCCCAAGGCAAGCAGATGTTCAGGCCCCAAAGGCAATTATCGGTCTGATCATAGAGCTACCGCACCGGAGTAAAGCGGGCGTTGTCCAAACGGCAGTCGCGGACCACATCGCGGCCACAGGGCAGAGGGGTCAGGTCCTTTGACAGGCAGACCCGGGCCTCCTGGATATATCGGTCGCGGCAGGTCACGGTCAGCATGTCCTTTTCAAGAAATGGATTGGCCTGCAGAAAGGCATCCTCGATTAATGAGACGGGCAAGGTTATGCCCTTGTCCAGCTTGCGAAATACGGTGGGACGGCTGATGGAGGCGTAGGCTTGGCGCATCAGTGCATAATAGTCCTGCGCCGCCAGGCCTGAACAGGTGCCGTGTTTCTTCCACTGGTGCCAGGCCAGACTGGCGCTGCCCATGATGCCGCTCATCTCGGCGCTCATCTGGCGCGATGGCGGGGCGACCGAGCTGCGGCAGTATGTGGGCCAGCCCCGGTGAAACTGCGGCCACAGGCCGTGCAGGGTCCAGCCGTAATCGTGGCGGGCATCGCATTGGTCAGAACCGCGGGCGTCGCCCTCCAGCGCGCACCAATTGGGCGACCAGCTGAGGGCCAGCACGTAATAGTCGAATTCCCCGGCTGTTTCCCCGTCGGCGTTGGCGTCGGTGGCGGCGATACTCAGGCCCCAAAGGATAAATCCAACCGTCAAAATGATGCTGCGCATTCGGCTCTTCCCAAATTGAAACATCCCGACTATATAGGGTCCAAATTCCCCGACAATGGAAACCAGACCCCTAAGGCGGGGCAGCCTATTTCAGGCGGCGGGGAAGATGTGTTGTAAATGGAGATGAGCACATGGCAAAACCGTTGATGGCCAAAGCAACCGCTGTGTGGCTGGTGGACAATACTACCATCAGCTTTAAGCAGATTGCGGACTTTGTGGATCTGCACGAACTGGAAGTCCAGGGCATCGCCGATGGCGACGTGGCCCAGGGGGTGAAGGGGTTTGACCCGATCACCAACAATCAACTGTCTCAGGAAGAGATCGCCGCGGCTGAAGCCAGCCCGATGCACAAGCTGAAGCTTAAATTCTATGCGGCGGCTGCGGGCGAGGAAAAGCGCCGTGGTCCGCGTTATACACCGCTGTCCAAGCGGCAGGACCGTCCGGCCTCGATCTATTGGTTGGTCAAGTTCCACCCGGAGCTGGCGGACAGCCAGATTTCCAAGCTGGTGGGCACCACCAAGCCGACGATCCAGGCGATCCGCGAGCGGACCCACTGGAATATCGCCAACATCCAGCCCATCGATCCGGTTGCACTGGGCCTGTGTAAGCAGTCCGAGCTGGACCAGGCGGTGCAAAAGGCGGCTGCCAAGAAAGCCGCCGAGGGCGGCGTGATGAGCGACGACGAGCGTCGTAAGCTGGTCAGCACCGAACAGTCTCTGGAAATGGACGCCGAGCCCAAGATGCCAAGCGGCATGGAGGGTCTGGCGACCTTTACGCTGGGCGGTCTTGATCGTGCGCCGAAGAGAGAAGCGCCGGTGGATGCTGACAGCTTCTTCAACCTGCCGGCCGGCGGTGGCGACGACGACGACGACGACGATGATGACAGCGACGACCCACGCGGCTGATCCTGTTTGAGCTTTTGTAAAGACCCGGCCTTGTGCCCCGGTTTGTTTCTATACCTGTTGCAGGCCTTCCGCTAATCGGAAGGCCTGTTTCGTTTGATAGGTTGTGTTTTATCAAGATGACCAGCATCTGAGGTTTTGCGGAAGAATAGGCCGTTCGTCGTAAAATCGGCGAGAGACGAGCTCGATCCCATTTTCTGCACTTCCGCAACGTGGCGATTGTCTGCTAATTCCAGCCGAATTTAGATGCGTATATTGACAGCTAGAACCGATGGGGCTGCATTATGGTTTAGCTTGAACGAACGAGAAGCCTTTTTTCAACAGCCTCCAAGCGAAAACTGTCAAGAGAGTGGCGCCAAATGCTGCGACTATGAAGGGCGTCACAAGAGCAAGATCGCGGGTCATGGCCGCTTCTGCAATACTGACGATTACTCCTGAAAGGAGCAGCCCAACCGGCATCATTCCCCAAGCCAAGAGACGGTAGATGCTGTTGACCCGCCCCAACAGCCCATTGGGGATGGCTCTTTGTCGGTAAGATACGGAGACGGTATTCCCAATTAGCCCGGTGAATTCAAAAGCGGCCAAGATAAGTACCAAAACGACCCCGTCAGGCCTGCAAGAAGGCGGAGAAGTGGAGCGTCGCGCAGGAATGCCAACCCCTGCGCCAGCTCTGACCGCCAATTTCGGGTTTTTGACCGATCAGGGGTAAAATTGCCTTTTAGTCCGAACATCAGCAAAGCAGCTAAAACAAATGCCACAGTGTTCAGAGCGAAGGGGAGCCAAACCACCGACGCGATCAGAAACGCACATCCGGGCAGCGCGCTAAACAACATGGGCATGGCGGTCCCGCTCTCGACTGGGGGGCGAACGGCAACGAAGCCCAGAACATCAGAGCCACTGTTGCGAATGCGAATGCTCTCAATATGTCCATGGCAAGAATCAAGCGGCGGCGGTCGGTTCTGTTCGTCACAATTCCTGCCGGAAGCGCAAACAAAAACCAGGGTAGGCGGAGCGCGACAGGCATGAGAACGACAAATATTGGATAGCGGCTCAGAGACGGTATTTTTGCTTCTAAAACCTGCTCAGATCTCTTTACGGGCCCGCAGCGCGGCGGTGATGGTGCCGTCGTCCAGATAGTCCAGCTCGCCGCCAATCGGCACCCCCTGCGCCAGAGTGGTCAGTTTGACCTGCCCCTGTAGCTGGTCGGCGATGTAATGGGCTGTGGTCTGGCCGTCGATGGTGATATTCAGCGCCAGTATAACTTCGCTGATGGCCTCGGCTGTGACCCGGTCGGCCAGACGCGGAATGCGCAGCTCTTCGGGGCCGATGGCGTCCAGTGCGGACAGGGTGCCGCCCAGCACGTGATAGCGGCCCTTGAACACGCCTGAGCGCTCCATCGCCCAGAGATCGCCGACGTCCTCGACCACGCAGAGTTCGCCATTGGCGCGGCTCTCGTCCTGACAGATATCGCAGATTTCAGAGGTGCCGACATTGCCACAGTTCAGACATTCGCGGGCGCTGATCGCCACCTGGCTCATCGAATCGGCCAATGGGGTCAGCAACAAGGCACGTTTGCGGATCAGGTGTAGCACCGCACGCCGGGCCGAGCGCGGGCCCAAGCCGGGCAGTTTGGCCATCAGCGCAATCAGGATTTCTATGTCGTCCGTGGATCCGCTCATTTCACTGTCACTCCGACTGGGACGTCCGGTATCTCGCCGGGCAGAGGAATGCGGTAGACCGAATAGCCCGCCTGCCGCAGCAGTTCGATCATGCCCTGTTCGCCGGGCAAATGGAATGATCCGATTGCCATGAACACACCGCCGAGCTGCAGCTCGGGCAGGGCGGTTTGCAGAAAGGTCTGGTTGCGCTGGGTCAGCAGGAAGTGGTCGGCGCGTTGCAGATAGAGCGCGGCCAGGTCCGGCCCGTAGAGGCGGGTCAGGGTGGACCTCTGCCATGCCCGTCCCAGGGCCAGTTCCCCCTGCAGATACAGCGCAAAACCGGTCGCCCGATTGGCTGCGGTCAATGGGTCCAGATAGCCGCCATAGACTGCCAGAAGGGCCAGGGTGGTGCCCTGGTTGAGCGGATCTTTCAGGTGGTCGGTCAGCGCATCCGGAGGTTCGAGGCCAAGAATGCGGCTGCCGCCAATCAGGCCGAGCGTTTGGATCAGACTATCCTGATCGGGCACCACTCCCGCCGCAAAATCGTCGCAGGGGTCCGACAGCAGGGTTTCGACGATAAAGGGCAAGGTCAGGACATCGGCCGCCTCGCGGCCCCAGCCCAAGCCGTCAAGACGGGTGCGAATCCAATCGACAATCAGCGGATCCAAGCCAGAGTCGTCAAAACTGTAAGTGCTGTTTTCCGGGCGGAAAAGTTCTTTTTTCTGATGATCCTCAACCGCCTGGCGAGAGGCGAACACCGGGTCGAATTCCAGCGCCACCATCCGGGCACCGGAAATTCGCTGTTGCACGATGACCGGCAGCTCCAGGATCAGCGGATCATTCGAATGCACGGTGCCCCACAGGTGCGACACCGCGCCATCAGGGGATTGGACGCGCCAGAACCGGCCTTTTGGGTTGGGTATTTTGGCGACATCAGCCCGCAGTTGGGCGAGCAGCGCATCCGGCAGAACCTGCGGGTCAATCTCGGCCGAGACAACCTCGCAGGTCTCGCGTGTCGCCCAAGCCTGAGCCTGCAGGGTGGCAGGCACCAGCATCGCCAGGGCGAACAACAGAGGTTTCAACATCGGAATCAGCCTCAGAACGGCAGCTTGACGTCCTTGGGCAGGCCCATGCTTTCGGTCAGCCGCGCCATTTCTTCCTGCGCTTTGACGACCGCCTTGGCCTGAGCGTCTTTGACTGCTGCCAGGATCAGATCCTCGACCACTTCCTTGTCGTCGCGGTTAAAGATCGAGGGATCGATGTCCAGCGCCTTCAACTCGCCTTTGGCACTGGCGGTTGCCTTGACCAGACCAGCCCCGGATTCACCGGTGACCATGACGTTGTGCAGATCGTCCTGCATCTGCGTCATTTTGGTCTGTAGTTCCTGTGCCGATTTCATCATCTTGGCCATATCGCCAAGACCGCCGAGGCCTTTGAGCATTTGATCTCTCCTATAAGATGGGTTTGCCTGCTAAATACGGTCGCCACCCCTGCCATACAAGAGGAAAGCAGGGGGGCAGTCTCCTAGGGAGTGATGCTGGGTGCGGATAATGAACCGGTGTCGAGAGGGGCTGAGCCTTGTCGCCAGCCTCTGCCCATCTGGGCAGGGCGACAAGGCTGAGGGCTAGTCCTCCTCAAACGGATCCCATTCGTCTTCCACCTCGGGCAATGCATCGGCAGCGATTTCGGCCTGCAGTTCCTCGGTGGTGCGGATGCGGGTGATCCTGGCCTTGGGGAACGCGGTGAGCACCGCCTGCACCAGCGGATGCGCCGTGGCCTCAACCCGCAGAGCATTGTCGGCGGCGTCGTTCTTTTCGGCGATGGTCTGGGCGTCGCCGTCTGACACAATCGAAACGGTCCAGCGGCTGCCGGTCCAGGCCTGCAGGCCAGTTCCCAGCCGGGCCGCCAGATCGCGTGGGGCGCTGTCGCTGGGGGTGAACTCGATTCGGCCCGGCTGATAGGACACCAGCCGCACACCGGTTTCCACCTCGACCAGAAGTTTTACATCACGCTGGGTGCGGATCAGCTCGACCACATGTTCAAAGCTGGGATAGCGCGCCAGCGCCGCATCCGCCTGGGGGGCGAGGGCCAGTGATGTGCCGTTGCCACCTGACGCCACAGCGCCGCCGGTGCCGGACTGAGTGTTGTTGTAGGCACTGCCCATGGCGGCACCGCCACCGGTGGCCATTCCACCGCCCGGACCAGGTGGAGGACCCGATGCAGGGCCAGAGGGCGGCGCTGCGGCGGGCGGCGTTGGCATCTCCTGCAGCTTGCGGATCAGCTCTTCGGGGCTGGGCAGGTCGGCCACATGGGTCAGCCGGATCACCGCCATTTCAGCCGCCATCATGGCGTTGGGAGCGGCCGAGACTTCCTCGAGCGCCTTGAGCAGCATCTGCCACATCCGGGTCAGCACCCGCATCGGCAGCGCCTGCGCCATTTTGCTGCCACGGCTGCGTTCATCCGGCGAAATAGTGGGGTCTTCGGCGGCGTCCGGGGTGATTTTCACCACCGAGACCCAATGGGTTATCTCGGCCAGGTCACGCAGCACCGCCAGCGGATCGGCACCTTCGGCGTATTGGGCGCCAAGTTCGGTTAGGGCGGCGGCGGCATCGCCGCGCAGGATCATGTCGATCAGGTCCAGCACCCGGCCCCGGTCGGCCAGCCCCAGCATGGCCCGCACCTGATCGGCGCTGGTTTCGCCGGCCCCGTGGGAGATCGCCTGATCCAGCAGCGAGGTGGCATCGCGGGCGGAGCCCTCGGCGGCGCGGGTGATCAGCGCCAGCGCATCATCGGATATCTTGGCGCCTTCGGCGGCGGCGATCTTGCTGATCAGCGCAATCATCACCTCGGGCTCGATCCGGCGCAGGTCAAAACGTTGGCAACGCGACAGCACGGTCACCGGAACCTTGCGGATTTCGGTGGTGGCAAAGATGAATTTCACATGCGCGGGCGGTTCTTCCAGCGTCTTCAGCAGCGCGTTGAAAGCAGAGGTCGACAGCATGTGGACCTCATCGATGATGTAGATCTTATAGCGGGCTGATGCCGCACGATAGGCGACCGAATCAATGATCTCGCGGATATCACCGACACCGGTGCGGCTGGCCGCATCCATCTCCATTACATCGACGTGGCGGCCCTGCATGATGGCAACGCAATGTTCGCATTCGCCGCAGGGCTCGGTTGTCGGGGTGCCGGTGCCATCCGGGCCGATGCAGTTCATCCCCTTGGCGATGATCCGCGCGGTGGTGGTTTTGCCGGTGCCGCGAATGCCGGTCATGATAAAGGCCGAGGCAATCCGGTCTGCCGCAAAGGCGTTTCTCAGCGTCCGCACCATGGCGTCCTGACCGACCAGATCGGTAAAGGTCTCGGGGCGATATTTGCGGGCCAGAACCTGATAGGGGCTGGGTCCGGTTTCGGGGTCAGATTTGAGGCCTGCGTCGGTGCTTGTGTCGCTCATGTGTACTCGTGCCGGATTCGGGGACATTCTGGTTCAGCGCAGGGTATGCAAGCCGGGCCGCTTCGTCCACCGCTGTTGCCGCAGTGCTGGGGGCGGTGCTGTTGTTTTGCACCCCGCAATGGCAATTTCCGCAGTTTTCCGCAGTTTACTGGCCCAGACTGACCTCTCACCGACATAAAAACATTTTTGTGCAACCCTGTGTTGCGGTTACAGTTGGCTGGATTGACGTCAATGGAAGCTAGGGCACGGGTAACAGCACAGGCGCAGGCCGGCAGGGAGAGACAATGCAATCTGAGGAGATCGGGACAGAGGGCGCTGCACTGATGATCTATGCGCTTTCGGTGGCGGACGGCATTTTGGCGCTTTGCCCATTGCCGGGGGCGGCGGGCAATTATCGCGGCGACTTGGATCACATCCACGACTGGCAGCCGGGCCTGGTCCTCTCAATGACCACCGAGGCCGAGCAGGTGGCCGCTGGCGGGGTGACACTGGGCAGTGATATTCAAAGCATGGCCAGTCGCTGGGTGCACCTGCCAGTGTCCGATTTCGGCGCGCCGTCCCCTGATGTGTTGGCGAAATGGCCCGCGGTCAGCCACATGGCGCGCAAGGCGCTGGTTGGAGGCGGCCGGGTACTGGTGCATTGCCGCGGCGGCTGTGGGCGCTCGGGCATGGTGGTGCTGCGGCTGATGATCGAATGCGGCGAGGCGCCAGAGACAGCATTGAGCAGGCTGCGCGCGGTGCGCCCCTGCGCGGTGGAGACCTCGGAGCAGATGAAATGGGCCTGCGGCCGCCGCCGTCGGTCGCAGGACTGATCCTTTGCCGCGCAGTGGTTTAGTGGCCCTTGCGCCCCTTGTGGTCGCGCTTCATCGACTTGATCATTTTGCCAATGCCTTTGTCGCGCCGCCGGGATTGCTCGAGGTTTTCGGTGTTGCGCTCTTCATCGCGCTGTAGCTTTTGCCAGCGGTCCACCCGGGCCTGCTCCAGGGTTCCGGCTTTCAGCGCAGCCTTGACGGCACAGCCGGGCTCGCCGGTATGGGCGCAGTCGCTAAACCGACAGGACTGGGCAACCGCCGTCAGGTCAGAGAACACTTCTTCGACCGCCTCGTCGGCGTCGATGATCCGCAGGGCGCGCATGCCAGGGGTATCGATCAGCCAGCCGCCGTTTACCATGTGGCGCAGATAGCGTGCAGTGGTGGTGTGGCGGCCCTTGGAATCGACCTCGCGGACATCGCGTACGGCGTCGTTGCTGCCGGTCAGCCCATTGGTCAGGGTTGTCTTGCCAACCCCGGAGGAGCCCAGCAAAGCCGCCGTCTGGCTGGGTTTGACCCAAGCCAACAACTGGGTGACGTCGCCCGCGCTCTTGGCGTCCAGGGTCAGCACGGTGAGCGATGTCGCCAGCGATTCGGCCTGGGCGCGATAGGCGGCGGCATCGTCGCAGAGATCGGCCTTGGTCAGCACCACCACCGGATAGCAGCCAGCTTGATGCGCCAGCGTCAGATAGCGCTCCAGCCGGGCCAGATTGAAATCGGCATTGCAAGAGGTGGTGATGAACAGCACATCGACATTGGCGGCGATCAGCTGCACCCGGGCGTCGGTTCCGGCGGCGCGGCGGCTCAGTTCGGTCTGGCGCTCCAGCCGAGTGCAGACCTGATGGGCTTCGTTGGCCAGCACCCAGTCGCCCACGGCAAATTCGCCGGTCAACCGGTCGGGCAGCAGCTGGATTTCGCCGTCGGGTGACAGGCCGGTCAGCTTGTCACGGTGCACCGCCGAAATGCGATAGGCCGTCAGCTCGCCGTCGGCGTCCTGCTGGGTTTCAAAAAAGGGAGACCATCCAAGGTCTGCATAGGTCAGCGTCATGGCTTTGCCCGTAAGTGAACGTAGAAAGGCCCAGGCGATGGCATGCGCGCATCACCACAGGAGGGGAGTTCAGGCAGAGTTTTGGCGCTGGGCCAGATCAGGAGTGCGCTGCCTGAAGGGTCGGTACTGCTACACTCATCAGGCCCTCCAAATCAGGCTGTGGGAGCACTGCTCCAAAAAGGTCCCGCTGCACTGCAGGGGTTTTAGGTGAGAGGCTGGACATCGACCCAAGCGAGGCTCGTTGTGGCTGCTTCCTTCCGGATCTGACCAGGTTGGCGAGGCGCCTGCCCGCGCCAACCTCTCGAATCCCGATATAGGCGGCTGCGGGGTGAAAGACAAGCGGTGCGTGCTGTGGAGTTACAATGGAATTTGCAGCTGCAGGAAACCATCCGGGGTGAGCCTGGGCGCTGCGAGGTCCAGATGGGACAGTTCGTCCAGATAGGCGCGGGCTGCCGGGCCGGTATAGGCAAGGACCTGGGTCCCCGGCAGGCTGGCCAGGCGCCAGGGCGCTGCGGCGGCGGCCAGAGGGTTGGAGGGCAGGGTGCCGTCCAGATAGTCGTAGAGAATATCCCGTATTGGCCGTTTCGGCAGCGGTAGCTGCCTGGCTTGCAGGACCATCTGGAAATTGCCGCCCCCCACCACCCGGTGACTGTTGACCGCCACGACAAACTGTTGGTCGGGGTCAATCGGTTGCCCCTTCCAGCGGGGATTGCGAATGCGATGGGCCTGCGGGTCTGCCAACTTGCCTGAGGCATGAAAGCGGGCAGGGACGGACAGGTCAATCTGATAGTCCAGCCCGTGCAGCACATCAAAATTGTGCCCGGCCCGATCGGGATTGACCAGCGCGGTGTCGCAAGTTCCGGGGATAACCTGATTGAACAACCCTGCCGACATTTCCAGCCACTCGACCACCATGGCGCCGGAAAGAGTGACGGCATTCAGGGCGTTGGGAAAGACATGCAGGTCTGCCACATGGCGGCGGCATAGCGGGCCTGCCGCCACATTGGTAAAGTGACTGGGACCGGTTCGCGCCCCGAATTTGCAGGGCGATACCGCCGAGAGCAGCGGCAGGTCGCCGTCCGCGTTGGCCGCCAGCAGCGGCCGCAGCGCCGCCGCCTGGGCGCTGGCCACCAAAGCAAGGGCGCGGTCGGGGGCAAAGAATGTGAAAAAGGAATGCAGTGATTGCGCAGAGTGGCCTACCGGCTGGTTTATCCGCTTGAGGGTGGCGGCGTGGTCCTTTGCCAGCGCTGCAACCAGGGCGCTGTCCTCGGAAACCTGTGGGATCAACTCTCCGGTGTCGCTGCGCTGAGAGATGGCGCGCAAACCGCACGCCCAGCCCGCAAGCGCCCAGCCGTCGTGGTCGAGTTTCAGCTGCAGATCAATCACCCCAAGATGTGACCCATATGCACCTGGCATCACCACCGGTTTGGCAAACGGAGAGGCGGGATCGGGCAGATGCAGGTGAGTGTGGCCGCCAATCAGAGCGTCGATGTCATCAATCAGGGCCAGCTGCTGCAATGCGTTTTCCGCGCCGTCGGGGTCTGCAATATCTCCGATACCAGTATGGGCAAGAGCGATAATCACGTCGCACCCGGCAGCGCGCAAGGTGGCGCTGGTGCTGCGCGCTGCGCGCACCATATTGATCACATGAACGCGACCCTTTAGCTGATGCGCATCCCATTGCAGGGTTTGTTCCGGCAGTACAGACAGCAGGCCAATCCTGACCGGCGGGGCATTGGGATGTGCCGGAATGCGGCGTTGCAGAATCACCGAGGCGGTGAATGGCAGTTCAGTTTCGGGCGACGCCGCCGTCATGTTTGAGCAGATGACAGGGCATGGAGCATCCCTCAGGATCTGCGCCAGCGTCTCGATCCCGAAGTTGAAGTCGTGATTTCCCAGGCCAATGGCATCATAGGTCAGCACTTGAAAGGCCCGCATAAGGGGATGCAGTGCGGCGCCCTCGGGCTGGTCTCCCAGCGGGGCGCCCTGCAACGAGTCGCCATTGTCCAGCAGCAGTGTCGCCGCCCCAAAACCGGACGCCTCGTCACGGGCGCTGGCGATCAGCGTCGCGGTGCGTGACAGGCCAACACCAGGGTCTGCCCGGTCGCCATAATAATCATAGCCAAGAAGGTTCATGTGCAGATCGGTCGTGGCCAGCACACGCAGGCTAACCTGGTGTGGCGGATCGGGAGGGTCGCTTTCTGTCAACATGCCGTGTTCGATGCGTTCGACGCCTGTCTTGTCACTGCCGCGCTTTTCTGAGCGGTTTTCTTGGGTGTTCTGAAACCAGTGATTGGGGCCTGTGCCCAGTCATATTTACATACATATTTAACCATGAGGTCGATGCGGTGACCCCCTGTTCAAGCCCCTGAGCCTCGGGCTTGGAGTTGTATGTGTGGCAGTCCAAGGACTGGCCTGCAAGATGCGGCGGCGATAGTTGCTTGCAAAAAATGAAGGTGATGCGATTTTGAGGCTGGCCGGTCATTTATGGGCGCGGCAGAGTTTAGGCGCAAAACAAGGAACGTAGTGTGAAGCGAGCAGAACAGGTGACTTTTGGCGGTGGCGGGCTGGACCGGGCTGCGCATCTGCGTGGTGATACAGGCGCTCTGGCGGCGGCCTGGGCTGATCCGGCAGCTGCGGTTCTGCTGGTCTGGCAGGGCAAGCCATTGTCCACGCGTAGCGGTCGTGGATCGTCGCCGGATCAACTGGTTATGATCAGGCCGGACCACCCGCTGGCGGCGGCCCATCGCGAGAACTGCATATTCCTGGGCCTGGCACCAACCGGGGCGCCGCAGTTTGCTTGCGACATCAGCAGCTGGCAGCCGGATGCACTGGACCCGGCTATGCTGGCCAGTTTTGCCGATGCCAGCGAGCAGCAGCACCCGGATTTGCCGACCGGGCATGTGTTCACTGAATTGCGCAGGATGATGGCCTTTCTGTCCCCACTGGAGGCCGAGCTGGCGGCCACCGCCAATGCGGTGCTGTCCTGGCACAAAAGCCATCAGTTCTGTGCCTGCTGTGGTCAGCCCAGTCAGGTGGCGCAGGCCGGATGGCAGCGCAATTGCGCCGCCTGCAACACCGCCCATTTCCCGCGCACCGATCCGGTGGTGATCATGTTGATCACCCATGGTGATGCGGTTCTGCTTGGGCGCTCACCGGGGTGGCCCGAGGGCATGTATTCCCTGCTGGCTGGGTTTGTCGAGCCGGGCGAAACGCTGGAGGCCGCAGTGCGCCGCGAAGTGCTGGAAGAGGCCGGAGTGAAGGTCGGTGCCGTGACCTATCTATCCAGCCAGCCCTGGCCTTTTCCGATGTCGCTGATGTTTGGCTGCGCCGGGATTGCACTGGGGCGCGAGCTGACTATTGACCACAGCGAGATCGAAGACGCATTATGGGTCAGCCGAGCGGATATGATGACGATGTTTGCGGGCGATCATCCGGGCATCAGGCCCGCCCGGAAAGGTTCAATTGCGCATTTCTTATTGCAGAACTGGCTTGCGGATACGCTGGATTGAAGCGAGTAATAGTGTCGCATCTGATGGTGCCAGTGTGGCGAAGTGCTTGATGGGGATAAAATGAAGTTTGTCAGCAAAGAAGATATTGAAGCCCCAATTGCCGAGGTTTTCTTGGTTGTTAGCGAATTCGAGAGTTTTGAGCGCTCGGCCATCCGTCGCGGTGTAGAGGTGCACAGAATGGGGGATGTCGCGGCCCCTGCCAGCGGCCTGGCCTGGGATGTGCAGTTTTCCTTTCGCGGCAGGTCTCGCGATATGCATTTGATTTTGAGCGACTACGAGCCGGTGACCAGACTGCGCCTGTCGGCGGACGGTGGCGGTGTTGAGGGTGGTTTGGATATCGAGCTGATGCCGCTGTCGCCGCGCCGCACCCGGATGGTGGTGACGCTGGATTTGTCTCCCAAAACCCTGTCCGGCAGGCTGTTGGTGCAGTCGTTGAAGCTGGCCAAGAGCAAGCTGACCAAACGATTTAAGGAGCGGGTTGCCGATTTTGCCAAACTGACCGAGGAGCGGCTGGTCTGACTGGCGACTGACAGCGTAGGGCGTGTGCTGGCACGCACCGTGGGCGCAGAGGCCGACTGAAGGTGCGTGCAAGCACGCACCCTACGCTGTCAGTGGAGGGTCAGAACCTGCCGTTATCGGCCGGAAAGACACCAAGGATTTCGATATTGGTGGTAAAGTAGGCCAGTTCATCCAGCGCCAGTTTGACGTTTGCGTCGTCCGGGTGGCCGTCGATATCGGCGTAAAACTGAGTCGCGGTGAACGAGCCGTCGACCATATAGCTTTCCAGTTTGGTCATGTTGACGCCATTGGTCGCAAAGCCGCCCATCGCCTTGTACAGCGCTGCCGGGATGTTGCGGACCTGGAACACAAAGCTGGTGATCATGCCATGGGCGCCACGCCGGGTGGTGTTGAGCTCGGGGGACATGATCACAAAGCGGGTGGTGTTATTGCCGTCGTCTTCGATATGGCGGGCCAGGACATCCAAGCCATAGATCTCGCCGGCCAATTCACTGGCCAGGGCAGCGTGCTGGATGTCGCCGCGTTCGGCAACCTCGCGGGCGGCGCGGGCGTTGTCGGGGCTGACCCGGCCGCGAATTTTATGTTCACTCAAAAAGCTGGCACATTGCGGCAGCAGCACCAGATGTGAATGGGCCTGCTGAATGTCGTCCAGTGTAGCACCGGGCACGGCCAGCAGATTGATGTGAACCCGCACAAAGGCCTCGTCGACGATATGCAGCCCGCTGTGGGGCAGTAATCGATGGATGTCAGCAACCCGGCCATAGGTTGAATTCTCCACCGGTAACATCGCCTGTTGCGCGGTGCCGTTGCGCACCGCCTTGATGGCGTCTTCAAAGGTGCGGCAGGGGAGCACCTCCAACCCGGGTCGCGCATTGCGACAGGCCTCGTGACTGTAAGAGCCGAGCTCTCCCTGGATGGCAATTTTCCCGGTCATTTGTGCAAATTCCGTGCAAAAGATCTGATAATGGGCATTTCACCGCAGTGTCTATACCTTGCCAGTTGGCAGGGGAAGCCTTAGACACCGCTTCAGTTATATGAAATGGAAGCGCAACCATGTTTGACACAATGACCATTACCAAAGCGTCCGCAGCATTGTGCGGCACGTTGCTGGTACTCCTTTTGGGCAAATGGGCAGCAGAAAGCATTTATCACATGGAGGCCCATGGTGAGGCGTCTTATGTGATCGAAGTGGCAGAGGCCGATGAGCCGGTAGATGTGGCCGAGGTAAGCTTTGACGAGCTGATGGCCGCGGCTGACCTTGGCAAAGGGGCCAAAGTCTTTAAGAAATGTTCCGCCTGTCATAAGCTGGAAGACGGAAAAAATTCCACCGGCCCGTATCTTTATGGTGTGGTTGGCCGTGCGGTGGGTTCCGCCGATGGCTTTGGTGGATACTCGGCGGCGATGTCTGCCTTTGGTGGCGAGTGGACGCGTGAGCGCCTGGACGAATTCCTGGCCAAGCCAAAGAGCGTCGTTCCTGGAACCTCCATGGGATTCTCGGGCCTGAAGAAACAGGGCGACCGGGTGAACCTGATTGCCTATCTGGATAGCCTGGACGGTTGATCCGGATATCGTGCTAAATGAAAAGGCCGCTGCCGGGTGCAGCGGCCTTTTTTGTTAGAGAAGCTGTCGCGCTGCAATAGCTGCGCAAAACAGCTCCTGAATTGGGCGCTTTGTTTGAGGCGCTCAGTTGCCACGCAATAATGTGCTGCGCGGGGTCCGGCTTGGATTTGATACCATTCAATTTTGAGCACCGAAGGGGGTATTGAATGATTAAATGCGACCAACGTGCGCATAAATCACGGAATCTCAACTTGAATGTTACTACTCTGGGCCATTAGCTTGGAGAGGCAAGCCTGATCGAATGTGGGTCAGGCATGGAAGGATTGGCAGATGAGCAAACCTCGCAGCGTCGCAGATACCCGCGTGATGGATCGCAAGATGGGGCAAAATTCCCTCGGCGTGTTGGCAATGGGGCTGATTTTGATGCTGGGCTTCACCAGCCTGCTGCGGGCTGAGGAAAATATCATCACCAGCCACGGGTTTTCTGAGTTTGGCGATTTGAAATACCCGGCGGGATTCGCTCATTTTGACTATGTGAACCCGGATGCGCCCCGTGGCGGCGAGCTGTCTTATGGCGCCCAGGGGACCTTTGACAGTTTCAATCCCTATACCCGCAAGGGGCGCGGCGCGGCGCGCTCGACCGAGCATTTTGAATCCTTGCTGATCTCCTCCTATGATGAGCCGGGGTCAGCCTATGGGCTGGTGGCGGAAAGCCTTGAGTATCCGGAAAGCCAGGACTGGGTGATCTTCAACATGCGCCCCGAGGCGGTGTTTTCGGATGGCTCGCCTGTCACCGCCGATGATGTGGTGTTTTCCCATAATATCCTGCTGGATCAGGGGCTGAAATCTTATGCCGAATTTGTCCGCAAGATGATCCCCAAGGCTGAAGCGCTGAGCCCGCACCGGGTCAAATTCTATTTTTCCCCCGATTTTCCGCGACGTGGGATGATCAGCCAGGTTGGCGGCACGCCGATTTTCTCCAAGGCCTGGTTTGAGGCCGATCCTGAAAACCGTCGCTTGGATGAGCCGCGTCTGGATCCGGGCATTGGCTCTGGCCCCTATATGCTGGAGAGCTACGACATCAACCGGCGGGTGGTCTACAAGCGCAACCCGAACTACTGGGGCGACAAGGTCAATGTGAACATTGGCCGCCACAACTACGATCGTATCCGCATTGAGTATTTCACCGACTCCGTCGCCGCGATGGAGGGGTTTAAATCCGGTGCTTTCACCCTGCGCCAGGAAAACAACTCCAAAAACTGGGCCACCGCTTATGATTTTCCGGCGCTGCACGCGGGCAATGTGATCAAGGGTGATTTCGTTGACGGCAACCCGCCGGGCGCCAGTGGCTTTGTGTTCAATCTGGACCGACCCCAGTTTCGCGATATTCGGGTGCGCGCGGCGCTGCAGTTGGGATATAATTTTGAATGGACCAACGAGAGCCTGCAATATGGCTTGTTCCAGCAGCGCCATTCCTTCTGGCAGGGCACTGCCATGCAAGCGACAGGCCTGCCCCAGGGGCGTGAGCTGGAAATCCTGCAAAGCCTGGGTGATGCGCTGGACCCGGAGATCCTGACCAGTGAAGCCATCGCCGCGCATGACTCTAGCGCCAAACGGCAAAATGATCGCCGCAATCTGCGCAAGGCGATGACGCTGCTGGACGCGGCGGGCTGGGCGGTTGGCGATGATGGCATCCGACGCAATGCCGCAGGGGAGACCCTGAGGGTTGAATTCCTGTCAGACCAGCCAACGCTGGACCGGATCATTCAGCCCTATGTCGATAACCTGGTGATCATGGGCATCGACGCCCATTATAACCGGATCGACAATGCGCAATTCACTGCGCGGCGGCGCGACCGGGATTTTGACCTGATGGTGGCGGGCTATCGCAGCTCTCTGCAGCCCTCGACCGGGTTGTACCAGATGTATGGCGAGGACGAAGCCTCTTATTCACTGTTCAACCCGACCGGCGTGCATGGAGCCGATATCGAACCGCTGATCGACAATATCGTTGCCGCCACAACCACCGAAGAATTGCAGGCCAATGCGCGGGCACTGGACCGGGTGTTGCTGTCGAAACGGATCATGGTGCCGACCTGGTACCTGGGCAAATACTGGGTGGCCTATTGGGACATGTATAAATTCCCCGACAATCTGCCACCCTTTGCGCTGGGCTTTGACGACCTGTGGTGGATCGACGGGGATCGCGCCGCAGCGCTGATCTCTGCCGGCGCCTTGCGGTAGGCGGCGGAGATGGCTGCCTATATACTTCGCCGGTTTTTGCTGATCATCCCCACCTTGCTGGGCATCATGGTGATCAACTTTGCCCTGGTGCAATTTGTCCCCGGTGGCCCGGTGGAGCAGATCATCGCCGAGATGCAGGGCGGCGGCGATGTGTTCGAGGGCTTTGCCGGTGGTGGCTCGGACGTGGAAACAATGCGCGACAGCGGCAATGACCGCTATGTCGGGTCGCGCGGGTTGCCGGACGAGTTCATCAAAGAGCTGGAGGAGCAGTTTGGCCTCGACAAGCCACCGTTGCAGCGGTTCTTTATCATGCTGGGAAACTACGCCCGGTTGGATTTCGGCGAGAGCTATTTTCGTAAAATCAGCGTGCTGGAGCTGGTGATGGAGAAAATGCCGGTGTCGATCTCGCTGGGTCTGTGGTCGACGATCATTGCCTATCTGGTGTCGATCCCGCTGGGCATCCGCAAGGCGATCCGCGATGGCAGCCGGTTTGACACCTGGACCAGTGGCATGATCATTGCCGCCTATTCGATCCCTGGATTCCTGTTTGCCATCCTGCTGCTGGTGCTGTTTGCCGGCGGTTCCTACTGGCAGGTGTTTCCACTGCGCGGGTTGACCTCGGACAACTGGGAGCAGCTCAGCCTGGTTGGCAAAGTCACCGATTATGCCTGGCATATCGCACTGCCGGTGCTGGCCTCGACCATCGCCGCCTTTGCCACCATGACGCTGCTGACCAAGAACTCGTTTCTGGATGAGATCAAGAAGCAATATGTGATCACCGCCCGCGCCAAGGGGCTGTCTGAATCCGGGGTGCTCTATGGCCATGTATTCCGCAATGCGATGCTGATCGTGATTGCCGGCTTTCCGGCGGTGTTCATTGGTGTGTTCTTCTCGGGGTCGCTGATCATCGAGACCATATTCTCGCTTGATGGCTTGGGGCGTATGGGATTCGAGGCGGCAGTGGCACGCGACTACCCGGTGATCTTTGGCACCCTGTTTGTGTTTGGCTTGATGAGCCTGGTGGTCGGGATCATTTCCGACCTGATGTATGTGCTGGTTGACCCGCGCATCGATTTCGAGAAGCGGGAGGGCTAAATGGCAATGTCTCCACTGAACCAGCGTCGTTGGCGCAACTTTCGGCGCAACAACCGCGCCTACTGGTCGCTGATCCTTTTCTCGGTGCTGTTTGGCATTACGCTCTGTGCCGAATTCATCGCCAATGACAAACCGATCCTTGTCAGCTATCGCGGCGAGATCTTTGCACCGGTGTTCAACTTCTATCCCGAAACCGCCTTTGGGGGTGATTTCCAGACCGAGGCGATTTACCGCGACCCCGAGGTTGAATGCCTGATTGTGTCGGGCGGGATACAGGATTGTTTTGATGAGCCTGAGGCGATCATCGCGGACATTGATGCTGGCAGCTATCAGGCCGATGGGTTTGCGCAGGGCTGGACCCTGTGGCCCCTGATCCCTTATTCCTATAACACCACCGTTGACCGCCCCGGGGCAGCGCCGCTGCCGCCCAATGCGCAGAACTGGTTGGGCACCGACGACACCAAACGCGACGTTCTGGCGCGGGTGATCCACGGCTTTCGACTGTCGATCCTTTTCACCCTGATGGTCACTGGCGCGGCCTCGGTGCTGGGTATTCTGGCCGGAGCGGTGCAGGGCTATTTTGGCGGCTGGACCGATCTGGTGTTCCAGCGGGTGATCGAGATCTGGAGCGCCACGCCGCAGCTCTATGTGATCATCATCCTGTTCGCTATTCTGGGCCGCAGTTTCTGGCTGTTGGTCGGGTTGATGATCCTGTTTGGCTGGACCGGGCTGGTGGGGGTGGTGCGGGCGGAATTCCTGCGCGCTCGCAACCTGGAATATGTCCGTGCCGCTAAGGCGCTGGGGGTGGGCAATGTGACCATCATGTTCCGCCACATGCTGCCCAATGCGATGGTGGCAACCCTGACATTCATGCCGTTTATCGTCACCGGCACCATCGGAACGCTGGCCGGGCTCGACTTTCTGGGCTTTGGGTTGCCGTCCTCGGCGCCGTCGCTGGGAGAGCTGACCCTGCAGGCCAAGCAGAACCTCGAGGCCCCCTGGCTGGCCTTCACCGCATTCTTTACCTTTGCCATCATGCTGTCGCTGCTGGTCTTCATTTTTGAGGGCCTGCGGGATGCATTTGACCCCCGAAAGACCTTCTCATGAGCGCGCTTTTGCAAGTGAACGACCTGCGTGTTTCTTTTCGTCAGGACGGTAAGACCACGATGGCGGTAAAGGGCGTGTCTTTCACCGTGGATCGCGGTGAAACCGTGGCGCTGGTGGGCGAGAGCGGCTCGGGCAAATCGGTCACCGCACTGTCCACGGTGTCGCTGCTGGGCGATAGCGCAACGGTCGAGGGGTCAGTTCTGTACGACGGTCAGGAAATGATCGGCGCTGATGCGCAGCAACTGATGAAGGTACGCGGCAACGATATCAGCTTTATCTTCCAGGAGCCGATGACCTCGCTGAACCCGTTGCACACCATTGAAAAGCAGCTGGCGGAATCGCTGGCGCTGCATCAGGGGCTGGCGGGGGCTGCGGCGCGGGTGCTGATCCTGGAGCTGCTGAACAAGGTGGGCATTCGCGACGCCGAGGAGCGTCTGGGCGCCTATCCGCATCAATTGTCCGGCGGTCAGCGGCAGCGCATCATGATCGCCATGGCGCTGGCCAACAAACCCGATATCCTGATCGCGGATGAGCCGACAACGGCACTGGATGTGACCATTCAGGCGCAGATCCTCGACCTGCTGGGAGAGCTGAAGACCAGCGAGGGCATGGGGCTGTTGTTCATCACCCATGATCTGAACATCGTGCGCCGCATTGCCGACAAGGTCTGCGTGATGAAAGACGGCGTGATCGTCGAAGCCGGCCCCACGGCTGAGATATTTGACGCGCCGCAGCACCCCTATACCCAGATGTTGCTGGCGGCTGAGCCGACCGGGGGTCCAGCTCCGGTGCCCGAGAACGCTGCCGAGCTGATCCGCACCGACGATCTGAAGGTCTGGTTCCCGATCCAGCGCGGATTGCTGAAACGCACCGTTGGTCACATCAAGGCGGTCAATCCCTCGTCGATTGCGGTGCGCGCAGGCGAGACGCTGGGCATTGTTGGCGAAAGCGGCTCTGGCAAGACCACAATGGCGCTGGCGGTGATGCGGTTGATCGCCTCCGAGGGCGGGGTGAGCTTTCACGGTGACGACCTGCGCAAATATTCCACCCGGGAACTGCGACGGCTGCGCAAGGATATGCAGATCGTGTTTCAGGATCCGTTTGGGTCGCTGTCGCCCCGGATGACCTGTGCGCAGATCATCGCCGAAGGGGTGGCGATCCACAAGATCGAACCGGACCGCGCGCCGCGTGATCTGGTGGCTGAGGTTATGCATGAGGTGGGGTTGGACCCGGCCGCGATGGACCGCTATCCGCATGAATTCTCGGGCGGTCAGCGCCAGCGTATCGCCATTGCCCGGGCTATGGTGCTGCGCCCCAAGCTGGTGGTTCTGGACGAGCCGACCTCGGCGCTGGATATGACGGTGCAGGTGCAGATCGTTGACCTGCTGCGCGATTTACAGCGCCGCTACGGGCTGGCCTATCTGTTCATCTCGCATGATCTGAACGTGATACGGGCGATGTCGCACAAAGTGATTGTGATGAAGCAGGGCGATGTCGTCGAGGCGGGCTCTGCCGAAGATATCTTTGACAATCCGCAGCACCAATACACCCGCACACTACTGGCGGCGGCGCGGTAAACACTTGGGTTTTCTGGATGGTAAATGCAGCACAGGCCCGACGTTGCCGCCGGGCCTGTGCTGTTTGAGCTATAGGCAATTCTCTTAAATCGCTGAGGAGTGCTTGGCAGTACTGGCGTCATCATAGGCGTCAAAGCCACGGGCAATCATCCGGGTCAGAGGCCGCGAGGGCTCGGGGATATATAGCCCATCAGGCTGCACTTGCAGCGCGCCCGGGAACTTTTCGGCCACTGCGGTGAACATCTGATGCAGCGCCGTGGGGGTGATGTCGAAATTTGCGACAATCTCATCCGTGTCGATGCGGAAATCGCACATCAGCGCCTCAATCAGCCGGGCGCGCAACTTATCCTCGCCCTGGAACGCATGGCCCCGGGCGATAGAGAACGACCCCGAGCGGATCGCCTTGGTATGCACCGAGGTTGCAGGCGCGTTCTGCGCATAGCCCTGTGGGAAACGCGAGATCGACGAGGCCCCGACACCGATCAGAACTTCGGACTGATCATCGGTGTAGCCTTGGAAATTGCGCTTGAGCTGGCCCAGGGTCTGCGCCGTGGTCAAGCCGTCTGACGGGGTGGCAAAGTGGTCAATTCCGATTTCCGCATATTGATCCGCCAAGAACAGTTTGCGGGCGGTTTCATAGAGTTGCAGCCGCTCTTGCGGTGTTGGCAGGGCATCGGTGGGAATCATCTGCTGCCGTTTGGCGATCCAGGGGACATGGGCATAGCCATAAAGAGCCACCCGGTCGGGGTTGAGAGACAATAGTTTTTGCACGCTCTCGGCCATCCGGGTTTTGGTCTGATGCGGCAGCCCATAGAGAATATCGGCGTTCAGACTGTGGATGCCACGGGCGCGGATCATCTCGATGGCGTCGCGGGTGAGCTCGTAGCTTTGAATGCGGCCAATGGTCTGTTGGATCTCGGGGTCAAAATCCTGCACCCCGACCGAGGCACGGTTCATGCCTGCGGCGGCCAGCGCATCTAGGCGCGGTTCGTCAATCTCGTTGGGATCGATCTCAACCGAGAATTCAGCATCGGGCGCAAAAGGGGCAATCTCGGCGACGGCCCCGGCCAGATCGGTCATCATGTCCGGCGTCAGCAGGGTTGGGGTGCCACCGCCCCAATGCAGGCGCGACAGGGTCACACCTTCGGGCAGGATGTGTCCCAGCATTTTGATTTCGGCTTTCAGGACCTCAAGATAGGCGCGCACCGGAGAATCACTTTGGGTGCCCTGGGTTCGGCAGGCGCAGAACCAACAGAGCCTGCGGCAGAACGGCACATGGATGTATAATGAGATCGAGCTGTGCGGCTTGATCTTTGAAATCCAATCAGAATATCGTTCCGGGGTAACGTCATTCCGGAATTGAGGAGCTGTTGGATAGCTGGTGTAGCGCGGCACTTTGGCATCGAATAAACCGAGCTTGGCCAATTGTGATTGCTGAGTCATTTGGCTAATATAGAGCAAGTCTAACAGGACTAACCTTGACCCAGATCAATTGGGACTACTGATGAACACCCCGAATATAAACTCAGTCAACTGCAACAGTTGCCCGATCCGTCATCGCGCCGTTTGCGCCCGTTGCAACGCCGATGAACTGGTGGAGCTGGACGCCATCAAATACTACCGAACCTATGAGGCGGGCCAGACCGTGATTTGGGCCGGCGACATTATGGGCTTTGTCGGCTCGGTGGTGTCGGGAGTCGCAACTCTGACACAGACGATGGAGGACGGGCGCACCCAGATGGTTGGCCTGCTTCTTCCCAGCGATTTTGTCGGTCGCCCAGGGCGCGATGGTGCGGCGTATAATGTGGTTGCGACCACCAATGTGGTGATGTGCTGCTTTCGCAAGAAACCCTTTGAGGACTTGATGGAACGCACCCCGCATATTGCGCAGCGGTTGCTGGTGATGACCCTGGATGAGCTGGATGCCGCGCGGGAGTGGATGTTGGTATTGGGCCGTAAAACGGCGCGTGAGAAAATCGCCAGCCTGCTGTCGATCATTGTGCGCCGTGATGCTTCACTCCAGTCCACTGGCCTGGGAGAGAATGTGGTGTTTGATCTGCCGCTCACGCGGGAGGCAATGGCCGACTATTTGGGGCTGACCCTGGAAACCGTCAGTCGCCAGATGTCGGCGCTTAAGCGTGACGGGGTGATCAAGCTCGAGGGCAAACGTCATATTACGGTGCCCAGTATGGGCCGCCTGCTGGAAGAAGCCGGTGACGACAGTGATGGTGGTTTTATAGGCTAGACCTGCCCGTTTTCGGCTAGGGGTGCGTGCAAGCACGCACCCTACACCAGGCCGTCAGTGGGCCATGAAAACAGGAACCATGGCCTGTTCCAGCATATTGCGGGTGGCGCCACCAAGAATGGCTTCGCGGAACCGTGAATGGCCGTAGGCCCCCATCACAATCATGTCCGAATCGGTGTCGACGGCATGGCGGTTCAGGATGTCAGACACCCGGCTCATGGATTTGCTGAGCACATCAATTTCGCAGGTGACCCCGTGCCGCGCCAGCATCTGGCTGAGCATGCCACCTGGATCTGATCGCTCTGGCCCGTGCGGAGGGGGGGCAATCACCACCACCCGAACCAAGTCTGCTTTGATCAGGAACGGCAAGGCCTTGCGGATCGCTGTCAGGGCCTCGACGCTTTCGTTCCAGGCCACCATGACGGTCTTTGGCTGTGCCATTATGCTGGCCTTATCGGGCACCACAAGCACCGGGGCGTGGCCCTCAAACAAGGCCGCCTCGACAATGGGTTCCGCTTCGACGTCGCGGTCGCGGCCATAGGGTTTTCCCAGAATCACCAGATCCGAGAACCGCGCCCGCTGTGCCACGTGGCGACCCAGATCGGCGATCTGTGCGACGCCCGATTCCGCCGACCACATCACCCCGGATTTTGCCAATACCGATTCTGCGTGGTTTTGTATGTTGGTGGCTTCTTCCTTGGCGCGCGCCAGCGATTCCTGCAGCACCATGGCATTGGCACCGGCATAGTAATAGCCGGTTTGAGTTCGGTCGACGCCTAGGCAAAGGGCCTCGGCGTGGCCGCCAAAGTGATCGGCCAGAGCCGTCAGCTGCGCCAGCGGTGTTTTTGCGGTTTTGGTCGCGGTCAGGACGGTAAGCAACGATTTATAGGACATTTCTACCTCATGTGCAGTGCAAGTGACCAGAAATGTGGCCGCACGAATTGCTTTCTGAGCAAAGGCTACACATAGATCATCACAATATGTCTTGATGTAGATCAAAGCAGCGGGTGCTTTCATTTTGCATCAAGCACTTAGTCTAAATCCGTCTGGCGCGGCGAAAGAATCGCGCGGGGCAAGATAAAGGGACATAATATGTCTAATTATATCAAGCTAATAGCGCTTGGTCTGGTTGTGCTTTTTGCGATGCTTGCGACCAATTATGCGCGGGATATAGCTTACTTGGTGCACGCGATCATTATTATGGTTGTTGCAGCCGGGCTATTTATCCACGTTCTTCGTAACACTGACGAGCCGCAGGTCGCGGTTGGGTCACTGGCCAATGAATATTTCGACAGTGTTGTGCGCGCAGGCGTGATCGCCACAGCCTTTTGGGGGATTGTTGGTTTTCTGGTCGGTGTCCTCATCGCCTTTCAGCTGGCCTTTCCGGCACTGAACTTTGATTGGGCCGAAGGCTATGCCAACTTTGGCCGCCTGCGGCCGATACACACCTCGGCGGTGATCTTTGCCTTTTGTGGCAATGCCTTGATCGCCACCTCGTTTTATGTGGTGCAACGGACCTGTGCCGCGCGTCTTTGGGGCGGCAACCTGGCCTGGTTTGTGTTCTGGGGTTATCAATTGTTCATCGTGCTGGCGGCGACTGGCTATTTGCTGGGTGCGACTCAGTCGAAAGAATACGCTGAGCCGGAATGGTATGTTGATCTTTGGCTGACCGTTGTCTGGCTTGCCTACCTTGCTGTGTTCATGGGAACGTTGATCAAGCGCAAAGAACCGCACATCTATGTGGCCAACTGGTTCTATTTGTCCTTTATCATCACCATTGCCTTGCTGCATGTGGTCAATAACCTGTCGATCCCGGTGTCGATCTGGGGCTCCAAATCGGTTCAGGTGTTCTCGGGCGTGCAGGATGCCATGGTGCAGTGGTGGTATGGCCACAATGCGGTTGGCTTTTTCCTGACCGCCGGTTTCCTGGGCATGATGTACTATTTCATTCCCAAGCAGGCCGAACGTCCGGTGTTCAGCTACAAACTGTCGATCATCCACTTCTGGTCGCTGATCTTCCTGTATATCTGGGCTGGTCCGCACCATTTGCACTATACCGCGCTGCCCGACTGGGCGACAACGCTTGGCATGGTGTTCTCAATCGTTCTGTGGATGCCGTCCTGGGGCGGTATGATCAACGGTCTGATGACGCTGTCCGGTGCCTGGGACAAGCTGCGCACCGATCCGGTGATCCGGATGATGGTGATCTCGCTTGGCTTTTACGGCATGTCCACTTTTGAGGGTCCGATGATGTCGATCCGCGCGGTCAACGCGCTGTCGCATTACACCGACTGGACCATTGGCCACGTGCATTCGGGGGCTTTGGGTTGGAACGGCATGATCACCTTTGGGGCGCTGTATTTCCTGGTGCCGGTGCTGTGGAAGCGCGAGCGTCTGTACTCACTGACACTTGTGTCCTGGCACTTCTGGCTCGCCACCATCGGGATCGTTCTTTACGCCTCGTCGATGTGGGTGACCGGTATCATGGAAGGCCTGATGTGGCGTGAAGTCGATGCCAACGGTTTCCTGGTGAACTCGTTTGCCGATACCGTCGCCGCCAAGAAGCCAATGAACATCGTGCGTGGACTGGGTGGCGTGTTGTTCCTCTCGGGTGCCCTGGTCATGTGTTACAATCTGTGGATGACCGTTCGTCGGGCGCCGGCCAAAGAGGCCAGCCTTACCGTCGCGGTTCCAGCTGAATAAGGAGGGCAGTAGCAATGTCATTTCTCGACAAACACAAGGTCCTCGAGACCAACGCAACCCTGTTGCTGGTATGCAGCTTGCTGGTTGTGTCCATTGGCGGTCTGGTGCAAATCGCGCCGCTGTTCTGGCTGGAAAACACCATCGAAGATGTAGAGGGCATGCGCCCCTACACTCCGCTGGAGCTGACCGGCCGGGACGTCTATGTGCGTGAAGGGTGCTATCTCTGCCACAGCCAGATGATCCGGCCGCTGCGCGATGAGGTGGAACGTTATGGTCACTACTCGCTGGCGGCAGAGTCCAAATATGACCATCCGCACCAGTGGGGGTCTAAACGGACGGGCCCCGATCTGGCGCGGGTTGGTGGTCGCTATTCGGACGAGTGGCACGTTGACCACCTGAGCGATCCGCAATCGGTGGTGCCGGAATCGGTGATGCCAAAATACAGCTTCCTGGAACGCACTGTGATCGACGGCAAATATGTGGCGGACCTTATTGCCACAAACGCCTTTGTCGGCGTGCCGTACACGGAGGATATGATTGCCAGTGCGCAGGCCGACTTTAAGGCTCAGGCTGATCCGGACAGCGATTACGACGGTCTGCTGGAGCGCTATGGCGACAAGGTCACGGTGCGGAATTTTGACGGTCAGGCTGAACTGACCGAAATGGATGCGCTGGTGGCGTATTTGCAGATGTTGGGCACGCTGGTTGATTTCTCGACCTTTACGCCTGACGCCAGCCGCTAGGGGAGGCACAGATGGATTTCTATACTTTCCTGAGGGAATTTGCCGACAGCTGGATGTTGCTGTTTATGGTTGTTGTTTTTGTCGTTGTCATCTTTTGGGCCTTCCGCCCCGGCAGCACCAAAATATACGATGACGTTGCCAACATCCCGTTTCGTCACGTTGACGCCCCTGCGCCCGAAATGGGCGCCGACAAATCTGCCGCATCCAAGGAGGTGAGGACATGAGCAAAGAATCGAAGAAGTTCGAGGACGATCCAGACACCACCGGTCACGTGTGGGACGGAATCGAGGAGTTCGACAATCCGATGCCACGCTGGTGGTTGTGGACGCTCTATCTCTGCATCATCTGGGCCATTGGCTATACCATTGCCTATCCGGCCTGGCCGATGATCAATCAGGCCACAACCGGGGTGCTGGGCTGGTCAACCCGCGCTGATGTGGCGAATGAGATTGCCGCAGTGGAAGAGGGCAACGCCGCCATCAACGCCAAGCTGGCCTCGGTCGAGTTGACTGCGATCACCAGTGACGCTGAGCTGAACACCTATGCGGCATCCGCTGGTAATGCTGTGTTCAAGACCTGGTGTGTCCAGTGTCACGGCGCGGGGGCGGCTGGCGCCAAGGGCTATCCTAACCTGCTGGACGACGACTGGCTGTGGGGCGGCGACATGGCGGCCATCCACACCACCGTCACCCATGGTATCCGCAACGAGGACAGCGACGATGCGCGCTATTCCGAGATGCCTGCCTTTGGTCGGGACGAACTGCTGGAGCCGGCTGAGATCGACCAGGTGGTGAACTATGTGATGTCGCTATCCGGTGACGCTCAAGATGTCGAAAAAGTGGCCGCTGGTGCGGTTGTTTTTGAGGACAATTGCTCGTCGTGCCATGCCAAAGACGGCACCGGAGACCGGGAACAGGGGGCGCCCAATCTGGCCGATGCGATCTGGCTCTATGGCGGCGATTACGCGACGCTGACAGAAACGGTGAGCAACGCCCGTTATGGCGTCATGCCGGCCTGGAACACCCGGTTGACTGAATGGCAGATCCGTGCGGTTACCGCCTATGTGCATCAGTTGGGCGGTGGCGAATAAGTCGCTGTCGTCACTGATATGAGTATTCGGCGATAGCCGGGTCTCCAATAAACGCAGCGCCGCAGGGTGCTGCGTTTTGCGTTTGGGCCGGTTATCCCATCGCCGTCTTGGAGCCGCGTGCCTTGGCGCGCCTGGCGCTGCTCAACTCGCTCCACAGGGCAATTCCGCTCCAGCTCACAATGTATATCAGACCGATTGCGATCACCGCTTCGCCGGGGAGCGGGCCAACATCGGCCCGTGTCATGACCTGTTGAAGGGAGGTGACCGGCGTCGGGTGTACGATCAGCTTGCCGGCGTAGGCAAGTGTTTGGATCAATAGAATCCACAGGTAGTTGCGCCGGATCCGCCGACCCACCGCTGTCCAATATCCCACATGGTATCTTGGCTGGGTATAGTCATCCGCCAGCACTTTTTGCCAGTTTTCCTCCATGTGCAGGTCGCCATCCTCCAGCATGGGGGCGTAGAAATGTTGTTCCAGCCAGCGGGCTCGGGCCCGAAAGACGCTAAAGTAGCGATAACGACGGGCTTCGAGCAGCAGAAAGAAGATGATCAGAATGCCGACCAGAATCAACGGCAGCGGCGATGCCTCGGGCGAGGAGAAGGTGATCGACAGCGCCACGCCCAGGGTGACAACCGCCCAGTTTGTGGTGGTATCCAGACGGGTGCGCCAGATGGTGCTCCGGTAGGCCTCGCTGCGATACAAGTGTGCGATGGCACCGATTTCACTGTCTGTCAGGGTTTTGCGTTCCCTGTTCTGCTTCTCCATGCCGCTGTCCCCGTCGGTTGTTCCTGATGAGGGTAGTTTCTGCGTGCAGCGGGTCAAATTTTGTCGGCTTGTTGATCGGGATCAAACCGGCAGAGAGGCATTGGTGATTTAACATCGTCAACGGCAATCAACGGTTCGCAAACCTCGTGGCGGGGCGTTGATTGTCAGACTATCCCTTTCGTTTGCGTGCAAGCGGCCAGGGATGAAGCGTCGGTTCTCCGATCTGTTCGCGCGTTTCCTGGAGCGCCGACGCTTCTTTATCAATCTCAGTCTCTGCCGTGCCGAGCAATTGGGACATCTGCTTCTGACACTCAAAGATCTGACAGGTCGTTAGATTTCGGAGGCTGACGCCACCACCTTCGGCGGCTCTTAGAGGCCGTCCCTTTCCCCTGTATGTCTTTGATTCTGTGGCGCTCTAATCTGGTGGCTGCGAGTATACTGTGGGCATAGATGTTCAACATTTCACTATCCTCAAATGTAGGTTGTCGTGACTCCACTATTGCCAAAAAGGACAGGTTATGCGACTCAATATGGATGTTGTAATGTAAGGTGTGCTTACAGATGGACTGGCTTGATCTTCCGCCTTTGGCCGCACTCAGGGCCTTCTCGGCCTTTGCACAGTCCGGAAATGTCACGCTTGCTGGTGCTGCGTTAAATGTAAGCCATGCTGCGATCAGCCAACACCTGCGTGCGTTAGAGGCGCACTTGGGTGTCTCGTTGTTGGATCGGTCCGGCCGGGCGCTGTCTTTGACAGTCGAGGGCGACCAGCTGGCCCGTGCATTGGACCTGGGATTTGGCGCCATAGGGGCTGCCGTTCAGGATTTGAAAGGCGCAGATGCCAACCGACCGCTGCATATCTCCTGCACCTCGTCTTTTGCCGCGTCCTGGTTGATGCCACGTTTGCCGGGGTTCCGGGCGTTGCATCCCGAGATTAATCTGATGCTGGATCCATCGCCCGAACTGGTGACCCTGAAACCCGGCGGAATTGATTTGGCCATTCGCTATGGCCAAGGTGACTGGCCTGGGCATGCGGTGGAAATGTTGCTTGCCTCTCCGATGGTCATCGTTGCGGCGCCAGGACTGTTAAAGACAAAGGGTAAAATTACCCCAGCTGAATTGGCGAATTACCCCTGGCTGGATGAGCTGGGCACGACGGAATCCACCAATTGGGCCGAGGCCTATGGGGTGCAGCCGTCAAAACTTGCCAGCCGGGTGCAGGTGCCGGGAAACCTATTGCTTGACGGTGTGCGGTCAGGGCAGGGCGTGGTGGTGACGGTGCGCCACTTTGTAGAGGATGATCTGAAATCAGGGCGTTTGGTCGAATTGTTCTGCGAAGCTGACAATCGCGGTTATCATATTGTGACCCGGCCCGGTGTACTGCGACCTTCAGCGCGGAAGTTTGTTCAGTGGCTGCGACGGCAATAATAGTAGTCACAAAGATGTTTCGGTAATGCGCTTTTGATCCATGTCAAAGTTGACTCGATGGTCTTCTGAGAGAAGCTTTAACCTATACTATCAATCGGAGAGAGTCCGTGAGCGAGTCCAATCCATCCCCCAGCCTCTATGCCGCCAGGGAACCCGTTTTTCCAAAAGAAGTGTCCGGTAAGTTTCGGAACCTCAAGTGGATCATACTGGCCGTGACATTGGGGATCTATTATCTGACCCCCTGGATCCGCTGGGATCGCGGGCCAAGCCTGCCGGATCAGGCGGTATTGCTGGATCTGGCCAATCGGCGCTTCTATTTCTTCTGGATTGAGATCTGGCCACACGAGTTCTATTTTGTCGCTGGTTTGCTGATTATGGCGGGGTTGGGCTTGTTCCTGTTCACCTCGGCTTTGGGCCGGGTCTGGTGTGGCTATGCCTGCCCGCAGACGGTCTGGACCGATCTTTATATTCTGGTTGAACGCTGGATTGACGGCGACCGGAATTCCAGGTTGCGGCTGCATCGGCAAAAGAAACTGGACCTGCGCAAAGTGCGGCTGCGGCTGACCAAGTGGACAGTCTGGTTGCTGATTGGTCTGGCGACCGGCGGGGCCTGGGTGTTCTATTTTGCCGATGCACCGACATTGCTGATCGACCTGATCACCGGTAACGCGCATCCCGCCGCCTATACGACGATGGCAGTGCTGACCGCCACGACATTTTTCTTTGGCGGTTTTGCCCGCGAGCAAATCTGTATCTATGCCTGCCCCTGGCCGCGCATTCAGGCGGCGATGATGGACGAAGACACTCTGGTTGTTGGCTATCGCGAATGGCGAGGCGAGCCGCGTGGCAAGCTGCGCAAGACCTCTCCTGAGGCGGAAGTGCCACAGGGCGATTGCATTGATTGCATGGCCTGCGTCAACGTCTGCCCGGTGGGTATCGACATCCGCGAGGGTCAGCAAATGGAGTGCATCACCTGTGCGCTTTGTATTGATGCCTGCGATGATATTATGGATAAGATCGGCAAGCCGCGTGGCTTGATCGATTATATGGCCGTCAGCGATGAAACGGATGGTCGGGCGGGGCAAGCGCCGCGCAATATCTGGAAACACATCCTGCGGCCCAGAACCATTATGTATACCACGCTGTGGATGCTGGTGGGGTTTGGGCTTGTCTTTGCCCTGTTCATTCGCGCCGACATAGAACTGACGGTGGCGCCGGTTCGCAATCCTACATTTGTGACCCTGTCGGACGGCTCGATCCGCAATACCTATGACGTGCAGCTGCGCAACAAACATGGCGAGCAGCGCCAGTTCCAGCTTTCGGTCACCGGTGATCCAACCCTGCGGCTGCAGATCGAAGGCACGCCCTATGCCTCGGTTCCGGTCGCCGCCAACGCCGCCCACCAGCAGCGGGTCTATGTGATCAGCCCCAAAGGCACCGCGCCCTCGACCCGCGATGCCACACCGTTTAGGATCTGGGTCGAAGATAACGCCAATGGTGAGCGCGCCTATAAAGACACCACCTTTAACGGCAAGGAAAACTAAACCATGACTTCTGAAAAGCCGCAGCGGGAATTTACCGGACGTCACGCCTTGATGGTGTTTTGCGGCGCCTTTGCCGTGATCATCGGGGTCAATATCACCCTGGCGGTGAATGCGGTCAGAACCTTCCCCGGGCTTGAGGTGAAAAACTCTTATGTTGCCAGCCAGGAATTTGACCGCCGCCGAAGCGCGCAGATGGCCCTTGGCTGGTCTGTCTACGCCTCGGCCAGCAAAGATCAGGTCAAGCTGGAGATTACCGATGCCGAAGGCAACCCGGTTGAGGTGGTCAAGTTGACCGCCACACTGGGCCGGGCCACCCACGTGCGGGAAGATCAAATCCCCGATTTTCAATTCAACGGCAAGTCCTATGTCGCTCCGGCACAACTGGGGTCCGGCAACTGGAATATCCGCATGGTGGCGCGGGCCAGAAACGGCACCGAGTTTAGCCAGCGGGTTATTTTGCATGTGAAAGACTGACCCCGAATGACCGCCCAGCTCACTCCTTCCCCCGCCGCCTGTCCCGGCTGTCTGGTTGTCCCGCGTGATGCGGTTGATGAGGCTCCGCAGGCGGCGCGTCTGGCGCTGTCGCTGCCGGGCATCCACTGTCAGGCCTGTATCTCGACGGTGGAAAAAGGGCTGAATGCTGTCCCCGGGGTGATCTCGGCGCGGGTGAACCTGACCCTGAAACGGGCGCTGATCGAGGCCGAACGGGATATCCAGGCCCGCGATCTGATTCTGGTGCTGACCGGCTTGGGCTTTGAGGCACATGAACTGGATCCGGGGGTGCTGGCTGCAACCCAGAGCGACAAGGCGGGGCGCGATCTGCTGATGCGTCTTGCGGTGGCTGGATTTGCCTCGATGAACGTGATGCTGCTGTCGGTTTCGGTCTGGGCCGGGGCCTCGGATGCGACGCGGGACATGTTCCACTGGATATCGGCGGCGATCACCCTGCCGGCGATTGGCTTTTCTGCGCAGCCGTTTTTCAAACATGCCTGGACCGCACTGCGGGTGCGGCGGCTGAATATGGATGTGCCGATCTCGTTGGCGCTGGTGCTGGCGCTGGTGATGTCGCTGTGGGAGACCTCGCTGTCTGGTGAACACGCCTATTTTGACGCGGCGCTGACGCTGACCTTTTTTCTGCTGGCCGGGCGATATCTGGACCACCGCACCCGGGCGGTGGCACGATCTGCCGCCGAGGAGCTGGCGGCGCTGGAGGTGCCCCGCGCCATCCTGCTGCGCGACGGGGTCGAGAGCGAAGTGGCGGTTGGCACTTTGGCCATTGATGATCTGATCCTGGTCCGCCCCGGTGGCCGGATGCCGGTGGATGGCGAGGTGGTGTCGGGTCAGTCCGAGCTTGACCGCTCGTTGCTGACCGGCGAGACGCTGCCGGTGTTTGCCGGGCCGGACACCATGATATCTGCCGGAGAGGTCAATCTGACCGGCCCGCTGACCATCCGGGCCACTGCGGTGGGCAAAGACACCTCGCTGCACCGGATGGCTGATCTGGTGGCCATCGCCGAGTCGGGCCGCTCACGCTATACCTCGCTGGCTGACAATGCCGCCAAACTATATGCGCCCGGAGTACATATCCTGTCGGCGCTCAGCTTTGTCGGCTGGTATTTATATACCTGGGATCTGCGCACGGCGCTGAATATCGCCGCTGCGGTGCTGATCATCACCTGTCCTTGCGCGTTGGGGCTGGCGGTGCCGGCGGTGACCACAGCGGCCTCGGGGCGGTTGTTCCGCAGGGGCATGCTGATCAAGGATGCCACCGCCCTGGAGCGGTTGGCGCAGGTGGATACCGTGGTTTTTGACAAGACCGGAACCCTGACCGCCGGCACTCCGCAGTTGACCAATCTGGACGATGCCCCGCGATCGGATTTGGAGCTTGCGCTGGCCCTGGCCGAGGCCTCGGCGCATCCGTTATCGCGCAGTCTGGCACAGGCCGCCCGAGAGGCGGGGATATCTCCGGCCGAGATCACGGATATTCGCGAGGTGCCGGGGTTTGGCACGCAAGCGCAGCACCGGGGCGTGCGGGTGCGGCTGGGCCGTGCGGCCTGGGTTGGGGCGCCGACAAGTGCCATCACCACGGCCTGGCTGGACCGCGGCGATGGCGCGCCGCGCGGGTTCCAATTCACAGATTCACTGCGCCCCGGTGCCGCTGAGGCGGTGCAGGCGCTGCTGGATGCAGGCAAGCAGGTGCTGCTGCTATCGGGAGATACCGGCGGCGCGGTTGAGATGGTGGCCTCCCGGTTGGGCATCACCGACTGGGTGGCCGAGGCGCTGCCCGACGATAAGGTTGCCAAGATCAACAGCCTGACGGATCAGGGTCATAAGGTGCTGATGGTTGGTGACGGGTTGAATGACACTGCGGCATTGACGGCTGCGCATGTCTCGATCTCGCCGGCCTCGGCGCTGGACGCCGCCCGGGTGGCCTCGGATATTGTGCTGCTGGGGCAGGATCTGACACCCATTGCCGAGGCCTGTGATGTTGCCAGGCGCGCCACCAAACGCATCCGCGAGAATTTTCAGCTGGCGACGCTGTACAATGTGATTGCAGTGCCGCTGGCGGTGGCCGGCCTGGCCACCCCGCTGATTGCCGCCTTGGCGATGTCCGCCTCGTCGATTACTGTCTCTCTTAATGCACTGCGGCTGAGGTAAAGAATGCAAGTCTTGACGTTTTTGATTCCGATCTCTCTGGTCCTTGGCGGGCTGGGGCTGGCTGGGTTCCTGTATACGGTGCGCAGCAATCAGTACGACGATCCCGAAGGGGATTCCCGTCGGATACTTAACGACGAGTGGGACGATCACCCCAAACCCTGAGCGTCTTTGGGCCCGGGGTGGTGCGTGCCAGCACGCACCCTACATAGGGCGGGACAGAAGGACGAGAATGGCCAGTCGGTGCTGGTCTCGACGAGCCCCAAGTGCATGGGGGCGTCCCGGCAATACTGTAGGTGCTGCCGATAATCCTGATCGTCGCGGATATGGTGTTCCCAGAATCGGCGCTGCCAGATGCCCCGTTCTTGTCGTGCCAGCTGACTGGCCCGGGTGATCCTGCGGGGCAGGCTGCGCGAAAACCGGGTCTTGATCTGACGCCAGCGGGTGGAGAAATCACAGTCGCCCGGAGGCAGGGTCCAGATGCAGCGCATGTGGTCCGGGAGCACGACCCAGGCATCCACGTGGAATGGGCGGGCGCGACGGGTCAGGCCAACTGCGGACCGCAGGGCGTCAATCTCGGTGATCAGCAGGGATGAGCCGCGCCTGGCCAGGCAGACGGTGAAATAGATTGTGGCGCCGGGAGCGCGAGGGCGCAGATACTGGGGCATGCCGCTCAGTATCTGCGTTTATGGTTAACAAATCCTGAAGCTATGTAGGGTGCGTGCTGGCACGCACCGTCCGGGACCGGGGTGGTCGGGCGCAGCTGTCAGGATGGCCCTATTGTGGTGCAGGTGGCATTGCGCGCATTCAGGCGGCGGCAGGCCAGATCAGCCCCTTCCTGGGTCATGCCAAGGAAATTGGCCTCAAAGCCACGACTGGATTGCCCCACTTTGCGAAGCGAGCCATCCAAGGTCGACATCTCTGCCAGTGCCGTCCGCAGGAGCATTCTTTCGGCCTTGTACCGGGTGTTGAAGCGACCAACGTTGATGCCCCAGTGACGGCCTCCTGAGGTGGACAGGCGGGTCACAACAACCGGTTCGGCGACAACGACCCCGGCCATTCTGAGATTGGCCGGGCGGGCGACAGGGCGCAGTCCGGAATAGACGGCAGGTCTCGGGGCTATGCGCACCACTGGGCTGGCAATCTGTATCGCAGTGTCACTGGCCCGAGGGGATATTGCCATGGCCACGGCGGTTACAGGCGGTTGTTCGATCTCGGCCAGGGCGGCCTGAATACCGGTCCGGAGAAGGTTTTGATCGCTCAAAGACGTCCCGGTTGAGCCTGCCACAGGGGCGGCCTCGGCTTCGGCCAGCCGCAAAATCTCTACGGTGCCGTCGGCGGTGGGACGGGGTTTGGGGCGCAGGCTGCTGGTGACCAGGCCGTTGACCCTTACTGTTCTACCCGCGCCATCGGCATTTGCCACAAGCGGCGCCTCGATATTGCCGACATATTGCGGCAGTGCCGGACGGCGCAGCCTGGCCTGTGACGGCGCCTGGCGAAACCCGAGGTCCAGCAGCTCGGCAACCTTGGCATTGCGAGAGGCGCTGGATTTGCCGCCAAACACCGTGGCGATGATGCGCTCGTTGCCGCGCTTGGCAGAGGCTACAAGATTGAAACCGGCTGCGTTGGTATATCCCGTCTTGATGCCATCTGCACCACGATAGGCGGCCAATAGACGACGGTTGGTGTTGTTGACCCGCTTGACTCCGGCATCGGTCGAGGTCCGCGAGAACAAGTTATAATACTCGGGGTAATCATATAGCATATGGCGCCCCAGCAGGGTCATATCCCGGGCCGTTGACAGATGCCCGGACTGGGTCAGCCCATGGGCGTTTCGAAAGGTGGTGCGGGTCATGCCCAGGGATTTTGCGGTGCGGGTCATGCGGCGCGCAAATGCGGCCTCGGACCCCGAAATCGCCTCTCCCAGTGCGGTGGCGGCGTCATTGGCGGATTTCACCGCCGCAGCGCGGATCAAATATCGCAGCGCGATTTTCTGTCCGGTTCTGAGGCCCAGTTTTGAGGGCGGCTCAGAGGTCGCATTGCGGCTGATCTTGATCTTGGTATCCAGTGAGATTTCACCGTTCCGCACCGCCTCAAAGACGATGTACAGCGTCATCATTTTGGTCAGCGAGGCCGGATGCAGCCGGGTGTCGGCGTTGCGGGAGTGAAGAACCTTACCGGTGCGGGCATCCATCACCATCGCCGCGTAAGGCGCGGCATTGGCGGCCAAAGGCATCACAATGCCCAGCCAGAATGCTGTTAGAATACCCAAACCCAAACGGATCGGACGGATGCACCGAACCTGCGCGATATTTGCCATGTCTGCCTCATGCCGCCGGTTTTCCGGCTGACTTTTTACCTAACCGGAAGTTAACACATGCGCGCTTTGGAACAAACAACAGCTTTGGCGTGGGTTAATAAGCATCCAGCGTTGCGGTCGACATACGGTGGGTCTACGCGCGGTCGCACACTAGATGCGGTGTTCGTTAACAGAGTGTTACCATGAATATAGGCGTTTTTTTATTCAACTGGTGCCTTCATGCCACAACAATCAGCTAGGTTGGGTTATGGTTTGTGCCGGCTAGTGACATAGAACGGCGTTAAGAACTCGAGCCCGAGGGAAAACGCACATGGCGCCGAAAACAGGACTTTGACGCGCGCCTCCAGTTTTCTCAGCAACGCCTTGATATAGTCTTCGTCGCGGTGCGGTTTTGCAAGCAAGGCAACAGAAATGGTGATGTGGCTGTGATGGTAGGCACTGGTGGGATAGCCACGCCCCTTGCAGTCACCGGCGCTATCGTCGTGCTCAAGGATCACCGCTTCTATCGTGGCCAATATCGCTCTGGGATCAATGTTCAGATCTGTTGAGTATTTGATTTCTGCGTGCGGCATTTCGATCCCCGGTCAATCCTTCAGGGCAGCATAATGCGCTTGGCAAAGGGGGGAAGTCTTTTTCGGGGCCAGCGCCGCAATCCGAAAGAAATGCGCGTTGTGCCAGAGCCTATCACCCGCAGTAAAACCGATAGTGGTTATAATACGTGCCATAGTATTGCTCACTTTCTCTTTTCCTCGCCGACATAGAGGCTATATAAGCGGGGACGAACTTTTAGGCCTGACCCGGATAAAACCTCAAATGACATTGCTGCCCCATATCATGTCGGACCAGTCAGATGACTCTACGGATACCGGAGTCCTCACCAAGACGAAGCCGAAGACCCAGCGGCCTCCACGATATAAGGTGTTGCTGCTGAACGACGACTATACGCCGATGGAATTTGTGGTGATGGTGCTGGAGCGGTTTTTTGGCATGACCCATGCCGAGTCGTTTGAGATCATGTTGGTGGTCCATAAAAAGGGTCTGGCGGTGGTTGGTGTTTTCAGCCATGAAATCGCCGAAACCAAAGTTGGCCAGGTGATGGATTTTGCCCGCCGACAGCAGCACCCGCTGCAATGTACCATGGAAAAAGAAGAATAAGAGGCTCTCCGCATGTCCATCCGTCTATCGCTGGCGCTCACGTCAGGTGGCTTTGTTGTGCCGGCAACGGGCAAGATCGCCGTTTTCCTACCTCGGGAGGAGCATGACCTGTCAGTGCTGCCACGGGACCAGGTGGTGGTGGTGCAGCCGATGCGCCCCGATCATGATGTCTTTGCCGACCGTGGCTATGACTGTGTGGCGGCACTGGAGCCGGGCACCGAGATCGCCGCTGCCGTGGTTTTCCTGCCCCGTGCCAAAGCCTTGGCGCGGCATCTGGTGGCCCAGGCCATTGCGGCCAGCAGCGGCCCGGTGCTGATTGACGGGGCCAAAACGGACGGTATCGATTCGCTCTACAAAGCCGTCCGCAAGCTGGCTGAGCCGTCCGCCGCGATCTCCAAGGCGCATGGTAAAACCTTCTGGATTGAGGCTGACGGGCAGGTTTTTGCCGATTGGCTGGTTGATGATTTCACTATGGTCGATGGTTTTTCCACCGCGCCGGGGGTGTTCTCGGCGGATGGTATCGACCCGGCCTCGCGTCTGCTGGCCGAGTCGTTGCCGAGCAAACTGGGCCGCAATCTGGTGGATCTGGGGGCCGGTTGGGGCTATCTTTCGGCACAATTGCTGCCGCGTGACACTGTCATCGAAACCCTGCATCTGGTTGAGGCTGATCACAGCGCAATGGCCTGTGCCAAGCGCAATGTGACAGACCCGCGGGCGCAGTTTCATTGGGCAGACGCCTGCGGCTGGAAGCCACCGAAGCTGCAGGATGGGGTCATTATGAACCCGCCGTTTCACACCGGCCGCAAGGCGGAACCAGCGCTGGCCAAGGCCTTTATCGCCACAGCTGCGCGGGTACTGACGCCCTCGGGGAGCCTGTGGATGGTGGCCAACCGGCATTTGCCCTACGAGACGACTTTGGCTGAATTGTTTGTTCAGGTGACAGAAATCGCGGGTGATAAGCGGTTCAAAGTGTTGCATGCCCACCGCCCAAAACGCTTGCGCCGCTAGCCGGATTAACGGTTGCGGTTCCCAAGCAGGCAAATGCGGTTTACCCTGACGTCTGCATTATCCCGACGGAGCCCCATAAGATGTCCTTTTCCATTTCCGGCAAGACTGCCATTGTGACCGGTGCAGCCAATGGTATTGGCCTGGCGATCGGCAAGCAGTTTGCCGCGGCCGGTGCCAATGTGATGTTTGCGGATGTGGACGAGGCTGGGCTGATCCGCGAGTTGGGTGATCAGCCCGAGGATAGCAGTACGCGGTATTTTGCCGGCGACCTGCGCGAGCGCCTGACCATTGCAAACCTGCTGTCGGCCACCATCGATGCGTTCGATCAGGTTGATATTCTGGTCAATGGCGCGCGCCAGGTGCTGACCAGTGACCCGCTCGATCCCGAGGACGATTCGACCTATAAATTGCTGACCCAGAACCTGCTGCCAACGCTGCGCCTGTCGCAGCAGGTGGCGAAGCGGATGATGAAGCAGGGCGAGGAGCGTGAGGGCAATGGGCCGCAGGGGTCGATCATCAACCTGTCGTCGATTGCGGCGCGCCGCACCCACCCCGAATTAATGGCCTTTTCGGTCACCTCGGCAGCGATGGATCAGATGACACGATCGCTGTCGGTGGCCCTGGCGCCGCATCGTATCCGGGTCAACAGCATTGCCTTTGGCTCGGTGATGAGCGCCTCGCTGAAGACGGTGTTGAAAGGCAACCGTGCCCTGCGCGAAGACATCGAAGAACATACGCCTTTGGGCCGTATTGCCTCGCCCACGGAACTGACCGAGACAGCGCAGTTTCTGGCCTCCGAGGCCTCAAGCTTTATGACCGGGCAGGTGGTGACCTTGGATGGCGGCCGCACGCTGCTGGATCCGGTGGCCGCTCCGGTGCACTAGAAAACCCGTCCCTCTCCTTTAACAATGGAAGTCACCAACATGAGTGCCGAAATGAAAGCTGAAAAAGCCGAGGCTGCTGCATGGTTTCGCACCCTGCGTGATCAGATTGTTGTAAAGTTTGAGGCGCTGGAAGACAGCCATGACACTGGCCCGCTGTCCGATCAGGCTGCGGGCCGGTTTGAGGTCTCGGAAACCAAGCGGGTCCCAGAGGGTGACGCGGAGGGTGACGCCGATGCCGGCGGTGGGTTGATGAGCGTGATGCGGGGGGGCCGGGTGTTTGAGAAGGTCGGCGTCAATGTCTCTGAGGTTTACGGCACTTTGGGCGAGCGGGCGCAGAACGCAATGGCCGAGCGCAAGGGCATTCCGGGGATGAAGGACGACCCGCGGTTTTGGGCGGCGGGGATCTCATTGGTGGCGCATATGCAAAACCCGCATGTGCCTGCGGTGCATATGAACACCCGGATGTTCTGGACCCCACATACTTGGTGGTTTGGCGGTGGCTCCGACCTGAACCCCTGCATCGAATATGACGACGACACCGCGCATTTCCATGCCCAGCAAAAGAAGCACCTGAAGCCCCACGGCGGGCTGCTTCACCCAAAGCTAAAGGCCTGGGCGGACGAGTATTTCTATATCCCGCACCGCAAACGCGCCCGCGGTGTCGGTGGCATCTTTATGGATGATCGCAACAGCGGTGACTGGGAGCGGGATTTTGCCCTGACCCAGGATATCGGCCGCGCCTTCCTGCCTGCCTTTGTGCCGCTGGTGGAAAAACGCCGGGTGCAGGACTGGTCCGAGGCCGACAAAGACGCCCAGTTGATCCATCGCGGGCTCTATGCCGAATATAATCTGGTCTATGACCGGGGCACCAAATTTGGTCTGGAAACCGGCCATGATGCCAATGCGGTGCTGATGAGCCTGCCGCCAATGGCCAAATGGATATAGGCCGTCGCCCAGCGATTTAGGGAGACGGTGATTTGCAGAGGTGGTGAGCTGCGGAGGCGGTAATTTAGGGAGGTGGCGTTAGCGGCGCCACTCGAAAAATCCGTCTCCGGCGCGCTTCAGCAGGTTTTCTGCCATCTCGCGTCCCAGTTCCACACCGTCCTCAACAGCGCAGGTTTCATCTGCAGAAATCGCCTCGGAGCCGTCCGGGCGCAGCACCTCGCCGCGCAGCCGCAGGATATTGCCATCCAGTTCCGCCAGCCCGGCAATCGGTGTCTCGCAAGAGCCATCCAGCGCCGCCAAAAACGCACGTTCAGCGGCCAGGCGCTGGCCTGTGGCCTGGTGGTGTAGCGCGGCCAGCATCTCGGCCACACTGTGGTCGTCGGCGCGGCGTTCAATGCCGATCGCCCCCTGGGCCACCGCGGGCAGCATGTCGTCAGTGTCGATCGCCGTGGCTGGTACATTGTCCATTGCCAGCCGGTTCAGGCCAGCCATTGCCAGAAATGTGCATTCAGCCACACCCTCGGACAGCTTCTTCAAGCGGGTCTGCACGTTGCCGCGAAACTGCACCACCTTCAGATCCGGGCGGCGGTTCAGCACTTGTGCGGTACGGCGCAGCGAGGAGGTGCCAACAACGGCGCCGGTCGCCAGATCGCTCAGCGCGGTCAGTTTGGGGGAGACAAAGGCATCGCGCACGTCTTCGCGCGGCAGATAGGTGTCCAGCAGCAGCCCTTTGGGCTGGGCCACTGGCATGTCCTTCATCGAGTGCACCGCGATGTCGATGGCACCGGAGGCCAGGTCTTCCTCGATCTCTTTGGTGAACAGGCCTTTGCCGCCCAGTTCCTTCAGTGGCTTGTCGGCCGCGATCAGCGCCTGATTGTCGCCGGATGTCTTGATGATGACGATCGCAAAGGCCGCCTCGGGCAAATCAAACGCGGCGGCCAGACGGCGGCGGGTTTCATAGGCTTGAGCCAGCGCCAGCGGCGAACCACGGGTGCCGATTTTCAGGGGCGAGGCGGGGGAGGGCAGCATCAATGTCATGGCGTCAGCCTTAATGTACTTTGGGGTCCAGTGGAAACTGCTATTGCATCTGCCGCGTCGGATATTGCGCCGCTTTGATATAGGACAAAGATAAGGTGCATGCCGTAGGCTTATTTCACTCTCATGGGTTGAGAGTGGTGCCAATTGTGGCTTGGTCTTGACAAATGACTGCTTAAGCCTGACCTCAGGCAGCAATCGACAGATGAGGAATGACATGGCCGAGACCAAAAAAATGCTGCGTGCCCTGGCGGGTGAGACCCAGGATGTGCCGCCGATCTGGATGATGCGGCAGGCCGGGCGTTACCTGCCTGAGTACCGTGCAACCCGCGCCAAGGCCGGTGATTTTCTCAAGCTGTGTTATAATCCCGAACTGGCTGCCGAGGTGACGCTGCAGCCGATCCGCCGCTATGGCTTTGACGGCGCGATCCTGTTTGCCGATATCCTGCTGGTGCCGCAGGCGCTGGGTGCGGATCTGTGGTTTGTCACCGGCGAGGGCCCGCGACTGTCCACCGTGACCACCCAGGCTGATTTCGACAAGCTGGGACCGGTCAGCGATATTCACGAAGTGCTGAACCCGATCTACGAGACGGTCAGGATCCTGTCGCGTGAACTGCCGTCTGATACCACCTTGATTGGCTTTGCCGGCGCGCCCTGGACTGTGGCCACCTATATGATCGCCGGTCGGGGCACCCCGGATCAGGGGCCTGCGCATCTGCTGCGCGAAGAAAACAATGCGCTGTTTGAGGCGCTGTTGGCGCGGATCACCGCCGCGACCATCGAATATCTGTCCTGCCAGATCGAGGCCGGCGCCGAAGTGGTCAAGATCTTTGACAGCTGGGCCGGATCGCTGAAGGGCGATGCGTTCGAGAAATATTCTCTGGAGCCCGCGCGTGAGATCACCGCGGCGCTGAAGGCGCGCCATCCCGGTATTCCGATCATCGGATTTCCGCGTGAGGCGGGGAAGAAATACATTGGCTTTGCCAAGGCCACCGGTGTGGATTGCGTGGCGCTGGACAATTCGGTGTCGCCGCTCTGGGCGGCGCAGAACGTGCAGGTGGATGGCTGTGTGCAGGGCAATCTGGCCTCGCGTCATATGGTTACCGGCGGTCAGGCTCTGGTGGATGACACCCGCGCCATTGTCGAGGCGTTCAAAAATGGCCCGCATATCTTTAACCTGGGCCACGGTATCACCCCGGATGCGGACCCGGATAATGTGCAGCTGATGATCGATACGGTGCGCGCTGGTTGACCTGACGCGGGTCAGCGCGCAACCTTGCGGGGGTGTTAACCTAAGGATTGAGCGAGAGGCCAGCCCCTCGCGCTCCCCGGGATATGTGCGGCCAGATGAATGCGGATCCGGTCTTTGCCTTGTTGTGGCGCCCGGTTTCAGGCATGAGCGCCGCAACGAGTGCCAGTTGAAAGGGTATTGCGATGGATTATGGAAAAACGGGTGGCCCCCAAAAAGGGGGCAAGAACGTGCCGCGGCACAAAGAGCATAACGCCAAGGGGACAGATAAGAATCCTTTTGGTAAGAATGCCACCAAGGCTGAATTGCTGGAGCGGATGAAAGCGGCGGCGGCTAAGAATAAGGCCTGACCCTCAATCGGCTTGGCTGGCTAGGCCCAGTTCAGACAGGATTTCGTCCCTGTGCTGGCCGCGTGTTGGGCTGGGCGGTGCGGTCCAGACTGGCTGGCCGGAAAAGCGCGGTGCCGGGGCGGCCTGCAAAGCCCCCTGCGCCTCGACCCAGGTGGCGCGGCTGTTCATCGGATGGGCCATTGCCTCTTCGGGGTTCAGCACCGGCGCGACGCAGGCATCGCTGCCGTTGAACAGCGCCGCCCAGTGATCGCGCGGCTGGCTGGCAAACAACCCGGTCAGGCGGTCGGTCAGAGTGGGCCAGCTCTGGCGATCATATTGCTTTTGAAAACCAGGATCATTGCTCAGGCCCAGCAGGTGCAGGAATTCGCCATAGAATTTGGGTTCCAGGCATTGCACTGAGATGAAACCGCCATCGCCGCAGCGATAGCTGCGGCTCCAGTGGGGGCCGTCGAGCAGGTTCTGGCCCCGGGTGACGCCAAAGTTGCCGGTCTGCCGCATGGTCAGCAACAGGTTCATCATATGGGCGGAACCGTCGTAGATGGAAGCATCAACCTCGCAGCCCTGGCCACTGGTTCTGGCCTTCAGGATTGCCGCCAGCAGTCCCACCACCAGATATAAGGCGCCGCCGCCGATATCGCCCACCAGGGTTGGCGGTGTCAGCGGCACATCACCGGGGGCAGAGCTGTACCACAATGCGCCGGACAGCGAGATATAGTTGAGATCATGGCCAGCCGTATGGGACAGAGCGCTGTCCTGACCCCAGCCGGTCATGCGGCCGAACACCAGCGCCGGGTTCAGCGCCCGGCAGATGTCAGGCCCCAGCCCCAGTTTCTCCATCACGCCGGGGCGAAATCCTTCGATCAATCCATCTGCGGTGGCCACCAGAGCTTTGAAGGTCTGAACGTCATCCGGGTCTTTCAAATCCAGCGCGATCGAGCGCTTGCCGCGATCCAGGATTGAACGCTCGGGCATGCCGGGGGTGACGGTGCCGCCTTTGCGGTGGACGCAGATGACGTCAGCACCAAGATCAGCCAGCAACATGGCGGCAAAGGGTCCGGGGCCCAGACCCTCAACTTCGATAATGCGGATGCCGTTCAGCATGGTGATCTCCTTGGCTTGGCGGTGTCCGGCCCCGGTGCCGGGGCATTCGGACTGTCTGTGCAGGGGCAATTGGTCAGGCAAGCCTCGCTTATTGCGCCTGATACAGGGTGACAACGCAGGCGCCGCCCAACCCTAGATTGTGTTGCAGCGCCGTGCGCGCACCGTCCACCTGAGTGGTGCCCGCAGTGCCGCGCAGCTGACGGGTGAGCTCGTAACATTGCGCCAGCCCGGTGGCGCCCAGCGGGTGACCCTTGGAGAGCAGCCCACCGGACGGATTGGTGACATATTTGCCGCCATAACTGTTGTCGCCATCGGCAATGAACTGGCTGGCGCCGCCCTCGGGGCAGAGGCCGAGACCCTCGTAGGTGATCAGCTCGTTGTGGGCGAAACAATCGTGCAACTCGACCACGTCCAGATCTTCGGGGGTGATGCCGGCCTGTTGATAGACCTGAGCGGCGGCGGCGGCGGTCATATCATAGCCTACCAGTCGCATCATGTCGTGACTGTCAAAGGTGCTGGCGGTGTCGGTGGTCATTGCCTGACCGATGATCTGCACCGTGCTGTCCAGCCCGTGCTTTTTGGCGTAATCTTGGCTGACCACCACGGCGGCGGCGGCACCGCAGGTGGGCGGGCAGGCCATCAGCCGGGTCATCACCCCCTCCCAGATCATCGGAGCGGCCAGCACGTCTTCGGGGGTTAGCTCGGTGCGAAACAGCGCCAGGGGGTTGTTCACCGCATGGCGGCTGGCCTTGGCGCGGATGCGGGCCAGATCGGTCATGGTGGAGCCGTATTTTTCCATATGGGCCTTGCCCGCGCCGCCAAAGTAGCGCAGCGCCAGCGGGATTTCCGGGTGGCCGACCAGCGCGTCGGTCTCGGCGTCAAAGGCGTCGAACGGGCTGGGCCGGTCGTCCCAGTGCGACCCCAGCGCCCCCGGCTTCATCTGCTCAAACCCCAGTGCCAGTGCCACTTCGACGCTGCCCGAGGCGACGGCTTGGCGGGCCAGGAACAGGGCGGTGGAGCCGGTTGAGCAGTTGTTGTTGACGTTGAATATGGGAATGCCGGTCATGCCGACCCGGTACAGGACGGTCTGGCCGCAGGTGCTGTCGCCATAGGTATAGCCCGCATAGGCCTGTTGCACCGCGTCATAGCTGAGCCCGGCATCCGCCAGCGCATCGTGAATGGCTGCAGCCGCCATTTGCGGGTAGGGGTCATTCTGGCCAGGTTTGACAAATTTGGTCATGCCAACCCCGGCGATAATCACGTTTTCAGCCATTGTTATGTCCTCAACTTCCGGTCCACATCGTTGCGGCCTACCGGGCTGCTCCTTGCTGGAACTGTCAAGATGAGACTCTGGTTGGGCGCTAAATACCACACGTCACCGGCCCGGAGCTGAAAGTTGCCTCTGCTTTGGCTGCTGACGAGGTCCTCGGTTCTCAATATCGGCCGCGGGCCCCAATACCGATCCCGGTGCGGGCAATCTGGCGTGCCTTTTGCTGTTCGCGCAGAAACACAAACAATCCGGCGCCCATGATCAGCACCATGCCCAGCCAGACCTCCCATTCGGGCAGTTCCGCCCAGATCAGCCAGCCCCACATCACCGCCAGCGGCAAGCCGATGTATTCAAACGGCGCCACCGTGGCGGCGTCTGCCAGCCGGTAAGCCTGGCTTAAGCAATAGCCGATGATGGCGGCGTTAAAGCCCAGCCCTAGGAACAAGTACCAGTCACGAGCGCTGGGCCAGATCCAGGCCCGCAGCAGGAATTGCACCGACGGGTCAGCACTGCCTTGGGCATAGCGGCCATCGCCGGCCACGGCGTAAAAGCCCAAAGACACCAGGATGAAGGCGCCCTGCACATAGGCCGCCAGTGCCGAGGCCTTGGTGGTGGCGCCCAGTTTGCGGGTGAACACCTGGTTCAGCGCATAGGTCAGCGCCGCCAGCACCGGCATCAGCAACACGATACGGTCGACATCCGTGCTGTCGTTGCCCTCCCAGGGGCGCTGCATGATGATGACGCCGATAAATCCAACCACCACTGCACCCATCCGCATCACGCCGACCTTCTCGCCCAGCACCGGGATCGACAGCAATGTGATGAACAGCGGCGCGGCAAAGAACAGCGCGGTGACATTGGCCAGCGGCATCACCGACAGGGCGACAAAAAACGACATGTTTGAAATCACCAGCATCAGCCCTCGCAGGCCGTGCAGGACAGGGTTCCGGGTTCTGAGGATCGAAAACCCGCCTTCAAGCTGCACCAGAACCAGAGTGAAGAGCAGGGCGATAGAGGCGCGGGCAAAAACGATCTGATGCAGCGCATAGCCGCCTGACAGGTGTTTGATCAGCACATCATTCAGCGAGATTGCCGCCATCCCGGCGAGGATGAACAGGATCCCCTTGCGGGCCTCAACGGTGATGGTCTGGCTCATGGCTGCGCCCCTCTCTGGTGACTGGCTATCACGCCGGGCGGCCCCTGCGCGCATTGTCGCGACAAACTTTGCCGCTATTGCCAATTGGTCGTAGGAGTCTTGGCAGGCGGGGTGGCTCGGGCGTAAGGGTAAACAGCAGAGCAATGTCAGGGAGGACCAGCCATGCGGATGAGTGACCAGAAAGAGATCGCTGCCGATCCGGCCACCGTCTATGCGGCGCTGCTCAACCCCGAGGTGCTGATGGCCTGCGTGCCCGGGGCCCAAGCGGTGACAGGTTCGCCCGAACAGGGCTTCGAGGCCACGGTCATCCAGAAGATCGGGCCCGTCAAAGCAACCTTCAAAGGCCAGGTGACACTGTCGGATCTGGTCGAGAACGAGCGGCTGACCATCGCCGGCGAAGGCAAGGGCGGCGCCGCAGGCTTTGCCAAGGGCGGTGCGGTGGTGACCCTGAGCGTAAGCGAGACCGGCACCCTGCTGTCTTATGATGTGGAGGCCAGGGTCGGCGGCAAGCTGGCGCAGCTGGGCAGCCGGCTGATTGACGGCTTTGCCAAAAAGCTGGCGGATCAGTTCTTTACCAATCTGCAACAGGCTTTGGCTCCAGAGACGGCTGCCGCAGAGGAGGATGCCATCCCAGAAGGTGAGGCAAAGCCAGAGGGTGGGGCAAAGAAGGGCTGGCTGAAGAAAGTCACCGGCCGCAGTTAGCCCCGGTTAGCCCCTGCGCAGATGCACAGCCACCTGCGCATGGTTTTTGCACCGTGACACTCTGGAAGCTGGCGCTGACGCAGGTTAACGTAAACCAAACTGATCAGTTCAGAATGGGAGCGTCATGCCTGCTATCCTCGCCATCCGCGATTTGCGGAAATCATACGCAAATGGGTTTGAAGCGCTGAAAGGCGTGACTCTGGACATTGAAGAAGGTGAAATCCTGGCTCTGCTTGGCCCCAACGGGGCAGGCAAGACCACGCTGATTTCGACCATCTGCGGTATCATCATCCCCAGTTCGGGCACCGTGACGGTTGGTGGCCATGACACCATCGAGGATTATCGCGCCGCGCGGTCACTGATCGGGCTGGTGCCGCAGGAAATCAACCTGGAGCCCTTTGAGACGGTGTGGAACACGGTGCGATTCTCGCGCGGGCTGTTTGGCAAGTCGCGCAATGATGCGCTGCTCGAGGATATCCTGCGCAAACTGTCGCTGTGGGAGAAGCGCAAGAGCCGGATCATGGAGCTGTCTGGCGGCATGAAACGCCGGGTGCTGATCGCCAAGGCGCTGAGCCACGAGCCGCGTATCCTGTTCCTGGATGAACCCACCGCCGGGGTGGATGTCGAGCTGCGCAAGGACATGTGGACCATCGTCGCCGAGCTGAAGGCCTCGGGCGTCACCATCATTCTGACCACCCATTACATCGAAGAGGCGGAGGCGATTGCCGACCGCATTGGAGTGATCGCCGATGGGGCGCTGCTGCTGGTCGAGGAAAAGGAAAACCTGATGACACGCATGGGGCAAAAGCAACTGGAGGTGCAGTTGACCACTCCCATTTCGGTGGTGCCAGAGCAGTTGGCGCATTACGATCTGCAACTGGTGAACGGCGGTGATGCGCTGGTCTATACCTACGATACCCGCGGTGAGCGCACCGGCATTACCGGTTTGTTGAATGACGTGGCGCAGGCTGGCCTGGCGCTGGCGGATGTGCAGACCCGTCAATCCAGCCTCGAAGACATCTTTGTTGACCTCGTTTCAGGAGACGCGCCATGAACTGGACCGCAGTCGCATCCATCTACCGGTTTGAGATGGCCCGGTTCTTTCGCACTCTGATGCAGAGCTTTCTGTCGCCAGTGCTGTCGACCTCGTTGTATTTTGTGGTCTTTGGTGCCGCCATCGGCAGCCGCATTGATCAGGTTGAGGGCATTGATTACGGCGCCTTCATCGTGCCCGGCCTGATCATGCTCAGCGTGATGACGCAGGCGATTTCCAACGCCTCGTTTGGCATTTACTTTCCCAAGTTTATTGGCACCATCTACGAGCTGTTGTCGGCGCCGGTGAACTTTCTGGAGATCGTGCTGGGCTATGTCGGTGCCGCCGCCACCAAGGCGCTGTTCATCGGCGTGGTGATCCTGGCCACGGCGTCGCTGTTTGTGGATCTGACCATTGCTCATCCGTGGGCTATGGTGCTGTTCCTGCTGCTCACCTGTCTCAGCTTTGCGTTGCTGGGATTCATCATCGGCATCTGGGCTGGCAATTTCGAACAGTTGCAGCTGGTGCCGCTGATGATCGTGACGCCGCTGGTGTTTTTGGGAGGCTCGTTCTACTCGATCTCGATGCTGCCGCCGATCTGGCAGAAGATCACCATGTTCAACCCGGTGGTCTACCTTATTTCAGGCTTCCGCTGGGCGTTCTTTGATACTGCCGATGTGCCGGTGGGGCTCAGCTTGTTGGCGATTGGTGGCTTCACAACGCTGTGCCTTGCGGTGATCTGGTGGATCTTCAAAACCGGTTGGCGCATCCGCTCCTGACCAGTCTCTCCCGCCCGTCGCATCATGCATCCTTGATGCATCGCTCCCGTTGGGCATGGCGCCGCGCTGACGCGCGGCGAAGGCCACCGACGGCTGACAGGTGAGCATTCTGCGTCGATGCAGTCGCGTTCCCGGACCCGGAACCGGCCGGAAGCGCAGGTCCGCACGTGTCAGCGTGCCATGCCCAACGGGGGAGAGGCATCCACAGGATGCCCGAGACGGGCGGGAGCGGTTGTTCAACTGTGTGCTGTGGTCGCGGCTGTGAACTGGTACTTAGGCTGGACGCAAATGCGTTGCAATTTTGCCCGTGCAAGTGTTGTTTTTTCACGCTGTGACGTTTCGCGCGCTACCGGTACCTTGTTTCGGACAGGGTGGCGATCTACATCGGCGTAATGACCTTACGCCTCCCCTTTTTAAATAAACCGCCACTGGTCGCTGTTGTGCGACTTGCTGGTGCCATTGGAATGCCCGGCCGCGGCGCGCTGAGTGATGCGGCACTGGCGCCTGTTCTGCATCGCGCCTTTCGAAAGGGCAAACCCGCTGCGGTGGCTCTGGAAATCAATTCTCCGGGGGGGTCGCCGGTGCAAAGTTCGCTGATCGGCGCGCGTATCCGTCGCCTTGCGGGTGAACTGAAGCTGCCGGTTTACGCCTTTGTCGAGGACGTCGCGGCCTCGGGTGGGTATTGGCTGGCGGTTTCGGCGGATGAAATCTGGGCTGACGACAGTTCGGTTGTGGGGTCGATCGGGGTGATCTCGTCTGGCTTTGGGGCGCATGAGCTGCTGGCCCGTCAAGGGGTGGAGCGGCGGGTCTATACCGCCGGCGAAAGCAAATCGATGCTGGACCCATTCCGCCCGGAGAACGCCGAAGACGTGGCGCGGCTGAAGACACTGCTGGGCGATATTCATCAGAATTTCATCCGCCATGTGACCGCGCGGCGTGCGGGCAAGCTGAGCGAGGCGGAGAACCTGTTCACCGGTGAGATCTGGTTGGCACGCCGGGCCGCAGAATTGGGATTGATCGAGGGTATTGCCCATCTCAAACCCAAAATGCAGGAGATATTCGGTGAGAAAGTCCGGTTTCGCCACTACGGCATTAAAAAGCCATTGCTAAGCCGGTTCGGCGTGTCACTGGCGCAGGAGGCACTGGGGAGTGTCGAGGAGCGTGCGGCTTTTGCGCGCTTTGGTCTCTGATATGATTTTCAAGATCGTTTCTCTGTTTCTGGTGGGAATGGCGGTGCTGGCGATGTTCGGCAAGCTGCGGTTCCCGGGACAAAAGCGGCTGCAATCAGCCCGCTGCCCCAAGTGCGGCCGTTTCAATATTGGTAAAGGCCCCTGTGCCTGTGGAAAAGGACGGCACGGATGATGATGCCATGGCTGTTGTCGGGCTTGGGTCTGGTGATCCTGCTGCTGGCAGGGGATGCGCTGGTGCGCGGTGCGGTAAATCTTAGCCTGCGGTTGGGGGTGCCGACCTTGATCGTCAGCCTGACCATCGTTGCCTTTGGCACCTCGGCACCCGAGCTGTTGATCGCCATTCAAGCGGTGGCAGATCATGCCCCCAGTATTGCGTTGGGCAATGTGGTGGGGTCGAACACGGCCAATATTCTGCTGGTTCTTGGCATTCCGGCAATCCTGACCGGGCTGCACACCAGCGAATGTGATACCCGCCAGAGCTATGTCTTTATGCTGATCGCTTCGGTGCTGTTCATTGCGCTGGCGTTTTGCGGCGTGTTTACGGTCTGGTCGGGCTTGATCCTGCTTGCGGCGCTGGCATTGGTGCTGGGGGTGGCATTCCGCGAAGCCCGGGCGCATCGTCGGTGTGGATGTGAGGCGGGCGATGATCTCGAAGAGATCGACGAGGCCGACCCCGATATGCCCTATTGGCGCGTTGGCCTGTATCTGGTGCTGGGCTTGATCGGCTTGCCGCTGGGGGCTGACATTCTGGTGGATAATGGCACCGAGATCGCCCGGACCTATCACGTCAGCGAACGGGTGATCGGGCTGACCCTGATCGCCATCGGCACCTCGATGCCGGAACTGGCCACCACAGTGATGGCGGCGCTGCGTCGTCAGGCGGATGTGGCGTTGGGCAATGTTATCGGCTCCAATATGTTCAACCTGCTGGCCATTGTTGGCATTGCCACCTTTGTTGGCCCAATCCCGGTGAAACCCACCTTTCTGGAGTTTGACCTCTGGGTGATGCTGGCGGCCTCTTTGCTGCTGGTGCCCTTTGTGTTCTTCAAGCAGGACATCACCCGAAACTGGGGTTTTGTACTGACGGGGCTTTATCTGGCCTACATGGCGGCGGTCCTGTAAACCCAATGCTGCAGCCGCTAGAAAAGGATGGATCATGCGCGCATTGGTAACCGGGGCTGGCAAGCGGCTGGGCCGGGCCATGGCCCTGAAGCTGGCGGCGCGTGGCTATGACGTGGCCGTCCACTACGGCAGCTCGCAACGGGAAGCACAGGATACCGTTGCCGAGATCCTTGCGCTGGATCGTCAGGCGGTCGCGCTCCGGGCGGATCTGCTGTCCGAGGAGGCGGTGCAGGACCTGCTGCCCGCCGCCGCACGGGCCCTTGGCGGACCGATCACCTGCCTGGTCAACAATGCCTCGATTTTCGAACATGACAGTGCCACCACAGCCAGCCGAGACAGCTGGGACCGCCATATGGGGAGCAACCTGCGGGCGCCCTTTGTGCTGATCCAGAATATGGCGGCGCAGGATCTGCTGCTTTCGGTGGACGATAATGGTGAACCGCTGGCCGCTGGCTTGGTGGTCAATATGATCGACCAGCGGGTGCGCAAGCTAACACCTGAGTTCTTTAGCTACACTCTGGCCAAATCAGCCCTCTGGACGCTGACGCAGACCGCCGCGCAGGCGCTGTCGCCTCTGTTGCGGGTGAATGCCATTGGCCCTGGTCCGACCTTGCCTGGTCCGCGCCAGTCCCTTGACGACTTTACCCACCAACGCGCCAGCACCCTTTTGCAACGCGGTGCCAACCCCGGTGATGTCACCGCTGCATTGGCCTATCTGCTGGATGCGCCGGCGGTTACCGGGCAGATGATTTGTGTCGATGGCGGCCAACATTTGAGCTGGCAAACCGCCGATGCCATGGGGCGCGAATAGCTGACTATTCGTGCCGTATGCGCACAACTTGCCGAAAGTTGTGCACCGGGGACAATTCAGCCGTAAAAAATCAACAAAAATGTTTATGTTTTCAAGAAGTTAACAAGTGTCCAAAAAAGAACTCAACAATATCAAGCGGTTGTAAATTCGCCTAAAAAATGAGCAAACCCGGTTTCCCCCCCGTTTTCAACGAAAAATGCCGGATACCCAAAAGTTATCTCCACAGTTACCCACAGGATCGGTGGATTTGTTAATACTTGAAATATGCGCTTGAACGTTGCAGCCCGGGGCAGGGAATCATATCTCTGGTAACATGATTGATTTGCCCCCCACAGAGCCACCCGAGCCACCTGAACCACTTGAACCGATAGCCGGCTATGCTGTGGTGCTGGGATACCTGAATACGCTGGATGGGTCCCCCGGCGTATATCGGATGCTGGATGCCGAGAATCGGGTTCTCTATGTGGGCAAGGCGCGCAACCTGCGGGCGCGGGTGTCGAATTACAGCCGTCCGGGTCACAGTCCGCGCATCGAGCGGATGATAGCGCTGACTCGCTCGATGATGTTCCTGACCACCCGGACCGAAACCGAGGCGCTGCTGCTGGAGCAGAACCTGATCAAGCAGCTCAAGCCGAAGTACAATGTGCTGTTGCGCGACGACAAAAGCTTTCCGAACATCCTGCTGGGCAAATCGCATGACTTTCCGCAGATCAAGAAGCACCGCGGTGCGCGCAAGGAAAAGGGCAGCTATTTTGGCCCCTTTGCCAGCGCCGGGGCTGTCAACCGAACCCTGAATCAGCTGCAAAAGGCATTCCTGCTGCGCAATTGTTCGGACCCGATGTTTGAAAGCCGCACCCGGCCCTGTCTGCAACACCAGATCAAACGCTGTTCGGCGCCCTGCACTGGCGCGATCAGCCGCGAGGACTATGCCAACAGTGTGCGCGACGCCGAACGCTTCCTGTCGGGCCGGTCAACCAAAGTGCAAGAAGACCTGGCGGCGCAGATGATGACGGCCTCCGAAGCCATGGAGTTTGAACGCGCTGCGGCGCTGCGCGACCGGATCAAGGCCTTGACGCAGGTGCAGACGGCGCAGGGCATCAACCCGCGCGGCGTCGCCGAGGCCGATATCATCGGGCTGCATATGGACGGCGGTCAGGCCTGCGTGCAGGTCTTCTTTATCCGGGCCAACCAGAACTGGGGCAATCAGGATTTCTACCCGCGCGTCGGTGCGGACATTGGTCCGGCCGAGGTGATGGAGGCCTTTATCGGCCAGTTCTACGACAACAAAGAGCCGCCCCGGCAATTGATCCTGTCGGACGCTATTGAGAACGAAGACCTGATGACCGAGGCGCTCAGCGGCAAGGCTGCACACCGGGTCGAGATCCTGACCCCACAGCGCGGCGAAAAGGCAGAACTGATCGCCTTTGCAGTCCGCAATGCCCGCGAATCCCTGGCCCGCCGCATGTCCGAAAGCGCCACCCAAGCCAAGCTGCTGCGCGGTCTGGCCGAGGCCTTTGATCTGAGCGGTCCGCCGCAGCGGATTGAGGTCTACGACAACTCGCATATTCAGGGCACCAACGCGGTTGGCGGCATGATCGTGGCGGGCCCCGAGGGCTTCATGAAAAAGGCCTACCGCAAATTCAACATCAAGGGCGACGACCTGACCCCGGGTGATGATTTTGGCATGATGAAAGAGGTGCTGCACCGGCGGTTTTCCCGGCTGCAGAAGGAAGACCCGGATCGCAGCAAGGGGCACTGGCCGGATCTGCTGCTGATCGACGGCGGCGCCGGTCAGGTCTCGGCTGTCGAGCAGATCATGCAAGAACACGGGGTTGGCGATATCCCAATGGTTGGTGTGGCCAAAGGCGTTGACCGCGACCACGGCAAGGAAGAGTTCCACCGCACCGGCCAGCGGCCCTTTGCGCTGCAACGCAACGATCCGGTGCTGTATTTTGTTCAGCGCATGCGGGACGAGGCGCACCGCTTTGCCATTGGCACCCACCGCGCCAAACGCGCCAAGGCGATGAGTGCCACGCCGCTGGACGACGTGCCGGGCGTTGGCGCCAGCCGCAAACGGGCGTTGCTGGCGCATTTCGGCAGCGCCAAGGCGGTCAGCCGCGCCAACCTGTCCGATCTCAAAGTGGTCGAAGGTGTCTCGGTGGCGCTGGCGCAGCGCATATATGATTTCTTTCAGGATAAATGATGCCGCAGATTGCTGAAAACCGGACCAGACCCCTTGTTCATCTGGCCCTAAATATCCCCGCCGGAGGCATCTGTCCTTCTGAGGTGGAAATTTTGCCAGCATCGGCTTTCCACTCGAGCACGAGCAAGTTAAGGTTCGCTTTATGATATGGAATGTACCAAATATTCTAACGTTGCTTCGTCTGGTGGCCGCTCCTGGTCTTGCTGTGATGTTTCTCTACTTCAGCCGCCCCTATGCGGATTGGTTTGCTTTGGCGCTGTTTGTCATCGCAGCGCTGACCGACTGGGTTGATGGATATCTTGCACGGACCTGGAAGCAGGAAACCAAACTGGGCGCCATGCTGGACCCGATTGCCGACAAGGCGATGGTGGTGATCGCCCTGATGGTGATTGTCGGCTATTCTTCGATGTCCCCCTGGCTGGTGCTGCCTGCCACCTTTATTCTGTTCCGCGAGGTCTTCGTCTCGGGCCTGCGTGAATTCCTTGGCGATACCGCCGGTACCCTGAAAGTGACGCCGCTGGCCAAGTGGAAGACCACGGCGCAGATGGTGGCGATTGCGGTGCTGTTTGCCCAGGGTATTTTTGAGCATTACCTGGGCATGGCAACCTGGGGAATGGATCAGCCCTTTGTCGACCGGATCATGTCGGGCGAAGTTGAAGACCTGCAGGGGATCCGCTGGAAGTTCGAAGCCATGGTCTGGTCGGGTCGTGCTGGCCTGTGGTTGCTGTGGGTGGCGGCGGCGCTGACCCTGATTACCGGTGCCGACTACCTGCGCAAGGCCTTTCCGTTTCTGAAGGAAAATGCCTGATGGAGGTGCTCTATTTTGCCTGGGTTCGCGAACGTATCGGGGTGCCGCGCGAATGGGTTGAAACCAGCGCCACCACTGTCGCCGCATTGGTCGAGGAGCTGCGCGCACGCGAGGATCGCTATGCGGCTGCCTTTGCAGACCTGTCGGCCCTGCGGGTGGCATTGGACCAAGAGCTGAGTGATTTTGACGCCTCGTTGGATGGCGTGCGCGAAGTGGCGTTCTTTCCACCAATGACCGGGGGCTGATCCAATGCGGGTATCGGTGCAGGGTGAGCGTTTCGAACTGGGACTGGAGGCCGAAGCCTTTGCCCAAGCCAACACCAGCGCCGGCGCCATTGTTACCTTTACCGGCATCGTGCGGCAGGCGGATCAGGGCGGTTTGGTAGCGATGGAGATCGAACACTATCCGGGCATGACCCGCAAGGCTCTGACTGAAATCGCGCAGACTGCGCTGGAACGCTGGTCACTGGGCGATGCGCTGGTCATTCACCGTTATGGCCGTCTGGCGCCGGGAGAGCTGATCATGATGGTCGCCACCGCCGCGCGCCATCGCAAAGATGCCTTTGAGGCGGCCGAGTATCTGATGGATTACCTCAAGTCCCGGGCTCCGTTCTGGAAAAAAGAAGTGCTGGCTGACGGGGCGGAAAATTGGGTGGCCTCCAAGGCTGAGGACGAGGATGCACTGAGCCGCTGGTAGGGCTCCCGCCCGTCCTAAGATCATGGCATGATCTTCTCCCGTTGGGCCGGCCGCGCGGTGTCGATCCGTTGAAAATGAACCTCATAACCGGACAGGATGTCACCGACCTTGTCTCAGTTGCGCGGATTTTCTCAGGCGGCTGCGGCGCGTTGTGTGCTGTCTGCCCTTTTGGTCGCTGACTATAGCGCGGCGCGGCCTTCCGGACGTATCGGCGAAGTTTACCGGCCAAATATGCTGCCCAATACTGCTGGCGCGAAGATTTGTTAGAATGCGCGGCGGCCTCAACAGGTGAATGCAACACTTTAGTCCATAAGAAAGATGGAGTGTTCTGAATGAGGTGTCGTCGGTGGATTTTTCACTCACCAGAGCCGCGCGCGGAGATTTGGGACCCTTGGCCGCGCAGAGACCCGATGCGCTCGATTGGACGCGCGTTTGAACGTGGATCATCGTCCGTGTTCTCAGTGATCTCTCCTTTGGGCGGTATTCGCCCACCAGATCGAACCCGCCGGCCGTCGGCTCTGCGCCCGTCAGAACGAGAACAGATCTCGCGCGGTCTCAGGACACAGCAATCGGTCCGCATGAATGCGCGGCGTTTCGGGCCTGCGCCCTCGACGATCAGCCGCGAGGTTCCAGGGCATTGGGGGTCCAGGGCACTGATGGTGTGGATACCTCACCCACGAGTCGGCATCGAAGTGTGCCATATTGGTGATGTTGAAAGCACCCAATTGGAGGAGGCATCCATGGACGAGGGCACAATCATTGGAGTGGACCGCTGACCGGCAGGTGATTGCATCGCAATCGCTGAGTATCCGTATTGGTCAAGTTCGCATTTCAGTCCATTTTCGACCGTCACGTAGCAACGCATTTGCCATGACTACAAGCTTGCGCATGACCGCTGTAATCGCAAGTTTCTTGCATTTCCCTTTGGCAATCAGCTCGTGAT
>JABSSD010000079.1 GCA_013214575.1 Paracoccaceae bacterium | reverse complement strand
CGCAGCGAATGCCCGCATTCCGCCCTTCATGTCGAAATGTGCATGGTGCAGCGATCGGACTACTTCCCTCTCCCATCACTGTCGCGAACGGCTGTTTGTGACCACCGCGGCGAGCGGCTGGTCAGAGCCCATTTCCACCAAACCTCTGCACAGCAGCTAAAGTTGGCTTATCTTTTTTTGCGGCGCGGCGTGCGTGAATTGAAATGAGCGCACGCTGGGCCATATGAAATCTCAGGAAACGCTTGGGTGATCGCTTGGGTGAACGCTGAAATATCCCGAGAAGGAAAAATAGGGTCCATGACGTTGCTAAAGAAATCACGTCGCAGCCTGCTCGCCGGGTTTGCAGGTCTGATGAGCAGCAGTATGATTGCGGGAAAGGCGTTTGCAGGCGTCCTGACACCGCGTGCAGCGGAAGGGCCATACTACCCAACACCCGCGATGCGGACACCCGATATCGACAATGATCTGGTCAAGATTGTCGGGCTGGTTCAAGAGGCTGGAGGTGAAATCTTCACACTTCACGGATCAGTCATGGATACCGATGGGCGACCCCGTGCTGGACATCGCATCGAGATCTGGCAATGCGATATGGAAGGCAATTACATGCACCCTCGCGACAGTCGCAGTGCCAACTTTGACCCGGCATTCCAGGGTTTTGGCCACGACATCACAGATGGGACAGGAAGCTATGTGTTTCGCACAATCAAATCTGCGATCTATCCGGGGCGCACGCCTCACATCCATGTCAAAGTATTCGATGGCGATCGTGAGATTCTGACCACTCAATTTTACATCAAAGACGATCCAAACAATGCACGCGACGGATTGTTCAATCGCATGTCTGAAATTGATGCGGATGCAGTATCGATGGTGTTTGTTGAAGGCGAGGCTGGGCCTGAGGCGACTATCAACATGTTTATTTAAACTGAAGCGTTTCAGGACTGGCTGTGGTGCAGACTCCGTCACAACGAAAACTGGCCATTGGCGCTTGGCACAGCGAATTCACACTTTTCGCCCATCGTGTCGGATACGCACAGCCTTCTCCTGCAATCAGCTCAGCCCGGCCGCACCGCCGAGCGCTTTGATCACTCTGCCACTGTCAAGATTTCATCCAGCGGTTTTTTCATCTTGGCCACTTTGGGAACCTTGGCATCTGCGGCCGGATGGCCAACCGCTACAATCATGATCGGTTTGTCCGAAGCCGGGCGGCCTAGCATTTCATTTAGAAACTTCATTGGGTTGGGCGTATGGGTCAGGGTGACCAGCCCGGCATGGTGCAGCGCTGTGAGCAAAAAACCGGATGCGATGCCAACGCTTTCCGGCACGTAGTAATTCTTGAACCGGTCACCATCGTCAAAATGGCCCCAACGCTGGGCAAATACCACGATCAGCCAGGGCGCAATATCCAGATGCGGTTTGTCGTCATTGGTCCCGATAGGCTCCAGAGCCTTTAGCCATTCGTCGCCAGCACCGCCCTGGTAAAACTTACGTTCCTCTTCCTCGGCAGCCAGGCGGATGCGGTGTTTGAACGCGGGATCCGAGATCGCTACAAAATGCCAGGGTTGATGATTGGCCCCTGACGGGGCAGTGCCTGCCGCGCGGATGCATTCTTCAATCACCGGACGCGGCACCGGACGGTCAGCATAATCGCGGACCGAGTGGCGGCGTTTGATCTTGTCATAAAACGCTCGTGCCGCAGCCAGCATTTCCGCGTCGCTCAACTCCATGCGATCTGGCAGGTCCACGGCCTGGTATTCGATGTGATCTTTGGTGAACAATGTGATTTCCTCAGTCATTTCTCTGCGCTCGACAACCATCAACCGACATTCCCCAAGGAGAATGCCTTCCCCTGCATGCTGTAGCTGTTTGGGAGCCCAATCAAGCCTCTTGTGCAAGTTGTACCGTG
>JABSSD010000078.1 GCA_013214575.1 Paracoccaceae bacterium | reverse complement strand
CCTGGCCAATGAAGTGCGTGGGTTGCTGAAGATATTCGGCATCCGCCTGCCCAAGACCGTGCAGCACGGCAGCTTTGATGGCATTGTCCGACCACTGATCGAAATGGACGATGTCTTAACCCATGCCTTGGTGCCACTCTTGGATGCGCGTCTGGTTCTGTATCAGCATTTTCTGGAGCTGGACCGGCGTGTCAAACGCGCCGCCAGCCATGATGAAGTTTGTATGCGGATGATGACCGTTCCAGGCGTCGGGCCGATTACCTCATTGACCTTCAAAGCCGCTGTCGATGATCCCACTCGCTTCAAACGATCTCGCACGGTAGGCGCACATTTTGGCCTGACACCGCGACGGCATCAGTCGGGTGAGCATGACAACCCCGGTCGGATATCGAAAGCTGGAGACCGAGATGTCCGCGCAACGTTGTACGCAGCCGCCAACGCTTTGCTCATGCGAACGATGGCCGGGTCTCAGATCAAATCTTGGGGCATGACCGTCACGTCACTAAAGGCAGTGACCTGCACTTGCGATAAAGCCCCGTAAGTGGAGCTATCTTGCCAAAAAAAGAGAAAATATTTCCCTGTGTTTCTGGCTACTTACGATGTTTTGAAGGGTTGGTGCGGGTGAGAGGACTCGAACCTCCACGTCTTGCGACGTCAGAACCTAAATCTGGTGCGTCTACCAGTTCCGCCACACCCGCACGCTACGCCAGGACGTCCCAACGTGTGGCGCTGATAGCAAAGCTTGTCACCGGATGCGAGGGCAAATCGACAATTCCGGGATTTATGGCGTGACGGCAACAAAACCCGAAAATTTCACGGTTTGTTTACGTTTGCCGACAAAAAACCGCGACAGAATCAAGCTTTTGCCACAGGCTGAGGGAAAAACGCTGAGGCAGACAGAGCGAGAACGCAATGAAAACGCAGTCCATCAGGCCTGCGCGGGACATCAGTCCGCGTATGGAAAAGGGCCATTCACCATCAGTATCCACCCCGATGACCGGACTACTGCGGGACACGGTTGTGTTGACACGCAGCGGCGAGGTCTTGGTGCAGGACATCCGCGCCGGCCACCTTATTATCACCCGCGGCGCCGGGCTGGTGCGGGTTCAGGATGTGGCGTGTCATCGCGTCCTGATGCAAGCCATATCAATTGCAGCCGGTTCGCTGGGCGATACCCGCCCCGACACCGATATAATTTTGCCCGCAGACCAGCAGATCCTGATCCGTGATTGGCGCGCACAGGCCCTGTTCGGCTTGGATCAGGCCCTTGTGTCCGCCTCGTCTCTGGTGGACGGAGAGTTCATCCGCGATCTGGGCCAACAGAATGTCAACCTCTACTCGGTGAAACTGGAGCGCCCGCAGGTGATTTACGCAGGCGGGTTAGAGGTGGCGGGCTCCACTGTTGGCGCTGTTGATTTGCGCCCGGCCGCCTAAAGGCCCAGATCCCGGAACACCGCTGGCAACTGCTCTGCCAGGTCCTCGGCGATTAGACCGGGGCCAAATTTGCGCGCACATTCCACATGCAGCCAGGCCGCCGTTTCTGCCGCCTGCATCGGCGCAAATCCGCGCGCCATCATGCCGGTGATAAATCCTGCCAAAACATCCCCCGACCCGGCGGTGGCCAACCAGGGCGCCGACCGTTGGTATTGCGCCGAATTGATAGAACAGCGCCCATCCGGCGCGGCGATGACCGTATCCGCCCCCTTGAACAGCACCACACATCCGGCGCGCTCCGCGGCCTCCCGGGTTGCATCGACCTTGGAATAGGCCGGGCCCGCGGTCGCAGGCGCATCCAGCCTCTCGGCAATATCCGGAAACAACCGGGCAAACTCGCCCCCATGTGGGGTGATCACGCAGTCCTCGTGCAGCATCTCAAACAGCACTGTCGGCTTGACGCTGAACCGGGTCAATGCATCCGCATCCAAAACGGTCGGCCGCCTTTCCTTTAGCACCGCCAGAACCAGTGCCTGGGTGTCGGCCCGAATCCCCATTCCAGGCCCGACACACAAAGCGTTATAGCGCGCATCCTCAAGCAATTCTGCCAGCCCCGGCGCTCCGTCGATTTGCCGCACCATAACTGCGGTCAGGTTGACTGCATTCTCAAACATTGCCGAGCGCGGTGATCCCAATGTGACCAGCCCGGCCCCAATGCGCAAAGCCCCGCGCGCCGCCAGACGAGCAGCGCCGGTGCTTCCATGGCCACCGGACAGGACCAGCGCGTGGCCATGGGTGTACTTGTGGCTTGCTCCATTTTTCCCGCATAAGATTGGAGTGGTAAGCGCCACCCCCCCCTTCCGCTCATCACCGCTTGAAAGCCCGATATCCTTGACAACAATTTTACCGCAACTCGAGGCCCCGGCAGCAAGATAATGCCCCAGTTTAGCTCTGTGAAAAGTCACTGTCAGTTCGGCTTCAATTGCCGGATTAGGCGGCGATGACGGGCGGCCTTGTTCTGCCGCGTCACGCAGCACAAACCCACTGTCGGAACAGACCCCCGACACAACATCCACTGCCACCCAGCGAGGACGGCCGATCTCCGCCCCCGCCGCCCCGCAGAGCTCACGGTAAAGCGCGCCAAGCGGTCGGCTCAACCCTGTCCCAAATAACGCATCCACATAGAGCGACGCCGGTGCCCCGAGCGGAGGCTGAAAATCCTCAAAGGGATGTACATCCCCCAGCCTTTCCCATCGCTCACAATTCACTTTGGCATCCGGCGGCAATTTCCCGGCATCGCCAGACAGAAACACCGCCACCTCCCAGCCGCGCTCTTTCAGCAGTCGCGCCACCACAAAGCCGTCACCGCCATTGTTACCCGGCCCGCACAGCACCACTGCGCGCAGCGGATCCCTTTCATCTGGCTCTAAATATCCCGGGGAGCGCGAGGGGCTGGCCCCTCGCTCCGAAGCGTACGAACCCAACTCTGGCCATTGCTCAAAAATGGCCTCAACCACCCCCCGCCCGGCCCGTTCCATCAGCTCCAGCCCGGTCACCTCACCAGACTCGATCGCGGCCTGTTCAATGGCCCGCATCTGGGCAGCGGTTAGCAGTTCAGTCATCTCGGGGCCTCATCGATTCAGTTTTGCGTAAAAAATAGGCGTATCGCTGACAAAACGGGCATTTATGCGCCGCGCGAATACAGTTTTCCGCACTCATGGCTCGGTATACATTGCTGTTCCTAATAAGAAGTGATCTGACCAGCCTCGACAAGGTGTGAGGAGCCCCGTGACATGAAAAAGATCGAAGCCATCATCAAGCCGTTCAAACTGGACGAGGTGAAGGAAGCGTTGCAAGACGTCGGTGTACAGGGGCTCTCGGTCATCGAGGTCAAGGGTTTTGGCCGTCAGAAAGGCCACACAGAATTGTACCGCGGCGCCGAATATGTGGTGGATTTTCTGCCCAAGGTGAAGGTCGAGATCGTGCTGGACGACGATCAGGTCGACGCCGCTATCGAAGCCATCGTCGACGCTGCCAAGACCGACAAGATCGGCGACGGAAAGATCTTTGTCTCGACCGTCGAACAAGCCATTCGCATTCGGACCGGCGAGACCGGCTCGGACGCGCTGTAACGCACAGCATTCATCTACACAGATCATCCAATCAGAAGGACTAAGGGAATGAGCGCAGACGCAATTCTCAAGACACTCAAAGACGAAGATGTCGCTTATGTTGATATCCGGTTCACCGACGTTCGCGGCAAGTTGCAGCACGTGACAGTCGACGTGGATATGGTTGACGAAGACTTCATCGAAGACGGTCTTATGTTCGATGGCTCGTCAATCGAAGGCTGGAAATCGATCGAAAACTCGGACATGAAACTGATCATGGACACCGACAGTGCCTATATCGATCCGTTTTATGCCGAGAAAACACTGTGCATTCATTGCTCGGTAGTTGAGCCCGATACCGGCGAAGCCTATGCGCGTGACCCGCGCGGCACCGCCCAGAAAGCCGAAGCCTACCTGAAATCTTCCGGCATCGGTGATGTGGCCTATATGGGTCCCGAAGCTGAATTCTTCCTGTTTGACGATGTGCGCTTCAGCAACACGATCAACAAAGTGTCCTATGAGGTCGATGCCTCCGACGCCTCGTGGAACACCGATACCCAGTATGAAATGGGCAACATGGGCCACCGTCCCGGTCTCAAGGGCGGCTATTTCCCGGTCAACCCGATCGACGAAACCCAGGACCTGCGCTCTGAAATGCTGTCGACCATGAAACGTCTGGGCATGAAAGTTGACAAGCATCACCACGAGGTCGCCTCCTGTCAGCACGAATTGGGCCTAGTCTTTGACAGCCTGACCAAACAGGCCGACGAGCTGCAGAAATACAAATACGTGGTCCACAACGTGGCCCATGCCTATGGCAAAACCGCGACCTTCATGCCCAAGCCGATCTATGGCGACAACGGCACCGGCATGCATGTGAACATGTCGATCTGGAAAGACGGCAAGCCGCTGTTCGCGGGCGACAAATATGCGGATCTGTCGGACGAGGCCCTGTGGTACATTGGCGGCATCCTGAAGCACGCAAAAACCCTGAACGCCTTTACCAACCCGGCGACCAACAGCTACAAACGTCTGATCCCAGGCTTTGAGGCCCCCGTTCTGCGCGCCTATTCGGCTCAGAACCGGTCGGGCTGTATTCGTATCCCATGGACCGAGTCGCCCAAGGCCAAGCGCGTCGAAGCGCGATTCCCGGATCCGGCTGCCAACCCCTACCTGTGCTTTTCCGCCCTGCTGATGGCTGGCCTGGACGGCATCAAGAACAAGATCAACCCTGGCGAAGCCATGGACAAGAACCTGTACGACCTGCCCGCAGAAGAGCTGGAAGGTATCCCAACAGTCTGTGGCTCGCTGCGTGAAGCTCTGGACTGCCTGGCTTCGGACCACGACTTCCTGTTGCAGGGCGACGTGTTCACCAAGGACCAGATCGAAAGCTATATTGCCCTCAAGATGGAAGAGGTCGAACTGTTCGAGCACACGCCACACCCGGTTGAGTTCGGCATGTACTACAGCTGCTAAGCTGGATGGTGCAAAAATCATTGATGGGCGTCCCTCGGGGCGCCCATTTTTTTTGTGACGAAACAGCGCATGCCTCAACTCGCGGTACAGGCATTTCCCAACTTGCAATTCCCCCCCCCATAGCTCAGGGATGACGCATGACTCTAATTACAGATATACAGTTAACATTGGACCTGGCCAAGCAAGGACGGTACAAAGTCGCCCTCAAATCCGCGCGCGCCGGAATGCGACGGCACAAAAAGCATCCATTTTTTCTAAACATTGCAGCTGTATGCCTGTGCACCATGGATAAAAAGCGTGAGGCAGTTCCGCTGTATCAAAAGGCCCTGTCCTTGGACCCAAACTTCCACGATGCAAGACGCAATCTGGGCATGGCACTCGTTTCAATCAATCAAAATGAGAAGGCCATAAAGGTTCTGACCAAGGCGGTTCAAAACGATCCTCAAGATGGCGAATCATGGCGCCACATTGCCCTCGCCAGACGCAATCTCGGGGATGATGAAAATGCCCAAAAGGACGCGGCAAGAGCCCTAGAGATAGATCCCCAGAACGAAGATGCCCAGAAGCTCCTTGCCGATGCTTTGGAAAGGTCAGACTGCATATCTGCAGCCTTAGAATCGGGTCGTAACGCTCTCAAGATATCTCCGTCCAGCATCGACTTGCTGGAGCTAACTGCTAGCCTTTTGTCATACCAATGCATAACCGACGAAGCCCTCTCCTTACGTCAGAAGGCTGCAACTTTGGCTCCACAAAATATTAAAGCCCTGATACCTCTGGCAACTCAGCTTTTGACCATGGGGCAGCAGTCTGAAGCCCGTTCCGTTTGTTTAAACGTCCTGGAAATCTCTCCCACAAGTTACGGTACGATGGAGCAATTGTCTCAATTCCAAACCAAAGAACAGAATGCCGAGCTTCGGAACACTGCGCTCAAGGCATTGGCCAGCGCGTCGCCAGAAGACCCGAATCGAACACGTCTAAAATTTGCCATGGCCCACATCGACCGCCAAGCTGGCGAAAATTCGTCCGCAGAACATTACTATGCGCAAGCAAACCGTGAGGTCGCCAAAGAAACTCCCTATAATTCTGTTAAAGAAGCGGAGACACATAAGAAAATCATTTCCCGATATTCGGGACCCGTGCGGGCTGAAAACCAAGACCTCCCTGACCCAAGGCCGATTTATGTTGTTGGACTTCCCCGTTCAGGCACGACGCTGACCGAGGTCACACTTGGAGCGCACCCAGACGTGATTCCTTTGGGGGAACGCAAGATTTCGAAGGCACTGACCCTTGCCTTTTTAAATGACCTTCCACTCGGCCCAAGTGAACTGAAAGAGCTTGCGGATCGACAACAGGAAAACCTCCCACCCTTGCCTGCGGGCACGCGGGCCTACGTTGACAAGATGCCCGAAAACCATCGTTATATTGGCGCTTTGAAATCCGCTTTTGGAAATGCCCGTTTCATCAATCTGCGCCGCGACCCGCGTGATGTGGCCCTGTCTCAGTGGCAAGGGCATTTCAAATCTGGGGCTATTACCTATTCATATGACCTGAAAGCGATGGCCCATAAATTTAACCTGTATGCCGAAATTATGGCCCACTGGCATAAGATCATGCCGGGGGAAATTCTCGACCTTCCGTATGAGGACCTTGTCACCGACATCGAAACCTCCACCAAAAACATTGCCGAACACTGCGGGCTCGACTGGACGCCCTCGATGGCCCAGCCTCATAAACATGCGGGTCAGGTTCGAACCATGAGCCTGCACCAGGTCCGCCAGCCGGTTCACAGCCGCTCCGTCCGCAAATGGGTCAAGTATGAGGAAATGCTGGCGCCCTTTGTCGCTGAACTCGATCCAAATCTCTGGCCTGAGATCCGTTAATTCGGATTATTCCTGACAAGTTGCTCATCTGGGTATTTTGGTTTGCCAATTGACGTGATAGCGACGCCAGCTCTGTCCTTTTTCAGGAGTCGGCCATGCCCGCCCCAAATACCCTAGGCATAGACTTTGGCACCTCCAATTCCGCCGCCGGGATTGCGGTGGCGGGCCGCCCCTGGCTGGTGGAGCTGGAGCCCGGCCAGACCACTCTGCCGACGGCTGTTTTCTTTGAGGACCAGCCGCGCCGGATGCGGATTGGCGCCAGCGCCACCCAGGCCCTGATCGCGGGCGAGGAAGGCCGCTTCATGCGGGCCCTCAAAAGCCTGCTGGGGACGCCGCTGTTGCGGGAGGAGCGGCGGCTGAACGGCGAACGTATCAATTTCATCGAAATCATCGGCCGCTTTCTGCGGGAAATAAAGGTCCGGGCCGAGGCCGCCACCTATCAGGAATTCACCCATGCGCTGTCGGGCCGTCCGGTGCGGTTTCACAGCCGCGACGACGCCCGCAACGCCCAGGCCGAGATTGATCTGCGCGACTGCTATCTGGCGGCCGGGTTTCAGGACGTGCGCTTCATGTATGAACCCGAAGCCGCCGCCCGTGCAACCATCCCGGATAAGGGCATCGGGCTGATCGTCGACATCGGTGGCGGCACCTCGGATTTCTCGCTGTTTCGTCAACGCGACAGCGGTGAGACCGAAATTCTGGCCAGCTATGGTCTGCGCGTCGGCGGCACCGATTTTGACCGCCGCCTGAGCATTGATCATGTGATGCCACTGCTGGGGCGTGGCAGCGCCATCCGCAATGCCTTTGGTCTGGGCACCCTGCCCGCCCCGGCCAGGATCTTCAACGATCTGGCCACCTGGCAGATGATCCCGTTCCTCTATGCTGCCGATAGTCGCCACAAGGCGCAGGATCTGGCCAGAAATGCCGCCGAGCCCACAAAACTAGCGCGGCTGGTCACGGTGCTGGAAGACGAGTTGGGCCACGATATTGCCTTTGCGGTGGAACACGGAAAAATCCAAAGCAACCAGCCCGACCACCCGGCGCCGCGCATTGATCTAAAGGACCTGGAGCGCGGCCTGATGGTGCCCTTGAGCGTGGCCATGGTACAGGACTCGCTGGCAACCCAGGTGGATGAGATCGCCGCTGGCGCCGCTGAAACCCTGACTCTGGCAGGTATTCGCGCGGATCAGGTCGACAGGGTTGTTCTGGTCGGCGGCTCGTCGCTGATGACAGTGATCGAACACAGGATGTCTCAGCTTTGCCCGGAGGCCAGGATCCACAAGGAAAATGCGATGACGGCTGTTGCCGACGGTCTGGCGCTGTCTGCCGCGACGGCCTTTGACTAAATCCCGGTGGCGGTCGTCTGGCCATAATTCCCATGGTTTTTCGGGCTCGGGGCACTAGGCTCAACAGAGTCCATTTTAGTGAAAGCCGGTTTTATGCGTTTGCCCCTGTTAACATCCCTGTTCTGCCTCTGCCTCGCCGCGCCGGGCCTGGCTGCCCCCTGTGGCAACACAGCGGCAGGATTTACCGCCTGGAAAAATGATTTCGCCCACGATGCCAGACGGGCGGGCGTGAAAACGCCAGGGCTGCAGGCGCTGCAGAACGCACAATACGCCAGCCGGACGATATCCGCAGACCGCAACCAAAAGAGCTTCCGCTATACGCTGGAGAAGTTCATGGAGGTTCGCGGCTCGACCACAATCATAGCCCAGGGGCGCAAACGCAAAGCGCGCAATGCTGACTTCTATGCCGCGCTGGAAAAGAAATACGGCGTCCCCGCCGGGGTGCTGATCGCCATTCACGGCATGGAAACCGCCTTTGGCCATTTTATGGGCGACAGTCAGATTGTTCCCGCTATCACCACCCTGGCCTATGACTGCCGGCGGTCCGACTTCTTTCTGCCCCATGCCATAGGCGCGTTAAAGCTGGTGGATCAGGGCGCCATAACCGCGGCCACCCGGGGCGCCAAACACGGAGAATTGGGCCATACTCAGTTTCTGCCCGGCAATGCGCTGATATATGGTGTCGATTGGGGCGGCGATGGCCGGGTCGATTTCTATGATATGGCAGACGCCTTGGCCTCAACCGCCAATTACCTGCGCAAGAAGGGCTGGAAGACGGGCAAAGGATATCAACCCGGAGAGCCAAACTATGTCGTGCTTAAACAGTGGAACGCCGCCAGTGTCTATCAACAGTCGCTGGCCATTATGGGCGCAGGCATTGATCGCTAAGACATGCAAGGTCACAGCAAAGCATGGGGGGGGCGACAGGCCCGGTGATTTGGGCTGCGAGAAACCGTTTGCAGGCCCGCAGAAAAACAATCCAGCCCGCCAGTCACGATTGTAACAGCTTTGGCAGCAATGTGGCCGTCGCCTGCCCCGGTTCGGCCGCAATTCTATCGTGAAAACCACCACCTACAATTCAACTATCTGAAAATTCACAATATTTACCCCGCTCGGCAGTGTCGTCAATATGGAAACAGTTTCTTAGCATTTACGCGCATCCCGCCTCATTTTCCGCATTTTCGGCGCCTATTGTTTCCTAAGAAGCAACCCGAGCGGAGGATCCTGACGGTGGCCCAGAGAACACAATTTTACGGTGGATTAATCTACTACGGACTACCCGGCAGCGCGCTGGCCAAGTGCAGCTGCATCATTGCCGACACGCTGGAAGAATACGGCCATTCGGTCGATCAGTTCAGCGCCCGCGCCAATGACGTGATTGCGCTGGCCTGTGATCAATACCGTCTGGTGCTCAGGATGGGGGAGCAGCCAGAAGCCGCAGACAGTCTTGCGGACAGCCAGAAGCCACGGCCAGGCCAGCAGCGTGTGGAAATCTCCCTGCAGCCTAACTTTCCAACCCATTGTGACCGTGAACTCAGCGAAATGCTGATGGCTGTTATTCTGTACAGGTTGGTGCCAGCCCTGGCTGCAGAACAGGTCGAATGGATGCACCCAAGTGCAACTTTGACGCGGTCGCAATTTCTCAATGTGTTCTCCAATATCCGCTCTATGCAGCCGCAACCTCAGCCCAGCGCGGATGACCGCTTTGCGCCAATCGAAGAGACCGCAGCCGAGCTGGAGCTTCATTGTTCGCAGATGCAAACTTCGCTTCACCAATCCCCGATTGCAGCCATCAGACCCGCATCCTATCAGCGGTTCACGGCATGGGCTGGAGGTCTGTTGCGCAACAGTGAGCATCATTTTTTCAGCCTTGTTGCCCCATTGACTGTCTGCACGACCTTGGTGATGAAGTCAGGCGCTCTCTAACAAAGGGTCGGTTATCAGCCCACTGCGCCAGCAAATCCCTATTGGCCAGCACATGGGTGTGCATGCAAAACACCACTGCCAGGTTGCCCCCCCGTCGAACAGTCTCTGACCCCGCAGAACAGCGGATTTCGTAGCGCAAAAACGACCGGCAGCAAAGTCGCATTCAGCGCGGCGTTTCTGTCCGCTTGGCTCCACACTGGACACATCTGTGCAGTAAAGGGAGTCCGTTATGACCGAACACTACCGGGACATTCGCAAAATTGACCCAAGCCGCGGCGCCACGCTGGGCGATGGCAGCCCGAACGACAACAACCGGATCGAGATCGGCCCCACTCAGCTGGCGATGAGTGAATGGTCAGCCGCCGGGTTGCAGCTGCCGAACCTCGACCAGATGCGGAAATTGCGCTGGCAACGGCTGACCCAGGCCATCGTTGATCGCGGCTATGGCGGGCTGCTGATGTTCGACCCGCTGAACATCCGCTACGCCACCGACAGCACCAATATGCAGCTGTGGAACTCGCATAATCCGTTCCGCGCGGTGCTGCTCTGTGCGGATGGCTATATGGTGATCTGGGACTATAAAAACTCGCCCTTCCTGTCGACCTTCAACCCATTGGTCCGCGAGCAGCGATCCGGCGCAGATCTGTTCTACTTTGACCGCGGCGACAAAGTGGACGTGGCAGCGGATGTCTTTGCCAATGAGGTGCGGGTTCTGCTGCAGGAGCACGCGGGCGATAACAAACGGCTGGCGGTTGACAAGATCATGCTGCACGGGCTGCGCAGTCTCGAGGCGCAGGGGTTTGAGATCATGGAGGGCGAAGAAGTCACCGAAAAGACCCGCGCCATCAAGGGCAAGGACGAGATCCTCGCCATGCGCTGTGCCAATCACGCCTGCGAGACCGCAGTGGCGGAGATGGAACAGTTTGCCCGGGCCAATGTCGGGGATGGCAAAACCTCCGAGGATGACATCTGGGCCGTGCTGCACGCCGAAAACATCCGCCGCGGTGGCGAGTGGATCGAAACCCGGCTGCTCTCTTCGGGCCAGCGCACCAATCCCTGGTTTCAGGAATGCGGACCCCGTATCACCCAGCAAAACGAGATCATCTCGTTTGATACCGATCTGATCGGCTCTTACGGCATCTGCATCGACATCTCGCGCAGCTGGTGGATCGGCGACCAAAAGCCGCGCCCGGATATGGTCTATGCCATGCGCCACGCCCATGATCATATCATGACCAATATGGAGATGCTGAAGCCCGGCGTGATGATCCCCGAGCTGAGCGCCAAGTGCCACCAACTGGACGATGAATTTCAGGCGCAGAAATACGGCTGCCTGATGCACGGGGTGGGTCTCTGTGATGAATGGCCACTGGTCGCCTATCCGGACAAGGCGGTGGCTGGGGCCTATGACTACCCGCTGGAACCCGGAATGGTGCTCTGTGTCGAGGCCTGCGTCGGCGCGGTTGGCGGTGATTTCTCCATCAAGCTGGAGGATCAGGTGCTGATCACCGAGGATGGCTATGAGAACCTGACCACCTACCCGTTTGATGCGGCGCTGATGGGCGAGACCTGAGCGCCGCGCCGCGAACCGGTTGAGAAAACCCCATGCCCCGGCACCGCACAGCCGTCAAATAGACGATGCCATGCGGTGCCGGGGCAGATATTGGCGAACAATGGCCCAGATTGACCGGGCGGTCTGGAGGCCCCGGCATCACCTTCGCGTGACACATTTGTAGCAGGTCTTGTCGACCGGTCCCCGCGTGCTCACTCTAGTCGGACCCCACAGCAAAGGCCGCGCCCCCATGCCCACTCAACAGATCACATTCCCCGGTCACGCCGGAACCCCGCTGGCCGCCCGGCTGGACCTGCCAGAGGGCCCGGTGCTGGCCACCGCCCTGTTTGCCCATTGCTTCACCTGCTCCAAGGATATCCCGGCGGCGCGGCGCATTGCCGGCCGGCTGGCGGCGATGGGAATCGCAGTGCTGCGGTTTGATTTTACCGGGCTTGGCCATTCAGAGGGCGAATTTGCCAATACTTCGTTTTCATCAAACGTCGCCGACCTGATCGCCGCAGCGCAGTACCTGGCCACCCGCAGCATGGCCCCCGAATTGCTGATCGGTCATTCTCTGGGCGGTGCAGCAGTGTTACGCGCCCGGGCTGGCATTCCATCGGTCAAAGGTGTGGTCACCCTCGGCGCCCCGTTTGACCCTGGCCATGTGGCGCATAATTTTGCCGGCGCCCTGGATGAGATTGCCACCAGGGGATCCGCCGAAGTCTGTCTGGGGGGGCGGCCCTTTACCATCTCGCAGGCGTTTGTCGAGGACATCCGCTCTGCAACACTGGCCACCGCCATCGCCGATTTGAACGCGGCGCTGCTGGTGTTGCACGCACCGCAAGACGCAATCGTCGGCATCGAGAATGCGGCGCAGATCTTCACCACAGCCAAACATCCCAAAAGCTTTGTCACGCTGGACGGGACCGATCACCTGATCAGCCGCGCCCGAGACGCCGAATATGCCGCCGACATGATTGCCGCCTGGGCGGGGCGCTATATCGACCTGTCGCCTCCGGCCCCGCCGCCGGGCGCCCCCGAAGGTATTTTGCGGGTGAGCGAGGTCAGCCCAGATGGGTTTCTGCAGGATATCCAGTCCGGCCCGGATCATCACGCCTATGCCGACGAACCGCTGGCCTATGGCGGCGGCAACCTAGGGATGTCGCCCTACGGGTTTGTGTCGGCTGGTCTGGGCGCCTGCACTTCGATGACAATCCGCATGTATGCCCGCCGCAAGGGCTGGCCCTTGCAGCGGGTCAGCGTCGAGATCAGCCATGACAAGGTGCACGCCCAGGATGCCACAACCGGCAACCCGTCGCGCATCGACCAGTTCACCCGTGTTGTCCACCTACAGGGAGAGCTCAGCACCGAGCAGCGCAGCCGTTTGCTGAAGATCGCCGACAAATGCCCGGTACACCGCACTTTGGAACATGGGGCCAAGATTGTCACCCTGCTGCAAAGCCATCCAGCTGCAGCCTAGCCAGCCTCACCGGCAGGCCAGATCCCTGACGCCCCGGTGCACTCCCGCCCCCGCGCGGTGCATCTGCTGCCGCAGAGACCCCTTGCGGTCTTGGGCCCGGCGCCGCGCTTGCGCGGCGCCGGGCCCAACGGCAGCCGTGCCTCCCGTTGGGAGGTCGGAAGCGGGCGGGAGCCATTGGCCCCGGTTAACGGCGCGGCATCGGTCTTGCCACTGGCGGGCGATGGATCGGTGGCCGCGCCACAGGAGGACGGGCTACAGGAGGTCGCGTCACCGGAGGACGGGCAACCGGTGGGCGGTTGCCGGGCGGGCGCTCAATTGGGTGTTCGGGTCTTGGCGGCCTCGGCGGCTCAATCGGGTGTTCCGGCCTCGGCGGCCGTGGGTGCCCATTGTAATAATCATTCCACAACAATCCGTCATAATACACCCCACCGCTATATGTTGCATTGGGATCGCAACCGGACAGGCCCACAGTTGCAGCCGCCAGCAAAGCGGCAAGTAGCACCTTGTTTGGTTTTAATAACATCGCATCAGACCCCTTCACCTAACCGCCCGAAACGACGCAAAAACGGCATTCACATCGGATACCAGATCCGGATTCACCCCGGCCTCCATCACCACCACCGAGATGGCCACCTTGTCGCGCGGCAAATCGACCACAACGGCAGTGAAATGCACCGCCTTGCCATCGCGACTGCCGCTACCGGTCAGACGCGCGGCGGGTAGGCCACCCACAGAAATACGTTTGCGCTCCTGCACCTCAGCATTTTTGACCAGAAACGGACCAACGCCGCGCAGATACTCCAGCGCGCCCTGGTAGTTTGTCACCCCATGCGGTGAGATGAACCCCATCCAAATGCCATCCTCCGACACCGGCGTGAGACCAATGACCCGGTTGATCAGCCGCGCTTCCTCTGATCCCGGAGCGGTGAGGCTACGTCCGCCGCCTGCCCGCACGGTCCAGAAATCAGGAACCGATATGTGGAACAATGCACGACCCTCATCTTTGTAAGTGACCGGCATATCCGCCAATGCCGGGCCTGACATCAGGGCCACCGATGCGGCGAGCCCTGCGGCTGCAAATATGTTGCGCAATAAATTCGGCATTGCCGCGCCTCCTTGAAAAGGAAGGCCACAGGCAAGTCCACCCATGGCGACTAAACTATCGCGAGTAGAAAGTAATTCCATCACGATGAAAAGGTTCAATTCATATTGCCCTTAGAAACAACAGGTTTGAGGCCGCGAAATACAGGGCACTCGGGCGGCGCACTTGCCAATCTCGGATCTGGTCGAACAGGGCGGCGCTTAGCCAAATATCGAGCACCTAATCACCGTCGGCTATTATGTGGCTGGTTTGTATTGTTAGGCCGCTATGTCCATTCCACAGGCATTTCACCAAAATTTCGCTGGAATACCGCTAAAATACCAACGGCAAAACGCCCCACCCAGCGCCACCTGCCTTGTTGTTTTGCCCCACCTGATCTAATAGGCGCGCATCCCCGCGCTTTCACAAAGGTTCTGGCCAATGATCCCTCGCTACTCCCGCCCCGACATGGTTGCCATCTGGTCTCCCGAAACCAAATTCCGCATCTGGTACGAGATCGAGGCGCATGCCTGCGAAGCCATGGCCAACCTTGGCGTCATCCCGCGCGAGAATGCCGATGCGGTGTGGAAGGCCAAGGACGTTGAATTCGACGTCGCCCGCATTGACGAAATCGAAGCCGTCACCAAACATGACGTGATTGCCTTCCTCACCCATCTGGCCGAACATATCGGCAGCGACGAGGCCCGCTTTGTGCATCAGGGCATGACCTCATCGGATGTGCTGGACACTTGTTTCAACGTGCAGCTGGTGCGCTCCGCCGATATCCTGATCAAGGACATGGACGGGTTGCTGGCCGCGTTGAAAAAGCGCGCCATTGAGCACAAGGACACCGTTCGCGTCGGCCGCTCCCACGGCATCCACGCGGAACCCACCACCATGGGCCTGACATTCGCCCGGTTCTATGCCGAAATGGACCGTAACCTGGCCCGCCTGAAACTGGCCCGCGCTGAAATCTCCACCGGTGCCATCTCTGGCGCGGTTGGCACATTCGCCAATATCGACCCAGCCGTCGAAGAGCATGTCTGCGCCGCGCTCGGCCTCACGCCTGAGCCGATCTCGACCCAGGTGATCCCGCGCGACCGTCACGCGATGTTCTTTGCCACCCTTGGCGTGATTGCCTCCTCGATCGAAAACGTCGCCACTGAAATTCGCCACATGCAGCGCACCGAGGTACTGGAAGGTGCGGAATTCTTCTCGTCCGGCCAAAAAGGTTCCTCGGCGATGCCCCACAAGAAAAACCCAATTCTGACCGAAAACCTCACCGGTCTGGCCCGTCTGGTCCGCTCGGCTGTGGTGCCGGCAATGGAGAATGTGACCCTCTGGCACGAGCGGGATATTTCCCACTCCTCCGTTGAACGCGCCATCGGCCCCGACAGCTGCATCACCCTGGATTTTGCCCTGGCCCGGCTGACCGGCGTGGTCGATAAGATGCTGATCTACCCCCAGAACATGCTGGACAACATGAACAAATTCCCAGGTCTGGTGATGAGCCAGCGGGTGCTTCTGGCGCTGACACAGGCCGGAGTATCGCGTGAGGATGCCTATTCCATGGTCCAGCGCAATGCCATGAAGGTCTGGGAAGAGCGTCTCGACTTCCGCGATCTGCTGCTGGCGGACGGCGAAGTGGTTGCGGCCCTTGGCGAGACGGGTATCAACGAAAAATTCGACATGGATTATCACACCAAACATGTCGACACGATCTTTGCCCGGGTGTTTGGCGAGTAACCAGCCCCCCCAATTTATGCCGATCAAGACAGCACGCCCCGCCATCAGGTGGGGCGTGCTGCGTTTCAGCAACCGGCACATGTCCGCTCCCGCGCGATCAGGTTTTGAAATTTTTCAGCTTCTGCGCTATGCTGGTATCGTTGCCAGTATGGAGATCAGTCATGAGTACAAAATTTTTCATCGCCGCCATTGTCGTCCTGATATCCGCAAGTACGGCATTCGCTTGCTCTCAGCACAGCCAGCAAACTCAATCCTGTGGTGCCGACACGGCCTGGAACGCCGAGACGCAGAGCTGTACCAAACAGGTCTCGGGCTAGGCTCGGTTCACTCAGATGTGACGGCTGGATCGGGAAATTGTGATCCCGCACTCATGCTTACATGGTTAGTATGAAGGCGTGGTTTTCTAATGGTCAGGACGTCTATTATGCGTATGTTGCTAATTTTGCTCATGTGTTTTCCCGGCTATTCCTTTGCGGCTAGCGGTGGCGGCAAGGGCGTCCCAACCCCCACTCAAACCACCAAATCCTGTTGGGGCGTGCGGGTCTGGGACGACAAGGCAAAGCGCTGTGTGCGGCCAAAGAAATCGTCGCTGGATAGCGACCAGCTCTATGGGGCGGTGCGCGAGCTGGCCTATGCCGGCCGATTTCAGGACGCCCAGGGTGTGTTGCGGGCCATGGTAGATCAAAGCGATGACCGGGTGCTGACCTATTGGGGCTTCACCCATCGCAAGCTGGGCAACATCGCGCTGGCAAACGCGTTTTACAACCAGGCCATCGCGCAGAACCCCAACAACATTTTGGCCCGCTCTTATATGGGGCAAGGCTTTGTCGAAGACGACCGCCCGGCGCAGGCGCTGGCCCAGTGGCGGCAGATCCGGGCCCGGGGTGGCATTGGAACCTGGGCCGAGCTCTCTCTGCGCGCGGCCCTGGAAACGGGTCAGGGTTTCAGCTACTGACTTCAGCCTTTCTTTACGGATCATGTCGTAATCTGTTCTTGAACCGAAGAAGAATCTTTTAGGTAAAAGGGGCGCAAGAATGCAGCACGATTTGGCCTTGGCGTTACCGCCAGCATCTACCATGGACACTCTGGGCGGATTTGACGCCCTCGCCCCCACATTGCCGATGAACGGGCTGAATGGCAAAGCCAAAGCCGCAATTGTTGTGCGTCTTTTGCTGAACGAAGGGGCCGATATCGCAATTGAAGACCTGTCTGACGAAATGCAGGCCACTCTGACCCAGCAAATGGGCCGGATGGGGCTTGTGGATCGCGACACGCTGCATTCTGTGGCCAATGAATTTGCTGAAATGCTGGACAATGTCGGCCTGTCCTTCCCCAACGGGTTGGCCGGAGCCTTGTCAGCGATGGAAGGTAAAATCAGCCGCCAGACCGAACGCCGCCTGCGCAAAGAAGCCGGGGTGCGCCAGTTCGGCAATCCTTGGGAACGGCTGCGGGCGCTGCCCGCCGAAGACCTGGCCGAGTTGGCCGAGGCAGAAAGCACCGAAGTTGCTGCGGTGATGCTGTCAAAACTGGACACCGCCAAGGCCGCCGAAATGCTGAGCCACATGCCCGGACCGGTGGCCCGCCGGATCACTTATGCGGTGCGCTACACCGGCTCGGTGACGCCGGATACGGTGGATCGTATTGGCCTGTCCCTTGCCGCCCAGATTGAGGCCCGGCCGGAAATTGCCTTTGAAGAGACCCCCGGAGAGCGTATCGGTGCCATCCTGACCCAATCGGTTGCCGCCAAGCGCGAAGAGGTGCTGACCGCACTGGACGAAGAAGATCTGGAATTTGCCACCGATGTCCGCCGGTCGATCTTTACCTTTGCGATCATCCATCAGCGGGTAAACATGATCGACGTGCCCCGGATTATCCGCGTTGTGCCGCAACCGGACCTGGTGACCGCCTTTGCCTTTGCCTTTGCCAATGGCGAAGACGAACAGGAAAGCGCCGAGTTCATGCTCGCCAATATGTCCAGCCGAATGGCCAATAATATTCGCGACGAAATCGCCGAAAAGGGCAAGGTCAGAACCTCTGTCGGCGAGACCGCGATGGGTGTAGTGGTCAATGTGATGCGCGAACTGGTTCAGGCCGGCGAGATGGAGCTGCGCTCGCAAGACGAGGATGACGACGACGGTTGATCCCGAACCGGCAAAGCCCGCCCCCCCCCCAGCCAGCGCGCGGGCGGCTTGTGCCTGCGGGATGGGGGGCATATGATCGGCGCGCTGATCTTGCCCCAACCCCACAGGTTCTCTCTGCTTCATGCCCATTGACCCATCAGGACTGTCGCGCATGGCGCGCGCCAAATATCTAACCAGCAACCTGTTTCTGCGCGGCATCATTACCGGGTTGGGCCTGATCCCATACCGCTGGCGGGTTCCGGTCATGGGCCGCCTGGTCAGCGCCCTGGCCCCAATCGTCGGCTTTGACAAACGCGTCCGCAATAATCTGAAGCTGACCCGCCCGGATCTGCCCGAGCCCGAGGTCGCCCGTCTGTGCCGCGAGGTGAGCAACAACGCCGGGCGCACTTTGATCGAGCTCTATGCGGGCCAGCCATTCCTTGACCGGGCCCATGCGGCGCCCGTCTCGGGCCCCGGCCTGGCCGCGCTGGAGGCCGCCCGGGCCGAGGGCCGCCCGGTCATTCTGGTGACCGGCCATTTCGGCAACTACGATGCGGCGCGCTCAAACCTGATCGGGCGGGGCTATAAGATGGGCGCTCTGTACCGGCGCATGGCCAACCCCTATTTCAACGCCCACTATGTGCGCACCATCGAGCAGATCGGCAAGCCGATGTTCGAACAGGGCCGCCGCGGCATGATGGAAATGGTACGCCACCTGAAAGGCGGCGGCATCATCGCCATCGTCGCAGATCTGCACTCGATTGGTGGCAAGAAAATTGATTTCTTCGGCAAACCGGCAGTGACCTCGGTGGTGCCGGCCGAATTGGCGTTGAAATACAACGCCGCCATGATCCCGGTCTATGCCATCCGTCAGGCCAACGGGCTGGATTTCGAAATCACCCTGCACGCGGAAATTCCGCACAGTGATCCGGTGACCATGACCCGCGCCGTCTGTGATGATCTGGAGACCCTGGTGCGCCAGCATATGGGCCAATGGTTCTGGATTCACCGGCGCTGGAAACCCTAGACCAGAGAGACTGAGGCCGCCTTTGGCGGACCTGACAGAACAGCCATCAAGGCGGGTCAATCAACCCGCAGCGCCGCAATAATCGCTCCGAACGGAGGCTGCTGCACCAACACGGCAACAGGCTGCCCCCCCGAAACGGGCACCTCAATCACCGTCTCCACCTGGCCGTCCCAGGGCCCGACCTGCTGCCAGTCTTCGACCACATGGGCGTAGGTGTACCGATGGCCTGCCAGTTCTCCACGGGTGATTTCGACCGATTTGACCGGTGCAAACTGCACCACCTGCACCATCAGGTTTTCGGGCGGCAGATCCACCAAGGGCAGCAGGGTCAGGGTCAGTACACCGCCCTCACGCCGCGCCTTGATCCGCACTTTCGGCGCCGCTCTTTGATGCTTTGCAATGGTGTCTGACAGCGCCATTGCGTCTGCCCCGACCACATCGTCCTGCCCCATGACAACCATCTGCGGCGTATAGATCATGCTGCGGCCTGCGGCATGGGCATAGCCTTTTTGCCGCAGCGTATGCACCGGCTTGGCAAATTTGTCTTGCCAGCCGATGTAATCCCAATAATCCACGTGCAACGCCAGCGGCAGCACGTCATCCCGGTCTGCCAGCCGATGCAACAAAGCATCCGCAGGCGGGCAGGATGAACACCCCTGCGAGGTAAACAGCTCAACCACCACCGGCCCAGACTGAGCACTCGCCGCCAGCGGCATTCCGATCCAAAGGGTCGCTAAAATGGCTTTCCAAGCGTTCATATCCGGTCTTTCTATAGGCTTTGCAAATCTGGTTTATCTGCCCGACGGCGGCAAGGCCAATCAATCATTCTTGAGACCTGAGTGAGCAGTTCGCTGGCTTTTTGTGTACTATTGCATACAAATCACCCTCCTGCGGCATTTCCGCTATTGAACGCGGGGCCTTCATGTTGCAAACAGCCCTCAGCGAATTCCCTATTTTCACATCCCAGAGGGAGGCCAACCATGCCTATTACCGTCGGACAGGACACCGCCAAGACACGCAGAGAGCTGAGCGTCAACGGCAAGACCATTTCCTATTACTCGATCCCCGCCGCCACTGAGGCCGGCCTGGGTGATTTCTCGAATCTGCCTGCAGCCCTGAAAGTGGTGCTGGAGAACATGCTGCGGTTCGAAGACAACGGCTTTTCGGTCTCGGTTGACGATATCAAGGCCTTTGCCGAATGGGGCGCCAACGGCGGCAAGAACCCCCGCGAGATCGCTTACCGCCCGGCCCGCGTGCTGATGCAGGATTTCACCGGCGTTCCGGCTGTTGTTGATCTGGCTGCAATGCGCGACGGCATCAAGGCCCTCGGCGGCGATCCGCAGAAAATCAACCCGCTGGCACCGGTCGATCTGGTCATTGACCACTCGGTGATGATCGACGAATTTGGCAACCCAAGGGCGTTCCAGATGAACGTCGACCGCGAGTATGAGCGCAACATGGAGCGTTATCAGTTCCTGAAATGGGGCCAGGGTGCGTTTAACAACTTCCGCGTTGTGCCTCCGGGAACCGGCATCTGTCACCAGGTGAACCTGGAATATCTGGCCAAGACCGTCTGGTCTGACACCGATCAGAACGGCGTTGAAGTCGCTTACCCCGATACGCTTGTGGGCACCGACAGCCACACCACCATGGTCAACGGCATGGCCGTTCTGGGCTGGGGTGTTGGCGGGATCGAAGCCGAAGCCGCCATGCTGGGCCAGCCGATCTCGATGCTGATCCCCGAAGTGATCGGCTTTGAGCTGACCGGCGCTATGATTGAGGGCACCACCGGCACCGATCTAGTGCTGAAAGTGGTCGAACTGCTGCGCGCCAAGGGCGTTGTCGGCAAGTTCGTCGAGTTCTTTGGCGAGGGTCTGGACCGTCTGCCGCTGGCGGACCGTGCCACCATCGCCAACATGGCCCCGGAATACGGCGCCACCTGTGGCTTCTTCCCGATCGACGGTGAAACCCTGCGTTACCTGCGCAATACCGGTCGCGACGAAGACCGCGTTGCACTGGTCGAAGCCTATGCCAAGGCCAACGGCTTCTGGCGCGATGCGGATTACTCACCGATCTACACCGACACCATGTCGCTGGATATGGGCACCATCGTTCCGGCGATCTCGGGCCCCAAGCGTCCACAGGACTATGTCGCCCTGACCGACGCCAAAACCGCATTCCGCAGAGAGATGGAAGAGACCTTCAAGCGGCCCATGGACAAGGAAATCGCTGTCAAAGGCGAAGACTACACCATGGAGTCGGGCAAGGTTGTGATTGCCTCGATCACCTCCTGCACCAATACCTCGAACCCCTATGTGATGATCGGCGCTGGTCTGGTGGCGCGCAAAGCGGCGGCACTGGGTCTGAACCGCAAGCCCTGGGTAAAAACCTCGCTGGCCCCCGGATCACAGGTTGTCTCGGCCTATCTGGAAGCGGCGGATCTGCAAAAAGACCTGGATGCGGTTGGCTTTAACCTCGTCGGTTACGGCTGTACCACCTGTATCGGCAACTCTGGCCCGATCCAGGCCGAGCTGTCTGCCGCCATTGCCGAGGGGGATCTGGTCGCCACTGCGGTGCTGTCCGGCAACCGCAACTTTGAGGGCCGTATCAGCCCTGATGTGCGCGCCAACTACCTGGCCTCACCGCCGCTGGTGGTGGCCTATGCGCTGGCTGGCACCATGGATATCAACATCGACACCGATGTAATCGCCCAGGACAAGGACGGCAACGACGTCTACCTTAAGGATTTGTGGCCAACCACTCAGGAAGTTGCCGACCTGGTGGAACAGACCGTCACCCGGGAGAAGTTCCTGGACAAATACGCCGATGTGTTCAAAGGCGACGAAAAATGGCAGGCGGTGGAGACCACCGACGCCGAGACCTACGATTGGCCGCCGGCTTCGACCTACATCCAGAACCCGCCCTATTTCCAGGGCATGAGCCCCGAGCCCGGCACCATCAGCAATATTGAGAATGCCAAGGTTCTGGCGGTTCTGGGTGATATGGTCACCACCGACCACATCTCGCCTGCTGGTAGCTTTGCGACAACTTCGCCTGCCGGTGCCTATCTGCTGGAGCGTCAGGTGCAACCGCGTGAATTCAACTCGTATGGGTCGCGTCGCGGCAACCACGAGATCATGATGCGTGGCACCTTCGCCAACATCCGCATCAAGAACGAGATTCTGGACGGCGTTGAAGGCGGCTATACCAATGGCCCCGACGGCAAACAGGCGGCGATCTATGATGCGGCCATGGCCTATCAGGAGGCTGGCACCCCGCTGGTGATCTTTGGCGGCGAGCAATACGGCGCCGGATCGTCACGCGACTGGGCGGCCAAGGGCACTGCCCTGCTGGGCGTCAAGGCCGTGATCACCGAGAGCTTTGAGCGGATCCACCGCTCCAACCTGGTGGGCATGGGGGTTATCCCGTTTGAGTTCACCAATGGAGACAGCCGCAAGTCGCTGGGCATCACCGGTGAAGAAACCGTATCGATCTCTGGTCTGGACACCATCCAGCCACTGCAGGAGGTTCCCTGCTCGATCACCTTTGCCGATGGCTCGGTCAAAGAAATCACTCTCAAGTGTCGCATCGATACCGCGCCCGAGATTGAATATGTCGAACATGGCGGCGTGCTGCACTACGTGCTGCGCAACCTCGCCAAATCGTAAGATCCTGCGATTTCCAAATTTGAAAAAGGCGGCTTTTTGGCCGCCTTTTTTATTGCACATATTCTGTGTGGGAATGTTGGGTTGCTCCTTTCGGGCGTTGCCGCGATAGTCTGGGCATGAAACAGATATCTCAAATCATCAGCTATCACGCGCATGTCTATTTCGACGCCGACAGCGTCGCGCAGGCCCGCGCTTTGTGTCAGACAGCGGCAACAAGTTTTGGCTTGGAAATGGGCCGGGTGCACCAACGCAATGTCGGACCACACCCCATGTGGTCCTGTCAGTTACTGGCCTCTCCGGCGCAGTTTTCCGAGTTGCTGCCCTGGCTGGCGCTGAACCGCGATGGGTTGATTGTCTTTGCCCATCCCGAAACCGGCGACCATCTGGCGGATCACCGGGATCACGGCATTTGGCTGGGCACCGGGCTGGATCTTGATTTAACAATTTTTAGCTAAGCAGCCATTTCCGCTGTCCGCTTCCCCCACCAATGATCGTCGCATAAAACGTGAACGCCTGACCCAAATGGGACTGACTGGTGACCATCAACCTTGGTTCATGCTCTCCAATAAGTTCAAATCCATTGCCATAAAACAACTTACAGCATATATAATATATATATGATCAATTAGAGATATAAAAGCTTACTTCTCGCCATTAATCTGGAGGGAAGCCAGTTTGAATATCTCATCAATTTTTGGTTTTAGTTTTAAGAGGTACTGGATCATGGCAAATACTAGTGGTGTAACACTCACGTTCGATATGCATCCAAAATGGGAACAGGCCAGTTGGTGGTTGCAACCGAATTTTTATGGCGGGAAGAATATATTTGATATTCTCGATGATTACGGCGTACGTGCCACATTCTTCGTAAGCCAGTTTGATAAGGTCAAAACCGATCCGCAATGGCAGACCGTTATTGACCGGGTCGTTCGAAGCCACGAAATAGGCGGCCATACCCTGACCCACCCAGCCGCGCCGGGATCAAATCCCATCCAATATTGGTACAATCAAATATATCCTAACTATCTGGACTATTTAGCAATTCGTTCACAGCCAGGGCATCAACACTGGCCGGCATACTGGTCCAGTTTTGCCTACCCAAATACTCAGGCCGATGCTGTGATCAATGAGTTCCTGCTAAAGATTTTCACGCGTTTGCGCGGTGCCAATCCATCTGATGGAAGCGGTCCAATGTCGCCTTCTGATATGAAGCGTGCTGATGTCATCACTGCGGGCTGGTTGGACCGGTTTGCCTTCACGCCGCCAATGGGATCACCGGCTTGGGAAAATGGATGGAAAGAATGGGTGAATGACACGGCTAAGATCAATGGATATGTTGTTTTTGCCAGCCACCTACCATCTTGGTATGCAGGGAACCCAGCGGACCCCGTGCCAAAATATACCGATCCTTCGGTGCTTCTGGAATTCCTAAGCCACATCAAATTTCAAACTGACCTGCCGTTTGTGAGCATGTCTCAGCTACCGCGAGCCAGCCAAAGCTCTACGGATGATCTGCCCACCGAGCTAGCGGATGGCTTGAAACAATTGGAAAAATTGCGGTCTTTAGTCTAACTGGGCACAGCGGTGTAGATCGGCTATCGCTCTGAACATATGTGGAAAAATGGGTATTGGCTTGCGATAGCTCTGGCCAATACCCTTATCATGTTTCGTATGGAATTATCTTAAGGCACCTATTTTTGGCGGGCCCGCTCCAGCGCTGGACGCAGGGTTTTCTCAATCACCCGTTTGGTCAACGGCCCCGCATGGCGCAGGATGATGGTTCCCTCGCCGTCAATCACATAGGTCTCGGGCACGCCGTAGAGGCCCCAGTCCAGCGCCATCCGGCCCTTCTCGTCACGGCCAATGGCGGTATAGGGGTCGCCCAGCTCATCCAGGAACGATGTCGCATTGGCCAGCTGGTCTTTGTAGTTGATGCCATAAATGGCCAGACCTTCGTCCTGCAGGGCCTGCAGGTTTGGGTGCTCAATGCGGCACGGCGCGCACCAGCTGGCCCAATAGTTCACCACCTTGACGGTCCCGTCCCTTAGGGTGGCATCGTCAAACCCAGCCTTGCCGGGAAACGTGGTCAGCACCACCGGCGGCGCCGGCTGGCCCACGCGGGCGGAGGGCAGGCTGTTGGGGTCTTCACGCATCATGCCAACCAGCGCCAAGCCAATAAACCCGGCAAACACCAGCACTGGCAGAGCCATCATCGGAGATACTTTAGCCATTGCCCGTCACCCGTTTTTCCATCTTTTTCATTTCGGCCCGCACCCGGCGGCCGCGCAGCACGCTGAACAGCACCAGCGCCACCAGCAGCACAATCGAGGCGCCATAGGCCGACATCACCGTGTCCGCGTGTTTTCCCAGATCCGGTATCATGCCATAACCCTTTCGCGCGCCAAAAGCGCCTTGATCCGACGGGCGCGGATTTCAGTGCCCGTGCGGTAAAACAGCAATGCGACAAACAACAGCACAAATCCAAGAATGCAGAGCATCAGCGGGTAGAAATAGATATTGTTGACCTTTTCTTCGGTGTCGGTGCCGATCACCGCCCCGACCCGCATGATTGAGGCGCCCTGATGCAACCCCTGATTCCAGAAATTCACCGCATAGCGGCTGAGCAGTGCAAAGACGCTGCCCACCAGACAGAGAAACGAGGTCAGATCAGCGGCGGTGTCGGCGTCGTCAATCGCCTCCCACAGGGCCATGTAGCCAAGGTAGAACAGAAACAGGATCAGGAACGAGGTCAGCCGCGGATCCCAGACCCACCATGTGCCCCAGGTTGGCTGCCCCCAGATGGCTCCGGTGGCCAGCGCGATCAGGGTCATCACCATCCCAATCGGAGCCGCCGCCCGCGCCGCCAGCGCCGAGACGTGGTGACGCCGCACCAGCCAGACCAGCGAGGTCACCAGCATCATCACCCAGATGTTGATTGCCAGCATCGCCGTTGGCACATGCAGGTAGATGATTTTCACGGTGGCGCCCTGACGGACTTCATCGCCGGTAAAGAAGAAGCCCCAGATCAAGCCGCCGACAATGCAGACAGCGGCGGCCGCCCACAGGACTGGCATCACCCGTTCAGTGGTGGTGATGAATTTCTTTGGATTGGCGTATTCCCAGATCGACATATTGGGTACCTAGCTATTCCCTAAGGGGTTCTCAAATCACGAATGCCTCAGCGCAGGTTGATGCGCAAGACGGCGGCACTGGCAAATGGCAACAGCGCGATGGACGCCGCCGATATTCCTGCCAGCATTAACAGCGGGGTCTGTATATCCATACCGATGGCGCCACGGCGGGCGACCTCGGCACCAAAAATCAGGGTCGGCATATAGAGCGGCATCACCAGCAGCGACATCAGCAGCCCGCCGCGTTTCAGACCAACCGTCAGGGCGGCGCCAAAGGTGCCGATCACCGACAAGGCCGGGGTGCCCAGCAGCAGTGAGATCATCACCCATTTGAACCCCGGCACAGGCAGGTTCAGCAGCACCCCCAGTACCGGCGCCGCCAGCACCAGCGGCAGCCCGGTGGTGATCCAATGGGCCAGCGCCTTGACCGAGACCGCGGCCTCTAGCGGCAGCGGTGCTGTGGCCAGCAGATCCAGCGAGCCATCCTCCCAGTCCAGGGCCAGCAGACGGTCCAGCGACAGCAGGCAGGCCAACAGGGCGCCCAGCCACAGCACCCCCGGCGCAATCGAGCCCAGCAAGGCCGCTTGTGGCCCCACCGACAGCGGCACCATCACTGTAACGATCAGGAAGAACGCCAGCCCAAGCCCAAAGCCGCCACCGGCGCGCATGGCAAGCCGCAGATCCCGCATCAGCAGCGCAATCACAGGAAGGCTCCGTCAAAATCATCAATGGCCGGTAGCTTGGCCTTGAAGGGGCCGACCTCCAGCACCGCGCTGTCCAGCCCCAGATCAATATGGGTGGCAATCAGCGCAGAACCGCCCTGCCCCAGATGGGCGCGCACCGCCTCGGCAAACATCATTACCGATTTGGCATCCAGACTGACGGTTGGTTCATCCAGAACCCAGATCGGCCGCCCAGTGACCAGCATCCGCGACAGGCCCAGCCGCCGCTTCTGCCCGGCCGACAGCTCTCCGGCGGGGCGATCGCGCAAGATATCCAGATCAAAGGCCTCAATCGCCGCAGCGATCCCCTCGGTGCCAAACACCTGCGCCCAAAAATCCAGGTTCTCAGAGACCGTCAATGTGGGTTTGATACCATCGGAATGGCCGGCATAGGCAATCATATCCTCGGCCCCTTCAATGGTGCCCGACACCGGCGGCTGTAAGCCGGCAATGGTCCGCAGCAGGGTGGTTTTGCCACTTCCGTTGGGGCCACGCAGAATCAACGCCTGTCCGGGCTCAAGCGCAAAGCTCAGCCCCTCCAGCACCGGGATACCACCACGGGCGATGCATAGATCCGATATCCTGAGGCTCATCTAAACCGCTTATCCCTTTGCCTGTCGCGACATAAAGCGCAAATTATTACCGGGTCTTTGCGGCAGATCAAACCACCGGCATGGCGGCCAATGCAATGCGGCGCCCCTCGGACAGCAGCACGTTATAGGTGCGGCAGGCGGCAGGTGAGTTCATCACTTCAAAGCCCAGCCCAGCCTGCTCCAGCTCCTCGCGCAGGGCGGCGGGAATATAGGCGATCTCGGCGCCGGTGCCCAGAAACAGCACGTCGACCTCACCGAGCAGCGCCAGCAGCGGAGCAGTATCCGTGTAGCCGCCCCAACTGCCGGTGCCCCTGGGGCCGGTCAGCACCGCGCCCTGGTGCAGCACACCACCAATTCGGAAGAAATCAGGGCCATAGCTGTCGACCGGGGCGGCATCGGTATAGGTGATTTCATTTAGGCGCATTTCGGGCTCCTGTTAGTCAAAAAGTGGCAACCCGGTCAGCAGCGCAAGCCCGATCACCGAATAAGAGGCCAGCCGGTAGATTTTCTCAAGCTTGGGATCAAACAGGGCTTTGCCGATCAGAGTAGTGATCAAATAGGGCAACGACAACAGCAGCGCCACCATCAGGGTTTGCAGCCCCGCAAACCCGCCAAACACCAGGTTGGCGACAATCACCACATCCAGCGCCGCCAGGAAGACAATGGTATTGGCCCGCACCCGGCTGACATCGCGGACATTGGCCAGATAGAACACAATGACAACCGGTCCGGTCAGCCCGGTCATGCCGCCCATCGTGCCCGCCGCGCCGCCAATGGCAAACCGTCCCGGCCAGCCGATCTTGCCCGGCCAGCGCCAGCCGGTGATCACCGCTGCAAGGGTGATACCGATCACCGCCGAAGCGATCCAGCGCAGCGTCAACCCGTCCAGCTGGGTCATCATCCAGATGCCCGCCGGAACGGTGATACCTGCGGCCATCGCCAGGGCACCGACCTCGGATTTATCCGCCTTTTTCCAGGCCGAAGGGAACAGGGCCACGGTGGAAAAAATGCCGGTGGTGGCCATCAGAAACACTACGTCCGCCGTGGGCAGGAACTGCGCCCCAACCGGCACGAATATCATCGCGGTGCCAAAGCCGGTAAAGCCACGCACCAACCCGGCCACTGAAATGGTCAGCAGCATCCAAGCCAGCCCTGGCGTTTGCAGGGCTGCGCTCAGAACTTCAGGCATCAATATTGGCGAACTGGTTGCCGGTGGTATTGGCCTGTTTGCTCCAGTCGCGTTTGACCCCCAGTTTCAGCAGAATGGTCGAGGCCACAAACACCGACGAGTAGGTGCCGACAATCACGCCCCAGATCATCGCAAAGACAAAGCCACGGATTACGTCGCCGCCCAGCACAAACAACGCGATCAGCGCGATCAGCGTGGTCACCGAGGTCATCACGGTGCGCGACAAGGTCTGATTGATCGACAGGTTCAGCACCTCTCCCAGCGACAGCTTCTTGAACTTGCGCAGGTTTTCCCGCACCCGGTCAAACACCACCACCGTATCGTTCAGCGAGTAGCCCACAATGGTCAGCAGCGCCGCGATGATGGCCAGATCAAATTTGATCTGCACCGCCGCAAACACCCCGATGGTCAGCAATACATCGTGAACCAGCGCCGCCACGGCACCCAGCGCAAACTGCCATTCAAACCGCAGCCAGATATAGACCAGCACCGCGCCAATCGCCAAGACCACCGCCAGCACCGCCGTTTGCACCAGCTCGCCCGAGACCTTGGGGCCAACCGATTCAACCGAGACAAATTTGATCCCCGGCGCCACGCCGTTCAGCGTCGCCAGCAAGGTCTCGATGGTCTCGCCCGAGATCGCCTCGCCGTCGGCCTGCGCCTGAATGCGGATCATCGCCACATGCTGATCCTCTTCGAAGCTCGGGTCGAACACCTCGGTGATCGAGATATCGCCCAACTCCATGGGTTCCATCGCTTTCCGGTAGGTTCCCACATCCACCGCCAGAGTGCTTTCGGTGCGCACCGTGGTTCCGCCACGGAAATCAATGCCAAAGTTCAGCCCCTGGGCCAGGAACGACACCAGGCTCAGCACCAGCAGCAGGGCCGAGACCCCCATCCACAGCTTCCAATTGCTGAAGAAATCGAACGAGGTCTTTTCGGGAACTAGTTTCAGTCTCATGTTACACCTCAATCGTTTTTGGACGGCGGCGTTCAAACCACATGATGATAATCACCCGGGTCACAAAGATCGCGGTAAACACCGAAGTCATGATCCCCAGCCCCAATGTGATGGCAAAGCCACGCACTGGGCCTGAGCCCATGACGAACAGGATCACCGCAGTGATAAAGGTTGTCACGTTGGCATCCAGAATGGCGCTCAGCGCTTTGGAATAGCCTTCCTCGATTGCCCTTGCCGGGCCTCGACCCGCCTTCAGCTCCTCGCGGATACGCTCAAACACCAGCACATTGGCATCCACCGCCATACCGACGGTCAGCACGATACCGGCAATCCCCGGCAGCGTCAGGGTGCCGCCAATCAGGCTGAGCATACCAAAGATCAGCGCAATGTTCAGGATCAGCGCGATATTGGCAAAGATACCAAACAACCCATAGCTCAGCACCATGAAGATCAGCACCCCGGCAAAGGCCACGATAGTGGCGATCTTACCCGCGTCGATGCTGTCCTGACCCAGTTCCGGGCCAATGGTACGTTCTTCCAGAAACTCCAGCCCGGCCGGCAAGGCGCCCGCCCGCAGCAGCACTGCCAGATTGGTGCTTTCCTCGATGGTGAAATTGCCGGTGATAATGCCCGAGCCACCCGGAATATGGCTTTGGATCACTGGCGCCGAGACCACCTCGTCATCCAGCACTATGGCAAAGGGAGAGCCGATGTTTTCGGCGGTATAATCGCCAAACCGACGGGCCCCGGATATGTTAAAGCGGAAGCTGACAGCCGGGCGGCCGTTCTGGTCAAACGCTGGCTGCGCGTCAGTCAGTTCTTCACCGGTGACAACCGGCGCCGACTCAATCGTGTAGTAGACTCCCGGTTCATCCAGCGACGGCACAATCCTATTGCCGATACCGGGGTTTGCATCCGGATCAGATCCGCGACCCACCACCGGGCTGAATGTCAGCTGTGCGGTGGTGCCAATGATCTTTTTCAACTCAGAGGCAGAGCCAATGCCCGGCACCTGGATCAGGATACGATCAACGCCCTGGCGCTGAATGGTCGGCTCACGGGTGCCCACCTCGTCGATCCGGCGGCGCACGATTTCCAACGATTGACGCACGGTGCGATCATCCGAGGCCAGCTTTTCAGCGTCAGACAGCTGGATTGTCAGGATATCACCGTCAGCCGAGGCTTCGATGTCGGTGGCACCCGCGCCGGTCAGGCTGGTCACCGGGTTGGCAAGGCCACGCACCAGTTCCAGCGCCCGGCTCATGCCTTCGGGTTTGGAGATTTTCAGACGAATCTGATCATCCGGCCCCGGCTGACGGCGAAATGTCCCCACCGTGGCCCGCTCGGGGCGCAATACGTCGCGCACCTCTGGCCACATTGCGTCCATCCGCGCCACATAGACGTCGGCGACCTTTACTTCGGCCAGCAGATGCGCGCCACCGCGCAGGTCCAGGCCTAGGTTCACCAGCGACGATGGCATCCACGAGGGCCATTGGTCGACAGTTTCCAGCCGCTCGGGCGTCTCGCCCTTAGCGATAATTTCGATGGCCGCATCGTTGGCCTGTTCGACGCGCGTATAAAACGCATTTGGCAGGGCAAGCAGCAGGCCGGTCAAACAGACCAGCCAAATCAGCACCCTCTTCCAGAGATCAATTTGCAGCATTGCCCTGCCTTTTTAGTAATTTACGTCAGAGATTTAAGCCGCTGGCTCGGTCTTGTTCAGAACCTGAGCGATGGTCGCTTTAATCACCCGGACCTTGACGCCTTCAGCGATTTCAACTTCGACTTCGCCGTCGTCTTTGACCTTTGAGACCTTGCCGACCAAGCCACCCTGGGTGATCACCTGATCGCCACGGCGCAGCGCCTCGACCATTGCCTTGTGGTCTTTCATCTTCTTTTGCTGAGGCCGGATAAGCAGCATATACATGATGCCAAAGATCAGGATGAGCGGCAAAAACTGGCCAAGTGCGCCAATGTCCATGGGATATTCCTTTTGTCAGTGTATCGCTGAATGTCAGCGCTAAATTCGCAGGCGAACCTATGCGCTGATCCTTAGCTTTGCAAGGCGGCCACCGCGCATCAGCGGCAGGAATAAGACTTCTCGGTCGATCCAGCCTGTGACAGGCCACAAATCAGCGCTTTACAGGCGGTTTCACCGGCAGATCCACAGCCTGTTTGACGCCAAATCGCAGAGGCCCGCCCAAAATATCCGCCGCAATCACCAGCGGATTGACGCAATCACCCAGCAGTGACAGGGTGCACCTATTCAACTCTTGATAGATTGCAGCCATGACCACTATTCCAATTGATCCCAAACTGTTCTGGGGCTTGTTCTACTTTTCCTGCTTTGGGTTGGCGGTAGTTGTTGCCTATGGCCTGCTCTCTACCCGTCAGCGCAGCGACAAAGACCCGCTGGACTTGCTGAAATCCAAATTCGGAGCCACCTCGGTCAACGACGGTTTATTCCTCTGCGCCATCCTGCTCTGGGCCGCTATCGCGCTATCCCTGACCGCCGGTCTGTTTCTAATGATCTGGGAGCTGATCTGGTATGCGGCCCTCGCGGCTCAAGGCGACGGCACAAACTTCCGCTTTGCGCTGCTGCGCCTGACCGCCTTCACCGCCACACTGGGCGCGGTGATTGCGCTGCCGTTCACGGTGATCCGGCTGAAACTGACCGGCGAGCAGACCAACACGGCCACCGAGTCACTGTTCAACGACAAGATCAACGCCGCCACCGATGATCTGCACGCCATGCGGCAGATTTCCAAAACCACACAGGATGCCGACGGTAACGAGGTCACTCAAACTCTCTGGCAAGACGACATCACCCGCCGCAACGCTGCTATTGACCGGCTCGAGGGATTGGCGAATGAGCGCCCTGATTCAGCTCCACGGATCTCCCGGCTGCTGAGTGTTTATGTGCGAGAGTTATCGCGAGAGTACCCACCATTCGGAATGCCGGACGAGACAGAGGGGAGAGACCCAAGAGACTGGGCCGTCGAATTAACGGCCCGACGTTCAGACATGCAAAACGCAACTCAAGTTCTGGGGCGATTGCGCAGTATTATTCCAGTTGACCCTGAGACCATAACCATTGATCTCAGCGATGCCAATCTACAAGGATTTTATCTCAGTGGGCTGAATTTGCAGGAAGCAAACTTCGCAACCGCCAAGATGCACGGCGCTCAGCTAAGCAATGCTGAAATGCAAAGAGCTGACTTTCAATATGCTGAACTGCAGTTTGCTGACCTCAGTGGCGCACAGCTGCAGGGAGCCAAGCTAAACAACGCGCGAATGCACGGTGCTTACTTCCTCCGCACTGGAATGCGTGAGGCCGATCTCAGTGGAGCCGCAGTTTGGAGTAGCCTCCTTCGCGAGGTCAACCTACAGAACGCTCATCTCTGGGGAGCGCAATTTCAAGGGGCGAGCCTTAATTTTGTTGATCTGAGAGGAGCAAACCTCACTCGGGTTAACATGACGATGGTCAAGCTTTACAGTGTTGAATTTGATGAGAAAACCGATCTCACACATGTTTCATTTCAAGGTGCTGCCGTGAGGGAGATGGATTTCACTTCAGCACCTCAAATCGAGGAATTCCTGGGTGACATTTTTGGCGACGGCAGTGTTACCCTCCCCCCAAATGTGCCTTGGCCTGCCCATTGGCCAAGAAAAATTCTTGCTGGCAACGAACTCGCCTTTGAAATGCACGACGAATTCAGCCTTGAGTTGCGAAAATGGCGGGGCGATCGTGATAATTATGTACCACCCGTGCTGCCCGATGGTCCAAACATCGAGGTCACCAAGTATCGCTAAGGGCAGCGCCTGACCCTGGGTGGGTGCGTAAGCGCCCTCCCGTGGGGAGGGTCGGGCGCTGCCCGGTCTATCGACCGGGCGAAACAGATGAAGAGATCACTCCGACATCGCACGCCCCTCTCACCCCATATTAACCCGGCAGTGCCAAATTCCCTCACAGCCGCGCCAAGCCCTCACCTGCCCTTCCCCTTTGCCCGGCACTGCGGCATATGATTGCGCAGTGATTCAAAAACCGTCCAAGGAGACGACCCCATGCATGACATCCGCGCGATCCGTGAAAACCCTGCCGATTTCGACGCCGCTCTGGCGCGACGTGGGGATGCGGGCATGTCATCCGAAATCCTGGCGCTCGACACCGCCCGCCGTGGCATGATCCAGTCCGCTGAATCCGCTCAGGCTGATCAGAAAAAGGCCTCCAAGGAGGTCGGCGCCGCCAAGGGTCGCGGTGATGACGCCGAGTTTGAGCGCCTGCGCGCGCTGGTGTCGGAGAAAAAGGCCGAAGTCGCCGCCATGCAGAGTGAGGCCAAAGAGCTGGACGCCCAGCTGACCGATAAGCTGTCCCGCATCCCCAACCTGCCCGCGGCCGATGTGCCCGACGGCGCGGATGAGGGGGACAACGTCGAGGTCAGCCGCTGGGGCACTCCGGTCGCGCTTGATTTCAAGGCCAAGGAGCATTTCGAGATCACCGGCGTTGCCGCCTCGATGGATTTCGACACTGGCGCCAAACTGTCCGGCAGTCGCTTTGTGGTGCTGCGCGGCGCGGTTGCCCGCATCCACCGCGCCTTAGGTCAGTTCATGATCGACACCCATGTGGACAAAAACGGGCTGACGGAAATGAACGTGCCGGTGCTGGTGCGCGACGAGGCGATGCATGGCACCGATAAGCTGCCCAAATTCGGCGATGACAGCTATCAGACCACCAATGGCTGGTGGCTGATCCCCACCTCCGAGGTGCCGCTGACCTATTCCGTCGCCGAGGGCGTGCTGGACGAGACCGCGCTGCCCATTCGCATGACCGCACTGTCGCTGTGCTTCCGCTCTGAGGCGGGATCAGCCGGGCGCGATACCTCTGGCATGCTGCGTCAGCACCAGTTTGAAAAGGTCGAGATGGTCTCGGTCACCCATCCGGACGCCTCGGACGGTGAGCAGAAGCGCATGCTGCGCTGCGCCGAGGATCTACTGGAGCAGCTGGGCGTGCCCTATCGCACCGTGCAGCTCTGTACCGGCGACATGGGCTTTGGTGCGCGGCGCACCTTTGACATCGAGGCCTGGCTGCCGGGGCAGGATGCCTACCGTGAGATCTCCTCGGTGTCGACCACTGGCGCCTTTCAGGCCCGCCGGATGTCCGCCCGCTTCAAGCCTGCCGATGGTGGCAAGCCCGAGTTTGTGCATACGCTGAACGGCTCTGGTCTGGCGGTGGGCCGTTGCCTGATCGCGGTGTTGGAGAATGGCCAGCAAGAAGACGGCTCCGTCACCCTGCCCGCCGTTCTGGCGCCCTATCTGGGCGGCAAGCTGAGCCTCACCGCCACAGGCACATTGGTCTAACACTCTGGTCTAAGATCGGCCAATTTCACTGCCCGACAGCTCCGGGCAGTGTCAGCCGCTGTCACTTTGGAAACGGCACCAGACGTCGTTGCTCTTCGTCCCACAGCTTTAACCTCAGGGCCCGCAGCGCCTCGGGGAATTTGATCCGTCGCGGTGCCAGCTCCGGCGGCAGACTATAGTGGCAGTCGCGCAGCCGGTAAGACGGTATGCGTGAGTTCAGGTGGTGGATGTCATGCAGGTTGATGCCGGCCACCACCAGATCAAACAGCCATCCGAAATCAAGACAGGAGGCCCCCTGAATGGCTGCCAGTTGCGGGTCATGATCGGGGCGGCTGTCCCAATAGGTGTCCTCAAAATTATGTTGCAGATAGACCAGGAACACGCCGATCATGCCGCCCAGGAATGAGAACCCCAGCCAGACCCATACCGCCGTGAAACCGCCCAGCAGATACAACCCATACACATAGCCCACGATCACCAGATTATGCAGCAGCACCCCGGCGGCGCCAAATCTGACGGTGTTCTTGGGCCAACGATAGCGAATGAAATAGGTGAAAGCCGCGCCCAGGGGCACCAGCAACAGGGGATGGCGGTACAGCCGATAGACTAGCCGCTGCCAAAACCCTGCCTGCTGCCATTCGGCCAGGGTCAGGGTGTGGATCTCTCCGGTTTCGCGCTGCTCCAGATTGCCGACACCAGCGTGATGCAGGTTGTGATTCTGCTTCATCACTTCAAACGGCGCAAAGGTGAACACCGACAGCACATCACCGGCAATTTTGTTTTGGCGGCGCGTTTCAAACAGCGAATTATGGCCCGTATCATGCTGCAAAACGTAAAGACGCACCGCAGCAAAAGCATGGGCCACACCGGCAGGCAGCATCAGGTACCAGTGCCCGGAAAGCTGGATGGCCAGTCCGAGTGATAGGAAATAGACCGCAAAAGTTCCAAAAAAATTGAGCGATGCCAGTCGGTTGTCCCTATCGCAATAATTGCGCGTATGTGCTCTGAGATCCATGTTCAAATCCATAAATATGTTCGGCAACGCCTGACTGAAAAAAAGCCGCAGCGGCTTCACTTAAAAATCTAATATTCGCCTGCAGGAGGGCAAGAGGCAAGCCGGGCAAAAGAGCCCCGCGCCGCACTGTTCTGCGCGACCACCAAACGGCAAACAGGCGGCCCAATCTGGACCGCCTGCTGAAATATACGCTACTTTAACGGGAAACTCTAGCCGCGCGGGCCCTTTAGGTGTTTGCGCAACTTGCTTGGTGGCGCTTTCTTTCGGCCCTTGAAGGGGTTCTTGTCATTCTGCGACCGCAGCGTCAGGCGGATGGGCGTGCCCGGCATATCAAAATCCTGGCGCAGCCCGTTGACCAGATAGCGCTTATAGCTCTCTGGCATTTTGTCCGGGTGCGAACACATGACGATAAATCCAGGCGGCCGGGTTTTGACCTGTGTCATGTACCGCAGCTTGATGCGCTTGCCTTGCGGTGCGGGCGGCGGGTGCTGCTCCAGCATACCAATCAGCCAGCGGTTCAGTGCTGCGGTTGTTATCCGGCGGTTCCAGATGTCATGCGCCCGCATGATGGCCTCTTGCAGCCGGTCCAGCCCGCGGCCCGTCTTGGCCGACACTGTGACCAGCGGCGCGCCGCGCAGCTGTGGCAGCAACCGGGTAAACGATTCCTTCAGGTCGCGCAGCTTGTCTTGCTTTTCTTCCTCGATGTCCCATTTGTTGACCGCGACAACCACCGCACGGCCTTCGCGCTCGGCCAGATCGGCGATCCGCAGATCCTGTTGCTCAAACGGAATTTCAGCGTCCAGCAGCACCACAACGACTTCGGCAAATTTCACCGCCCGCAACCCGTCCGAGACCGACAGCTTCTCAAGCTTTTCCTGCACCTTGGCCTTTTTGCGCATACCAGCGGTATCAAAGATCCGCATCGGCACCCCGCCCCATTCCATGCGCAGGCTGATGGCGTCACGGGTGATGCCCGGCTCGGGGCCGGTCAGCAGACGTTCTTCGCCCAAGATCTGGTTGATCAGCGTCGACTTGCCCGCATTGGGGCGGCCAACCACCGCCACTTGCAACGGCTTGGCAGTGGTCGGCACCGGGACAGTATAGTTTTCATCGTCTTCGTCGTCATCTTCACTCAGGTCGACATCAACGTCCGGAGCGTCCAGCACCGCCTGCGCCGCAAACTGATCTGCCAGTGGCATCAGATGGGTGTAGAGGTCGTTCAGGCCTTCGCCGTGCTCGGCTGACAGCCGGATCGGCTCGCCCAGACCCAGATTATAGGCCTCCAACACGCCGGCATCCGCAGCCGAGCCTTCGCCCTTGTTGGCGGCAAGGATCACATTTGCGGATTTCTTGCGCAGGATCTCGGCGAACATTTCGTCCAGCGGCGTCACCCCGGCACGGGCATCGATCATGAACAGGCAGATATCGGCCATCTCGACGGCGCGTTCGGTCAGCCGACGCATCCGCCCCTGCAGCGAATCATCGGTGGCATCTTCCAGACCCGCCGTATCGATCACGGTGAAGCGCAAATCGGCCAGTCGGGCCTCGCCCTCACGCAAATCGCGGGTCACACCCGGCTGATCATCGACCAGCGCAAGCTTTTTGCCGACAAGACGGTTAAACAGGGTGGATTTGCCCACGTTCGGGCGGCCCACGATGGCGAGGGTGAAGGACATCAGATAAAACTTTCAGCGAGTCAGATGCGCCCCATAGCGCATTCTGGCGTCAACGGAAAGCGTGCAATTCGCCTTTTGTCGAGACCACATACAGGGTTTTGCCCACAACGATCGGTGCGGTGGTGGCTCCGCCGGGCACTTCGATGCTGCGAACCAGGCTGCCATCTTCGGGTTTGAACAGCCGCAACAGCCCGTCATTTGAGGCCACGATCACATTGCCGCCGGCCAGGACCGGACCATAGTGAGCCACGATGGCACTGCGCTTGCCGGGCTTGTCTTTCAGATAGCCAGGTAACGTGATGGCCCAGATCACCTCGCCCGTGCTGGCGTCCAGCCGCAAGAGCCGGCTCAGGTCACTGATCTGGAACAGGCTGCCGCCAGCGGGCCACACCGGCCCCAGAGCGCCCTCTCGGGCGGTCCAGATGCGGCTGCCGTCTTCCAGGTCAAAGGCCACTGTGCGCCCCGAATGGTTGCCCACATAGGCGCGGTTGCCCACCACAACCGGGCCGCCGGTGACATCGCCAATGCGCGCGGTGCTATGGCCCACCCGTTTGCCCGCAACCGAGGCGGACCAGCGCCGCAGCCCGCCCTTGCGGAATGTGGCCGTCAGATCGCCAGCGCCAAAGGCAAAAATAGCCAGCTCCGAGGTCAGGGCCGGCGCCGGCCCTCCCAATACGTTCGAGGGGCTGGGTGTTGCAGAAATCTGCCAGGCGATGCGTCCGTCCTTGGCATTGACCGCCCATCCGGTGTCATCACCGGCCACCACATAGACCAGCCCACCGCCAACACTTGGCTGGCCCGAGCCTGTCGCTTCCAGTTTCTGACGCCAGATCTGCTTGCCGCTTTTGGCCTCCAGCGCCGTCAACACGCCGTAGCCAGACGACACGTAGACAACGCCCTCATGGAACGCCAGACCACCGCCGGTGCCGCCACCGTCAGCCGAAGGGATCAGATCCGCAGTCCACAGAAGCTGCCCCGAGGCAGAGACCGCCGAGACCTGCACGCCACTGTCCAGGGTATAGATGCGTCCGTCGCCAACCACCGGAGTGGCGGTGATCCTACTGCGGCGCTCATCGCCGACGCCGATCGACACCGACCAGACCCGCTGCGGTGCGCTGCTCAGCGCCGGATGCGCCGTCCGATAGGCCTCGATCCCGTGGCTTTGCTGCCAGCCCGAGTTGGCAGTTTGCTGCGGCAGCGAGATGGCCCGCGACTGGTTCTGCACCCGGGTCGAGCTGCCTTCGCGGATGTCTTCGCGGTCTCCGCGCAAGATTACCTCGGGTTCTTTACAAGTGGCCAAGGTCAGCAGCAAAGCGCCGCCAAGCAGGATCAACCCTGCCCTAGAGGTGGTTATTGCTGACATCATTGCCCTGCCCCGTCTTCCAAATCATATACCCGCGTCATTAATTTGCGCGATGTTTCGTTAGCCTTGTGTGGCGGCTGATAAATCCAGCGTCCCACCCAGAGCCACAATCACTTGACGGGCGCGATCTTGCAAGTCTGCACTGACCTCGGCGTCTTCGATAATGGCCCGCAAACGAGCGATAGCCGCATCGGTATCGCCGTCGGCGATATCGATCAAGGCCATTTGTTCCTGCGCCAGCAGCCGGAGCGGCGCGCCCGGTTGGGCCAGCGTTTCATATTGCATCCGGCGATCCTGAACCGACAGGCTGTCCTGCTGCAGGCCCAGCGCCTTGAAGGTGGCAATATGGCGATAGATCAGCGGCAGATCCCCATTGGTGGAAATCTCACCCAGCAGCGTCACCGCCGCGTCAGCCTGTTCCGAATTGGCCAGCGCTCCGGCCTGCAACATCTTCAGAATAGCATCGCCGCCCGGAGTCTCGGCCGCAATCGTCGCCAGCGCCGCGGACCGTTGGTCCGGCTCATTTTCAGCCAGCGCTGCAATCACCGCATCGCCCAGGCTTTCAGCCGCAGCCGAGGTTTTGGCCTGATCATATTCACGGTAGGCGGCGCCGCCAACAATCGCCATCACGACAACAGCGCCAATCCAGCCATATCGTTTCATCATCAGGAACATTCGATCACGGCGCACCTCTTCGGTCACCTCGTCGATAAAACTGTCAGTATCGCTCATCAAATTATCCCTGGTAAGCCCGGCTTGCACCGAGGAATTCTCTCTCTTTTTCCTCTCTTACCGTGCCTGAGGGTTCAAGCCAAGTGGCGCGTTGACCTAGGGTGCCGCCGAGACTTGCACAGAAATGCAATAATTTGTGTTCTGAACCGATTGGTTTAGTATGGACAAAGATTTTTTCGTTCCTATGTCTATGCTGCCAACCCTCTCCCCGGTGGGATCTAATTACCCTTTGCGGGATTATCTAAGGGTCCAACTGGACCGCCAATATTTGAAAAGGGCCTATGATGCGCTTGATTCCATTGCTGACCGCCATCGTGGTGACTGCCAGTCTTTATTTGCTGGTGATTGAGCGCGACGCGCTGATGGCCTTTGCGCGCGGTGACAATCCGCAGGCGCCTCTCGAAATTGTGGATGACGCTGCGGCAGCTGCGGCTGGCAGCGGCGCAGAGCTGGCCGAGAACCGGATCGGCGTTGTTGTGCTGCGCAGCGAATCCCGCGCCATCGACAGCGGCGTGATCCTGCGCGGCCAGACCCAGGCCGCCCGTCAGGTTGAGGTGCGCTCCGAGACCTCCGCCACCGTGATTTCCGAACCGCTGCGCAAAGGCGCCCATGTTAAAACCGGCGACCTGCTGTGCCGGTTGGACCCAGGCACCCGCCAGGCCGCGATGTTAGAGGCACGGGCGCGCCTGACCGAGGCCCGCTCGCGCGTTCCCGAGGCCGAAGCCCGTCTGGACGAAGCCCGCGCCCGGTTGAAGGAAGCCCAGATCAACAACAACGCCTCGCGCAAATTGTCCGAGGGCGGCTATGTGTCGGACACCCGTCTGGCGGCCACTCAGGCCTCGGAACGCGCCGCAGTTGCAGGTATCGCATCGGCTGAAACCGGTTTGCAGACCACCAGCGCTGGCATCGAATCCGCGGTCGCCGCCGTGGCGGCGGCCCAGAATGAAATCGACCGGTTGAGCATCACGGCGCCGTTTGACGGCTTGCTGGAAAGCGATTCCGCCGAACTGGGCAGCCTGATGCAGACCGGCAGTCTCTGCGCCACGGTCATCCAGCTCGACACCATCAAAGTTGTTGGCTTTGTGCCCGAGACCGAGGTCAACCGGATCCAGGTCGGCGCTCTGGCGGGGGCTGAACTGGCCGCAGGTCAGCAGGTGCAGGGCAATGTGACCTTCCTCAGCCGCTCAGCCGATCCAACCACCCGGACGTTTGAGGTGCAGATCACCGTCGACAATGCCGACCTGTCGATCCGCGACGGCCAAACCGCAAATATCTTCATCTCTGCGCCGGGCGAGCGCGCCCATAAGCTGCCGCAATCCTCGCTGACCCTGAACAACGAAGGTCAGTTGGGGGTCCGGGTGGTCAACCAAAGCCAGATCGTTGCCTTTTATCCGGTGCGCCTGTTGCGCGACGAGGTCGACGGTGTCTGGGTGACGGGTCTGCCCGAAAAGGCCGATGTCATTGTTGTTGGGCAGGATTTTGTCATTGCAGGCGTTCCGGTGGTGCCGACCTACCGTGAGGTCTCGCAATGATCGGGATTGTCAGCTGGGCCGCCGATCGGGCCCGAATGGTCATTGCCTTTATCGTAATCTCCATACTGGTCGGCGGCTTTGCCTATTCCAGCCTTCCCAAAGAAGGTGAGCCGGACATTGAAATTCCGGCTCTGTTCATATCGGTGCCCTTCCCCGGCATTTCCGCCGTCGATTCGGAAAGCCTGCTGGTCAAGGTGATGGAAACCGAACTGGCCGACCTCGACGGTTTGGACAAGATGAGCTCCACCGCCGCCGAAGGCTATGCCGGTATTGCGCTGGAATTTGATTTTGGCTGGGATAAATCCGCCATCATTGCCGACGTGCGCGATGCGATGAACTCGGCTGCGGCTGATTTCCCCGATGGCGCCGAATCCTATACCATCAATGAAATCAACTTCTCGGAATTCCCGATTGTCATCGTCAACCTGACCGGCGACGTGCCGGAACGCACCATGGCGCGCATTGCCAAGGATCTGCAGGACGATTTTGAAGCCATCGATTCGGTGCTGGAGGCCGGCATTGCCGGCAACCGCGATGAAATGGTCGAGGTGCTGATCGACCCACTGCGGCTGGAGGCCTATAACGTCACCGCGCTGGAACTGATCAATGTGGTGCGCAACAACAACCAGCTGATCGCAGCTGGCGAGGTGGAGACCAAACAGGGCACCTTCTCGGTCACCATCCCATCCTCCTTTCACGACGTCAGCGACATCTACACCCTGCCGGTCAAGATCAACGGCGACCGTGTGGTGACCCTGGGTGAGCTGGCCGAGATCAATTTCACCTTTGAAGACCGCAGGGGCACCGCCCGATTTAACGGCGACAACACCGTCGCGCTGCAAGTGGTGAAACGCAAAGGCTATAACCTGATCGACACGGTGGATCAGGTGAAGGCCACACTGGCCGCGGCGCAGGCGAAATGGCCAGCGGAACTGCAGGCGGCAGTGACCGTGGGCACCTCAAACGACCAAAGCCGGGGGGTGGGGTCGATGGTGCGCCAGCTCGAGGGCTCGGTGCTGACGGCGGTGGCGCTGGTGATGATCGTGATCCTTGCCTCATTGGGCAGCCGCGCCGCCTTTCTGGTGGGCTTTGCCATCCCGACCTCGTTCCTGCTGTGCTTTGCCTTCCTCGCGTTGATGGGCATCAGCATTTCCAACATGGTGATGTTTGGTCTGATCCTGGCGGTGGGGATGCTGGTGGATGGTGCCATTGTGGTGGTGGAATACGCCGACAAGCGGATCAAACAGGGTATCGGCCCAATGCACGCCTATGTCGAGGCGGCGCAGCGGATGTTCTGGCCGGTTGTCTCTTCGACGGCAACCACCCTTTGTGCCTTCCTGCCGATGCTGTTCTGGCCCGGGGTGCCGGGCGAGTTCATGAGCATGCTGCCAATCACCCTGATCTTTGTGCTGTCGGCCTCGCTGCTGGTGGCTTTGATATACCTGCCAGTCGTCGGCGGTGTCTCCGGGCGCATGAGCCGGCTTTTTGAACAGCTGTCCGACGGGCTGCGCGCGGCTCTGCCCTGGTGGATTCGTGTCCCCCTGGTGCCGCTGCCGATGTACGGCATGTTTGTCGGTGCCATGCAGACGCTGAACCCGGACTACATCATGGCGGAGGGCAGCAGTGGCGCTGCACCCCTTCTGGTTGGTGCGCTGGTGCTGATCTTGTCGGCCTTTGCCGCCTCGGTCATTCTGGGCGCGGCCGGCATTCAACGGCGTGAAAAGACGGTTGAGCCGGGCTATCACCACACCCCGTTTGGCCATTTCATCAAGTTTATCGTTGGCAATCCAGTGATGCCGATTGTCGCCGTCGGTGCCGTTGGCTTTGCCATTATGACGGTGTTCACAGCCTTCAGCGAAAACAACAACGGCGTTGAATTCTTTGTCGATACCGAGCCAGAGCAGGCCACGGTCTATGTGCGCGCCCGTGGCAATACCTCGCTGTATGAGAACGACGCGCTGGTGAAACAGGTTGAAGAGGTGATCTCGGCCCATCCGGCGGTGATCAACGTCTTTGCCTTTGCCGGCGAGGGTGGTCTGGATACCGGCGGTCCCGGTGGCGGTCAGTCGCCAGCCGATACCGTCGGTCAGGTCCAGTTCGAAATCATCGCCTGGGAAGATCGCCCAACGCAATCTGAAAGCTGGTTCTTTGGCCTGCTAAACCGCCGCGTTACCGCCACTGATTTTGACGGTAAAACCGTGATCGCAGAGCTGGAGACCGAACTGGCCAAGCTGCCCGGATTTATCGCCGAGATGGCGGTGCTGGAACAGGGCCCCGGTCAGGGCAAGCCGATCCATTTGCGTCTCAAAGGCGACGGATGGGACGAGTTGACTACAGCTGCCTTGGCAGCACGTGCCCACTTTGAGCAAACCCCCGGTCTGATCCTGATCGAAGACAGCCTGCCGCTGCCCGGCATTGACTGGCAGATCAACGTCGACGTGGAAAAGGCTGGCCGCTACGGCGCCGATGTGGCCTCCGTGGGGGCGATGGTGCAGCTGGTTACCCGCGGTATCCTGCTGGACACCATGCGGGTCGACAGCTCGGATGAGGAAATCGAGATCCGGGTGCGGCTGCCGGAAAAAGACCGGGTACTGTCGACGCTGGACAACCTGAAACTGCGCACCGCAGACGGGCTGGTGCCCTTGTCCAACTTCATCACCCGCAAGCCAGTGCCCAAGCTGGCCGAGATCAACCGCGTCGGCCAGCAACGGTATTTTGACGTCAAAGCGGACGTCGCACCGGGGCTGCAAAAGCTGGTTGGCACGGATCCAGAGACGGGCGAAGACATCCGTCTGGCCTTGTTCACGGCGGTGGGTGATGGCGCGAGTGCCAGCGCCGAAGTGTTTGAGGGTCCGGGTGGCACTCAGCTGGAGCTTGTTCAACTCACCGGCGCATCCTCTAGTGAAGACCTGCATCAGGCGCTGGAAGACGGCGCACGGTTTGCTCCGATCAACGCGAGCGAGCGGATCGAGGTGCTGACCGAGTGGCTGGACACCGATCCGCTGCCCTCGGCGGTGATCTGGGAGTGGACCGGCGACCAAGAGGAACAGGCTGAATCCGGGGCCTTCCTGATGAACGCCTTTGCCGGCGCGCTGGGGCTGATGTTTGTGATCCTGCTGGCGCAGTTCAACTCGTTCTACAACTCGATACTGGTGTTGCTGGCGGTAGTGCTGTCGACCACCGGCGTATTGGTCGGCATGATGGTGATGGGGCAACCGTTCTCGATCATCATGACCGGCACCGGCATTGTGGCGCTGGCGGGGATTGTGGTGAACAACAACATCGTGTTGATCGACACCTATCAGGAGTACAGCCAGCACATGCCGCGGATCGAGGCGATCATTCGCACCGCCGAGGCCCGCATTCGGCCGGTGCTGCTGACCACCATCACCACCATGGCCGGTCTGGCGCCGATGATGTTTGGCCTTAGCCTTGATTTCATCGACGGCGGCTATTCCATCAACAGCCCGACCTCGCTGTGGTGGAAACAACTGGCAACGGCGGTGGTGTTTGGTCTGGGCATTGCCACCGTGCTGACGCTGATTGTAACGCCCTCGATGTTGGCAATACGCATCTGGCTAGGCACCTATCTGTCCTGGATGGGTCGCCTGTTGGCCCGGATCACCGGCGGTCGCTCCAGCCTTATCGCCCAGGACATGCGGCTGGCCCGCAGGGCGCGCAAAATGCCCACCACCGAAATCCAGTGGGATTCGGTGATCGATGGCCCGCCCAAGCCCAAGCCGCAGCCTAAGCCTCAGCCTAAGCCTCAGCCTAAGGTCGCCGAGACGATAGAGCCTGACGAGCCGACGCTCCACCTCGCCGAATAGGCCAAAACCAAAAAGCGGCCCCTGACAGTCAAACGTCAGGGGCCGCTTTGCATTTATTCCATGGATATTGGATCACCCGGCCTCAGGCCAGGATATGCCGCCAGGGCCTCGCCGTTAGGCCACCTCTTGATCCGCCTGCTGGCGCTGCCACAGATGGGCATAGCGACCCTCAAGGGCCAGCAATTCGTCATGGCTGCCCACTTCGCAGATCTCACCGCGCTCCAGCACCACAATCTGATCCGCCTCGGCAATGGTCGACAATCGGTGCGCAATGGTGATCACCGTGCGTCCCTTGCCTGCCCGCGCCAAAGCCTCTTTGATCTCTTGCTCGGTGTCACTGTCCAGCGCCGATGTCGCCTCGTCCAGCAGCAGGATCGGCGGATCCTTGAGCAGGGTACGGGCAATGCCAACCCGCTGCTTTTCACCGCCCGAGAGTTTCAGCCCCCGTTCCCCCACCGTGGTCTGATAGCCGTCCGGCAGGGACTGGATGAAATCATGGATCTGCGCATCCCGCGCCGCCTGTTCGATCTGCTCCTGGGTGGCGCCTTCCAGACCATAGCTGATGTTATAGCCAATGGTGTCGTTGAACAACACAGTGTCCTGCGGCACCACACCAATGGCCTCATGCAGGCTAGCCTGGGTCACGTCGCGCACGTCCTGACCATCAATCAACAGCGCCCCGCTGCTGACATCGTAGAACCGGAACAACAGCCGCCCGATGGTCGATTTTCCCGATCCGGTTGATCCAACAATCGCCACCGTCTGACCTGCCTCGGCCTGCAGAGAGATCCCCTTCAGGATTTCACGCTCAGTGTCATAGCCAAAACGCACATCCCGCAGGGTTATCCGCCCGCCATTGACCTTCAAGGCAGCCGCACCGTCGCGATCCGAGACCTCGGCGGGTTGCTCCAGCAGATCAAACATCTCGCCCATATCCACCAGGCTCTGACGGATCTCGCGGTAAACCGTGCCCAGAAAGTTCAGCGGCACGGTGATCTGGATCATATAGGCGTTGACCATGACAAAATCGCCCACCGTTAAGGTGCCCTCCTGCACCCCAATCGCCGCCAGAACCATCACTCCGATCAGCCCCAGGGTAATCAGCACACTCTGGCCAAAGTTCAGGAACGCCAGCGAATAGGCGGTCTTTAGCGCCGCCGCGGCATAGGCCCGCATAGAGCTGTCATAACGGTCTGCCTCGCGTGCCTCGGCGTTGAAGTATTTGACGGTTTCATAGTTCAGCAGACTGTCGATCGCCTTTTGGTTGGCGTCGGTGTCCTGTTTGTTCATCTCGCGGCGCAGCTTCACCCGCCATTCGGTGACGGCAAAGGTGAACCAGACATACAGGCCGATGGTCACCGCAACAATCAGCAGATAGCGGATGTCAAACATCACCGCCAGGATCACCGCCACCATGGTCAGCTCCAGGATCAGTGGCCCGACCGAGAACAGCATGAACCGCAGCAGGAATTCGACGCCCTTAACACCGCGCTCGATGATCCGGCTTAGCCCGCCGGTCTTGCGGGTGATGTGATAGCGCATCGACAGCCGGTGAATATGGGCAAAGGTCTCTAGCGCCAGACGGCGTAGCGCCCGTTGGCCCACCGGCGCAAAGATCGCATCGCGCAATTGCTGAAAGCCAATGGTCATGATCCGCGCCACGCCGTAAGCCACCGTCAGCCCAATGGCGCCCAGCGCCAGATCCGGCACCCCCTCGCCTGCCAGATTGTCGACCGCCCCCTTGTAGAGGATCGGCGTATAGACCGCGATCAGTTTGGCCAGCACCAGCACCGACAACGCCAGAACCACCCGGCGCTTGACCCAGGCCTGGCCTGCGGGCCAAAGATAGGGGCCCACACGGCGCAGGGTACGCAGGCTTGAGCGGCGTTCCTCGCGGGCTGTCACATCATCGCTCTGGGTCATGGCTTTTCCTTGCTAGACATCTCGGGCTTAGTGTTGGGTCCGAAGCAGGCCAGACGCAAGCCACAAAAAACGCGCCCAGAAAAGGCGCGTTTCATTGTGTTTTCAAAAACTTACTCTGGGATAGAGAATATCTGCCCCGGATAAATCAGGTCAGGATCGCGGATTGCATCCTGGTTGGCCTCAAACAGCCGGACATAGAGCAGCCCATCGCCATATCTTTCGCGTGAGATTGCCCAGAGCGTATCGCCCTTTTGCACCGTCACAGCGCGGATTGGCGGCGGTGCCTGGGCCGGGCTGACGCCTGCGACAGCAGCGGGCTTCAGGGCCTCGGGAGATTCTCGCTTGAACGGAGTTTCCAGGCGGCTCAGGACTTTGCCCGCGCCATCCAGCTCATCCAGACGCAGGGTATAGATCCCCGGCTCCACATCGCGCAGCTGACCTTTCCAACGACCGTCTTCGGTGGCCTGAAAATCACCCACCGGGCTATTGTCCAGATAGACACGCACCCGAGAGAGCGGCGCGGCGCGGCCCGCAAGCTGCACATCGCCCTCGTCGCTATAGCTGATGAGATCCAGGGACACTTTGCCCACCAGTTCGGGGGCGATCGGACCGGCCGGCTGAACAAGCTCAACCCCATCGGCATCCGCCTTGAGAATGGCCATCAAGACCGGCGCAGACTTTGGCTGCGGCTGCGGCACAGTCTCAACTACAGTCTCTGCTACAATCTCTGCCACGGGCTCGGCTACAGTCTCAGCTACAGTCTCAGCTACAGCCTCGGCAACGGTCTCAGTCTCAGTTTCTGTCACAGGCTGTGACACGGGCGGAGACACCGGTTGCGGTATTACCGCTGCTGTTGCGACAGCGCTCACCGGTTTGTCTGCGGCCTGCGCAACCTCGACCGGCTGGTCTGTGACCGCGGCGGGTGGCTCTGCCGTTGGATCTTCGGATAGCGAGCTGGCCTCGGCAACGACTACAGCGGCGCTTGCCTTGGCGGTCACATCCGGTGCTGCAACGGCTGGCGCGGCGGCCTCGGTGAGTTCCTCGGGAGCGACACTGCCACCTTGCACCTCCGGCGTCACATCAGCCTGGGCAACATCCTGCTCCGATGGTGGTTCACTGGCTGTCGCCACCACCGCAGCGGCGGCGCTGGGGGCCAGAATAAAGGTGGCATCCGACATCACCAACTGGCCATTGAAAGCCGCCTGCAAAGACACAACCCGGGCCTCGGCACTGGGATTAATCGACGAGAACGACACGAATTCGCCGCCATTCTGCACCTCAAACTGGTCCAGAACCTTGCCGTCCAGCAAAACCGAGACCAGCACGCCCACCTGCGCCCGTCCGGCAATCAGGCCAGCACCGTCGGCATCAAAGCGCACCAGATCCAGCTCGGGTGCGGTCAGAACAAACGTCTCTTCCGAGGTGTTTTCAGGAGGTGTTATTTCGGGTTGGGCAAGCGCTGCGGTCCCGATGTCGTCAGGGGTTTCCTGCGGGGCCTGCGTTTCGGCCCTGACCTCCGTTTCGGTGCTGTCTGCAATAGCATCAGCCCGCTCGATTGTTTTGACCAGTGCCCGTTCCTGTGCCACGTCCTGTGCCTCTGCCACAGGGTCAGCAGGATCAACAGGGTCAGCAGGATCGGCAACAGCAGGTGTCGATGTCGCAGCAATAGGCACTTCTGAGCCATCAGACAGTGATCCGCTGTTTGGCTGATTTTGATCACCGGTCGGCGCATTTGTAACTGTCGGCGCATTTGTATTGGCAGGCTCTGACACCGCGGCAACATCGGGCGTCCCGGCGTCTGGCGCCGCCTGTTGCGCGGTCACCACCGGATCAACAACGGGCGGTTCGGAGTTGAACACCCCAAATTGCACCAGCACCACACCGCCAATCACCACCGCCGCAGCCGCGATGCCGCCAATTGCCAGGGCACCCAGCCCTCCGCTTCCGGCTGTTCCCGCCATTGTATTCCCTTCCATCTGCGGGGGTGTCCCTCCCGCTGAGTTGAGCCAATCTATCAGCCTCGGCAGGAGCGGTCAAAACACGTCTTGTTGCCCCCGGCGCCAATCGTGACAGACCCCCACTGCCTGTAAAATTCGCCCGTATCTATTGCGGATCTTGCTTTTGGGCAATGGCGGCCTATGGCAAAGCAGCAGAAGCCCGTGAACAAGGGCTTGCAGAGCACACAAGAAAGCTATGGCTTAGGGTTAAGGAAGGGCCGGCGGGGCTATTCGCTCAATCGCTGCAGCAGGGCCTCATTCACCCTGGGCGTGACAAATTTGGACACATCGCCTCCCAGACGGGCGATTTCCTTGACCAGCTTGCTGGCAATCGCCTGGTGCCGGGCTTCGGCCATCAGGAACACCGTCTCAACCGAGCTGTCCAGCGCCCGGTTCATTCCAACCATCTGATATTCATACTCAAAATCTGCGACCGCCCGCAGTCCCCGGACAATGATCTGGGCGCCGACATCGCGGGCACAGTCAATCAGCAGGTTTTCAAACGGGTGGGCCACAATTTCAGTGCCGGTCTCATCGCTTAGCGCGACACATTCCGCCTCGATCATCGCAACGCGTTCTTCGAGGGAAAACATCGGTCCCTTGTCGCGATTGATCGCCACCCCAATGACCAGTTTGTCCACCAATGCGGTCGCACGACGGATGATATCGACATGGCCAATGGTAATGGGATCAAAGGTACCTGGGTACAAAGCAACGCGCATGGCGGCCTCCTGCTGAGTCAATTATGCTGCACACGCAAACACATTTGCGCGGTGCAGCACAAGAGCGGGAAAATACTGAGACCCCGCCTGAGACCTAATGCCCCATGATCATGCCTTCCAGAGCACTCTTTTCCATCGCGACCTGCGATAATTGCGCCTTGACCACGTCTCCCAGGCTGATCAGCCCGATCAGTTTATCGTCTTCGATCACTGGCATGTGGCGGAATCGTCCGTTGGTCATCTGCTGCAGAATCTGGCCAACATTGTCGTGGCTGGTGCAGGTGATCAGCTTGCGGGTCATATAGCCGCTCACTTTCTTGTCCAGACAGCCGCCACCGGATTTGCCCAATTCACGGACGATATCTCGCTCGGACAAGATCCCCTCGGCATGTTCCCCATCAGAGGACACAACGACGGCGCCGATCCGGCGATCTGACAACAATTTTGCGGCTTCGGAAATGCTGGCGTCCGGGGAGATGGTAACAACCCCTTCGCTCGCCTTGGATTTCAGAATTAAGTGAACTAGCATGGGCGCTCCCTCTGAAATTTTACATCGTATTTCCAAGGGTTGCCGCAATAGACCGCAGTGTCAAGTCAACCCTTCCAAACGCACCACCTCGTCGCGGATACCTTTGCTCAGCGCCTCGGCAAAACGGTTCAAACGTTCGCTGCGCTGATCCGCCTGATGACGAACAAGATAAAAGCTGCGGGTCAGGCTGATTTTATCCGCAAGAACTTTGCGCAGCGGCCGATAAAACGGCAACGTGAAATCATGCGCAACACATAAGGCAGTCCCCTGCGCCGCCATCTTCAACTGAACCGAAACAGAGTTTGAGGCAAGCGCGACACGCTCAATGCCGATATCACGCAGATAATCCAGCTCTCGGTCGAATATCATATCAGGTATATACCCGATCATTTTATGCGCCTTCAAATCGTCCAGTGTCTGAATTTTGGGGTGCTGTTTCAGGTAATGACGCGAGGCCACCATGTGCAGCTTATAATCACTGATTTTTTGCACCAAAAGCTGGCCCGCAGTTGGCGCACTCACGGTTACGGCCATATCCGCTTCCCGGCGTCCCAGATTAATCACCCGCGGCAACGAGACGATCTGAATATCCAGATCCGGGTTGTCTTCCCCGATCTGCGCACAAACCTGCGGCAACAGGTAATTTGCACTGCCGTCCGGGGCGCCAATGCGAATTTGCCCGGACAGGGTCTCGCTGGGGCCGTTCAGGGTTTCCTTGGCCGCCCGCATCGCCTGCTCTGCCTCTTCGGCATGAACCAGCAACCGATCCCCCGCCGAGCTGAGCGCATAGCCCTGCGGCGATTTCACAAACAGCTGGGTGTCCAGTGCGATTTCGAATCGGGCGACCCGGCGGCCGACTGTGGCCGGGTCCATGTTCAATATCCGCCCAGCGCCGGACAGACTGGCCTCGCGGGCCACTGCCAGAAAAACTTTCATGTCATCCCATTGCGGATCTGAACTCATCATTCTCTTTGCCCCGTTCAACTTCTGCTGACGCTTTGCGTTCCTGCAAAACCTATTTGGAATATTTCCTCTTTTCCGACGTTTTTTGCAAGCCTATGCTCAGCTCAACTAAATAGCGGAGAATCCAATGCAAGAACTGACTCATTTTATCAACGGTGAACACGTCAAAGGTACATCCGGACGTTTTGCTGATGTATTCAATCCGGCCACCGGCGAAGTACAGGCCCGGGTGCCTTTGGCCTCCAAAGAAGAGATGGACGCCGCGATTGCCATCGCCAAGGCGGCGCAACCGGCCTGGGAAGCGGTAAACCCCCAGCGTCGCGCCCGGGTGATGATGAAATACGTGACGCTGCTGAACCGCGACATGGACAAGCTGGCCGAGGCGCTGAGCCGCGAGCACGGTAAAACCATCCCCGACGCCAAAGGCGACGTACAACGCGGCCTGGAAGTTGTCGAATATTGCATCGGCGCACCACAGATGCTGAAAGGCGATTTCACCGACAGCGCCGGCCCCGGCATCGACATGTACTCCATGCGCCAGGCGCTGGGTGTATCTGCGGGTATCACCCCGTTCAACTTCCCGGCGATGATCCCAATGTGGATGTTTGCGCCTGCCATCGTCTGCGGCAACGCCTTTATCCTGAAATCCTCCGAGCGCGCCCCGTCGGTGCCTTTGATGCTGGCCGAACTGCTGGAAGAAGCAGGCCTGCCCAAGGGTATCATTCAGGTGGTCAACGGCGACAAAGAAGCTGTTGATGCGATCCTCTACAATGACACCGTGCAGTCGGTTGGCTTTGTTGGCTCAACCCCGATTGCCGAATATATCTATGGCACCGGTTGTTCCCAGGGCAAGCGCGTTCAGTGCTTTGGTGGCGCCAAGAACCACATGATCATCATGCCCGACGCTGACCTGGACCAGGCCGCCGACGCGCTGATCGGTGCCGGCTACGGCGCGGCTGGCGAACGCTGCATGGCGATCTCGGTTGCGGTTCCAGTTGGCAAAGAAACTGCCGACAAGCTGATCGAAAAGCTGATCCCGCGGATTGAGAGCCTCAAGGTCGGCCCTTACACCTCGGGCAATGATGTCGACTATGGTCCGGTGATCACCAGCGCCGCCAAGGAAAACATCCTGCGTCTGGTTGAAACGGGTATCGATCAAGGCGCCACACTGGTGGTCGACGGGCGCGATTTCTCGCTGCAGGGCTACGAGGAAGGCTTCTTTGTTGGCCCGCACCTGTTCGACAACGTCACCCCAGACATGGATATCTACACCAAAGAGATCTTTGGCCCGGTGCTGACAACTGTGCGTGCAGAAACCTATGAGGAGGCCATCCAGCTGGCGATGGACCACGAGTATGGCAACGGCATCGCGATCTACACCCGCGATGGTGACACCGCCCGTAACTTTGCCAACCGGATCAATGTTGGCATGGTCGGCATCAACGTGCCAATCCCGGTTCCATTGGCCTATCACACCTTTGGCGGTTGGAAGAAATCGGTGTTTGGCGATCTCAACCAGCACGGCCCGGATGCGTTCAAGTTCTACACCCGCACCAAAACCGTGACCGCACGCTGGCCCTCGGGCATCAAAGAAGGCGGCGAGTTCTCTATCCCAGTGATGGAATAAACTCCGCCTCTGACCTGAATTAAAGAATGGCCGCAGAGTGATCTGCGGCCATTTTCTTTGCGCTCAGAGCAGTCTGACCTGCGTGCCCACCTGCACCAGCTCATACAGGTCTTCCACATGCTGATTGTATAAGCCGATGCAGCCGGAAGAGCTTTGGCGGCCAATCTTGCGGGTATCATGGGTGCCGTGAACCAGATAGGCCGGCCAATCCAGATACATGGCGCGGGTGCCCAGCGGGTTGCCGGCACCGCCCTCCATCCGCAGCGGCAGCGACGGATCTCTCTCGCGCATCGATGCCGTCGGGGTCCAGCTGGGGTTCTGCGCCTTGCGGACCACCTTGCTGTAACCGCGCCGGGTCAGCTCTTCGGTTATCGGCACCGAGGATGGGAACAGCCGATAGGTCACCCCGTCACCGCCCCAGTAATGCACCGCCCGGCTGCTGATATCCGCCAGCAGGCAGCCAACCCCCAGCGCCTCAAAGTGATCCTGCCACTGCTGTTTCTGAAATGCCGAAATATTGCGCTTGACCGGCACCACCTCTTCGATGGGGCTCTCATCAGCCGGAAACGCATCCAATGATTGCGCCCGCAGGATCGACGGCGTCATCAACGTAGCGGCAGCGCCCATCAGCGCGTAACGGCGGGTCACAGGGGGGTTTGACATTTTGCCTCCGAAGGCTGTTGTTTGGCGGTTTGATACTGCGCCGACCATACCGAAGCCATGCGACATAAACAGTGAACCAGCACACACATGCCCGTGTTTCACAGGTTTGTGTAATCCCCGTGAGTTATACGCAGCCAACCGTCTGGCTGAAAATCAGCCGCTATTGACCCCGGATCCCTGCCGCACTCTTATCAGCGGGGCTGAAACAGATTTGATCACAGCCAAACCCTGCGGGAGGTATTTATGCAGCAGCCAATTCAGCTCTATTACTGGCCAACCCCAAACGGATGGAAAATCTCCATCGCGCTGGAGGAAATGGGCCTGCCCTACCGGCTGAACCTGATTGACATCTCCAAGGGTGATCAGTTTGGGGTCGATTTTCTGAAAATCGCCCCCAACAACCGGATGCCGGCCATCACCGACCCGGATGGGCCGGACGGCGCCCCCCTCTCGCTGTTTGAGAGCGGCGCGATTCTGCTGTATCTGGCGCGCAAGACCGGGCGGTTCTATGGCAATGATGACCGGGCCAGACTGCAGGTCGATCAATGGCTGATGTGGCAAATGGGCGGGCTCGGCCCAATGGCCGGTCAGGCGCATCATTTCCTGAAATACGCCCCCAAAATGGAGCCACCGCAGGATATCCCCTATGCCAAAGACCGCTACCGGGCCGAGGTGGCGCGGCTCTACGGTGTGCTGGACCGGCAACTGGCGCGAAACACCTATGTCGCCGGTGCGCATTTCAGCATCGCCGATATGGCGATATGGCCCTGGGCCTCGCTCTGGCAGGGGCAACAGCAAACGCTTGATGACAAACCACATCTGGCGCGCTGGCTGGATCTGGTCGGCAGCCGCCCCGGGGTAATTGCCGGTCAGGCGCTGGCGCTGGAACTGCGCGGCGCCCCGCAAAGCAAGGCGGCGAAGGATCTGTTGTTCAAACGCTAGCAGCCGACCCGCAGCGCGCCCCCGGCGCGCTGCCACGCCCAAGGCTTGGTGTCACATCTGTGATGTGATGCCAAAGACGCGGGAGCCCCCGGTTGTTATTGTGCGCCGTTCATTCAGCCGCGTCCGTGGTGTCTTTACTCTCTTCGCCGTATTTCTGGAACAGGCCACTTTGCGAGATAAAGAAAACGAAAACACCCGCCGTCAGCCCGAAGGTCTTGAAATAGACCCAGTTTTCGGTGCTCTGTGTGCGCCAGATGGCCTCGTTCAGCAGCGCCAGCCCCAGAAAGAACAAACACAGCCGTTTGGTCAGGATCATCCAACCCTCCTGGCGCATCGGCAGCACCTCCTCCATCACCACCTTCAAATAGCTTTTGCCGCGCAGCAGGCCAAAGCCCAGCACGCCGCCAAACAGCAGGTAGATCATCGTCGGCTTCATCTTGAAAAAGCGGTCGTCATTGAGCCAGACAGACAGGCTGCCCATGACAATGACCAGCACCAGCGTCACAACCTGCATCTTCGACAGGTGGCCGGTCAGCTTCCACAGAATGGCCGAGGACAACACCATCAATGGGATGAAGGCGGCGGTCACAACGATAAACCCCTGGTACTCGGTACCGGCAATCAGAAAACTGCTGTCTTTCAGTTTCAGATAACCGATAAAGAACGCCACGATGGGGCCCATTTCCAACGCCACCTTCAGCATCGGGTTGATCTTGGTCTTGGCCATAACCTGTCCTTTTGTTCCATCTCGCGGGGGGCGCCGTGCAGGCGCCGCCTTATCCGCCCATCTCCACTATCACGGCGCCCAGCGCGATCAAAGCCATCAAGGCAATGCGCCGGGGCCCAACACTCTCTTTCAGCACCAGCCAGCCAATCAGCGCCGCAAACACCGTTGAGGTCTCGCGCAGCACTGCCGCCTCGCCGACCTTATCCAGCCGGGTCGCCAGCATGATCGAGCCAAAGGACAAAACCGCCACCGCGCCACCAAACAACCCACGCAGCATCAGCGGGCCCAGTGTCGGCGGGGTCCTCATCGCCCGGTAGCGCAGAGCAGCATAGAGCGGCATCGCCACCCCGTCGATCATGAAGAACCAGGCCAGAAAGGTGAACGGATCCGCCGTGGCGCGGATGCCATAGGCATCATAGGTGGTGTAGAGCGCCACAAACAGCCCGGTGATCCCGGCCAGCACAAGGGCAATCACCAGGGTATCGCGGTTGGTTTCCAGATAGCGCAGGTTATAACCCGCAAGACCAAATATGCCCGCCAGCAGCACCATCACCCCGGACCACTGGATCTGGCTAAAGCTTTCGCCAAACAGCACATAGGCACCGATCACCGTAAACAACGCCCCGGTGCCGCGCACCACCGGGTAGACCACGGTGTAGGAACCCTTGGTATAGGCCAGCGCCTGCAGGATTTTGTATAGCGTGTGAATGACCCAGACCGCGGCAAAGATCACCCACATATGCGGCTCTGGCCAGGGCACCACCAGTAGCGCAAACGGGGCTGCCATCAGGCCATAGGAGACATCAATGGCGCCGCGCGACAGCCAGGGGTCATGGCGGCCTTTTTGCAAGGCGCCAAACACCGCATGCAGCACTGCCGCCATCAGCGCCAAAATCAGGGCCGCTTGATGACCTGCTTCGGTGCCTTCCAGAGATATCAGCCAGTCGCTCATATTACGTGCCTTACGTCAGCCGTTGGCGCCGGGGGTTTTCCACCCCCGGACCCCCGGAAGGTATTTTCAACAAGAAGAAAGGCTCAGCGGGCGTCAAGCCCGGTCAGCGCCGCGGCAAACTCCTGCGGGTCAAAGGGGGCCAGATCGTCAATCTGCTCACCAACCCCGATCGCATGGATTGGCAGGCCAAATTTGTCGGCCAGCGCCACCAGCACGCCGCCGCGGGCGGTGCCGTCCAGTTTGGTCATCACCAGTCCGGACACATCCGAGATCTTCTGGAACACTTCGACCTGGTTCAGCGCATTCTGGCCGGTGGTGGCATCCAGCACCAGCAGAGTATTATGGGGAGCGCTGGGGTCGACCTTGCGGATCACCCGGACAATCTTGGCCAGTTCCTCCATCAGGTCGGCGCGGTTCTGCAACCGGCCAGCAGTGTCGATCATCAGCAGGTCAGCGCCGTCTGCCTGGGCTTTGGTCAGCGCATCAAACACCAGCGAGGCCGGGTCTGAGCCCTCGGGTGCAGTGAGCACCGGCACCCCGGCCCGGTCCCCCCAGACCTGTAGCTGTTCCACCGCGGCGGCGCGAAAAGTGTCACCGGCAGCGATCACCACCGTTTTTCCGGCCGCCTTGAACTGGCTGGCCAATTTGCCGATGGTGGTGGTTTTGCCGGATCCATTGACGCCAACCACCAGCACCACCTGTGGGCGCTTGGAATAGATCGGCATCGGTTTGGCGACGTTTTCCATGATGCGGGCGATTTCTGCCGCCAGAAGTTGCTTGATCTCAACCGTGGACAGCCGTTTGCCAAAGCGTCCCTCGGCCATATTGGCGGTGACCCGCAGCGCGGTGTCCACCCCCATATCGGACGCGATCAGAAGCTCTTCGAGCTGTTCCAGCATATCGTCGTCCAACACCCGGCGGGGTTCGTCCGCCTGGCGCCCCAGCAGACGGCCTAACACGCCCGGAGAAGCGGACTGGGAGGCGGGCTGGGACCGGGTTTCTGGTGCAGTATGGACTGCCGAGTCGGCCGCCGGGCTTGCAGCGGCAGCCGTCTCGTCGACAATTGCCTCCAGCCCCTGTTCCAGTTTCGATGAGGATTTGAACAGCCGGTCTTTTAATTTGGAGAAAAACGCCATCATGGTCTCCGCAAAGGGTTTTGTCCTCACATAATGCGGATTGCAGCCACATGCAAAGCGCCTCAGGCAAATGCGACAAAAAACCCGAGCTGGGCGCCCCAATAGGTCACCCAGACAATATAGGGCGTGACGCGCAGCGCCGGGTGATCCTTGGGCAGCAGGAAAATCTCGCTGGCCAGCAGCAAATCCGACAGGATGAAGCTCAGTGCGGCCGGCAATAGCCAGATCAGGGGGCCCTGCCCGGGCAGGCAAAGCGCCGCCACGCCCATGCCCAGAATAATCGGAATGTAACACAGCACCGGCGCCTTCAGCGCGCCTGCGCGGAGCGCCAGCAGCCAGGCCATAACAAAACCGATACAAATCATTGCCAGCATCAGTGCCAATTGCGGCATCGTGGTCAGGCGGGTCCAGGCGCTGTCAGCCTGGCCCAGAAACAAGGCGGTATAGCCCAGATGGCCCAGCGCGAAGGCGCCGATGCCAGCCATGAAATACCCCTCACCGTCGCGCGACAGGCAATAATCACCGGCGGCGCAGGCCAATAGCGCCAGGATCAGCAGCGGCGGCGCTGCGCTCTGGGCTGCGGCCAGCGCCAGCAGCAGCACAGCCGCGGTTTTACAGGCGCTGCGCAGAGCCGACTGCGGCAGGCGAACCTGCCAAAGAAAGGCCAGCGCACAGAGCAATGCGGCTGCCAGAAAGGTGTTTTCCAATGCCACGGGGCGTCTCCTTGGGGGTTTGCGTCGCAGCCTGCCCTGTCAACCGGCGCGGGTCAAAGGTGACGCTACACCCCCCTGCCACCAGGCCATGCCCATAGCCGGGTGCCGGTTAATCTGCCACAGTTGCCCAATGCGTCACTGTTTGATGATTCCCCTGGTCCTGTTACCTCTGTTGCCCGCCGCGCTGAGCGCGGGAGAACCGATGACAGGCGAGGCGTTTGACCGCTACACCCTGGGGCGCACCCTGTATTATGGGCTTGATGGAAGCCCCTATGGGGTTGAGCGATATTTGCCAGGCCGCCGGGTGTTGTGGTCTTTTCTGGATGGCCGCTGCGAGACCGGGCACTGGTACGAAGAGGCCGGCCAGATCTGTTTTATCTACCAGCATCGCAGTGATCCCCAATGCTGGCGCTTTTCACTGGAGCCACAGGGATTGGTGGCCCGGTTCGAGAACAGCCCGCAGGCCACCGAACTGTATGAGGTCGAGGATCTGGATGAAGAGATGCTGTGCTATGGCCCAGACGTCGGTGTCTGAGGCAACCTCCGGGATTTGAGTATTTTCAGCAAAAAGAAACCGGGCGGCGGCGCTTAATCCGCTGTGGCCCCCAGTTGAACCTTGCCGTCGGAAAATTCGATTTCCAGCGCCGTTGCCGCCTGCGCATCGAGGGTATTGGTAATCAATTGCGCGCCACTGCGCACCACCGCATAGCCGCGCTGAAGCGTCGCCCGGTAGCTGAGGATTTCCAGCTGGCGGCTGCTGCTGTCGAGGTTTTGCCGTGCTTTACCAACCCGCTGCCTTTGCACCGCATCCAGCTGCTTGGACAGGTGGCTCAGCCGTTCTTTCTGCAGCGCCAGGCTCTGCGAGGTCGACCGCAGGCTGAGTTGTGACGACAGGCTGATCAACTTGTCGCGCCGTCTTGCCACCAGCTGTTGCAGGGCCTGCGGCCGCAGGCCGGCGGAGGTTTGGCTCAGCAGAACCCGGCGGTTCTGCACCCCCCGGATCAGTGCGTTGGGCAATTTGTCGGACAGGATATCCAGCTTTTGACGCGGCTCATCCAGCAGCCGCTCGGGCTTTGGCAGGGCCCGCGACAGATCCTTGAGCCGCTGTTTGCGCTGCTGCACCGATTGACCTACGGCATGGGTCATCCGTGCCCCCTGTTCACCGGTCCAGGCCAGCAGCTCCAGCCGCACCGGCACCGCCAGTTCCGCCGCTGCGGTGGGGGTTGGGGCGCGCTGATCGGAGACAAAGTCGATCAGGGTGGTGTCGGTTTCGTGGCCGACGGCTGAAATCAGCGGGATTTGTGAGGCCGCAACCGCACGGGCGACAATTTCCTCGTTGAAGCCCCAGAGATCCTCGACCGAGCCGCCGCCCCGGGCGACGATGATCAGATCCGGGCGCGGCAGCGCTCCGCCGGGGGTGAATGCGTTGAAACCATCGATGGCATTGGCCACCTCGGCGGCACAGTTTTTGCCCTGCACCGCCACCGGCCAGACCAGCACCTTGCGCGGGAACCGATCCCACAACCGGTGCAGGATGTCGCGGATCACCGCCCCCGAGGGCGAGGTCACCACGCCGATGAAGCGTGGCAGATAGGGCAGTGGCTGTTTTAGCTCGGCGGCAAACAGGCCCTCAGATTCGAGCTGCTTCTTGCGTTTCTCCAGCAGCGCCATCAGCGCGCCCTGCCCCGCCACCGAGACCTCTTCGACGTTCATGTTGTATTTCGACTGGGCGCCAAAGGCGGTCAGCCGTCCGGTGACGATCACCTCCAGCCCTTCTTCGGGCACCACCGCCAAATTGGCCACCTGGCCCTTCCAGGTGGTGCAGGCCAGCACCGAGCGGTCATCCTTGACGTCGTAATACAGATGCCCCGAGCGTGCCTTGAACACCCGCCCCACCTCGCCGCGCACCCGGATACGGCCAAAGGTGCCCTCAAGCGTGCGCTTGATCTCACCGGACAGTTCCGAGACGGTGAATTCGGGGGTGTTCTGACCCGGGGTCGGGTCATCAAACAGATCTGACAATGGGCTGCTCCGCCAAAGGATAGTGTGTGTTGCATCACACCGAACGCCCTTTGTGGCCCGAACGTGCTTGCTTCGTCAAACGCTGCCTCGGCCTACAAGGGAAATGCTTGCCCCCTGTCAGATGCGACACACTCTAGGTTATTCTTGTTCTACGGTCGCGCGCAGCATAGAACGCCCGACAAGCAAGGCCAAGCAGATCGGAGCACTCTCGATGAATATCCTTATCCTCGGCGGCGGCGGGCGTGAACATGCGCTGGCCTGGGCAGTGATGCAGAACCCCAAATGTGACAAGCTGATCGTGGCCCCCGGCAATGCCGGTATCGCGCAGATCGCCAGTTGCGCCGATCTGGACATCAACAATGGCGGCGCAGTTGTCACTTTTGCCGAAGAAAACGCCATCGACTTTGTCATTGTCGGCCCCGAGGCGCCATTGGCCGCTGGCGTGTCTGACCGGCTGCGTGATGCCGGATTGCTGGTGTTCGGCCCGTCTGGGGCAGCTGCCAGACTGGAGGCGTCAAAAGCCTTTACCAAAGAGATCTGCGCCGCCGTCAAGGCCCCCACCGCAGGCTATGGCCACTTTACCGAGGCCGAGGCTGCCAAGGATTACATCCGCGAGCAGGGCGCGCCGATTGTGGTCAAGGCCGATGGTCTGGCGGCCGGCAAAGGCGTGATCATGGCGTTTGACGAGGCCACCGCGCTGGCGGCCATCGACGATATGTTTGGCGGTGCCTTTGGCGCGGCCGGCGCCGAGGTGGTGATCGAGGAGTTCATGGAGGGCGAAGAGGCCTCGCTGTTTGTGCTGGTTGATGGCACCGAGGTGCTGTCGATGGGATCGGCGCAGGACCACAAGCGGGTTGGTGAGGGCGACAGCGGCCCCAACACCGGCGGCATGGGGGCTTACTCCCCGGCGCCGATGCTGAGCGCCGAGGTCGAGGCCCGCGCGATGAATGAGATCATCAAGCCAACGATGTTGGAAATGGTCCGTCGTGGTACGCCCTATCAGGGCATTCTCTATGCCGGTCTGATGATCAAGGACGGACAGCCCCGGCTGGTGGAATACAACGTGCGCTTTGGCGACCCCGAATGTCAGGTGCTGATGATGCGTCTGGGCGCGCAGGCACTGGACCTGATGCAGGCTGCCGCCGAGGGCCACCTGGACCGCGCCCAGGTCAACTGGGCCGACGATCATGCCATCACCGTGGTCATGGCCGCCAATGGCTATCCTGGGTCTTATGAAAAAGGCACCGAGATCAAAGGCCTGGACGCGCTGCCCGAGGATGCCAGCAATATGGTGTTCCACGCCGGCACCAAGGCGCAGGACGGCAAGATACTGGCCACCGGCGGTCGGGTGCTGAACGTGACTGCCCGGGGTGAAACCCTGCAAGAGGCCCGCGACCGCGCCTATGCGGCAGCGGATGCCATCATCTGGCCCGGCGGCTTTATGCGTCGCGACATTGGCTGGCGCGCCCTCAAGTAGGCGACATTGGCTGGCGCGCGCTGAAGTAAAACATCAAAGCGTTGCCGCCTGCCCCGTTTGGCGGGCGGTGACTTTGTAAGCTGGCAAGCCAGATGTGATTGAGTGTTCGGAACCGTGTTCTTCTCAGGCAGGTTTCATGAACATGCAAACCCCGGAAACCCATGGGTTGCCCCGCCGCCAAACTCTCCCGCCCGTCACCTGGCATCTTGCGATGCCGCCTCCCGTTGGGCCCAGCGCCGCTGCGCGGCGGGACGCGAGACAGCGCCTTCAGGCTCCCGACTTACGGAATTCTGTTTTGAGGCTGTCAATTTCAGGAATATCGTTGAACGGGAAACAAAACAAATCGCCGTCTGACGAATTATAGGTCGCGTTGTAATCCGCGTCATAAAAGTAATCATACGGCAGTTTCGATTGCTGTTTGCTATTATAAAACTTGCAAATTATTGGCCACGTTCGAATGCGCCAAGGTGATCTACATTGCCCCCTGAGGTCTGCTATCGAAATAGTAGAGTAGACCGATGGGTCTTGCCGCAAGTAGATGGCCTTATGCACCGCTCTCCTATTCTTCATTAGTCCAACAACGATACCTGAAGGCAAAGGGACTTCACTCCATGTCCAGCCCCACAGCCAAAACCAGAGTTTTTTAATTTTTAGTATCATGCAAAATCAATGTGCTGGGAAAATTGACAAATCATCGCGAAAGAATGCGCTGCTGACGGTCAAAATGATGTTTAAAAGCGCTGGCTTTAGGTAGGGTCAGGACTCATAGCCAGAAAATGACAGTAGCGGCCAGCGCGATGGCCGATAGGAAAATTTCAGGGCATCAATCATAACGCATTGCGATGCGTCGCCAATCCTTCAATCTCCCGAACATATTCTCGGTACGGTGGCGCTGACGATACCGAACGGTGTCGTGCGGGATGATTACCTTTCGGTTCTTGCGTGACGGGATGCAGGCGGCGATTCCCCGATCTTTCAATGCATTACGGAACCAATCGGCGTCGCAACCGCGATCCGCCAGCAGCCACTTGGTCTTCGGGAGAGACGACAGAAGGGCCCGTGCGGCGGCGGCGTCGCTGAAGTTTCCGGCGCTCAGGAACATCCAGATCGGGCGGTCCAAAGCCTTCATTGCCCGGCAGGGTATTGCAAAGCAATGTCCCGAGAGGGGGCACAGCATGCAGTTTTGAGTTCAGCCCGCCCTTTGTTAGGCCAATCATGCGGCCTTTTGCTGTTTTTTTCGCCCCAGGCTGGATGCCCTGCGATGTGCCTTTAAGTGTGTTGCACCGATCATCAGCACATCGGTTTTGTCGCCTTCGCGCGCCAGTTTCATCAGAATATGGGCAAAGATACCCTTGCCGCTCCAGCGGATCCAACGGTTGTAAAGCGTCTTAGGTCGGCCATATTCTGCAGGCACATCCCGCCAAGACAACCCATTGCGATTAACAAATATAATCCCACTGAGAACACGCCGGTCATCCCTCTCGGGACATGGCTACGCAATACCCTGACGGGCAGTGAACACGCGGCTTGCCGTGGGGCTGTGGAAAGTCAGGACGAAGGCGCGCCATTTGCGCCTCCGACAGCCAAAACAGATCGCTCAAAATTCCGCCCTTCTTTCGGAGCAGTGAATCAGCGAACTGTCAGACTATCAATGGATCCTGACCCTAGGCATAGGCCGCTTGGCGAGAAACACAAGATTAGTTTTCCCGCCTTCAGTGTATTTCATTTAAGATTACGGCAAGTTACTGCAGTCGATGTAAAACAGATTATCTACAGTAAGAATTTGGATTTCAGATTGAATTAGAAAATTCCATCTTCAGGATATCAACCTGTTAAAATGGCTTTCGAGAGACGTGCCCACGATGACAAGGCGCATTGTGTTCTGGGGGTCTACTCTCATCACCAGCGCCTTTATCTTGGCTTCAGTTCCAAGTTTTGCAGGTTCAACTGGATACTCCTCTTGGGTGTTTGAGCGGGCGAACAAAGAACAACATGCTGTTATCGCGGCTTGCGGCGATATTGGAGGTTTTTCAAGAAAGGACACGGTAGCCCCGCTATCATTTCACCAGGTGTATAGATCGTCCAATGGGGGCTTGGGGAAAGACGCGGCAGACGCCTGCCCGACGTTTTTTGTTTCCACCAAAGAGAATGCCCGCCGGGCGGTAATTTATACGGTTGGGGACGGTCACTCCGTGAGCGGCAGGGAGTGGCGGCAGGCAAGGTCGCAACTAGCCTTTATGGCCTCCGAGACAGAGATGCCACCAATTGTCATACAAACTGAAATGACATTTAGGCTGATCGTCGAGCACTCACGGTTCATTGAGATTTTGAATTATTAGAGGGTTGAGAAGGCGTGGGTGGGCCAGCTACCTCAGAATGTTCTGAATTGGTGAGAGGTCTACTCGTAAAAATTCTATAGCACCAATATGATGCTGTTCACTCCTTAGTCTACAAGCCCCCTCACCGGCACTCCAACGCCCGCTCCATACTCGGCCGCCCCCTGAACAGCCCAATATCCCGGCTGTTGACCTCACCACCCTGCAGTGTCGAGGCCACAATCCGCGACCAGCCACTGTCCACCGTCACCACCTCAGGCCCATCGCCACAGTCACGGATACCGGAGGTAATGAAATCCTCGCCAATCCGGTGATTGGTCAGCCCACTCTGACTGGCGACCTCAACCAGCTCACCCTCCCGCAAGCTCCAGATCCGCAGCGTCCTGGCCAGATGGGGGCGGTCGATATAGGCCACCTCGGGCCAGCCGTCGCCATCCAGATCGGCGGATCCAATCGGCGCCAGCCAGCGATGTGGGCGGCCAATGAACGGTGTCGCCGCATATAGCCCACGCTCGTCATACAGCGACAGTCGGGCGCCTTGGGTCAGGCTGCTTTCCACCACCATCACCAGAGTCGGGCCGTCATCGCCCTCGATGATGCGCGGTTCAAGATCCTCAAAAACATGGGTTTCCGGCAGTCGGATGATCACTTTGTAGGTCTGGCTGCCGTCGCAGCCGGAACAAGCCTCCACCGTCAGCAGCAACGCCCCCCATTCCACATCATCGCCCAGAATAGCGTGATCATAACGGCTGGTGGGCTCGGTAAATTGGGCTGAAACGATCACATCCGGTGGTGTCGCCTGGGCCATGCTGGCAGCCATCAGCGCCAGCCCGCCAAGCCACAGACGCAACACCTGCAGCGCGTGGCGGGTAGGACCGGGCCAAGGGCGAAGCGTCAGACGCCGCGCCACCTCGCCCGGGACAAACATCAGATCTGTTTTTCAGGCATCTGCACCACCAGGCCATCCAGTGCATCAGTGACCTTGATCTGACAGGTCAGACGTGAGCGGGCTGGATCGGGCTCATAGGCAAAGTCCAGCATGTCCTCTTCCATGTCGTCCTTGGCCGGGATTTTCTCAATCCAGTCAGGCGCAACATAGACGTGGCAGGTTGAACAGGCGCAGGCACCACCACAGTCGCCCTCGATGCCCGGAATATTGTTGTCACGCGCGCCTTCCATGACGGTCAGCCCGCTGGCGACGTCCACGACATGCTCAGTGCCGTTGTGCTCGACATAGGTAATCTTAGCCATGTTTCGGTATTCCCTTTCTCGGTACTTGCCTGACTGTGTATCCAAGCCCCCCTGACAGCGCCAGAGCCATTTGCGACGCAGCAGGGGATGGGCTGGACATTCGCCAAGCTGTTCCTTATTTGTTCTCACACTCAACCTCACCAAAGCCAACGCAACAGGCTGTCCAGCAGCTCCGGATCGGTCCCCATGCGACAGCCTCCGTCATATCGCCCCCCCAACTGGCCCCGCCCGCCTTCCTGCCTGATTGCCGCCCGTCTGGCCGAGCCACCAGAGAACGCCCGTATCACGGTTGCCGGGCTGGTGATCCTGCGTCAGCGTCCTGGCACCGCCAAGGGGGTGATTTTCCTGACGCTGGAGGACGAAACCGGCATCATCAACATCATCGTCTGGCGCAAGATATACGAGGCATTTCGTCGCGCGGTGATCGCCGGACGATTGCTGCGGGTGACCGGCCGCCTGCAACGGGCGCATTCCGTGACCCATGTGATCGCCGAACAGATCGAGGACATCTCAGCGATGCTGGACCTGCTGCTGACCGAACAGGGACGCCAGGATAACGACGCCTTTGCGCCGCTGCCGGATCTGGGCTAGTCTGCGCCAAACCGCCCGGCAGAGCAGCCAGCAGAGACTTTCGAGCATGACCCCGATCCGACCCTTTCTTGTGGCTGTCCTAGTGCTGGGCAGTCTGAGCGCCTGCGCCCCGCCAGACGCCAATACCGCAACCGTCACCCGGGGCGGCCTGAACGCCCCTCCGGGGGCGGCAGCGGACAGTTGCTGGGGCAAGCAGACCAGGCCGGCGATCATTGAAACAATCACCCATCAGGTGATGTTGCACCCGGCCGAGGTGCTGGCAGATGGCAGCGTGGTCCAGCCGGCGGTGTTCAAAACCGAAACCCGGCAGGATATTGTCCGCCCGCGTCGCGACAGCTGGTACCAAATCCTCTGCGCCGCCGATCTGACACCTGCGCTCATCGCCTCGGTGCAACGGGCGCTGACCGCCCGTGAGCTGTATCACGGCGCCATCACTGGCCAGATGGACCGGGCCACCCGGGCCGCAGTGCGCCGCTATCAAAAGCCCCAGGGGCTGAACAGCAACCTGTTATCGCTGGCGGCAGCTCGCCAATTGGGGCTTGTGGCCATTGCAGGCTGATCACCCCTCATCCACTGTGAAATCATCACTGCCGGCGCAGACATGGCGCCACATACGGAATGGAGACCTCCAATGCCACTCGATCACCTGCCGCAAACCGGTTTCCTGTCGGGCATTTCTGCCGAGCTGAAACAGATGCTGGAAAGCCAGGCCAGTGAGGTCCGGCTGAAATCCGGTGAGGTGCTGTTTGAACAGGGCGATCTGGGAGATGCGCTGTTTGCCATCACCGACGGGGCGCTGGAGATTTCGATCCTGTCGGCAGCCGGGCGCAAACTGTCCCTCGACATCATGCGACCCGGCGCGGTGTTTGGCGAGATTGCCCTGTTTGACCCCGGCAACCGCACCGCCACCGCCACCGCACTGGAGCCCAGCCGGGTGCTGCGGCTGCGCAACCGGGATGTCATCGCACAGATTTTGCGCCACCCAGAACTGGCCGGCGATCTGTTGCGGCTGGCCGGGCAGCGCATGCGCTGGATGGGCAATCAGTACAACGAACAGGTTTTTCTGGCGATGCCGGTGCGGCTGGCCCGCAAGCTGTTGCACCTGACCTCTGAAACGGGAAGTGGCAGATTGGCACTGTCGCAATCGGACCTCGCCGAGTTCATCGGCGCCACCCGCGAGGCGGTGTCCAAAACCCTGGCGGCGTGGAAACGGGGCGGCGTCATCGAAATCTCTCGCGGCGGCGTGGTTATTCTCGATCGCACCGCCCTCGGCGGGTTGGCGGAACCCGAACTGATCTGACCGCGCACCCTGGCGATGGCGGATCACAGCAGGTCAAAAAACTTGCGCCATTGTCAAACTCCTGTGACCTGGATCACAGACCACAGCACACAATCGATGCATAGTCACATCAAGGCGAGGCACGCCTGTTCCATCCCGTTGCCTCGTCCCTTTTAATTAGAGCCATGTGCCCCTCGCACATGGCTCTTTCTCTGTCGTCTTCCCCTGGGATATTGGCCAGAGATATTGGCCTGACATCTTCCCCTGCCCCGCAAGACGAAAAAAGGCCAGGCGTTATGCCCGGCCTTTTAAAACTCAACAGAGTGACGCGGTTACTTGCCCAAGTTCAGCGCAACAAACCGGGGTTGGCCATTGCGGCGTACCAGCAGCAACAGCGACTTGCGCCCGGCCTCTCTGGCCTCGGCGATGCGGTCTTCAAAATCAGCAATCACCATCACCTTCTGCTGACCCGCTTCGGTGATGATATCACCGCCACGCAGACCTTTTTCCCAGGCCTCCGAGGTTTCGTCGACCGACAAGACAACCACACCATCGGTGCCTTCAGGCGCATTCAGCTCACCGCGCATCTCCTCGGTCAGCATGCCGATGGTCAGCCCCAACAGCTCCTTCTCGGCGACTTCAGGCATTGCGTCATCGTCACCGCCAGCGGACCCGGCATTGCGCTCGGCGTCTTCACGCCGTCCCAGAGTAACCAACAGGGTTTCAGTGCCGCCATCCCGGTGCACCACAACGCGCACAGCCTTGCCGACTTCGGTGGCGCCAACCTGCCGCACCAGGGCGCGGGTATCCTTCACATCAACACCGTCGAAGGTCAGGATCACGTCCCCTGCCAACAATCCGGCCTCTTTGGACGGGCCCTCGGGCACATCTGTGACCAGCGCCCCGGCGACATTGGCCAGACCAATGGCCTCGGCCAGATCGTCATCCACATCCTGGATGCGCACGCCCAGCCAGCCGCGGCGGGTTTCACCAAATTCTTTTAGCTGGTCGACAACCTTGCTGACCACATTCGACGCCATTGAGAAGCCAATACCAATCGAGCCCCCATTGGGCGACAGTATCGCGGTGTTCACTCCGATAACTTCGCCGTCCATATTGAACAGCGGCCCCCCCGAGTTGCCCCGGTTGATCGCCGCATCGGTCTGGATGTAATCATCATAAGAACCGCTCAGCTCGCGGTTGCGGGCCGACACGATCCCGGCGGACACCGAGAAGCCCTGCCCCAGCGGATTGCCCATCGCCACAACCCAATCGCCAACCAGCGCGGTGTCACTGTCGCCAAAGGTCACAAAAGACAGCGGGAATTCCGCGTCGACCTTGAGCAGCGCAATATCGGTTTTCTCGTCTGTGCCAATCAATCTGGCCGCCAGCAATTCCTTGGGCTGACCATCGCCGGGGAAGAACTCAATCTCGATTTCATCGGCACCGGCGATCACATGGTTGTTGGTGACAATATAGCCGTCCTCGGAGATCACAAATCCCGATCCCAGCGCCGACGAGCGGCGCGGCCTGCGGCTTTCGCCATTGCCGTTGTCGTTGCCGTCGCCATTGCGGTCCTGAAACTCGCGAAAGAAATCCTCAAACGGGGATCCTTCGGGCACGATGCCCTGCGGTCCGGTCCGGCCCTCGATGACGGTTGTGGTGGTAATATTGACCACGGACGGGCTGATTTTCTGAGCCAGCGGCGCAAGGCTTTCAGGGCGTGCCTGGGCCACCATTGCCTGGGCCAAAATCAACATGGTGGTCACCAACGTCAGCCACATCAGCCGGCGGCCATTGGCCGGTCGGTCTTGGCTGATTGAAACTGCTTTTGCCTGAGCCTGCACGGATCTACTCCTTATCATTGTTGCGCTCCTCCTTGTGCACCAAACGGCGGGTCCAAAACCTGATCCCTGGGAGGCCTGAAAGACAATGTAGTCACTTCCGCGCTTGCCGCAATAAATGTTGCACATTTTCAATTTGAAGTGAGCGAAGTTACAGTCAAAGCCGCGCAATCCAGCCGCCGGGTGCGCTAAAATCCGCCCATCGACTGTCCCAGATTAAGGCGCAACCCCCAAGGGTCAGTCTACGCGCCCAAAAGATGTGCAATCCACAGCAGGATCAACCCCAGACCAATCCCCATGGCGCCGATCTGACGCCGCTCAGTCAGGCCCAACTGCCGCATCATCTGCAACAGTCGCTCAACAAGAGAAGGGGCCAGCACATAGGCCAGCCCCTCTACTATAAGCACCAGCCCGAGGGCCAGAAAGATCATCGCCATCAGTTTTGGTCAGCAGCAGCCCCGGTCGAGGACTTCAGATAGTTGAAGAACTCCGAGTCAGGCGACAGCACCATCGAGGAATTGCCTGCCAGCATCGACGCGCGATAAGCGGCCAATGTCCGGTAGAACTCAAAGAACTCGATGTCCTTACCGTAAGCTTCGGCAAAGATCGCGTTGCGTCGGGCATCTGCCTCACCGCGAATGATCTCGGCTTCACGCTCAGCTTCGGAGACCAGTTCAACCTCAGTACGGTCGGCCTGCGCCCGAACCCGCTGCGCGGCTTCCTTACCACGGGCGATCTCGTCTGCGGCTTCACGTTCCCGCTCGGCGCGCATCCGGGCAAAGGTGGCTTCCAGGTTGGCCTGCGGCAAATCGGTGCGTTTCAGCCGCACGTCGATCACCTCAAGTCCCAGAGCGCGGGCCTGAAGAATGGCACCGTTGCGAATGCGCAGCATCAGCGCCGCCCGGTCGGACGACAGGATGTCATTGGAGCTGACCGAACCCAGAACCTCACGGATTTCCGCCCGCAGGATCGAATCGAGCCGGTTTTCAGCAGTGGCGATGCCACCGGCACCCACCGCTTGGCGGAACCGGCGGATATCGGCGATGCGGTAGCGGGCAAAGGCGTCAACCACCAGGCGACGATCATCCAGCGGGGTGATCTCCAAGGGGCCAACTTCGCGGCTCAGGATGCGGTCGTCATAGGTCACGACCTCCTGGATCAGCGGGATCTTGAACGCCAATCCGGGCTCTTCCTTGACCGAGACAACCCGACCAAATTGCAGCACAAGCGCTTTTTCACGCTCGTCCACGATGAACACTGCCGACAGGCCCGCCACGATGGCAAGCACCAGCAGGGGCAAGAGAAATGTAGTTTTCCGCATTAGTTGCCCTCCGTCCGGCGTAGTTCGTTCAGCGGCAGATAGGGCACGATGCCCGAACCATTGCCACCAGTGGTGTCATCCAGGATGATCTTGTCGACCCGGCTCAGAACCACTTCCATGGTTTCCAGATACAGGCGCTTGCGCGTCACCACCGGTGCCTTGAGGTATTCTTCCAAAACGGCGGTGAAACGGCTGGCTTCACCTTCAGCTTCGTTCACCACCTGGGCACGATAGCCTTCGGCTTCTTCCAGGGTCTGGGCAGATGAGCCACGGGCCCCCGCCAGAATCTGGTTGGCATAGGCATCAGCCATCTTTTCCAACCGGTCACGTTCCTGACCTGCTGATTGCACGGCGCGGAACGCATCCTTGACCGGCTCTGGCGGATCGGCACCGTCAAAGTTGACCCGGATGATGTTGACGCCACTGTTATAGCTGTCCAGCGTCGACTGGATCAGCTCTTGCAGACTGTCCGAGATGATACCCCGGTCCCGGTTGAGGATCGGTGCCAGTTCCGACTGGGCGATGATTTCACGCATCGCCGATTCAGACACCGCCTGAATGGACTGCTGCGGATCGCGCAGATTGAACAGGAATTTGGCCGGATCGTTGATGTTCCAGACCACCTGAAAATCGATGTCGATGATGTTTTCATCACCGGTCAGCATTAGCCCGGCATCATTGCCGCGCGAGCCCGCCCCGATGGTCTCGGTCTGTTCCACCTTGACCGGGATCACCTCGGCGGTGACCAGTGGCCATGGCGCAAAGTTCAGGCCCGGTTCGCCAGTGGCTGAATATTTGCCCAGGAACAGTTCAACCGACTGTTCTTCGGGTTTGACCGTATAAAAGCTGGCCATGCCCCACAGAACCGCAGCAGCAAGGGCTGCCAGTCCTACGGTGCCTTTGGTGAACAAGGGTCCCGAAGCGCCAGTGCCGCGATTGCCGCCGCCCTGACCGCCGCCGCCACGTCCGCCCATCAGCACACGCAGTTGTTCCTGGCCTTTTTTCACCAGCTCGTCGATCTCAGGGATCTGCGGACCGTCATCACCGGGACGTTTACCGCCACCGTTGTTGTTGTCGCCGTTACCCTTGTTGCCTCCGCCACCGGAAGAGCCTCCGCCCCCCCAGGGACCACCACTGTTGCCCGACATATTATCCCTATCCCTATCTCGCCGCGAGTTGCGGCATTTGTGCTAACCTGTGATCTAAACGCCGAAATTCAAGCGCTGCGCACAGGTGTTTTCATCGTTACCAGTTCTTCGGACATGGTCGGATGAACCGCCACTGTCCGGTCGAAATCTTCCTTAGTGGCGCCCATCTTGACCGCGATGCCCGCCAGCTGGATCATCTCACCGGCGCCCGGTGCGACGATGTGACAGCCCAGAACCTTGCGGCTGGCCTTGCTGACCACCAGTTTCATCAAAACACGTTGGGCGCGTCCCGCAAAGGCCTGTTGCATCGGCTTGAAGCTGGTTGAGTAGACTTCGATCGGCTCCTGCTCGGCCGCCTCTTCCTCGCTCAGCCCCACGGTGCCCATTTCCGGCTGGGTAAAGATGGCCGTTGGGATCAGCGCGTAATCCGGCTTGGTGGGGTTGCCCTTGAACACGGTTTCAACAAAGGCCATGCCCTCGCGGATCGCCACCGGAGTGAGATTGACCCGGTCGGTCACATCGCCAATGGCATAGACCGATGGCACCGCAGTCTGGCTGTAGTCATCCACCACGATCTCCCCTTTGCGACCCCGTGCGATGCCCAGCGCCTCGAGCCCCAGATCATCGGCATTGGGCAGCCGACCGGTGGCAAACATCACCTGATCAAACAGCCGCTCCTCACCGTTGGTCGCCTTGACCCAGACCTGATCGCCCTCACGGCGCATCTCCAGCACATTGGTGCCCAGATGCACGTCGATGCCCGCCTGGCACATCTCTTCACAGACCAGCCCGCGCGCCTCGTCGTCAAAGCCCCGCAGGATCTGCGCACCCCGATAGAACTGAGTGGTCTTGACGCCCAGGCCGTTCATGATGCCGGCAAATTCACTGGCAATATAGCCGCCTCCAACGATCAGCATCGTCTTGGGCAGCACCTCCAGATGAAAGATCTCGTTAGACGTGATCGCCAGTTCGGCACCGGGAATGTCGGGTTTGACCGGATGACCACCGGTGGCGATCAGAATGTGCTTGGCGGTTTTACGGGTGCCGTCCGACAGCTCAACACTATGGGCATCCACCAGCTTGGCCCGGGCGTCGAATGTCTCTACGCCGTTGTTTTTCAGGATGTTGCGATAGATGCCTTCCAGCCGGTCCAGCTCGGCGTGCATCTTGCCGCGAAAATGATCCCAGTTGAACGCGCCCGGTTTGATGTCCCAGCCATAGGCCTGCGCATCTTCGACCATGGTGGCGTATTCGCTTGCAAACACCATCAGCTTCTTGGGCACACAGCCGCGGATCACACAGGTGCCGCCGTAACGGTCCTCTTCGGCCAGCGCCACCTTGGCACCGGTCTCAGCCGCCGCCACCCGCGCCGCCCGCACGCCGCCCGAGCCGCCGCCGATGACAAAAAGATCATAATCAAAACCCATGGTCGTCTTTCCTTAGTCCGTCAGGTCGGTGAACAGGTTGTCGCTTTCAACAAAATCCAACCGGTCATGTGTCACTGTGCCTTCATTGATGTCGCGCACCTCGACCTTGCCATCGCCATAGCCGATCACCACGGTGTCACAGATATCAATGAACAAGCCGTTTTCAACCACCCCCGGAATTTGGTTCATCACCAGCGCCAGTTGCCGAGGGTTGCCGATGCGTTGCAAATGCAGGTCCAGAATATGGTTGCCCTCGTCGGTGATAAAGGGCCGGTCGCCATTCATCCGCAGGGTGGCGGACCGCCCCATGACATCCATGGAAATAAGGGTTTCCTCGATCAGCGCATGGGTGGTCTGCCAGCCAAAGGGTATCACCTCGACGGGCAGTGGAAAGGCCCCCAGTGTTCCGACCTCTTTGCTGATATCGGTGATCACCACCATTTGATCGCTTGCCGTGGCGACAATCTTTTCCTGCAGCAGCGCGCCGCCGCCACCCTTGATCAGGTTCATATCACCGTCGAATTCATCGGCCCCGTCAATGGTCAGGTCCAGCCACTTGGCCTCATCCAGCGAGATCACCTCAATGCCAACCTCCCGCGCCAACTCAGCGGTGCGGGTGGAGGTGGGCACGCCTTTGAACTTCAGCCCTTCGTCGCGCACCATTTCCCCCAGACAGCGCACCAGCCAGGCGGCGGTTGATCCGGTGCCCAACCCAACGCGCATACCATCCTCGACAAAATCGGCGGCCCGTTTGGCGGCCACAAATTTGGCCTTGTCGATAGGGGACAGTTCTCCGGTCATGGCGGTGACTCCGTAGGGACGTTTTATCGGGTTATAGGCAAAGCGGGCCAAGGTTGCGAGGAACATTTCATCCCCACGGCGATCGGCGCTATTTTGGCTAAGTTGCGATTGAGCATTTATAAAAAGATACCCCCCTCCCAGACCTTCATCTTTTTGCAAATACTCAATGCCGCGGTCAGACAGGCGGCGCCGCCAATTGTGCCGGTGACGGCTGCCGCGCCATCCGACAGGTGGTGCAAATTTCGTGTTTCCGATGGGAAACGACGCAATTGGACATCGGTGTCCCCGGCCCCTGGTTTAGGACTAACGCCATGACAAAGCGCTATCGCCTGCACTACGCCCCTGACAATGCTTCGCTGGTGATCCGGCTGGCATTGGAAGAATTGGGCCAAGACTATGAGACGGTGCTTGTCGACAGACGGGCGCGGGCGCAGCGCAGCGCCGCCTACCGGGCGCTCAATCCCAATGGGTTGATCCCGGTGCTGGAAACCCCGGACGGGCCGATGTTTGAAACGGCGGCCATTCTGCTGTGGCTCTCCGACCGCCATGGCGCATTGGCGCCACCTGTGGACAGTGACCAGCGGGCGGGGTTTCTGAAGTGGCTGTTCTTCACCTCGAACACCCTGCATGCGGACCTGCGCATGCTGTTTTACCCAGAGCACTATATTGGCACCGATCCGACACAACAGCATCAGTTGCGCCGCATCCAGCGCCAGCGCCTGCACCGCCATCTGAGCAATATCGAGGCCGCCGCCGCGCAGAGACCCAGCTGGCTTGGCGGTGATGAGCCGTCGGTTCTGGATCTTTACCTGGCCTGTCAGCTGCGCTGGATGGCGCTTTATCCACTCGGCAGCGACCGCAGCTGGATGGTGCTGGCGCAGTATCCGAACCTGCAGGCCATCTGCGCCAAGCTTGAGCTGCGCGCCTCCGTTTCAGCCGCCCGTTGTGCCGAAGGCCTTGGGGCGACCCCGTTCACCAGCCCGTTTCTAGCCAAACCTCCCGAAGGGTCCCCCACATAATGTTCCTCTCTGTTTTTGACATGTTCAAAGTCGGCATCGGCCCATCGTCGTCACATACCATGGGGCCAATGGTGGCGGCCGCGCGTTTTCTCGACCTGATGCGCGACTCGCCGTTTGAATTCCACGGGGTCAAAGCCTCGCTACATGGCTCGCTGGCCTTCACCGGCGTCGGCCATGCCACCGACCGCGCCACCATTCTGGGGCTGGCGGGATTTCTGCCCGAGACCTATGACGATGCCAAGGCCGAGGCGGTGCTGACGGCGATCCGGGCCCAGAAACTGGTGCAGCCCGAGGGGCTGGGGGATCTGCAGTTTGATCCGGACACCGATATGGTCTTTGACTATGATCATACCCTGCCCGGCCATGCCAATGGCATGATCCTGATGGCCACCGATGCGCAGGGCGACGTGTCGCTGCAGCAGGTCTATTATTCCGTCGGCGGTGGCTTTGTGCTGACCGAGGAAGAGCTGGCCAGCGGCAAGGACACCGACGAAGGGGCACCGGTTCCCTTCCCCTTCAAATCTGCCGTCGAGATGCTGCAGATGGCCAAGTCCAGCGGCAAGACCATTGCCGGCATGAAACGCGCCAACGAGGTGTCGCGGGGTTGCGCGCAAAGCCTGGCCAAGGGCACCGCGCGGATCTGGCAGGTGATGAATGATTGCATCGAACGCGGGCTGGTGCGCGATGGCATCCTGCCCGGCGGCCTCAACGTGCGCCGCCGCGCCAAGGGCATTCATGACGCGCTGCAAGCCGAACGCGGCATGAACCTGGTGGCGCCGCATACCATCAACGACTGGATGATCGTCTATGCGATGGCGGTGAACGAGGAAAACGCCGCCGGTGGGCAGGTGGTCACCGCCCCCACCAATGGCGCCGCCGGGGTGCTGCCGGCCACCCTGCGCTATTATCTCGATCACGTGCCCGGAGCCGCGCCCAGCCATGTCGAGGATTTCCTGCTGACGGCAGCGGCGATCGGCGGGCTGGTGAAATACAACGCCTCGATATCCGGCGCCGAGGCCGGCTGTCAGGCCGAGGTCGGCTCTGCGGCGGCCATGGCCGCGGCCGGTCTCTGCGCGGTCATGGGCGGCAGCCCGGAACAGGTCGAAAACGCCGCTGAAATTGCCCTGGAGCACCATCTGGGCATGACCTGCGACCCGATCAAGGGCTTGGTACAGGTGCCCTGCATCGAACGCAACGGGCTGGGCACGATCAAAGCGGTGTCCGCCGCATCGCTGGCCCTGCGCGGCGACGGTCAGCATCTTGTTCCACTGGACGCGGTGATCGAAACCATGCGCCAGACCGGCGAGGACATGCATGAGAAATACAAGGAAACATCGCTGGGGGGATTGGCGGTCAATGTGCCAAATTGTTGAATCGACGCCGCGGATCACAACCACGGCTTGCAATTCTGCAAATCTAGGCTAGCGTTTAAGAATGACACGAGATCATCCCACTCTTGGTATCCTGTTGATGCTGGGGTTTTGTATCGTTGCCCCCATGGGCGACGCGGTGGCCAAGCTGCTCGGCGGCACCATCCCGCTGGGCGAATTGCTGTTTGTCCGCTTTGCGATACAGTTCCTGCTACTGGCCCCATTGATTTGGGCCACTCGCCGCCAATGGCGCATGCGGGGCCGGGTGTTGCAGCTGACCTTTCTGCGCACGCTGCTGCATATCGGTGGCATTGGCGCCATGTTCACCGCGCTGAAATATCTGCCGCTGGCGGATGCGATTGCGATCGCTTTTGTGATGCCATTCCTTATGCTGTTGCTGGGCAAATACGTGCTTGGCGAAGAGATTGGACTGCGCCGCCTGGGGGCCTGCATCGTTGGCTTTGGCGGCACTCTATTGGTGATCCAGCCCAGTTTCATCCAGGTCGGCTGGCCCGCCCTGTGGCCGCTGCTGATGGCGGTGATCTTTGCCTTCTTCATGTTGGTGACCCGCCAGATCGCCAAAAAGACCGACCCGATTGGCCTGCAGGCGGTGTCGGGCCTGATGGCCTGCCTGTTGCTGGCGCCGCTGCTGTTGCTCGGCACCCAGCTGGACATCGCCCCGCTGAAGCTGCTGGTCCCGCAGGGCCAGGATTGGGCTTTGCTGGCGGCCATCGGTGTTTTGGGCACCGTCACCCATCTGCTGATGACCTGGAGCCTGCGCTATGCGCCAGCCTCAACGCTGGCCTCCATGCAATATCTTGAGATCCCGGTGGCAACCCTGCTGGGCTGGCTGATCTTTGACCAATTGCCCAACACCCTGGCCTCAGTCGGGATTGCGGTGACCATTGCCGCCGGGCTCTATGTTATCCTGCGCGAACAGAGTGCCGCCCGGCAGCTGCGGGCTACCAGGACCGGGCCCGCGAAATCAGCGGCATCAGCTGCGGCAGATGGTGCCGCGGTATAAGGGCTAGCAGGCCGGGCCCATCCGGGCTCAGGCAGACCGGGCCCAGGGCCTCATTTGAGGTCCCGATCAGCCCCATCGGCGACATCTGCACCCCCTCCAGCGGCCATTTCAGCCCGGTCGAACCACTGCTGACAGCGCCCATGGGAAACAGGGACACGATGTCACCGGCGACGGTCGGCAGGCGGATCTGGCGCGGCACATGAAAAATCACTTCGTGCTCGCCCAACACAATACAGGGGCTGGGCAGGGCCTGCACCAGGGTGTTGAAGGCGGCCAGTTGATGGTCCACCCGCGCCCCCAAAAACCCAACCGCCACCACCACAGGCGCCTTGATATGGCGCAGGGCCTTGTGGAAATCGGTACTGTCCTGCTCGGCAATTTCAAAAATCATATTTGGCGCCAACTGGTTGCGCACTACATTCGATAGGGAATCCAGATCGCCGATCACCAGCTGCGGCTGATAGCCACCCGCAAAGGCCCGGTCGGCACCACTGTCAGCGGCAACCAGAAAGGGTGCCAGAGACATAGCATAGGCCAAATCCCCCGGCGCAACTGTGCCACCGCCCACCAGCGTTACCGGCTCGTTTCGTTCAACAATCATCGCTCTACCCCGGTATTTCTGCAGTTTTCGAAACAGGCCATAATCTGGTCACAAAAAGATACGATCAATTGCACGGATTCGGACAGAATTTGACGCTCTGCGCCCATTATGTAAACGGCAATAGCTTTGGCGAGGACAAGATTCCTATGGTACAAAATAACAAAGTTTTAACCGTTTCTTATGGAACGTTCTCCTGCACCCTGGAGGGCTTCGAAGATTCCTTCGATACCATGAAGGCGATTGCCGAGTATTTCCGCGATCTGGCATCGGACGACCGATACTTTGGCGCCGAGCCGCCGCAGCCGGATGCCGAGATGCTGACGCGCATTGCCCAGCGCGATATTGCCCGTCAGGTCGAAGCCCGCACCAGTGACGGCGCCGTGCATCTGCGCGCCACCGGCCCACTCCCCGGCCCAACCCCGGACGCAGCTGTGATCCCCGCTCCGGTTGCGCCACCTGCAACAGTTGTCGAAACCACGGAGCAGCCCATTGTTGAACCGCCCGTTGTTGAACCAATATCCGAAGTGGCCAAATCCGAGGTCGTGGACGTAGCGCCGCAGACCCAGATTGAAACAGCTCCGGTCACCGCAACGGCAGCGACCGCCGCCGTCATCGAGGCACCGGTGGATCTGGCGGCCATTGCCGCCGCGGTTGCCGCGCCCGAAACGGCTGAATTGCCGCCTGTTGAGGATCTTGTCGCCACCGAAGTGGACGCCCCCCGGGCCGAGATCGGCGACGACACCATCCCTGCGGCAGACAGCATTGCTGCAAAGCTTCAGCGCATCCGTGCCGTGGTGGCTCAGGCGCCCCGTGAAGAAGAGTTCTCGGAAGACGAGCACGCCGAGAATTTCATCACCGAATCCGCGGTGGATATTGCCGCCGCCATGCGCGCCGATGATGAGGCCCAGCTTGCCGAGGATGAGGACAATCAGGAACAGGTCGAAATTGCCGAGGCGCTGGCGCGCATTGATCAGCGTCTGACAGCGGCGGTTGCCGACCAGCCTGAGGCAGAGGCGGAGAGTGAAGCAGCGGCTGAACTCGAAGCTGAGCCCGAAACTGAGATTGAAGCTGAGGCTGAGACCCTCGCAGAACCAGAGGTGACAGAAGAGATCGAGATCGAGGTCGAAGCTGAGGATGAGGCAGCGGTTGAAGCTGAGGCCGAGGTTGAGGTTGAGGTTGAGGCCATCTCCGAACCGGTCGAGCCGGGCGCGGATGACAGCAGTCTCTTTGACGGCTTGGAAGACCCATCCGGCACCGGTGAGGCTGACAGTCTGGACGAGGAGGCCAACATTCTGGCCCAGGTGGCCAAGCAAGCGGAGATTTCAACCTCAGAACCCGAAGTCGCGGCCCCCAAGCCAGCCAGACGCGCCCGAATCGTTCGGGTGAAACGGGCTGACCTCGAACGTGCCGTTGCCTCCGGTGTTCTGGAAGAGGTTGCAGAGGACGAGCCTCAGGCGGGGCTTGATTCCTCGCTATCAGACGCAGACGAAGCCGACCTGCTGCGCGAACTTGCGGCGGTCGAGGCGGAGTTGCTGGCGACGGATAAGACCGAAGAGCCGCAAGCAGCAGAGGCCGCTGAGGCCGAGATCGAACCTGAGACCGAGACCGAACCTGAGGCCGAGGCCGAGGCCGCAGCTGCGACGGTGACACGGACTGCGGCAGAGACCCCGGACAGCGATGTGTCGCGCCTGATGGCCGCTGCCGATGAAAAGCTGGAAGATCCTGCCGCTGCCTCCTCTCGCGAGACCTATGGTCACCTGCGCGCCGCCATGGCTGCGGCTCAGGCGGAACGGACGGCCGGAGGCACTGTTGGATCGGAGCTTCGCGATGACGAATACCGTGAGGATCTGGCCAGCGTGGTGCGGCCACGCCGCCCCTCTGCCGCCAAGACTGTATCGCGGCGTCCGGAAACGGTGCAGCGACCGGCCCCCCTGAAGCTGGTGGCCGAACAGCGCATTGATGAGGCGCCAAAGCAAAAAAGGGGTCCCGTGCGGCCCCGCCGGATTGCCTCGTCGCAGGCCGATGAGGCTGAATTCGCCGCCAAGGGCCGCGACGGCGGCTTTGCCGAATATGCGGTGGAAAGCGGTGCGGTGGAACTGAACGAACTGCTCGAGGCCGCCGCGTCATATATGAGCTTTATCGAAGGGCGCGATCACTTCTCACGGCCGCAGTTGATGAACAAAGTCAAACTGCTGGACAGTGCCGAGTTCAACCGCGAAGACGGATTGCGCTCCTTTGGTCTGTTGCTGCGCGAAGGCAAGATCGAGAAAACCCACAATGGCCAGTTCACCGCCTCGGGCCAGATCGGCTTTCGTCCGGGTCAGCGCGCCGCAAGCTAAGCCGCCGCCCCCATCACCGCAAAAAGGCAGGTCTTTCGACCTGCCTTTTTTATTTGCGTTATGCGCTGTTCTTATTTGCGTTAGGCGCAGGCCTATTCGTCCTTTGGCGCATCCGGGTCCGCCTGTCCGATACCGCGAAACAGCGATTTGAACGGCAGGATCCAGGCAATGCCCAGAACACCATACAGCACCAGTTGCAGCAGCACGGATTGCAGGTTCAAAAGTCCGGCCAGAGTGGTTGCCACGATAATATAAAGCGGCAGCCCTACCAGCAGCACCACAAGGGACCAGCGCCGCCGGGCCTTGTAGCTGAGACCTGATTTACCAGCCATCAGTCTTCAAACGGGTCGGTGACCAGAATGGTATCCTCCCGCTCCGGGCTGGTGGACAGCATCGCAACCGGGCAGCCGATCAGCTCCTCGACACGACGCACATATTTGATCGCATTGGCCGGCAGATCGGCCCAGCTGCGCGCACCCTCAGTCGATTCGCTCCAGCCCGGCATTTCTTCATAAACCGGAGTGCAGCGCGCCTGTTGGTCGGCGGCGGTGGGCAGATAGTCCAACGGTTTGCCGTCCAGCAGGTAGCCGGTGCAGATCTTCAGGGTCTCAAACCCGTCCAACACGTCCAGCTTGGTAAAGGCGATGCCGTTGACCCCTGAGGTGGCACAGGTCTGACGCACCAGCACCGCATCAAACCAGCCGCAGCGCCGCTGACGTCCGGTGTTGGTGCCAAATTCATGGCCGCGTTCGCCCAGGCGTTGACCATCGGCGTCGTTCAGCTCGGCCGGGAACGGACCTTCGCCAACCCGGGTGGTATAGGCTTTGACGATGCCCAGCACAAAATCAATGGCGCCAGGGCCCATGCCAGTGCCGGTGGCAGCCTGACCGGCAATCACGTTCGACGAGGTAACAAAGGGATAGGTGCCAAAGTCGATATCCAGCAGTGCCCCCTGAGCACCCTCAAACAGGATCCGCTTGCCGGCTTTGCGCTTGTCGTTCAGCACCTTCCACACCGGTGCGGCATATTCCAGAATTTTTGGTGCGATTTCCTTGAGTTGCGCGATCAGGGCGTCGCGGTCGATCGCCTCGATCCCCAGCCCTTTGCGCAATGGGTCGTGATGCTGCAGGGCGCGGTCGACGCGGGCCTCTAGGGTGGTTTCATCCGCCAGATCGGCCACCCGGATCGAGCGGCGACCCACTTTGTCCTCATAGGCCGGGCCGATGCCACGGCCGGTGGTGCCAATCTTGGTGCCCTTGCTGGCGGCTTCTTCACGGGCGCGGTCCAGCTCACCGTGGATCGGCAGAATCAGCGGGGTGTTTTCCGCGATCATCAGGGTCTCAGGGGTGACGGTCACACCTTGTTTCCGGATGCCTTCGATCTCGTTCAGCAGGTGCCAGGGGTCCAGCACCACCCCATTGCCGATCACGCTCAGCTTGCCGCCGCGCACAATACCGGATGGCAGCGCGGCAAGTTTGAACACCTCGCCGTCGATCACCAGTGTATGGCCCGCGTTGTGACCCCCCTGAAAGCGCACGATGACATCGGCGCGTTCACTGAGCCAGTCTACGATCTTGCCTTTTCCCTCGTCACCCCATTGGGCGCCGACTACCACGACATTGGCCATATCTGGTCCTTTGTATTTGTCTGAAACCGGCCCCCCTATAGCGGTGCTGCGAGGCCAGTGGAACCACAAATCCGACACCGGCGGGCCGCAGAGGGCACATTCTCGGAAAACAGCGGCAAAAAGTGGTGCGTGCAAGCACACACCCTACCCAAATCAGGCCCCGTCGAGGTCAACAACAGCGCCATGCGGGGTCTCCAGATAGGCGCGCTCCCAGTCATCGCGCAGGTGATCGACCTCGGCTGCGGGCGCGGCACCATCTTCGGCGAGAATCAGTTCGAGGGTCGCCAGCCAAGCGTGAAAGTAGTCATCGCCGCCGTCCAGATCCCTGTCCAGCCCATGCTGCGCCAGAACCGCCGAGAACCGAGCCACCCAATCCGACCAGGTGAAGCGACCATTTTCGTTCAGCGACACCGTGAGGGCAAAGACCTGGGCGTGCCAGGGCTGCTGAAACACCGGCTCGGGCACATTTGCTGTAAGGCAGTTGCTCATAGCGGTGCCAGATAGCTTTGCCACAGGTCGAGAATGACCTGATCGTCGCGATGCTCCGGATGGGCCCAGAGTTCGCGGGCGGCAAAGCGCACTGCATACAGGGGTTCCGGGGCCTCGCCCAGATCATGGGCATTGCTGTCGGGCAGCACATGGCTGCCGTGCAGACGAAAAATGTAGCCGCGGGCCCCTGCGGCATAGGCCGGCAATCGACTGTGACCGCCCTCCACCAGACAATTGTCGGCGGGATGGCGGCAGCGCACCGCCTGCCCCAGTGAAAACTTTGGCCGCTGGTCGCTGTCACGGCTGGCGGGCCCGCCCTGTGCCAGAACCGCCGCCACCGCCTCGGCATTGAGCATTCTGGCGGCCAGAGGATGCGCGGGGTTATCCGCCTGTCCCTGATCCCGATCCTGCTCCTGCTCCTGGCCGGCCAGATCAGCCTCGGTCAGCACCCCCCGTTCGACCAGCAGGTCGGCCAGCGCCGAGATCCAGATCTGGTAATAGGAGAACCCGGTATAATCCTGCGGCGACAGGCGCTCTCGGGCATGGCGGGAGATGTCGATATTCCATTGCCCCAGCGCCCCGCAAGCCAGTGTCACCGCCAGGGCGCGGGCCTGCCAGTCTGCGGCAAAGACCGGCGCGTCAGGTGATTCGGGGATCACCGGACCATCGCCGAATCGGCCGCCCATGTCGTGAAGGCGGCTCATCCGGGGTCCTGCGTCGGTTTCTGGGCCGGTTTCTGGGCCAGGGCGGTGCCGATCATGCTGTCGCGGCTCACCAGGGCGGCCAGCGCCTCCAGATCCAGCCCCTCGGTGCCTGCGGGGCGCATTGGAATCACCAGATAGCGGATCTCGGCGGTGGAATCCCAGACCCGCACGGCGGTGCCAGCGGCCAGAGTGACGCCAAAGTCAGCCAGCACCCTGCGCGGCTCGCGCACCACCCGGGCCCGGTAGGCATCCGATTTATACCAGGCTGGCGGAATTCCCAGCAGCGGCCAAGGATAGCAACTGCAGAGGGTGCAAACGATCATATTATGCACAGCATCGGTATTCTCCACCGCCACCATATGTTCACCCTGGCGGCCAAAATAGCCCAGATCGCTAACCGCTGCGGTGGCATCCGACAGCAAAGCCGCGCGGAACTCTGCATCGCTCCAGGCGCGGGCCACCACCTGGGCGCCGTTTTGCGGCCCGATCTTGTTTTGATAGGTGTCGATGATCTCATTCAGCGCCTTCGGATCAATCAACCCCTTGCGGATGAGAATCGTTTCCAGGGCCTTGACCCGCAGCGCGGGCTCCGGCGGCAACAGGGCATGCGGGTGGTCGCTGTGATCATGGGGCATGGGTGCAGAGTGCGAATTTGTTGGCGCCCTGTCCAGCCCCATTGCCGCTTGCGAACAACGCGAATGAACATTCTCCTCGCCGATCCGCAAACTCGGCTCTTGCCCCGCTCTGCAAACTTGCCTACATACCGGCCGATACTCAGCCAAATACCGCAGGGACCCATGGAAAACGTTGTTCTTATTATTCACCTTTTTCTGGCCCTTGGCCTGATCGCCACCGTTCTTTTGCAGCGGTCCGAAGGCGGAGGCCTTGGCATGAGTGGCGGCGGCGGCGGTGCCCAGTCGGGCCGCTCAGCTGCGACAGCAATGAGCAAAGTGACCTGGATCCTTGCCATTGCCTTTATCACCACCTCGATCACCCTGACCGTTCTGGCGGCACAGAGATCTGCGGGCGCCTCGGTTCTGGATCGCAGTGATGCGGCGGCAACAACTGAAAGCAGTGACGGGACCCCCGTTGCGCCGCTGGCACCGCTTGGCAGCGACCTTTTGCCGCCGGCCGAAGGTGACAATGCACCGCTGGTCCCCAGCGCAGACTGATCGAACCATACCTAGACGGGGAATTTGAGCCGCAACCGCATCTTGCGGCTCTCTTGTGTTGGTCGCAAGAATCCTCTATTAGCAAAGTCCCGTGATGCTTTGGTTTTTCGAAACCTAATGGGCACCTGAATTCTGATCTCTTCACGACTTCTCACGGGGGTAGCCGAACAGCTATGGCGCGTTATATCTTTATTACTGGCGGGGTGGTTTCCTCCCTTGGCAAAGGTCTCGCTTCGGCGGCTCTGGGGTCGCTGTTGCAAGCCCGCGGGTACTCCGTGCGGCTGCGCAAGCTGGATCCATATTTGAACGTCGATCCGGGCACCATGAGCCCCTATGAGCACGGCGAAGTCTTTGTCACCGATGATGGCGCCGAGACCGATCTGGATCTGGGCCATTATGAGCGCTTTACCGGAGTTGCCGCCCGCAAGACCGACTCGATCTCATCCGGTCGGGTCTATTCCAACGTGCTGGAAAAAGAGCGCCGTGGCGATTACCTGGGCAAGACCATTCAGGTGATCCCGCATGTCACCAACGAGATCAAACATTTCCTTGATATTGGCGCTGATGAGGTCGATTTCATGCTCTGCGAGATCGGTGGCACCGTCGGTGACATCGAAGGGCTGCCGTTCTTTGAAGCGATCCGCCAGTATGGTCAGGATAAGCCGCGCGGCCAATGTGTCTACATGCACCTGACGCTGCTGCCTTATATGAAGGCCAGCGGCGAGCTGAAAACCAAGCCGACTCAGCACTCGGTGAAAGAGCTGCGCTCGATCGGGTTGGCACCGGATATTCTGGTCTGCCGCTCTGAGGGACCGATCCCGCAGAAGGAACGCGATAAGCTGGCGCTGTTCTGCAATGTGCGACCCGAGGCGGTGATCGCGGCGCAGGATCTCAAATCAATTTACGAGGCGCCGCTGGCCTATCATCGCGAAGGCATGGATCAGGCGGTTCTGGACGCCTTTGGCATCTCGCCAGCGCCCAAGCCAAACCTGAGCCGCTGGGAAGATGTGGCCGACCGGGTCTATAATCCCGAGGGCGAGGTCAAGGTTGCCATTGTTGGCAAATACACCCAGCTGGAAGACGCCTATAAGTCGATCGCCGAGGCGCTGACTCACGGCGGCATGGCCAACCGGGTCAAGGTCAAGATCGAATGGGTCGACGCCGAGACCTTTGACACCGAAGATGCCACCCCGCATCTGCAGGGTTTCCATGCGATTCTGGTGCCCGGCGGCTTTGGCGAACGAGGCACCGAAGGTAAGATCAAGGCGGCGCAATACGCCCGCGAGCACAAGGTGCCCTATCTGGGCATTTGCCTGGGGATGCAGATGGCGGTGATCGAGGCCGCCCGCAATGTGGCCGGCATTTCCGAGGCTGGCTCGGAAGAGTTTGATCACGAGCTGGGCAAAAAGCGCTTTGAGCCGGTGGTCTATCACCTGAAGGAATGGGTGCAGGGCAACCACAAGGTTCAGCGCAGCGCCGATGACGACAAAGGCGGCACCATGCGCCTGGGGGCCTATGATGCCACCTTGGCCGAAGGCTCCAACGTGGCCAGGATCTATGGCAGCACCCATATCGAAGAGCGTCACCGTCACCGCTATGAGGTCGATATCAAATACCGGGACCAGCTGGAGGCCGTTGGCCTGCGGTTCTCCGGCATGTCTCCGGACGGCCGCCTGCCCGAGATTGTTGAGTGGACAGATCACCCCTGGTTCATCGGGGTGCAGTTCCACCCGGAACTGAAATCCAAACCGTTCTCTCCGCACCCATTGTTCAGTGACTTTGTGCGCGCGGCAATCGAGACCTCACGTCTGGTCTGACCCCAAGCGTGGTGCGTGCAAGCACACACCCTACAGCCATTTACAAACGGGCGCGCCGGATCTCTGGCGCGCCCAATTTTGTCTGTGCGCCAAGTGTTTCATCAGAAGCAGCGCCGCGCGGTGGCGCCCGTCTCCGGCTTTTTATTGCTGTTAGCGCCACCAATCACATTGTTAGCGCAATCGGTCAGGCGCGATGGGTGTCGCCCTACAAAACAGCATGATAGATGGGCCGAGACCAAACCTTTGTGGAGAACTGGGCCTATGACACAAGACGTTTCCATTCAGCAGCAGCAACTTGACCGCATCGCCAATGGCGCCGGTTTCATAGCCGCTCTCGACCAAAGCGGTGGCTCCACTCCCAAGGCGCTGGCGCTTTATGGCGTCACCGACGATGCCTATTCCAATGAAGACGAGATGTTTGGCGAAATCCACAAGATGCGCGCCCGGATCATCCAGACACCCGACTTCAACAGCCAGAAAATTCTCGGCGCGATCCTGTTTGAAAAGACCATGGATGCACAGATCGATGGCGTTCCGGTGGCGGCCTACCTGTGGGACCGCTGCGGTGTTGTGCCATTTCTGAAAGTCGACAAGGGTCTGGTCGATGCGGCCAACGGGGCTCAGCTGATGAAGCCAATTGCCGATCTTGACGCGCTGCTGGCCCGCGCCGCCAAGGCGGGTATTTTTGGCACCAAAATGCGGTCGGTCATCAAAGAGGCCAATGTCGACGGTATTCGCGCTATTGTTGCCCAGCAGTTTGAGCTGGCCAGACAGATTACGGCGGCTGGGCTGCTGGCGATTATCGAACCCGAAATTGATATCCATTCCGCCACCAAGGGAGAGGCTGAGATCCTGCTCAAGGCGGAATTGCTCAAGCAGCTGAACGCTCTGCCGAGCGACATCAAGGTGTCGCTGAAGCTGACCCTGCCAAATGTCTCCGGTCTCTATGACGCGCTGGCCGACCATGCCAATGTGGTGCGCGTCGTGGCTCTGTCGGGCGGCTATTCCACCGATCAGGCCTGCGCCCTGCTCAGCCAGAACACCAAGATGATCGCCTCTTTCTCGCGGGCACTGACCGAAAGACTGAATGTCACGATGAGCGACGCCGATTATCACGCCGCCCTGGGCGCCAATATCGACAAGATCTATCAGGCCTCGCTGTAAGCGCTCCTGCAATACATCGCAGAAACCCGCGCCCTTCATAGAGGGTTGCGGGTCTTATTCTGGCAGCACCGTGACCCCACCCACATCTGGTCCCGGGGAACAACCGCGCCGCTGCTTCATCTGGCCAGAAATATCCCGGGGTGAGCGCTAGAGGCGCGAGGGGCAGCGCCCCTCCTTCCCTCCTCTGTTTACTTGAACACCGGCTTGCGGCCGCCCATCTGCGCCGCAATCACTTCCATCTGCTCGGGCTTGCCAATCAACGCCACCTGCGCCGTTGATTCCGCCAGCAACACCGCCCGCCGATCCTCGGCCTCAGCCTGCTCAATCAACCGCTTGGCGGCGCGGATGGCTGCGGGGCTCTGGTTGGCGATCTGGCTGGCCAGCTCCACGGCACGCGCCAGAGGATCGTCAGCCAGTTCGGTCACCAGACCCCAGTCCAGCGCCTGCTCGGCCGGTACCACCTCGGCTGTATAGGTCAGTCGGCGCAGCACATCAGAGCGCAACAGCCGCGGCAGCAGCGCCATGCCGCCCATGTCAGGCACAATGCCCCATTTCAGTTCCATCACCGACAGCCTGGCATCGGCTGCGGCAATTCGTATGTCTGCCCCCAGTGCCAGTTGCAGCCCGCCGCCATAGGCAACCCCCTGGATCGCGGCGATCACCGGCACCGGCAACCGGCGCCAGACCATCGCCACCTCTTGCATCTCATTGGCGTCGTGGTGACTGCGCTTCATCAGCCATTCGTTGGGATCCACCTGGCCCATCTGGGCAAAGCTCATCAGATCCAGCCCGGCGCAGAAACTCTTACCCTCGCCGGACAGAACCACGGCCCGCGCATCCGATGTGGCGACCTCTTGTCCGGCAGCGATGATCGCTTTGACCATCTCGCTGTCCAGCGCGTTCATCTTGTCGCCGCGTGTCAGGGTTACATGGGCAATGTGGTCTTTGTATTCGATTGATACCCGCGCCATCAGCCTGGCCTCCAGTCTTTGACATTATTCTACATTCCGGCTGCCAATCTGCAGTGGAAGCCGCCCCCAATCCAGTGCAACGTCGGGGCATCTGGGCCTTGCAGCCACGCTGCCGTTGCGTTTATCTGCGGCTATGTCAAATCCTCGCTACACCCCGCTTGCCCAATCCCTTCCCGCCACGGTGCCCTTTGTCGGCCCCGAGACCCAGGAGCGTGCCCGAGGCGCGGGTTTTGCGGCCCGGTTGGGGGCCAATGAAAACATCTTTGGTCCGTCGCCACAGGCGATTGCCGTGATGCAGGCGGTCGCCGGGGACGTCTGGATGTATGGCGACCCCGAAAACCACGACCTGCGTCAGGCGCTGGCGGCGCATCATGGCATCGAGGCACAGAACATCATGGTGGGCGAAGGTATCGATGGCTTGCTGGGCTATCTGGTGCGGCTGCTGATCTCGCCGGGGGACAGCGTTGTCACTTCGCTGGGGGCCTATCCGACCTTCAACTACCATGTCAGCGGCTTTGGCGGCACCATCCACACCGTGGCTTATGTCGAAGATCGCGAAGACCCCGCCAGCCTGTTTGCCAAAGCGGCTGAGGTCGGCGCCAAGATCGTCTATCTGGCCAATCCCGACAATCCGATGGGCAGCTGCCACCCGGGCGCGGACATTGTCGCGGCGATGGACCAGCTGCCCGAGGACTGCCTGCTATTGCTGGACGAAGCCTATGTTGAATGCGCGCCCGAAGGCACCGCCGCACCGGTTGCGGCGGATGATCCACGGCTGATCAGAATGCGCACCTTCTCCAAGGCCTATGGCATGGCCGGAGCGCGGATCGGCTACGCCCTGGCGGCGCCCGAGCTGATTTCCGCCTTCAACAAGGTGCGCAATCATTTTGGCGTCAACCGCATCGCTCAGGCCGGGGCTCTGGCGGCGCTGCGCGATCAGCGCTGGCTGGATCATGTGCTGGAGCAGATCACCACCGCCCGCCAACGCATCACAGACATCGCCCGCGCCAACGGGATGACCGCCCTGCCCAGCGCCACCAATTTTGTGGCCCTGGACTGCGGCTCTGACAGTGATTTTGCCAAGCGGGTACTAGAGGCGCTGATTGCCCAGGGGATTTTTGTGCGGATGCCCTTTGCCGCGCCGCAGAACCGCTGCATTCGCATCAGCTGCGGCCCGCAAGATGATCTTGACACCTTTGCCGCCGCCCTGCCCGCCGCACTCGCCACTGCGCGTGACACGGCACGATCTGCAAAATGACGGGGTTTTCACGACAAATTGGCTCCGCTTTTACCGGACATTACCAGCGCCTGAGCTAGATTATTGCAAGTATCCCCCGAAACCGGAGGCCCCTATGCAAGATCGAAAACACCCTCAGACGCCCGATATCCTTGCCGCAGCAATGACCTTTCTGGGCATCAATATAATGTGGATCTTTGTCGTCATCTGGATGCTTTACGGGCTGATCCCGGTGCTGGTGCTGGCGGTGCTGCTCAACCATGTCATTGACCTGCTGGAGCAGCGCCTGAATTAGCCGCTGCCCTGCGCCAGGCGATCTGTCTTTACCGCTTGGGGCGGCCAGAGCGCCCCTACTGGCCCGCCGCCAAGACGCTGGCTGCGGCATCAACCGCACCGGATCCATGTGGGATTTTCAGCGCCTGCAGCCCGGTCTCGATCCCGCCCAGCAAGCCCATCACCATCTGGCCATTGACATGGCCCATATGACCCAGCCGGAAATACCCGTCCCGCGCCGCCGAGTTGGTCGGCGCCATGCCAAGACCAATCCCAAGGGTCAGGCCCAGATTATGCTCCAGCCAGTCGCGCAGACGGGTGCCGTCCGGCGCTCCGATCTGCAGCGAGGTCACCGCATGGGAGCGCAGCGCCGGGTCCGAAACGTTCAGACGCAGCGGGCCGCCATCCTGTCCCCAGACCTCGCAGGCGGCCCAGATGGCCTGGGCCAGCCGCTGGTGCCGGGCCCAGACATTCTCCAGCCCCTCGGCCTGGATCAGATCCAGCGCTGCCCGTAAGCCATAGAGATGATGACTGGGGGCGGTGCCATTGAAATACTGGTAATACTGCTGCGGCCGGGCGCGCGGCTGCCAATCCCAGTACCCGCTGACCCGCGGCATCGCATGGCGCATGGCATCGGCTTTTTCATTAAAAAAGACAAAGCCCAGACCGGCGGGCACCATCAGCCCCTTTTGGCTGGCCGTGACCATCACATCGACGCCCCATGCATCCATCTCAAACTGTTCACAGCCCAGCGAGGCAATGCAGTCGACCATCAGCAGAGCCGGGTGTTTCAGCTCGTCCATCAGCGCCCGCAACGCCGGAATATCATTGCGCACCGAGGATGAGGTATCCACATGCACCGCCAGCACCGCCTTGATCCGGTGGTCGGGATCAGCCTTCAGGCTCTGCGCCACCCGCGCCAGATCCCAGTGAGAATGCTTGCGGTGCTCCAGCAGCTCGGCCTCGGCCCCCAGCCCCCGCGCCACCTGCGCCCAGCCAAGACCAAAATGGCCGGTGCCCGGAACCAGCACCCGGTCCCCCGGTGAGATGACATTGGCCAGGGCCGCTTCCCAGGCCCCATGGCCATTGGCAATATAGATCGCCACATGGTGTCGGGTTCGCGCCACCCGTTGCAGATCCGGGATCAAGCCATCGGTCATCTCGACCAGTTCACCCGCATAGATATTTGGCGACGGCCGATGCATCGCCTGCAGCACCTGATCCGGCAGCACCGAAGGCCCCGGAATGGCCAGATAGGGGCGCCCTGCCGCCAGGTTCACAGTGTCAGCCATTGGTCTATTTTCCCTTGTCGGTGGCCCCCTGACGGGGTGCCGTTTGCCGCTATATTTCAGCCCACCCTATCGCCAACACCCGGCGCGTCAATCCAGCCAATAACACAGAGCCGCCAAGGGCATGGCGCCGTCCCCATGCCCGGCAAAGCTTGCGCCCTTGGGTACAGATGGTTAAATGGCCCCGGGGCATCATAAAAGGCCCCTGAATGTCACCACATGTCCTGGAGGAATCCCCCCTTATGACCGGCAAACCGAAGTCTTCTCGTGAGTTGATGGGTTGGCTGTGGCGGGGATATCTGCGCCACCACATGCCCCTGCTGGCGCTTGCGGGCGCGTTCATGCTGGTCGAGGGCGGCACCGTCGGCGGGCTCAGTTACATGATGCAGCCGATGTTCGACCTTGTCTTTGTGGCCGGTGACACCGACGCCCTGTTCTGGGTGGCGCTGGCGTTTTTTGTCATCTTCACCCTGCGTGGCCTGTCCAGCGTTGGCCAAAAGGTCATCCTCAGCAAGATCTCGCAAACCTCGGCGGCGCATCTGCGCAAGGATATGCTGGCCCGTATGATCCGGCAGGACGCCTCGTTTCACCAGATCCACCCGCCCGGTTTTCTGATCCAGCGGATCCAAAGCGACGTTGGCGCCATCAACCAGGTCTGGCGGGCGGTGGTCACCGGTGCCGGCCGCGACATGGCGCAATTGGTGGCGGTCATTGGCGTAGCGATCAGCGTCGACTGGATCTGGACCGTGATCATGCTGATCGGGCTGCCACTGGTGCTGCTGCCGATTGCAGGCATCCAGCGCTATGTGCGCAAGAAGTCCAGCCTGGCCCGCGATCTGGGCGCCTCTCTGGCGGTGCGTCTGGACGAGATCTTTCACGGCATGGTGCCGATCAAGCTGAACAATCTTGAGCGCTACCAGACCGACCGATTCGCCGGTCAGACCACCACCTTTGTACGCGCCGAAATACGCGCCTCGCTGGGCACCGCGTCGATCACCGGGATGATCGACATGATGGCCGGGATTGGGGTAATGGGGGTGGTGCTCTACGGCGGCGGCGAGATCATTTCCGGCGAGAAAACTGTTGGCCAGTTCATGACCTTTTTCACCGCGATCGGCCTGGCGTTTGATCCGATGCGGCGGCTGGCAGCAATCAGCGGCATCTGGCAGTCAGCGGCGGCGGCACTGGAGCGCATCAAGGAGTTGATGGATGCGCCGATCCAGCTGACCTCGCCCGCCACGCCACTGGCGCTGCCCACCGGGCTGCCTTGCATCCAGCTGGATGCGGTGACCCTGCGCTATGGCGAGGCGACGGTGCTGAGCAATCTGTCGCTGGTCGCCGAGGCCGGCAAGACCACCGCCCTGGTGGGGGCCTCTGGGGCAGGAAAATCGACCATTTTCAATCTGTTGACCCGGTTAATCGATCCTCAGGAGGGCACGGTGACCGTCGACGGCATTGCGGTGTCCGATCTGGCCCTGGCCGATCTGCGCAATCTGTTTTCGGTGGTCACCCAAGAGGCGCTGCTGTTCGACGAGACCCTGCGCGAGAATATTTTGCTGGGCGCCACCGATGTCAGCGATGCCCGGCTGCAAGAGGTGCTTGAGGCGGCCCATGTGGCCGACTTCCTGCCCAAACTGCCCGATGGGCTGGACACCCTGGTTGGGCCACGCGGCTCGGCGCTTTCGGGGGGCCAGCGACAGCGGGTGGTGATCGCCCGAGCGCTGCTGCGCGACAGTCCCATTCTGCTGCTGGACGAGGCCACCTCGGCGCTGGATGCCAAATCCGAGAAGGTGGTGCAACAGGCGCTGGACAGGCTCTCCGGCGGGCGCACCACCCTGGTCATCGCCCACCGGCTGTCGACCATCCGCAACGCCGATAAGATTGTGGTGATGGAACGGGGTCAGGTTGCCGACCAGGGCAGCCATGATGAGCTGCTGTCCCGTGGGGGCATCTATGCCGATCTGTACCGGCTGCAATTCCAGGATGGCAAAACCCTGGTCGACCCGCAGGGGGTTGCGGCTCAGGCGCCGTCTTTGACTCAGCAGGCCACCATCCAGCCCAGCTGGTGGCAACGTCTTGGCCGCAAGGTCTTTGGCTCCGGACCGATGTAGGGTGCGTGCTTGCACGCACCACAACCTCACGTGTCATAAGATCGGGCCAGCGCCTCGGGTCGGGCACCCAAGCCATAGCGCAGCTGCATTAGCAGGTTGCGGGTGCCGCGGCGCAGCCAGCCCTGCTGCTGATAGCGCGCAGCACAAGTCAGGGCATTGGCTGGCAGTTCGACCAGATCGCTTAGACAGCGTACCAGGGCCAGGTCTTCCATCAGAGGCTGATCCCGGTAGCCCCCGGCCGCCTCATAGTCCTCGCGGCGGATCAACAGCGCCTGATCCCCGAAGGGCAATCCAAACAGCCGGGACCGCCAGTTGGCCCAACCGGCCACCAGACCGGGCATCACGCCGCTGGCCCGGAACCTCAGCCTGAAATAGGCCGGCCTGCCGCCGCCGTCCCGCAAATGCCGCGACACCACCTGGCTCCAGCCCTGTTCAAGCTGGGTATCGGCATGCAGCACCAGCAACCAGTTGCCCTTTGCCGCCGCACAGCCCCGCTGCAATTGGCCGCCCCGCGACGCCGGTCCGTGATGCAGCCTTGCGCCGGCCGCCTCGGCAATTTGGCCGGTGGCATCCAGTGAGCCGCCATCGCTGATCACCAGCTCGCGGATCAGCCCGGCGGCCAGCCCCTCCATCAGTGACTCCAGGCAAGCCGGCAGGTCCTCGGCGGCATTCAGGGTTGGGATCACAAGGCTTATCTCGGCGGGCATCTGGCGTTTTCCTGTTTTCTTCCGGTACCGTTGCTATATCACTGAGACAGATTATCACCATGCCAATGGAGACCCAAATGAGCCAACGTCGCATACTGCGCCTGTCCGGCCCGGATACCCGCAGCTTTTTGCAGGGGCTGGTGACCAATGATGTATCCAGGATCGACCAGGGCCTGGTCTATGCCGCGATGCTGACGCCGCAGGGCAAGTATCTGGCCGATTTCTTTCTTCTGGCTGAGGGCGAAGATGTGTTGCTGGACGTCGCCGCCACGCTGGCGGACGGGCTGTCAAAGCGGCTGATGATGTACCGGTTGCGGGCCAATGTGGAAATAACAGACAGTGACCATCAGGTGGCGCGCGGCACCGGCCCTGCCCCGGCCGGCGCCTTAAGCGACCCCCGGCACGGCGACTTGGGCTGGCGGCTGTATGGAGACACCAGCAGCGATGACGGCAGTGACTGGGATGCCATCCGGGTGGCCCATTGTATCCCTGAAACCGGCATCGAGCTGACCGCTGACAGTTTCATTCTGGAGATCGGCTTTGAGGCTCTGAACGGCGTTGATTTCCGCAAGGGCTGTTATGTCGGTCAGGAAGTCACCGCGCGGATGAAACACAAGACCACCCTGCGCAAGGGCCTGTGCCAGGTCGACATCGACGGCCAGGCACCACCCGGCACCGCGATCATGGCGGCGGGCAAAGTGGTGGGCACCCTGTTCACCCAATCCGGCCGCCGTGCGCTGGCCTATCTGCGGTTTGACCGCGCCAGCGGTGACATGCAGGCCGATGCGGCCGTTGTTCGATGGACCAATCCGGGTTGAGTTGCACCGCAATCCGGTCCACGATCCAAAACGACAGGTAAGGAACGAGGCCGCCTTTGCGACAGTTATATACCGCCATCTGGCGCGTCAGCGGACGCCGCCAGCTTGTTTTGATTGCTTTTTCAATATCAATTGCCGCCCTGGCGGCGCTGCCGCTGAAGTTCCAGCAGGAAATCGTCAACACGCTGGCCGATGGCGCGGCGACGGCGGCGTCGCTGTTTTGGCTGGGGGCGGGCATGATGGGAGCCATCGTGCTGAGCCTGGTGCTGAAATGGCTGCTGGGACTACGGTCCGGGGTGCTGGGCGAGGATATTATCCGGCTGCTCAGGCAGCGGTTATATTCCACCACCAATCGCAACCGGCCTGAGTCGGGTGCCATTCAAACCGGCACCCTGACCACCGCCATTTCCGCCGAGGCCGAGGAGTTGGGCAAATTCGCCGGCAGCGCCTTTTCCGAGCCAGTGGTGCAGATCGGCACTTTGATCAGTGTGATTGGCTTTATTGCCTCGACCCAACCGCAATTGGGCACCATTGCGCTGGCGATGATTGCGCCGCAGGTTCTATTGGTCTTGTTCAGCCAAAACCGGATCAACGCTCTGGTGGCCGACCGGGTGCGCATTCTGCGCCGAGCCACCGATCAGATCGGTGCCGCCGAGGTGGCGGCAGCAGAGCAATCGGTTCTGGATGAATTCGACCGGATTTTTGAAACCCGCCGACAGATGTTCATCTGGAAACTGTCGACCAAGTTTTTGTTGAGCACAATCAACGGAGCAGGCACCGTCGCGGTGCTGATGCTGGGGGGCTGGCTGGTGCTGCAGGGGCGCACCGACGTCGGCACCGTTGTGGCTGCCACTCTGGGATTGTCCCGTCTGCAGGGCCCCACCGCCTTCCTGATCGCCTTCTACCGGCAGGTCAGCGCAAATCGTGTCAAATTTGAATTATTGCGGGATATCCTGCCACCCCCCCGTTAACAGCTCATAAATATATGCCTCAAACCCAGTCAGGCGCAAAATTGCCGATGAAAGACGGATCATTCTGATTAATTTTAGATGAACATGATTGGGAAATTCCGCGTCTCTGTGCCAAATTTTGGTAAAGATATAAAAGGACGGATTGATGCGATTAATTTTTGCCTTGGCATTGGCCACCGCCCCGGCGCTGCCTGCCACCGCCGGCTATTGGAATTACAACGACTGGCATGTCTCCACCGATCAATTTGACACCGGCGAAGACCTGAGGGTCACCTGTTATGCCCATACCGGCGGCGACGGAGACCCGGTTTGGGCGCTGGAGGTGTCAAACGGAGATGCCGGACCGCCTGATTTCTTCCCGGCGCCTCGACTGATTGAAATTGCCCCCAGACACCACAAGACCGTGATGTACGACCAGCAAGCCATCGAGTTCAAATTCGACTCAGGCACCAATGTTGCCGGCCAGGCAATGGCCTATGTCAACGACGAGGGGTTTTTTCAGGCCGAAAGCAGCCCACAGCAGAACTCGGTTTTATTGATGCTGATGGCGATGCGGCGCGGCTCCAGGGTTGAGGCGCATGCAGACAACAAGATCATTGCAACCGCATCGCTGGACGGGTTCACTGCGGCCTATGGCAAGATGATGGATGAATGCGGTTTCTCCCTGACAATGAACTGACCCGGCGCCAACCGAACGCAACCAAACGAAAAAACCCCGCGCCGGTAACGGCACGGGGCTTTTCTGGTGCTGCGGCCCCGCTTAGGCGCGTTCCGCGTATTCCATGGTATCGGTATTGACGATAATCAATTCGTCCTGGCCCACAAAGGGTGGCACCATGACTTTGATACCATTGTCCAGAACCGCTGGCTTAAAGGATTTTGCCGCAGTCTGACCTTTCACCACCGGCTCGGTCTCGACAACTTTGCACGTCACCTTTTGCGGAACTTTTGCATGCAGCGCCTCGGTGTTGTGAAACTCCACAACAATGGTCATGCCATCCTGCAGGAAGGGACGACGATCGCCCAGCAATGCGGTCGGCAATTCAATCTGCTCATAGGTTTCGATGTCCATGAACACCAGCATTCCGTCGTTCTCATAGAGAAACTGCTGGTCCTTCTGCTCCAGCCGGACCTTTTCAACTTTATCGGCGCTACGGAACCGTTCGTTAAGCTTGGAGCCGTTACGAAGATTGCGCAGTTCGACCTGGGCAAAGGCACCGCCCTTGCCGGGTTTGACGTGATCGACCTTCACCGCGGCCCAAAGTCCGCCGTTATGTTCAAGCACAGCGCCGGGGCGGATTTCGTTTCCATTGATCTTAGGCATGAGAAAATACCCCTCCGGAGGTTGATGATTTGTTAACCGAACCTATATCTGGCAGGTCCCAGACTGGCAAGACAACGATATTTAGTAGGTGGTGGCGAAAAGGTATGCACAATTTGCATAACAGCTATGCAACAAGAGCCTATCCGAATCGTTCTGGATCAGTCATAAGGAGCGCCACGCCAAGAATTGCAATAGCAAGAACAACAAAGGATGCGAGATGAGAGATTTCGTTGACGGCACCGCCTTTAATAACGAACAAGGCAACCGTGCCCGTAAACTGTTCGCAGCTGTTGTGCTGGCTGCGTTGGATGATGCCATTGCTGATGACAAGAAATATGGCAATGGACCCGAGCAGATCGCTCGTTGGGCACGCTCGCGCGATGGTCGCGAAGTTTTGTCCTGTGCCGGTATCGACCCCAATGAGCGGGTTGTGTCCGGACTGATGGACTTTGTCGGTCGCGGTGTCCGCACCTCGGTTGCGCTGTCCCGTGAAGAAAGCGAGCGCCGCAACGCAGCGCAGGCCGAAGCCGCCTAAAACAAGTCGCAAACAGACTACAGAAAAGACGCGTCCTGAGGGGCGCGTTTTTCTATTTCATCTATGTGTTTTTACAGGCTGCAATCCCGACGGCCCTTTGCCATACGGCGGGCTTTCCACATCGCAGAATAGCGCATGTAAATCGAACCACAGGAGGCCGACCATGGCGCGGGCAATCATGATACAGGGCACCGGCAGCAATGTCGGCAAATCGATGATTGTGGCAGGTCTGGCCCGGGCCTTTGTGCGCCGCGGATTGCGGGTTGCGCCGTTCAAGCCACAGAACATGTCGAACAACGCCGCCGTCACCCCTGAGGGCGGTGAAATAGGCCGGGCTCAGGCCCTGCAGGCCCGTGCAGCCAGGCTGGCGCCCCATACCGATATGAACCCGGTGCTGCTGAAGCCCGAGAGCGACACAGGCGCTCAGCTGATCGTTCAGGGCAAGCGGCGCGGCAGCCAGCAGGCCGGGTCGTTTATGCGCGACAAAAGCGGGCTGCTAGAGGCGGTGCTCGACAGTTTTCACCGGCTGGCGGCGGGCGTTGATCTGGTGCTGATCGAAGGCGCCGGATCGCCCGCCGAAACCAACCTGCGCCAGAATGACATCGCCAATATGGGCTTCGCCTGCGCCGCCGATGTGCCGGTGGTTTTGCTGGGCGACATCCATCGCGGCGGGGTGATTGCGCAGATCGTCGGCACCCACGCGGTTCTAGATCAGCAGGATCTGGATCACATTGTTGGCTTTGCGGTGAACCGGTTTCGCGGCGATCTGAGCCTGTTTGACGGCGGTCGCGATGACATTGTGCGCCGCACCGGCTGGCCGTCGCTGGGGGTCATCCCGTGGTTCTTTGACGCCTGGAAATTGCCTGCCGAAGATATGATGGACATCCGCTCACGCAAGGGCGGTGCCTGCAAGGTGGTGGTGCCGCAACTGGAGCGGATGGCGAACTTCGACGATCTGGACCCGCTGGCGGCAGAGCCCAATGTCACGGTGGAAATCATCCCGGCCGGACGCGCCCTGCCCGGCGATGCCGATCTGGTGCTGATTCCCGGCAGCAAATCCACCATTGGCGATCTGGCCTATCTGCGGGCGCAGGGCTGGGACATCGACATTCTGGCGCACTATCGCCGCGGCGGCCACGTGCTGGGGCTCTGTGGTGGCTATCAGATGCTGGGCAACGAGATCAACGACCCCGAGGGAGTTGACGGCAAGCCGGGCAAAGTGGCCGGGCTTGGGCTGCTGGACATCTGGACAACCATGTCGGGCGAGAAAAAAGTCGCGTTGCGCCAAGCCCATACCATCGACGGCAATGAGCCGGTATCGGGATATGAGATCCACATGGGCCGCAGCGAGGGGCCGGATTGCGCCCGCGCCTGGCTCAACGTCGAGGGACGCCCCGAGGGGGCTGCCTCCGCAGATGGACGGGTGCGCGGCTCTTACCTGCACGGGCTGTTCAGCTCGGATGTCTTCCGGGCCAAATTCCTGGCTGGCCTGGGCTCTGAGAGCTGCATTGGCTATGAGGATGGGGTTGAGGCGACGCTCGACGATCTGGCCGATCATCTGGAGCAGTACATGGATCTCGATCAGCTGCTGGAGCTGGCAAGACCTGTCAAAAGCGGAGCTCAACCGTGATCTAAGGGATCAGCCCAGATCCTGCACCGCAAGGGCGCGGTGGATCTCGCGGCGCACCAGCTTGCGCACATTGCGGGTAATGCGTTCGCCCAAGGCGCCCTGCAGCTCTTCGCGCACGATGTCAGCGACCAGTTCACGCAGTGATTCTTCGTCCATCACCGCCTCATCAGCCGCCAGTGCGCCAAGGACTTCGTCGGCAACGGCCTGCTCGGCCAGATCAATGGCCTCCAGAGGCTCGGCCTCAGGCGGATCATAACTGGGCGGATCGATACTGGGCGTATCGACCTCAGGCAGATCGATACTGGGCGGATCGATACTGGGCGGATCAAACGCGGCTATATTCTCAGGCGCAGTCTCCGGGGCAAACTCAGGCGCGATCTCCGGGATAATCTCGGCTGCGCTCTCAGAGTCCTTCTCAGGCACGATTTCGGGCGCAATCTCGGGGGTTATATCGCGCTGCGGATCACTGTCGGCACAGTCATCTGCCTCATCAGCGCTGAGCGGCGCCACCTCAACCAACTCGTCTTCGAGATCTTCCCAGGCCAGCGTTTCAACCGCGGTGCCCGCATTGGCTTCGCCGGGTTCGCCGTCCGGCTCCCATTGTTCATCCGCCTGGCCAATCGCCGCTTCCAGAGCTGCAATCTTCTCGGCAAAACTGGTGGCGGGCTTGGCCGCGTCAGCGGTCTCGGCCTCGGCGGCGCTGTCGGCAACCGCATCCGCCCCGCCTGCGGCGGCAAACAAGGTCGCGCCGGGATCCTGCCAGGGTGCATCACCGGCCTGCGGATTCACTGCAACCGGCGCCACCGCGTGTAGAAAAGTATCGTCACAATGGTCTTCCGGATCGACAGAGTGGGAGGCGGCAACAGGATATTCATGGGTTTCGTCGACAAGATGGTCGGCTTCCCACCCCGCGGATGGCTGCCCCTCTGGCTTATCGGCACCAGGCTCGGCAAGCCGCGACTCAAAAATAGCTGTTTCGATTTTGCTTGCCAGGTCGCTCAACTCAGGATCAGCCTGTGCATCACCGGCCAGCGCATCACCGGCCAGCGCATCACCGGCCAGCGCATCACCGGCCAGCGCATCACCGGCCAGCGCATCACCGGCCTGTGTTTCCTTGGCGGTCGCATCCACCAGATCATCCGCCACCCGCAAGCAGGGCGTCAGGACCAGGCGCGCAACCGGTTTCCCGGTGCTGGCTGGCCTGCCGGGGACAACAGTCTCGCGACCGTCCTCACTCACCAATCGGCGAATCGAAGACAGCACGTCCTCTATCTCAGCATGGGTTACAGGTTCGGACATCGCTCACTCATCCCTGTCGCATAATACACGCAGTGTAACGGGGTTAGTTTTACCGCACAACTGATAGAACGAATTGTCAATTCTTTCCCAGGGCCTTCATCACCCGGTCCAGATCCTTGCTGCGCTGGCTGACATAGGTTGGCGCATCCTTGACCAGATTATAATACAGGGTCGGATCATAGATTTCCACTGCCAGCCCCATATGTTCGGCGGTGAGAAGCCCCTGCGAGCTGAGCAATCCAAAGGCCGCGATGACCTGATTGGCACGGGCCTGAACCCGCGCGGTCTGCGCATCAAGCAGCTCTTGCTCGGACTGCAGGACATCCAGAGTTGTCCGTGCGCCCAGGGTCGCCTCTTCGCGAATCCCGTCAAAGGCGACCTGCGCCGCACGCACCCGCTCGTTCGAGGACAGCAAACTGGCGCCCGAGGCCTCAAGCACCGCATAGGCCTGGCTGACAAACTGTGCCACCGATCGCTGCACTGAAATCAACGCGCCCTTTTCGGCATCCACTCGGGCCACGCTGGCGCGACTTCTGGCGGCCAGCGCACCACCGGCGTAGATCGGTTGCGACAGGGTAATGCTGGTGCTGGAGTTATCAGACCCACCCGACCCGCTCCAGCCATCAGAATAGGCGGCCGTCGCGGAGAAAGACACGCTTGGGCCCAAGGATTTGGCGGTGCTTTTCGCAGACAGATCCGCGGCCTTTACCGCGTGCTGCTGTGCCAGCAAGGAGGGATGATTGCGCGCCGCAATGGCATGTGCCGCCTGCACTGAGGTCGCCCGCTGTGGCAGGCTGGGTTGTCCAGCAAGCCCCCCCGATGAGTGACCAACCACCTCAATATAGACCGCCTGGGCGGTCACCAGATCGCCCCGGCTTTCTGCCAGGCTGGCCTGAGCCCCCGCCACCCGGCTTTGCGCCAGGGCCACATCCGTCCGGGTCACTTCGCCGACCTCAAACCGGTCCTGCGCTGCTTTTAGTTCTTCTTGCAACAGGCGCAGGTTATTGCCGCGCAGCGCCACGGTATCTTGCTGCAGCAAGACATTCACATAGGCCTGCACCGCAGAGAACATAACCTGTTGCTCAATGTTGAGAAGCGACTGCCGGGTTGCCAGAACCGTCTCTTGCGCCGCCAGTTGGTCGAGTTGCGAAGCACCACCGTCAAACAGCAACCATTGCAGGCTGATGCCTGTGGACAGCCCGTCATTGCTGGATTGCGAAATCCCGAGCCCGGTGTTGGTGCGATTATAGGACTGCTCCGCCGAGATGGTCCAGCTGATCACCGGACGCAGCTGCGCCACCGCAATCGCCACATTTTCATCTGTCGCCCGCAGCAGAGCCCGATTCTGCTCCAGCAAACCGCTGGTTTTATAGGCGCCAATCATGGCATCCGAGATATTGTCCGCCTGCGCAGACTTGGGGACCAGCGCCACGGCAACAAGGCCACCCGCAAAAACACAGGTCTTGAAAAATCCTTTTGAAACCGTCTTGCGCATCTATTTTGCCTCACCTGCCAGAGCTGTTGCAGCCCGTTCCATTGAGATCTGACCCGGGAAAAACACTCCCAAGCCAGAACACTAATCTGGTCGCCGCAGCACCGGGCTGCAAATCAAGCTCAGCCCCGACTGGGATCAGAGCGTGAATTCTTTCGCCGCAGCAAAGCCCGGCAGGATCGGCGCACCTGCGTTGAACGCAAACCGCCATGAGATCTGCTCACCGGTCTTATAGCCGATTTTGACCTGCCCCAAGGCGCCGGTCATAAAGATAGCAGCAATCCGCCCGCCATCTTTCAACTGCGCCAGTAGCGGCGCCGGAAGATCTTCGACTCCGCCCTGCACCATGATAACATCGTAGGGGCCGTGTTCCGCAGCCCCCTCATGCGGCGGTGCCACATGCACGATGGCATTGTCGGCGCCAATCTCGCTGAGTTGCACCTGCGCCTCGGCGGCCAGCTCTTCGTCGCCTTCGACCGCGATCACCATCTGCGCCATGCGGGCCACAACGGCCGAGGAGTAGCCCATGCCACAGGCCACATCCAACACCAGCTCGTCGCCCTGCACGTCCAGCGCATCCAGAATCTTGCCCAGGGTGCGTGGTTCCAGCAATGTGCGGCCCTGCCCCAGATCGATATTCTGGTCGGCATAAGCCGCTTCACGCTGGGCGCCGCTTACAAAATTCTCACGCGGTACGTGCAGCATTGCTTCGATAATTGGATACTTGGTGACATCCGACGGGCGGACCTGTGTATCAACCATCATGCGGCGGCGTTCGGCAAAGTCAGTCATGTGCTAAACTCATCTGTTCAGTCGGTTACAAAGGTTGTGCCACATCCCCGCAGGCGCGGCAACGGGGCGAAATGGAAATTGCGTCACCTGATGCCGCCGCGCTATTTCTTTTTGACAAACTGGGTCAAAATAACGATACGCTGGCCCTCGACCCGGCCTTCGATATGCTCGGGGTTATCCGCCACCAGAGAAATACTGCGCACTGCGGTGCCGCGCTTGGCGGTAAACCCGGCCCCCTTGACCACCAGGTCCTTGATCAGCACCACCGTATCGCCCTGGTTGAGCTGCACGCCGTTGCTGTCTTTGTGCTGACTGGCAGCGGCAACATTCTCGGCCCAGGCGCGGGTGTCGTCGTCCAGCCACAGCTGATCGCTCAAATCGCGCGCCCAGTCCTGATCCGACAACCGGCTCAACAGCCGGGCGGCCAGCACCTGCACCGCCACATCCTCAGACCACATCGACGACGACAGGCAGCGCCAGTGACTGGCCTCCAGCGTGCCTTCGATCTGCGTCAGACAGCGACCGCAGAGCGCAGCGCTGGCGCCATCAGGGCCGCCGGTGACAGGGTAGTCGGACAGCGGTGCGTCGGCAGAACAAAGGGCACAGGTCATTGGGCAAGCTCCGGAAATCAAGGGTCAGGGCTGCTATAGGTCAGGCGCGGGGCAAAGGAAAGCAGGGCAATCAGACGGCACAGCATTGACAGAATGGCGTGGCGGGAAGCTGGTCGAGACGCTCGTCGGAAATGTCATCGCCGCAGATCTGGCAGAAGCCATAACTGCCCTCCCACAGCCGGGCCAGCGCCACTTCGATCTGGCGCAGCTCGTCGACCTCAAAATACGGCAGTTTCTGACCGCAGCGCCAGCCGGACAGCAGCGACCCTGGACCGGATGGAGCCACCCCGGCCAATCGCTTGCGCTGACTCTCCAGCGTATTTCTGCGTGCGGCAAAATTCACCTGCATCGCTCCCATCTTAAACCTGCGCCACCTGTGGCGGTACTAGAATACTAGTTCCTTGTCCAAGAACAATAAACTCGCTGGAAATGAGGAGACCGTTTTGGCGAGACAACCGCAGTCGGCGGCCGTTCTGGTGATAGTCGGGGGATGCTGGTAGGTCTTGGCCAGACCAAAAACGGAGACAACCATGATCAGATTTATCGCCCTGGGCCTTGCCCTGCTCAGCCTGACCGCCTGCGAGACCACCAAGGGTGCGGGCAGGGACATCAGCAAGGCAGGTAGCGCTATCAGTGGGGCCGTACAGACCGTTCAAGACTCATTTTAACAGACCGAGACCGCCGGTCTCTATATAACAGTGATCCACCCGAAGGCCCGCCCCCGGGTGGAGGATCTCGCGCCCCAGTCAAACCCCAGTCAAATCCCAGCGCAAAAGCACAGAAAACGCCGCGAGTGTGAACGCCCCACATCATTCACCCAGAGGGTGAGCTTCCTTTTGTGGGAGGGTACACCACCCCAAACACTCTAGACTGTAGGGTTTGCGGCGAGCGGTTAATCCGTGGGGGATTGGCGTCTGTCCCGGCAACCATCTGGGTGATGATTTTTAGTCCGTAGGGCGGAGCCGCCCGGCTCGAACTGGTGGGACCTATTGCGCAAGTAGCAAGCGGCACGGTTCAGATAATAGAACGAAGGGCAGCGCCTGACCTTGGGTGGGCGCAAAGCGCCTTCCCGGGGGGAGTGAGAACCGTCTCGAAAATGATCAGGGGGATCATTTCAGGTTGGAACAGGCAGAGCCTTATTCGGGCGCTGTTTGGTTGGTGAGCAGGGTAAAACCCAACAAGGACATTTCTACTATTTAAGCACCTGCAGACCTTTCTCAATAAAGTCAACGAAAGCCCTAGAATCAGAGAAGTAGTTTCGGAAAACGTCACGAATATTCTCTTCACTTTCACCACGCACCAAAACAATATCAGCCTTTTCGCCGTACTCTTTTTCAAGTTCATCATAAGCTTCAATTGCACGATTGACGTTATCAAACGACTTCATCAACAATCTCTTGCTCTCGTCTTCAACATCAAATTGAAAAATAAGTAGTGTGTTCTTGCGGAATTTCAGGCGTTCATTCGAAGCACCACGAAGATTCTTAAAGGTTCTCAAAAGCCCCAGCCGATTGTCCGCTGCAAGAAAATCACTTCTAAGTTGCTTGTCCGACAAATCTTTACAACACGAATTTCTCTGTTCTGTAGTTCGCGCGATGATCTCACTAGCCAACTGAAAGTAGCGTAAATAGTGAGGCTGTGCTTGGGCGAATTTTATTCGATTTGACGTAATTAGATCGGCTATTTCAACTGCAGTTGCCCATGCATGTTGAGGGGCTTTGTTGCATAAATCGAATGAGGGGATTCATGTTGTGAATCCAGCGTGATAGCTGGCGGTGATGAGCAACTGGACACCAACGACTTACAAGACTAAGAACTGGTCGGACTACAATCGAGCCCTGAAGCAGCGTGGT
>JABSSD010000077.1 GCA_013214575.1 Paracoccaceae bacterium | reverse complement strand
CCGTGTTGTCACCGTTGCCAAGGCGGATGTCATCCCTGCCTATACCTGTTGAGATTTGAGTGTTTCCATCCGATCCAATAATTCGGTTGTTGCCACCTGCGGACGTAATCACATTAGAACCGCGACCAACTGAAATCTGATTGTTGCCTTTACCAGATTGAATAACATTGTCGCCGTCGCCAACCGAGACGCGATTGCTGCCCTCGCCCACCTGGATCGCGTTATTGCCATCCCCGACCGTTACTTTGTCGCTACCGCGTCCGGCAGTAATGTTGTTTTCGCCATCCCCAGCTACAATCTGGTTGTTTCCGTCGCCTGCCTCGATGGTGTAGCTTTCATCATCGACACTAATTCTGTCGGCTGCCTGCGTTCCGGTAATCACTTGACCGCTCATTCCCACACCTATTAATTAATCAATCTAGGAAATAAGCTAAGGGATGCACCCTATGCGTGTCATTTGAAATTAGCGTACAAGTTTAAAGTATGGAATTTGAATTAATTGAATTTTAACATCATCTTGCGGCAGCACGTGCCGCCATCTCCAAGACAGTTCCTCGTCCCTAAACACGCCAAAGCAACAGGCGTTAGAGCTCTGCAGTCACCTGGCAACGTCCGCTATTCCCACTTCGCGCTGTCCTGCCAAGCGAAGCACTTGCAAGATAGGGATTGAACCAACCATTCGCCAAAGGAGTCACGAGCGGTCGCATTGGGCCGTTCGCTACATGCAGCGCTAGCGAAGGGTTGTGTCTGGGGCAATGGCCGGTGAGGGCTCAAAGCAACCGACATGACACGTCTTCCGAAAGTCGGCTTTGAAGTTGTGCCCAGAGTTTGCAAATGTCGCTAACTGCGCTTAGCCGCCGTTGGAGTTGACCGCAGCGAAGGTCCGGAACCCGCCCTTAGTGCCGAAATGTGCAGGGTGCAGCAATCAGGCCACTTCCCTCTCCCCTCACGGTCACTAACGGCCCTGAGCCGACCTTGGAGTTCTGTGCCGCAGAGGTCCGCTTCGAGCCCCAACGGACGGATTTCCGCGATGCACCAAAGTCTACTTCACCTATTTGGCTCAAATCGTATCCGCTTTAGGATTTTGAAAAAATCTCAGTATCCACACGGTCAATTTCGGCCTCATACCACGCAATCGTTCCTTTGGGGTCTTCGTCGTAGGCCTTGGCAAAAGTCTCTGGCGCTTCAGAATGCTCATCATACCGAACGGACCAGACCATCATACCAATCAACGCAGGCAGAACATCGCGAGCTTTCCGCGTGGGGAAATAACAGACCCTGCTGGCTTTGCGTGGGTCGATCTGGCGATCCAACATTGCAGCGGCTTCAAGTCGGGATAGTCGGTTAGCTAGAATGTTGGTGGAAATGCCTTCGGGGGCATTCAGGAAGTCGCTGTAGGTCCGCTTTCCGTGCAGCAACACATCCCTAAGGATGAGGAAGCACCACTTGTCCCCAAAGATGCCTGCCGCGTATCGCGTAGGGCACCCTTGCCACAATAGTTTGGTGGATTTTTTCATAGGCCTTCGTATCAAAAGCAAATACCTCTTGCAATATACAAGTGTAATCGATAGTTGCTATTTCACTTGCAAAATAAAAGAGGAATTGAATTATGCCATCTCCTTTCGTTTGGTTCGACAACATCGGCGGCAACAGGTCCGCAACAACCAACTTTTTTCAAAACGCGTTTGGTTGGGAAGACAACGACATTGGTCCCATGACGTTTCTAACCGCTGAGGGCCAAGAAAAACCATTTGCAGCGACGGCTGATGCAATGGAAGGCGTATCGGGCTGGGTTCCATATCTTGAAGTCGATGACCTGCCTGTCGCCGTCGAAAATGCACTAAAACATGGTGCAGAAATCATTGCTGAAAACCTCAAAGGTCCGGCTGGTGATGCCAGCTTCATTCGTGATCCGGGCGGTGCGCCGCTGGCTTTGTGGAAACGCGCACCGGGTATCTAAAGGGCAGGCAATGACAAAAATTCTCTTAGCTGCGGCGGGCTATATCGTAATCGTTTTCCCACTCGCTTTGGGCTGGCATATCGGGCTGTTCAAAGAGAAATACGAGATTTTTGGATACTTCTCGGGGGAACCAAACATTCCATTGGGTCTGACGACGATCATCATTCAAGGAGTGGCATTGGCATTAATGTATCCGTTGTTTCACACTGGCAGTGCCGGTTTTGTACGCGCCTTTCAGTTTGCTGGTTTGATGGGGCCGTTTTTCTGGACGTCCCATGTTCTGGCCCTTGTCGCGAAACAGAATGTGCCAAACGCCAGTAGTTTCATAGCGATGGAAACGGGCTACCTTGCCCTCCAGTTCGGTCTGTTCGCGTTGGTACTGGGTTTGCTTTATCGAGGTGTCGAATGAAAGGGCCCGATATTGTGGTGTCTCAAGTGGTGGCCGCACCACTTGAGACTGTGTGGGAAAGCTGGGCCGACTTCGGAGGCATCTACAAATTCCACGAAGATGTCAGAAAGACCACTATACTGACCAAAGCCACTCCGCGCGGGGTAGGAGCTGTGAGGCTGTGCGAACTCGTGGATGGCAAAAATCAGATCGAAGAACGCGTCGTCGAATGGGAACCTTTGCGAAAACTCAGTGTCGAGTTCAAACGAACTAGCCTTCCAATAGCAGAGGCGCGCGCTGACTTTCTGTTCGAAGCACTCAGATTGAACCAAACAAGGGTTGAAATGCGATGTTCATTCACTCCAAGGGGGTTTTTTGTTACGCCTTATGAAGCCCGCTATGAAGCGAAAAATGCAGTACGGATTTGAACAGTTACTATTGAGCAATCAGCATTTCGTAGAAGGCGGTTAGGTCCGAGCCTGCCATTCAACAAAAACGTTGGAAGGCAGGTTTCTTCGTTGACTTGCCGTTCGTGCAGTCCGCAGCGAAGGTCCGGTTCCCGCCCTTAGTGACCAAATGTGCAGAGTGCAGAAATCTGGCCACTTCCCTCTCCCCTCGCGGTCACTAACGGCCCTTTGCGGAACTTCATTCCTACCGCGGCGAACGGCCCATACCAAACCTTTGTGCATCCCGCAGCGGACGTCTACTTCGGGCCCAAATTGACAAAACCTACTTGTCGTATTTTCAAAAAAACTGGACTATGGGTCAGGCATAAAGAGATATCATTACCAGACACACGCGCGTCAGCAAAATTCGTTTAGACTGACAATCGAACGGATGGTGGCACAACCGACAATCTAGGATGACACAAACCCCGTTACTGGCCCAAAAAGGGAAGAAGACCACGCTCATGGATACGATCATCAAACCCATTAGCGAGTTTCATATCGAAAGCTTCCGACGTGCTTTCGATAAAGTGGTAAAAGAGGGGAAATACTTTGGAAGCTTAGACGCGCCTACTTTGGAAAGCTTTTCCGCAAAGGTCCGAAAGAACATTGAGGATCGAAATCCCCATTTTGTTGCTACGCATGCAGGTGAAGTTGTTGGTTGGTGCGAAGTCGTTCGCCTGAATAAACCTCTGTTCCATCACGTCGGGATATTTGAAGTAGGGCTGCTCCCAGAGTGGCGTGGCCAAGGGATTGGTCGACCACTAATCACAGCAACTCTTGATGCCGCGTTTGAACGTGGATTTACTCGCATCGAACTTACAGTTTTTGCGAGTAACACGAGAGCCATCGCACTCTATGAAAAAATCGGCTTTAACAAAGAAGGTGAACTCATTGACGCGGTGTATATCGATGGTGTGTTCAGCAATAGCATCCTAATGGGGCTGATAAACCGCTAAACAGAAGCAATTTTCGAACGGCAGCCTTGTTGGCACTCCGGTCGTTTTTGCAGATCGCTGCGAACGGCTCCTTTTCGCCCTTAGTGCCTAAATGTGCAGGGTGCAGCAATTGGGCCACGTCACTCACCCATAAATGTAGCGAACGGCCCATTGCGGTCCTTGATGCCGGGCGCGGCGAACGGCAGCTCCGAGTCCAATCCAACTGAAGCTCTGCAAAGGAGCGGATGGCAAATGCTGTAGGCGAGTCAGCCTAAACTCAGACGCCGCCTATGGGCAGGGTGAAAAATTGATCGTCTTCAGCTAAAGCATTCAAGTAAAGGATACTGCCCTTTGGACGCTAGATCCTTCGGGCCGGGGTCCCGTCGCAGTTAGAGCGGGCGCGCCAGGCAAATAACAAATAGCACGCCCGAGTCAAAATCAGACCTCTAAATCAGACCTCTAGAGGAGTATCGCCGCGTTGCCACGCGAGAGGTTGAAAGACCTCATCTACGGGCGTTTCTGCGACGTGATTGACGTAGTTCGACATGGTTTTCTGGGCAAGACCCAAGATGACGTCCAGAATGGCCCGGTGACCATAACCTGCGTCAAAGAAAGCTTTCATTTGCGTCTCTGACACATTGCCACGCTCACGAAGCATTTGAACGGTAAATGTGCGCAGCGCTTCGAGCTTGGCCGATGGAAGTGGCATTTCGGTGCGCAGGGCTTCGGTGAGCTCATCGGACACCTTCATCATCTTTGCGATACCCGTGTGGGCCGGGACGCAATAATGACAGGCGTTCTCAACATTGATTGCCTGCCAGACGACGGTCAGTTCGTCGGCATCAAAGTCGGTTTCCGTGAACAGTTTGTGAAGGAGCTGATATCCCTCATAGGCCTGCGGGCTTTCGGCCAGAACCTTATGTAGACCGGGCAGCCGGCCAAAAGCTTTTTGTGAATTCTGCAACAGAGGCTTGGAGGCGTCAGGTGCGGTATCGAGGTCATGAGAGGGGAAGTTCGCCATGGGATGTCCTTTGCGAAAGCGTTGAATAATTGTCATTTAGGCTTTCTTGAGCGATCACTCAAGTATATAATTGAGTGATCGCTCAAAAATTGGTGACCCCATGCCTCGCAAGCCTGAATACGACAGAAATGAATTGATTGACCGCGCTCGTGATCTGTTCTGGCAGCGCGGATGGGCGGGAACGTCACTCAAAAACCTTGAGGCTGCCTTGCAGATGAAACCCGGTAGTTTTTACGCGGCATTTGGGTCAAAGGATGCCTTGTTCGAACTTGCGCTGGATAAATACGCAAAGGATGGCATTTTGCGCCTAAAGGCACTGGCCGCAGAACTTGGACCGATCAAAGCTCTACAGCTCTTTCCAGAGATGGCCATCGAAAACGACGCTGCCCCCGCTAAGGCCTGTATGCTTGCCAAGACTGTCCTTGAATTGCATGCGCGTGGTCACCCACTGGCCGACAGGGCCAATGGGCATCTACTTAGGATGGAAGGGCAGTTTGCAGAGCTGTTTCAAGCGGCCCAATCGGCTGGATGCATCGATAAAGCGCTTGATCCGAAAGTGCTCGCCCGTCGATATCAGTCTGATCTTTTGGGGCTGCGCGTGTCAGCGGAACGCGAAGGTGTCGACGCTAAAGCGATTGCAACTGAGATCGCAGACAGCCTGAGCAGGCTTTAAATCGGCCTGCGGCGAGCGAACTTGATTTGCTAATGAGCATATCTCAAGTCGCGTAAAATACCCAAGCGAGTTAAAGAGAACGACTTTGCTAAGATTGGCATGAGAGAACGTTCTCGCCACCCACTGCGAATGATGTCAGTCAGATTTGTTCCGCATAGCAGTCATTCACGCAGCTCGCAGCGAAGGTCGGTTATCCGCCCATTGTGTCGAATTTCTGCGGCAGCAGCATGGGTCAAAATGGTTCCGTCTTGCCGTTCGTTTCAGTGTGACTAATGGCCGCCTAAGTCCATGAGCGTGTTTCACTAGAGAGGCACGAATCCCAAATATAGGATCGTGTGTGGCCAGCTTGTATGGCGAATATCCGCACTACACTACATCGGAGGATGGATTTGCGTGCGAGCGTTCGCTAAATGTTCCCCCTTGAGGTGAAGAGGGACATTAATGGAAGCTAGAGAATTTGAAGAGAAAAACGTTGATAAACGCCTCAATCGTATGATTGAGATTGCCGAGGAGCTCGGCGTGAGTTTGGATCTTGTTGTTGAGACGATCGGGCGAGTGGATCAGAAGATCTTTCTGGCGATTTCTGAGAGCCCGTCCAGTCTGCCGCGATAAATCGCGTCTAGAGTTAGGCCGTATTTTGTACATAGTACTTCTGCTGCGTCCACGGTGATCCGTCGGATACCCTTTTCCCAATTATTGTATTGGGTTTGGTTGAAGCCCTGCTTTTCAGCCCAAGCCCTCTGGGTCAGGTCAGAAAGAGACGTGCGGATTAGTGTTAATCGCGCTCCAATTTCTGCGTATTCGGGTGCTTCAGCCATACCTGTATAGTTCACAAATTGTGGTTTTCTTGGCAAGCCACCAATTGTGGACTTGTCAGCATCCACTTTAGGTGGATATCTGTCAACATGATGGATACTCAGGAAATGGCCTCAACTCTAGGACGGCGCAACATCGCCTCAGCTGTTGGTGTGGGCTTAACCGCTGTGAGCAATCATGTCGTTGGTGGTATATTCCCCGCCTCATGGTATCTCGCAATTCTATTCCTGTGTGAGCAAAAGGGCGTCGAGTGCCCTGAAAACCTATTTGCATTCATTGAACCGCGGGAAGGTGCTGCATGACCCGTTCATCTATTCACTGCGGTATCTATCCATCCCCTTCACATAGGGCGGCAGTCCCTCTTTTGTCCCTGCAATCAAAGTCGGCCAGCGGCCCCACGATTGCACGTCAAATCACCTGGAGAATTTTGCCATGAGAAACGTAAGACCGGGTTCGGTTCAGGCCGCAGTTCAGGCATCGATCCGCGAAGCAGGGGGGGTAGAGGCCGCCAGCAATGATCTGGGGCTCTCTGTCTCGAGCCTAAGATGCTCGAGCTAATGCATCGATGGGGCGGTGGCCTGCTGTCGCCTGAGGTCCGGCGCTACATGCGAAGAGGCAAAGAGTTTAATGTGGGTGATTCAGTTCAGGTGGTAGCAGGTCCGTTATTAGGGCAAGATGTTCGGGTTGTGGACATATCTGGCCCATCGGCCAGGGTTGTAATAAGTATTCTTGGCGGCGATGTGGAAGCGCAAATCAACGTAGATTTCCTTGCAGGCAATGGGAGTTAGCGCATGAAGGCGCTCTCCTGGTGTGTGATTGCCATACACGCAATAGATGTTGACATGTTATCAACATGTAGTGTAGCGCTGAAATTAGGACAATCCAAAGCGGTCCCTGCCAAGTAAGTAATCACAGGCGATTTGGTCTGGAAGGGCAATACCGTGGACCCACGTATCTCGGACCAGGCGATAGCCAATCCTGAGATCAGCCTGTGCGACGCAATTGATCATAAGTTAAGCCTTGGCTTACATCTGAATTCCCAAGGCCTTTCCCCCAGGCCTGGAGGCCGGTCGCAACTAAAGTGCGGCTGGCCTTTTTAATGTAGGCGCACCATCAGAAAACGGTGGGCGCTTTTGGGTTGGGGCTTTCTGAAATCGTTGGTGGGACTATGGCGCTGCAAAAGGTCTGTGCAGCTGCAGGCTGTGAAGAGATATCGGTGCCTAGTCTGTCTCATTGTGAAGAGCATGAGCAGCGCCGCAAGGATCGATTGAAACAACAGCGGGCCAAGGCGCAGACCTCGCCTGCGGCCATCATGGCCCGGCGTCTCTATGCAGATCCTAAGTGGGTTCGCGCCAGTAAGGCAATCCTGCGGGACAATCCGCTGTGTGTCGATTGCCTGGAGTTGAACGTGGTTGAGGCCGCAACGGACGTGGACCATATCGAGTCTCACAAGGGGGATCACAAACGCTTTTGGACCCGAAGTAACTGGCAGGCGCTCTGCCATCGATGTCACGGCCGCAAAACAGCCCATGAGGTGTTCCACCACAAGGGGGGGGTAGGGGGGCAATGGAGATCCGGATAGATGCTGCGGGGTATGCCGCGCCGGTGGTTGGTCAGATCATGAGCCACGACGACTGGCCGTTTGTGGTGACCTGGGTCACTTTGATATCCGGCGACGTGTACGAACTGAGCATTCAAATGCCACTGCGCGCTGCGATCGCTGTAGGTGATCTGATCAATTTGCGAGGTGTTGGCCGGTTTGAGGCTGTCGATGAAAAGGCTGGCAATCCGGCTTACGATCTCCAGCGCGTCAGCAAAATTCAGCTGTCTTTTAGGGAGGTGCTCACCCGATGAGTTTCTTTCCTGAAACGTTCAACCCGCGTGACGAGGTTATTGCAGAGCTGAACCTGGCCGAAGCGGATACGCCAGACGGCCCGCAACGTTTCATGATCGGAACGGACGGGGTTTTCGTCGATGCCAATGGCAATGCTTGGCACGGTAGTCAGATGATCGGCGTGTCATCCATGCAGGCGGCAATCGGTGGCGGCGCGCCCGAGGGCTCGATCATGCTTTCATACTTCCAGGATCCTGATGAGGACAACCTGATCGGCAAGGTTCGCGAGTTGGGGGCTGACTATGTCGCGGGCCGGGCGATCCGGTTCTATCACCAGCCGATCCGGTCGCAGGCCGAGTTCATGGCGCCGTCCATTCCGCCGCTTTTATGGGCAACCCGTACCATGCGCACAATCACCTTCACGGCAAACGGCGCGCAAGATCGCTCGATGACCCTGACGTTTGAGGCCTGGACAGAGAACCGGCGCGCGGCGAGGCGCATCATTCTGAATACCGAAGGCCACGCCAAGCTGATTGGCGAGGCCAACCCATCGCTTGAAATGATCCCGACCGTGGATTTTGAAGAGGAGAAACTGTTCGGATGACTCCACTTTATCAAGAACTTCATCGGTGGGCGTCCATGCCGTTCATCTGGGGGGAGACAGATTGCATGTTGTGCCTGGCGGATTGGGTTTTGCGTGTGACGGGCCGAGATCCTGCAGCGGACATTCGCGGCACCTATGACAGCCGTGGCAGTTGCCAGCGCGAAACCGGGTTTCTACGCGATCCAGTGGGAGCGGTTGAACGTCAGCTGGCCACAATCAGTGGCCTGCCGCGCGTTGAGGAACCGCAGAAAGGCGATGCGGCGGTGATCCTGGCCAGGGATGCGGACGGGCGGATTGGCCCCTGTGGGGCGATCTGGCTGGGCTCGGCCCGGGGCTGCAAGGGGCCGAGTGGCACAACGACGATCAGACCGCGCGCTGCAGATGTCATGCTCGACGGTAAAAACGTTCCGGCAATTTGGAGTGTTGGCTATGCGGAGTAGTCTGCTGGCCACTACGGCGCTGACGCCGACGCCAGCTGCAGCTGCCCCAGTCGTAGGGTTCATTCTGGGGGCGGTTGGAGCTACCGGGGCTGCCGTCGCTCTTGGCATCAGTTCTGGCGTTGTTGCCGGGTCATTATTTGGAGCAACTTTCTGGGGCGCCTTCGCCGTCCGAACAGTCTTGAGTATTGGACTTGCGGCCCTGGCTTCCAGTCTGGGTCCAAAGCCAAGCATGCCGCCACCTTCTGCGCGGATGGTGAATTTTGCCCAACCGATCAGCTATGCTGAATGGGCCTTTGGCAGAACCCGCAAGGGTGGCCCGATTGGCTTTACCGGGTTCCACAATCTGCGGCGCTATTATGTGCCAATTCTGGCGGCACATGAGATCCAGGGCGTTGTCGAGCACTGGCTGGATGAACGGGCTGTAACGCTCAATGGTGAACCAAGTCAGAACCTGAGCAACATCGAGACGGCCCCGATCGCCGGATATGGTCGGATCAACACTTTGACCGGCGCCCCTAGCCAAACGGTGGACGCCGGGCTGGATGCGGCTTTCACTGAAATCACTGCGGCGCATGACTTCAAGGGATTGTCCGGTGCGGTCATCTGGGCAAAGCGCCCGTCCGCCAGTGCCTTCACAGATATCTATCCGCTCAACAGGCAGTGGGCCTATGCACCAGTCATTGACGGCAACAATCAAATCTATGATCCGCGCGATGACAGCCGAAAGTTCACCAATAACGCCGCACTGGTGCTGGCGTATTGGCTCACCGAGGTTCTGGGCCGCGACGTTGATTGGTCGGACGTGGCGGTTGAGGCCAATGCAAGTGATCAGCTGGTCACCAATGGCGAGGGTGGCACCCAGGCCAAGTGGATGATCAACGGCTCGATCAGTGACGAACAGGAGTTTGAAGATCAGCGGGCGCAAATGGCCGCCGCCTGTGATGCCTTTGTTTATGAGCGGGCAGACGGCAAGGTTGGCTTTAAGGTTGGCCGCTGGATCGAGCCAACAGTCACCCTGACGGATGACGATTTCTATGCGCTGGAAATCACAGAGGGAAACTGGGGGGCAGGTGCCCCTAATGAGGTGGCCGTCACCTATACCGAGCCGGAGAACGCCTGGCGGGAAACTCCGGGCGGCACTTGGATCGAGGATGCGGCGGCAAGGCCCATTCGCGATGAACCGCAATTGTTCATGGTGACCAGCCACAACCAGGCGGCGCGGATGGCCAAGCGGATCGCCAGAACAAAACGAGCGCAGTACAAATTGCGCGGCACCCTTGGCCTGATCGGGTATGAGCTGCTTGAGCAGAGGTTTGTCCGCGTCGTTCACGCCGAAATGGGCATCGATGCGTATTTCGAAGTCGGCACATTGGCGAAAGATGGCGGCGTGTTCACACTGTCTGCGAATTCGGTGACGCCCGAGGACTTTGACTTTGATGCCGCGATCGAGGAACCAACGCGGCCTGTCTATACCTCGGTCACCAGCAATGACGATATCGCGGAAATAACTGGCCTTGGTGCTTTGGCTGTTGAGGGTGGCGGGCTTGATTTCACCTTGGACGCTGCGGATGAAAGCTACACCCAGCAAATCCGCATCCGGGTCGATGGCGAGACTGATTGGCAGGTGTTTACAGTGCCGGATGGGCAAGAAACCCTGCGCATTACCGGGCTGATCGACGGCGCAACATACCATGTGCAGGCCCGCAACCGCACGGCAGCGTTGCGGGTTGGTGACTGGAAACCAGACGCGCCTTATGAGGCCACGGTGGTCGCCAACAGCAACGCCCCAGCGGCTCTTGACGCCTTCACTGCGACACTGAGCGGCAGCGATGCGGACCTTTTGTTCACTGCGCCCAATGACGCGAACTATTCCGCCACGCGCATCTACCGCGCGATTGACAGCGCAGACTTTGCGAACGCAGTCCTGATCCGCACCGAATATGGCATTTCGAACAGCGGCGACAGCTACACCGATCCCGCGCCGGGGGTTGGGACTTTCTACTATTGGGCGGTCCCGATCAACGCCAGCGGCGTGCCTGGCCCGATGTCAGGCCCTGAAACTGTAACCATCATATAGGAGGCGATAAAGTGGGCGTACTCTCCCCGAAACAGATTTTGTATGGCAACCCGGCGGCGGCAGATCATCAGCCATCCCCGGCGGATTTTAGGCTCTGGATGGAAGGTGTCGAGACCTTGGCGGCGGCTAGTGGTGGCCTCTCGTATGTCAACGACAGCCTGGCGGGGCTTGAGGGGCGGGCGGGTGTAACGGCCGGCCAGTTCGGCATGGTTCTCAATAGCGCCGCTGAGGCGGGGATTTACGAGCTCACTGGCGGAACTTGGACGAAGGTTGCAGCTATCCCGGCAATTTTTCTCGAAGGTGACTTTGCTGACCAGGCGGCGGAAAGCGCGACCGCCACCGTAGCCGACAGGGTGCAGACCGGCCTGGACGCAACGGCCACCGCTGCCGACCGGGTGCAGACAGCCTTAGACCGCATTGCCTCTTCGGGCAGCGTGACGGATGCGCAGGCAATCGTCGACGCCCTCAGCCTGCTCGGCGCCTTGCTCACGGATGGCAGCTTGCCCATGACGGGCGCACTGGGAGCGTTTCCCGGTACGGTAGCCGTTCCCGGTATGGGCTGGGCTGGTCAGGCAGGCTTAGGCTTTTTCCACTCAGGCAATCGGATTCGTGTGGCATTGGATGGTGCCGAAGTCGGGCAGTTCGACCATGACGACGACAACTTGAACAATGGTCGATCCTTTGTAACGCGGCGCAAGGGCGACGTCCGCTATCGTTTAAAGTCCGTGCCTCTTGGTCTGGGCGACACAACCGCCATCAACGGAACACTTCCGGGGTGGATGTGCGAAGCGGCCTCGACTACTGGTCGCGGCACTGTGCGGCTATCAACGTCAGGCGAGAACATCGCAGGCACGGGAAATGACCGCTGGCCCAGCGTTCTCGGCGTCAAGGAGATGATCGAGACTCACGTAGGGGCTGCCCCGCTCCTTCATGTGAAGGAGCAGCAGGCCGGTGGCGTAGATGCTGGCGGGGCAGACGCGACCTTGAACTGGTTCCAGCGGGTGCTCAATACCGTTATGACGAACACCATCCCGGGCGCGTCTCTCTCGGCTAACGCGGTGACCCTGCCTGCGGGCACATATCAAGTGGTGGGCTCCTCGCCATTTCACCAGACGGGCGCTGGACGATGCCGGTTGCGCGACGCGGCGAACACCACCACTTACCTAAATGGCTCTACAACTCGGGCCGCAGCAGGATCAGGCATCCAAACCGCATCCTTGCTTATCGGGGAATTCACCCTTGCGGCCTCAACTGCGGTAGTTGTGGAAGGCCGGGTCTCGAACACCGTCGCCGTCGATGGCCTTGGGCGTGGGGCAAACTGGAACCCTGAAACTTTCACCAACATCACGTTTAGGAAAATCGCATGACCTGCCTCAAACTTGACCCTAACGGGGTAGTTCTCGCCGTGTGGTGGGACGTGGCCGATGTGGCCGAACTGGAAGCCAAGTATGGGGAACAGGACGGCACCATCGTGCAAGGTGATGCATATCCCGGCGAGCGGTGGGTGGACGGTAAAGCGGTGCTTCCAGTAAAGACGCTGGCTGACCTGCGCTTGACCGCGAGTGTAACGCGGATGGAATTCTGCCTCGCCCTGGCCGCGACGGACCTGCTCACGCATGATGAAGCCATTGCGGCAGCTCGCGGCGACTGGCCTGCGCCGATGGTTGAATTCCTTACCTTCCTCGACAGCGAGCAATCATTAGACGCTCAGGTTGAATGGGCATCCGCTACCACGATCCACCGGATGCATCCGTTCGTGCTGTCGCTCGGCTCGTGGCTGGTCCTCACAGACACAGCGGTCGATGCGCTGTTCGGTATCAACACATGAGGATTTTCCTGAATAGCGCCCGAAACCGCGCCGACCTATATCACGTCGGAACGCCTCTGGCGCTGCGGCGGCGGCCCGCGTGCTGAAAAACATCGATGAGCATTCAAGTGATTACACGGCTGGAGATTATTGGCCGGCAGGTGGCAACGGGCCTGGCAGGTGAAAGGAATTGGGGAACGGCATGGAAGCTGACATCAAGTGGCTGATCGGTATCGCGGTTGGATTTTTCTCGACGTTCGGCGGGGTGTTGATCTTGGCATTCCGCAATCTGTCCGCGAAGATATCGACCGGCAACAAGGACATCTATTTGCGGATCGATGACATCAAAATGCGGTACGTCCGCAGGGATGATATGGATGGGCACATCCAGCGCCTGGAGGCGGGTATCAAAGAGCTGAAGGGCGACACGCGAGACCAGCATCAGCAAGTGCTGCAGGCCATTTCCACGATCGGAAGTAACCGAAACTAACCACCTCAAAATCTGAAAACAGGCCTCGCTTTTGCGGGGCTTTCTGCATTGGAGATCCGATAAATGAAATTTGTTAACAACGCCCGCCGCATCGCGCTGCGCGGCCATTCCATGTGGGCCAGCTATCTGGGCCTTTTGTGCCTGGTGACCCCCGAGATCGTGTTCTTGCTGTTTGAACGCGACACCAATCCGCGCTTCTGGTGGGGGCTGTGGCCCTGATTCAATTGGTGTCACCGCGCCGGTGCCAAATACCGAGGGTCAGCTGTCGGGTGCTCTGGTCGCCGAGCTGCGCGGGCGGCACTGCGCCAATGGCCGCATTGAAGCCATTGCCGAAATTCTGAACCCGAACGGTCCGCGCTGATCTGATGGGGGGGTTGTTGGATGTTTGGCTGTTTAGGATCCTTGATCTTGGTTCGTTAGTGAAACCCTTATGGAACAGAAACAAAACGGCGATGTAGTAAAAGCAGCGCGGATTGCTACGTGTAGAAAAAGCGAGGTCAAAATTCAGAAAGGGAGGCCGGGCAATGGCGGCTATGCGGGACTTTCTGAGCTTCACTCAGGATAGGTCAATTGGTGCCTTCGGCCCACAGCCGACATTCCTGGCCACCGCAGAAAATGGCAGCATGGAGCCCAATGCGACGCATACTGCAGCGGAAATGAATGACCGCCATGTCGAGAATAGTTCACCAAGTACTATGGGTAGGCGTGCATATATCTGCGCTATCTTTTAAATTGACTGTTACCGCCAAAAAAAGGGAGTGCTCGCAATCTAAACCAAAATACTACAATAGATTGGATGTTTATACGGAATGCCATAGTGAGAAACGCGATATCCTCTAGTAGCACCAGTTCTTGCGAAGTGTTCGCGCATTTTTGAAGGTTCGACCTTTTCACCATCACTATTCACAAAACCATTAAACTCAGGAGATCTTTTCAGCGCGCCGATCCTAGTCAAAAAAGACTTTGGATCAGTCAAAAATTCCTCAATTTCCTCCTCTCCTTTTATGTCCACCGCCCAGTCGTAGATGACATACTTGTCAACGTTCTCATTAGACATCTTTCCCTCCAACGATAATGTGGTGCTCAATATTGTGGTTGATAGTAGCAGAGTTCCGAACTTCTAGCCTTCGTATTTTCTAATCGAAGGCTGAGAGCCAAGCTAGCATATCTTGATGATTCGTAACAGTTCTGAACGTAATTCTCAGAATTCTGAATGCAGACATTCGCGGGGTCTCTGCAAAGGCCCGTTTTTTCCGCGCAGCAGGCATTGGTGCGACGCGCAGCGAATGTCTCGTTCCCGCCCTTCTTGATTGATTTTTGCGCCCGCAGTATTGGTCGCAGAGGGCTCCGGAGCGGACATTGCACGTTGGCAGCAGATGGGTAGGATGAGTCCAACAAAGGAGCGATTTGGGGAATTCTTCGGATCAAGGCTTGCCTCTAAAAGTGTGCTTCGCCCTTTTGCAGTAAGCTTTTCGCTAGTGCTATGACAACTAAGCTAGTTCTCACCAATATTTCATTTTTCTGGGGGGAACCTGAGACTAGAAATTCTTTCCAAAAATCGAACTCTGGCTTCACATAAGGATCGTGGTGAGCACCATCAGAGTCTGCGAATAACTTGATAAAGTTGTTATTGTCTCTTTCAGTACCATGCTAGACAACGCCGGTTTGCTTTAACCAACCGTCTAAATCCATTTCATATAGCCCGCGTCCTGGTTCCACACTGACCAAAGAATAATCGGCAATGTCAGGCAGGTGCCCTGCGGCGGCAGCATTCTCATGTGCATTGGGTGGTAGTCCGAAAATCAGCAATGGCTCGTCTAACAGTCCGGCTATCCGTTGAACCAGTGGATGAATACGATTGCCACCATGGCAGATCAATAATCTTAGATGAGCTGAAACGGTGGGTAAGTGATGTACTCTTCCGTTTTGGATCAGTTTCAGTAGATCAGAGAGTGCATCAATTCTCTCTTTAAGCGACCAAAGGTTTTCCTGCAGCGAGCGAAGTCTTTGCCCATCCTTGGCTTTTTTTCCTGCTCGTCTTCAGTCCGCGTTGCACGTTTCTGCGCTGAAAGCTCATTCAGCTGATCTTGTAGGCCTGCGTCAGGCATCCATCCCTTTTCCTTAATGACAAGAACGGGCTCAATAAAGTCGACCTTTTCGTCCGTTTTGTCGACGATGATTCCTGCCACAGCTAGAGCTGCGTTTTGCTCATTCCAGCGAAAACAAAACTTGATGGGGGTGTCCCCGTTTCTTTCAATGCGAGGGGAGGTCAACGTATACCGCCCGCCAATAGTGTTGTGGATGGTGACTTTGATTGACCCGTCAGGTTGCGCGACAACTTGAACGGCGCATAAAGGGAAGCAGTTTGGTGTATCAATTTGATGGGCTCTTGCAGAGGGCCAATCAGTAGTCTCTGAAATTGAAAGCGCTAGTGACCCAGTCCCAAATCTCGGTGGCATGTTTGTTTCCTTGAAAATGCAATTATTCTTTAACTATTCTTCTTGAATTGCGGGCTTGGAAGTTAGCGGGATTTAGCCTGCGTGTGAAGATGCCTTTCTCAGACACCTATTGGTTGTTTTTGGGGCTGTTTGGGGTTCGTGTTTGGGGGAACCTTTACAGTCTTATCGATCCAACAAAGGAGCGACCCGCTCCAGATTTTGGCATGGGGGGACGCAGGTCGCTCTCATCACCCACGGAACAGGCGAGTTTAAGTAATAGTAGGAAACTGACATGGCTCCAAAGAAAAGGAGCGCAAAATCCAACAAAGGAGAGTG
>JABSSD010000076.1 GCA_013214575.1 Paracoccaceae bacterium | reverse complement strand
GCTGCTGCGCCACTTGAAGCGCGCCTGAAAGCAAGGCTCTCCACTGCCGATCCGACATATGCGTGCAGCGGTGCCAACAGAGCATCAACCAGACTGCGGAGAGAAGCGTGACCCGGATGAGAGACAATGACCCAAAAGAAACAAGAAAAATGAGCTTGACCCAAACACCCAATTAGAGGAGCTGCCGTTAGACGGGTTTGGTACGATTGGCAGCTGAGGGCCGTTCGCTACATTTATGGGCGAGTGGAGCGGCTCAGCTACTGGACACGTTGCATCTCGTGCCACAGCCCAACTGTTGCAGGCGGGCGGTCTTACCGCTAGCTTCGGACAAATTCCCAGGTTCAACCATCAGGAAACCAGTCATGTCTACAGTCCACGTGCTTGCTATCATCACCGCCAAACCGGGTCAGCGCGAAGCTGTTATGACACTGTTTAACGCCAATGTTCCCGCTGTGCTGGCCGAAGACGGCTGCATTGCCTACGAGGCCACAATCGACACCGAAAACGCTGGGCCGATGCAAACCGTTTTTGGCCCTGACACCTTTGTCGTCGTAGAAAAATGGACCAACTTGGCAGCCCTTGGCGCGCATGCCACCTCGGCGCACATGAAGGCTTACAGCTCCAGTACCAAAGACATGATGGCCGACCGAGTGATCCACATCCTGTCGCCGACTTAAGGAACTGGCTTGCTCCTACATCTTAGAAATCGGGGGCAGCTGACCCTCCCCCAATGGAGTGGACCGCCCCTATGTTGGGGAAAGCGGAAGGCCATAGATGGCCATTTAGAGACCTAAGCCCGAAGAGATTGCTGAGAGTTACGGCAGGTTGAAGCCCTGATAGGACAAAGCATGCCCCGGGCAGCCGCACAGATATGGGCCGGGGCTGTGCGCAACAAGTACCGCCTATGGTTTACTAAACGCGGCCCAAACAAATTGGCACAGAACCAGTTTACGGCTGACCACTTTCCGCCGAGGGGTGCCTGCACCCGTCATGGGTGCGGGCGTATAGCATTTTAGAGGCATTGTTAGCGCTATTGATTTAAGAATTTGAACCGGCCGAAAATTCCATTCAGTTCACGCGACAGGCACTAAAACAACCGCACAACTCGCAAAGATGGCTTAATCGGAACGAAAAACAACCCAACATGCAGGTGATGGCATTTCACTTTGGGAATGTCGGTAGAAAGAACACACCGAAATTCTGTAACAAAAAGTTGAAAGTTTAGGCTCTGACCAGCCCTTCTCTGCAGTGAATGACTGCAAAGACCACATAGACGGCACCTGCCCATTACAATCTCCCGCGACTGCCGATCACCAATACACACGTGGCCGACGATGGCAGTGAACTTGCAAGAGCATTTGTCGTGCTGATTGCGGCAGAAATGCGGGCTGCCCCCCCCCTTGTTGGCGGCGTCCAATTAAAGTCACTGCCAGCACAGTTTAGCGACATGGCTAAATTAATTGGGTTCAACGGCCGTTGAGTTGTCGAAATTCGAGGTGAGCCCGCACTGTGGGCCATTCCGGCGCGATGATGGAATAGACCGCAGTGTCACGGATCGTTCCGTTGTCCATTATCATATGAGCGCGAAGAATGCCGTCCATTTTTGCCCCCAGATGTTCGATGGCGCGGCGGCTTTGGATATTGATCACATGGGTGCGGAATTCTACTGCGATGGCGTCCAAGGCCTCAAACGCATGGCGCAGCATCAGGAATTTGCATTCGGTGTTCAGGCCGGTGCCTTGCACCGACTTGCGATACCAAGTGGATCCGATTTCCAGCCTGCGATTGCCGTGATCGATATTCATATAGGTGGTCATGCCGACGGCGCGACCGGATGCGTCCAGAATGGCAAAGGGCACCATTTGGCCCGCTTCGCACTGGTTTAGTCTGCGGGTGATTTCAGCCTCGACGCCTTCGGGTGGGGGTACCAAGGTGTACCAAAGCTTATGCAGGTCACCATCAGCCGAAGACTCAGCCAGGTCAGT
>JABSSD010000075.1 GCA_013214575.1 Paracoccaceae bacterium | reverse complement strand
CCGTCGATCTTGTCATCGCCCAATCCCGAGAGGATCGTATCGTTGCCGCTGCCAGACTTGATCTGATTACTGCCGTCACCGGCATTGATATTGTCATTGCCGTCGCCGCTGTCAATTTTATCGGCACCCGAGCCGGTGATGATGGTATTGTTGCCACCGCCAGACTTAATCTGGTTGCGGCCTTCGCCTGCATTGATCAGGTCATCTCCCAAGCCAGCGTCGATCTTGTCATCGCCCAGGCCCGAGATGATGGTGTCATGGCCGCTGCCAGTCTTGATCTGGTTTTTACCGTCACCGGCGTTGATCGTGTTGTTGCCGCTACCGCTGCCAATCTTGTCAGCACCAGAGCCGGTGGTGATGGTGTCGTCACCTCCGCCAGCGTAAATCTGGTTTCGCCCTTCGCCTGCGTTGATGGAATCATCCCCCAGGCTAGCGTAGATCTTGTCATCGCCCGATCCCGAGATGATCACATCATTGCCGATGCCACTCTTGATGTAGTTTTTGCCGTCACCGGCATTGATGATGTTGATCCCTACGCCAGCGTCGATTTTGTCATCTCCAGAGCCAGCTGTGATGGTATCATTGCCACTGCCACTCTTGATCTGGTTGCGACCGTCACCTGCATCAATTTGAACATTGCCGTTGCCAGTGGTGATCCTGTCGTCTTTCGCGCCGGTTATGATCGTATCATTGCCATCGCCACTCTTGATCTGGTTGCGACCATCGCCCGCTGTGATGTGATCATTGCCACTGCCGGTAGTGATCTTGTCATCCCCCGAGCCGGCGATGATTATATTGTTGCCGCTGCCAGTGGTGACCTGATTTCGCCCATTACCCGCATCGACTTGATTATTGCCCTCGCCGACAGCTATCCTGTCGTCCCCGGCGCCCGCCGTGACAGTGTCATCACCGTCTCCAGAGGTTATCCGGTTTCGTCCTTCCCCCCCGTGCAGGACATCGTTGCCGATACCGCCATCCAACAAGTCGTCGCCGGCACCTCCGTCGAGGCTGTCATCTCCGTCTCCACCGTATAACTTGTCGGCGCCGTCACCGCCGTCCAGCGTGTCGGCGCCTGCCAGACCATAAAGACGGTCAGCACCTCCATTGCCAGCGATCAGATTGTCCAAGCTATTGCCGTAGGCGGTATCCCGGCCCCGGCCCAGAAGCACGTTCTCGATTTCCGTTCCGTCAGCAATGGTCAGCGCCTTGGAGCCGATTTTGCTCTGACCGCCGCTCTCGAGATTGACCCGCGTGCTATAGGTCACAGCGCTGAGATCCAGGGTATCAATGCCCCCGTCGGTATCGGTGACAAGCCCCAGTGCAGAGGTCCAGTCGCGGGTGAAATCATTGTCAAAGGTATAGGTCGTATCGACAGACCCCGGTGTCGGAGGCGGTGGCGGTGGCGGTGTATCGCCGCTGTCAATGATGTCTGCCACATTGGCATCGGCAGAGACGCCGGTCAAAAAGGCCAATTGAGTTGTTGATCCGTTATGAGTGACCAGCAGCCAGGATCCACCGGAGCCTGCCGCCAGAGACACAATCCCGTCACTGACAGGTGTGGTGCCGGCATAGCCGATGTCTTGCAGCAATTGCCCCAAATCAACGCGATCCCCAGCCGCCAAATCAAAATCTGTGACGGTGTCACCGGCATCGGACAGGCTGGCGTAGACAAAACGGTCGGCACCGCTGCCCCCGGTCAGCTGGTCTGCACCGGCGCCGCCAATCAGGATATCATTGCCGTTGCCTGCGTCGATCTGGTCATCTCCGGCACCACTTTCCAGCCGGTTATTCGCATCATTTCCGATGATGATATCATTGCCAGACCCGGTGATTGCGTTCTCGATAACGGTGCCGCGGGCAATGGAAAAATTGCCTATTTTGCCGTTCAGATTGGAATAGGTTTCAATCCCGAGGTCGAGCATCTGGTTATAGCTGCGCGAGCCCAGATCAATGAGGTCAATGCCGCCGCTGTCGACAATCGCCACAGACCACCGTGTGGTCAGGTCCATGCCCACACGGCCAGTGGTTTCCCCGTCACCGTATACAGTATCGCCCGTCTCGACGTTTGTTGGTGTCCCGTACAGCTGATAGACTGCCGCAATATCAGCCAGTTGCGCGGTGGCCAGGAAAGAATAAGACGCATCGGTCGAGGTGTTCTCGGTCTGGCTGAAATAGGACATGATCGACATCTGCCAGCTGTCATTGGCGAAATTCGCGTTTGCCCCATAGCTGGCACTGCCATTGTAGTTGCCGGTATGGCCCAGCCCCAAGGCATGGCCAATTTCATGAATGAACGTCTGCAGATAATAATCGCCGTAGCCCGACCACGAGCTGGCTACGTTGATATGGGAACTGATAACGGTGCTGCCACTGATGCTGGAGCTTGCGTAGGCACCAGATTGATTGTCGTCAAAAGTGATTTGGGCCGAGCTGCTTTGGACAAACTCTATCCCGGTAATGGCTGTCCAGCTGTCCAGCGCCTGACGCGCCGTTGCCTGACCCGCCGAATTCAGACCATTCAGATTTACCGTGATCTGGCCACCGGGCTCAACATCATAGGATCGTTGTGCGCGGCCGGTATCCTCCCAGTAGCCTTGGCTCAGATAGGTCGCCACCTGATCAATGGTGTAAGTGGGTTTGGACGCCGACATCGTTGACGTGCTGTCACTGCTGCCCACAGTGTTGGCAGGATCGATATGATCAGGATTTCCACAAAGGTCACACATATTGCATTCCTTTTCGGTTGTAAATTTTACAGGGGGAGCGCGGTAGAGCGAACCAGTTGAACGGCATAGGGGGTCAGGTCACCGGGGGTCAGCGCCCGGTCCATGACTGAGTATTCAATCACCGGCCCGGTGCCACTCTGCCCGTCAGCGCTTTGCCAGCTGAGGTATCCCGACAGCCAGTCCTGCGCGCGGTGCTTTTCGACGTAGCGTATTGTCAGCCCGGCCTGAGCATCCGGGTCAGCCGATAGGGATATGCGGTGGTCCTGCCACTCGGCGGACAGGGCCTGCAGCAGCGCGAGGCAGATTGGCGTCTGCTGCTCGCAACGAAGCAGGATAAGCGGTGCATTATTGCCCATCGCCGCAGCGCCAGTGGCGACAAGCATGGCAACGGACGATACTTTGGCGATGTTTTTGAGAGGGGCCATGGAATGGGTCCACTTAACGGTTCGAGAGGTTCATTTATGTCTCGCGCCGTTCTGGCTGCTGTTAACACCTTAGTTATAAAATTCAGGCAGGAAAGGGTTCCAAACTAGGCCAAAATGTGACCCGCGGCCGCCTTGAGACATCCGGCGACCTTGGTTGGTTTGGTCATTCAACCACCAAAATCTGGGCCCCGAGGCCAGCTTCGCGCTGCCACTTGAGCTACGCGCCAATTGTTGGGCAGCATCTGGCGCGACTGAAGCGACTTTCTGCGGCTGCTGGACTGGTTCAACGGGGTGCCGTCCCCATCTGCGATGTTCAACAGGTCGCTCACCTCTTGGGAGAGATGACGCAGAACGTCTCATCACGTCCTCCAGTGTTGAATGTCACCCAAGACTGAACCGGTATTTTCACCGGTATTTGAGCCGAGAGTTGAGCCGCTCAGTCGTTACGCTTTGGTCGTCATGATGTGGTCAATGCGGGTGTCTCCTGCCGTTTTTGTTTTGCAATCTCGGAGTTGGCTTTGCAGCGATGGCTGGCTTTGCCAGTCTCAAGTTTGCCAGTCTCAAGTTTGCCAGTCTCAAGAATGTGGCCGCGCTGGGTGAGCCGGTCGAGCAGTCTCGGCCCAGCGATCTTCCAACCCCTCATTCAACGGGTCAAGCTCCGGAACGATAGGGGCGACCTGCCACCGACGACAGGGAAAGCATGCCAATGGACATCGAACAGCATCTCGTGGCTCTGCAACAAATAGGCCCGCACCAGAAACGAACGGCTAAGGTGGGTATTCTATCTAAAACTGCGATCATCTGCCGTGATCAGCGGGCCAGGATCCCATGCTAATAACTTTCATTCTGCTGCGCATTGGGTTTTTGGGGCGAAATACAAACACGGTGCAGAACGAAATCCGCACCGTGTTTTTTGCTATGGATCAGATTATTCTAGATGGCCGCCAGAATAGCCCAACCAATCCTCGTATTGCGCAAGCGGGCGCAACCGCTTGGACGAATTGGAATTGCCACCAAAGGCGTAGACAATACCAAGTTGGACTGTCGTTGAGGCTAGACCCTCGTCCTCACCATGCTGGTAATAATCAGCATAATCCGCCCGCAGGTAAGCTGAGAGGCCCTGCACTTTCGTCTGGTAATAAACACCAATTCCGGCGAGCTCAATATCCAGCTCGTCTGTGTCATGGGTGCCGTTTGCAAAGCCGAATTGCCCTACCAGCGAGAAAGCTGGTGAAACGTCATAGCTTAGTCCCGCAATAGCATATGTGGCATCGTGGATTCCGTCGTCCCCGTTTGTTCCCTGCGTGCCCTTGTGCCCGCCGATGCCACCCAATTCACCAAAAACGGATAATTCAGGAGTGATCGAATAGGCACCGTCTAAACCAAATACAACGCGCTGCATTTCATTGTTGCCAACAGAGTCGTCTGCCGTGACATCAACATAGCCGACAAAACCGCCTAGCTGATAGCTGCCAAAGTCTTTTCCGGCTCGAAATGCGATGAGTCCCCCATCGTGCAGCGTGTCATCTGTATAACTGGGAACATCAGTTTTTTGAAATCGCAGATCTATCTGGCTGTAAAATCCATTAGCGAAATTTCTGCCAACTGAACCGACAATACAAAACTGTGCAAAGTTCAATGGCTCGTCGTCAGGAAGGCCATGCGCAGGAGAACTAGATTTGTTTTTTACATGGTTGTTTTGCCCCGTTTAGCCAACGTAGCCATAAAAGTCTTGTGCCCACCCGGAATCTTCTGACAGAGCGAAAAACGCTGTTCCGATTAGAAGTTTCTTCATGTTTCCTCCGAAAAATTTCACCAGGTCACTAGAATAGCCCACCATTAACAAAGTGGGGCCGCCTGACAGAATCTGGGGAATAACTTACTCTTAGTCCTATATCTAAGTTGAAATAGTTCGCATTTTTCAGAGTTTCTTTTGGGAACCTCAAAAATCATAATCTCTGGGTTTTGCCAATGCAGCGTTCGCAAAAATTTAATGTTTTCAGTAATTTGCGGTTTCGAATCGCGTCAGCATCCTCCTGCGATTTCAACGGGCCGCTGCAGCACAGACCTCAAATTTCTCCGCCGGTGTCCGATATTGCGGGGTCTTTCTAGGCCGCTCGTTGTGCTGGCCTGCGACCAGCGTGGCGATGCGGCTGTTGTTCTCTGCCCCGATCAAGTCACCCTCCCTCCTCTCGGGAGATTGCCGCGCAATACCCTGCCGGGCAGTGCATGCGACACGCGGTTTTTCTCTTGGTCAGGATGCTTGCGTTTGAGCCGACCAGCGATCTGCTCCAGAGACCACTTCAAACGCAGCTTACGCGATATCCATTGGCACTAAGGCGCGCTGAACCCGAGCCTACAAGATTTAGGGTCAGTGCGAAACAGGACCTCGTGCGCGCCGGTGGCCGGATGCCCCCAACAGTGAAGCGTGTGCCGGTTGTGACCGATGCCAACCAGGGCCGCTGTGTCTATGTCCAGGGGGAGGAGGTCACATGGGCAACCACCTAATCAGCGACCGCGAGATCGTCGCTCAGGATGTCTGGGGCGAGGATGTTCCCGACTGGATCATGCCCCTGGTCAGGGAGTGCAACGGCAGTTCGCAAAACAAGGTGGCAACCCACCTTGGCGGAAATCGTCGGGCAAGCCAATGCACAAAAGCTCTACAAGCTGCTGGGCAGCGGCAAGATGTTGGTGCCCGCCGGAAACATCAGCGGCCAAACCGGGCGTCGCCAGCGGATCGCCATGCTGCTGGATCAGGGCTTGAGCCCTAGGTTCATTGCCGCCGAAGTTGACGTCCACATCCGGACCGTGGAATGCATGTCCGCAGAACTGCGCTGCCCGAAAGATCAACGCCAGCCCGATCGTTTCCTCTAAATCCAAATCGACCCAACAGTTGATGGCACCAGATAATCTCCGCCGCCTGTAGGCTTACCGCGAAATCACACGCGGTCCGCACACCGCAAGGCGGATGATGTCAGGGCTGGTCTTGAAATACCAAAATGGGCTGTGTTTGTCATGCCGAGAAACTAATTCGCCACCCTGCCCTTCACACCGAAGTTTCCTCTGACAGGACCCGTTGGGCCACAGACCATAGCTTCTGATTATTACATGCGGCATTCAGCACGGTTTGGGACAGAGCATGTCGCCCCGCCGGCAATGAGGGCAGCCAATCGGCTGCCCCCAAATCTTCTTGTCATTTCAGCTCAACAACCGTCAATTTACCTTTGATGCGTTCGACGAGGAATTCGATGTCCTGGCCCTTTTCCAGGCGCTCCAGCATCGCCTTATCGGCGACCCGGAAAACCATTGTCATTGCAGGCATTTCAAGGTCGACCAGCTCTTCGTGGATAATGCTGACTTTACCAGCTTTGGCGTCGACCTTTTTGACCGTACCCTTGGTAAAAGTTGCGGCCATCGCCATCGACAAGGTTGCAGCCAGAACCAATGTGGTGGCGCCGATGATTTTCAATAATTGCATATTATTTCCTTTGTTTATGAATTGACGGCTTTGATATCCAGCGCGCCATGCATGCCAGATTCGTAATGACCCGGGATCAGGCAGGCGAATTGAAACCGGCCTTCGTTAGAGAATGTCCAGACGATTTCGGCTGAGGCACCAGGCTCCAGATGCACCGAGTTTGGGTCGTCATGCTCCATCTCAAATTTTTCCATCAGGGCCTTGTGCTCGATGTTTTCCTCGTAGGTATCCATCACAAATTCATGCTCTAGCTCGCCATTGTTGACGATAACCAGCTTGATGGTTTCGCCTTTTGCAAAGCTCAGTGTTCTGGGTTCAAACAGCATTTCTCCGTCGTCGGTCTCCCGCATGGAGATTTCAATTGTACGGGTCACATGATGATTATCTCCGGGCTTGCCGATTTCCATTTCATTGCCGTGGCCGCTGTCGTGGGTGCCGCCGGCAAATGCAGGGGCCGCCAGAGCTAGGATGATCGACGTCGCAAGTAGTACTTTTTTCATTTTGTTATCCTGTAAACGTGAAGTTTGTGGTGCTGTGTCCCCAAGGGCCGGTCAGCCCTTGGATGTTGGTTTCGCGGTAATACGTGTTTTGGCATCATGGACCTGCGCGAATTCAGGCAGCTCTCCGGTCCATTCATAGGCCTGCTCGCCGGGTGGATTTTTATACCAGCCGGGATCGCTGTAATCGTCGGCGCCAATGCCTTTGCGCACTTTGACAACTGAGAACATGCCGCCCATTTCAATCGGCCCATAAGGCCCCCAACCGGTCATCATTGGCACGGTGTTGTCAGGCAATGGCATCTCCATCCGTCCCATATCCGCCATACCTGCTGTGCCCATCGGCATATATTCGGGCTGAAATTTGCGGATCTGTTTGGTGAGCTGCTTTTTGTCGACGCCAATAAAGGTGGGCACATCGTGCCCCATGGCGTTCATGGTATGGTGCGATTTGTGACAATGGATCGCCCAGTCACCCAAGTTGTCGGCGACAAATTCATAGGCCCGCATGCCGCCGACCGGGATGTCGACGGTGACCTCGGGCCATTGCGCCGCCTCGGGCACCCAGCCGCCATCGGTGCAGGTGACCTTGAAATCATAGCCGTGCATGTGGATCGGGTGGTTGGTCATGGTCAGGTTGCCAACCCGCACCCTCACCTTGTCGCCCTGATTGACCACCAGCGGGTCGATGTCGGGGAAAATCCGGCTGTTCCAGGTCCAAAGGTTGAAATCGTTCATTGTCATGATGCGGGGCACATAGGTGCCCGGATCAATATCAAACGCGTTCAGCATGATCAGGAAATCCCGATCAACCCGCATGAAATCGGGGTCTTTGGGATGCACAATAAACATCCCCATCATGCCCATGGCCATCTGCACCATTTCATCGGCGTGCGGGTGATACATAAAGGTGCCGGATTTGGTCAGATCAAATTCATACACAAATGTTTTGCCCGGCGGAATGCCCGGATGGCTTAGCCCGCCAACCCCATCCATCCCCGAAGGCAGGATCAACCCGTGCCAGTGTACCGTCGTGTGTTCGGGAAGTTTGTTGGTGACATAAATCCGCACCCGGTCGCCCTCAACCGCTTCGATGGTCGGGCCGGTCGACTGGCCGTTATAGCCCCACAGATGGGCAATCATGCCATCTGCCAGTTCGCGCTCTACCGGCTCGGCGACAAGGTGGAATTCCTTGATGCCATTGTTCATCCGAAACGGCAGGGTCCAGCCATTCAGGGTGACAACCGGGTTGTAGTCCGGCCCGCTTGATGGGCGCGGCGTGACCTGGGTATCCGCCGTGTCCATGATTGCCGCTTCGGGCAGGCCCATGTTCAGGGTCTTGCCCCAGGCTTGAGATGAAACCAGCGAGGCCCCGGCTACTCCGGCACCCAATAATTGACGTCTATTCAACATGTTATCAGTCCTTTTTCAATACCGGTTCAGTGGCCGCCGCCGCCAGAGGCAATTGCCATACCTTCACCATCTCCGGCCGAGGCGGTGCCGCCGCCATAGATCGCCGCCTTGATATTCGCCTGTGCCAGCCAGAAATCCCGCTTGGCATTGGCCGCCTCGAGCGCGCTGCCCAGCTTATCGCGCACGTCGGTCAGCAGCTCAAAAGTGTTGGTGATCATGCCGTTGTAGCTGAGCAAGCCTTCTTCCTCGATTGTGACCCTTAGCGGGATGACAACATCGCGATAATGGCGGGCGATCTGATAGGTTGAATGATAGGCAACCTCGGCACTGCGGGCCTCGGACCGGATGTTCACCGCTGTTTCCGCCAGTACATTTGCCGCCCGCATATAGGCCAGTTCAGCCTTGCGCATCCGCGCCTTGCCGGTGTCAAAAATCGGGATCGCAAACTCTAGCTCGAGCTGGGGCCGGGTGTCTGTCGAGGTGTCTCCACCATCAGATTCACGTTCGGATTCCACCCCGGCGATCAATTCCAGATCGGTCACCAATCGGGTCTGATCGGTCAGACCAAAGGCGCGGGCCTGTGCCTCAAGCCCGATCTTGGCGACCTTCAGGTCGACACGGTTTTTCAGGGCTGAGGCCTCGATTGACGTCACCCGAGCGATAGATCGCGGTAAAGCTGGCAGCGCGTCTGGGACAAAATAATTTACATCTGTGCCCCACAGCCCCATCAAGCCGGTCAGCTGTTCTTTTGCCAAGGTTGCCGCCAGCCGGGCCTTTGCCAACTGGCCTGTAAGTTCGGCGTTAAAGGCAAATTCACGGGCTTGGCCGGCCTTACTCAGGGCCCCAGTCTGGCCCAATTTCTCCGCCAGTTCTGACCCCGCAGCCGCGGTTTCATTGGCGCGGCGCAGATAGCTGACCGTTTCAAATGCGGACACCGCGTTGATCCAGGCCAGACGGGTTTGGTTGGCCAGTGCCAGCGTATCATTCACCGCACTCAGCTGCGCCTGTTGGAACTGGGCACTGGCGATTGAAATCCGCTGTTTGCGTGTCTTGACGTCCAAAAGGTTGAAAGCAATGGACGATTCCAGCGCCCGATACAGCCCTAATTCTGGCGCTCCGATGCCAAACAATCCGATAGATACCACCGGATTCTCAAGCAGAGATTGCTGCCACACCTCAGTCGCCGACATGCCGACAGCGGCATAAGAGGCCTGCAAGCCTTTGTTGTTCAGCAAAGCCGCCTGAACAGCTGTGTCTGCCGAAATGGTCTTGCGAAAGACCAGTGCGTGAACCTGTTTTTGCAGGGCTTCATTGTCCGCCTTGGTCTGGGCAAAGACCGTCCGGGTGCCAATCGCGGCAGTGGTCTGAGCCGACACCTCTAAGAAACCCGCATTTGGACCGGTATATTTGCTTGGCACCTGCGCCTCGCAGGCAGCAAGGATCAAAGGCGTGATCAATAAAATGGGCCATTTCCGAAACCGCATCAGTTCGCCTCCGATTGTTCTTCGTTCACAGCCCGCCAAGGACGTGGCTCTGACGGCGAACGGCTTTGAAACTCTGCAAAGGGATTTTGATAGCCCGTGTAGATCAAGGGGGCAGTCGCAGAGGCCGTTGCCTGCTGCGCCTCAACACTCGGGAGAGCTGTTGGGCTTGACGCACATGCGCCCAGTGCCAGGGCAGATGCCCCAAGCAATAGTATGATTTTCATGATTTTTCCTGAGTAAATCCAAATTGGATACGCAACGCGTGCGTCTATTTATTGCCGTCGCTAAACCGGCAAATTTCTCAGGTCAAAGGGGGGCGAAGAATACCAGGCGTGTCCACCGACGTAAGCGCATGTGATTTCAGGCCGCGCTGTACCTTGGATTTTTTTGGCGAAGCATTGGCGAATGGGTCGCTCAACATCAACGACAAACAACTGGCTGGGCTGCATTGCTCGTCGTGATGATTTTCAATCGGTTCGGAAATATCATCAAAGAGGACTGTTCGTGCATCAGAACTAGCGGAATGACTCTGGTGATCAGTTTTTGAAAACTCCGCACTCATGTCGTGGAGTGAACTAATGTTCATTATTTCGGCGTGAACAGAAGGCACGGGTAAAAGCAAAACCCCAAAGGCAACAGCAACGCAGATCGCCACTCTAAACCGAGCCCAATATTTGATCCAAGACATCATGACGGCATACCTCATCAATCGCGTGGGGAATGTCAATCGGAACAAGCAAACCAAAATTCACTTTTTGTGAGTAACAGAAAAGTTATCAAGAAATTCGTATAATCCCAATTATTTCAATAAGCTAAGTGATGTCACCTGATTGTGATATGTAACCCATCATCAGGTCCGTGGGCAGTTGATTTCCTGTCTGATAAGAAATTCCTCTTCATCAACAGCGCCCGTGATCCAGCACATCTGAGAGGCTTTGTTGCACAAATCGGCCTGAGGTCGGGCTCCCCCTTACCCCTGACGGACTTATCCTACGGTAACAGTTTCAGGTATGCCAAGAGCTGTGAATTTGTTGAGAATTGCGGCGCGAATTTGGATCTCCGCAACCTGCCGCTCGAAGTCCCTTGCGGAGAGGCGCTGACCTAGAAGTTTCACACAATGCATCCACTGCCCGGCAGGGTTATGCGAAGCATGATCCCGAGAGGGTTCGT
>JABSSD010000074.1 GCA_013214575.1 Paracoccaceae bacterium | reverse complement strand
CTCTCCGCGTTGCCAGCGATCCCAGATCTCTGACTTCTGTTTATCTGTAAAAAAATGTCTGCGGCGATAGGCCATGATTTACACTCCACCTTTCCAAGAAGACTAAAGTGTTGCGTCGATCCGTTGAAACCGCCGCCCAAAGCAGACATGGCTGTCAGACGTGAAGGGCGGACTGCTGACATTCGCTGCGAAGAGCAGCCGTCATTCTTGCGTCGACGAGTATAAGCTGGCAAAGTCAGCTTTCGAAGATTTTTAGTTAAAGTAGCGAATAGATTTCTTGATCTCGGAAATTCGATTGCAGCAACACCAGTGTTGCTGCAATATGCCGTTGTGCTTGGTTCTATGGGAGTGATTATGAAATATCTAATAGTTCTAGGGAATGGGTTTTCAATGGATTTTTTGAATCACATTGGGAAGCTGGAAGATTTTCCGCTGGCAAATTTACTATCATTTGGCGACAAATTATGTTGGCCCGCAAACGGCGCGAATGCATTCATTTCCTTTAGAAACACGCCCAACCTATGGCTTCTAGGGGTTCGGTCAAATAACTCCACGGAAAAAAACACGAACATTATTGAAAATATCATCACATGTGCAAACGCGATGTATATGAAGAAATCCCATGATCGATATAGGTCCGCCAACAATAAGGGCGATTTGTACATTAATGCGTACAAAGAATTGGTCTCTTTCCTGAAATTTCTCTTTATTCATTTTGACGAAGATCTTTCCTTTTCAAGAGGCGATTTAGATGATTGGCATTGGGCGAGAATATTAAGGAGTCTCGAAAACGACAGTAACGTCGATGAGGTGAATATAATAACGTTCAATTACGATTTATGGATGGAAAGAGTATTGGAGGCGTTGGGTATTGGATATCGAACAACAGTAATAGAAAATGGTTAAAAGGGGAAGTTTTCAATTACAAAACCGCATGGCTCTATATCTTTTGTCCACAACGCAAACAGTGATGTTTCGAATTTCAATATAAACTACCAAAGTCAAATCGAAATATTGGAAGGCGAAGATAGTGACTTCACGTGGCAGATGGGAGGCCTACGATGTCATTCTCCAATTACACCTTTGATCCCTCCTGCGGGCGATAGCGAACGATTTGGCCTCACTTGGGCGGGGAAATTGAAAGCCGAGGCAGAGAGGAAATCAGCAAGCATAGATGAAAATGATAAAGTAATCATTTGCGGATTATCTTATTGGCACGTCGACCGCAAAGAAATTGATGAAATACTACTGAGCCTTAACAGTAAGTGCGATCTAGCTTATATAAACCCAAATCCACCAGAAGCCTTGGATGCCGTCCTAACTTCTTTGTTTAGTAACTACGAGCACTATGTCAGCGCTGAGAGATATGCAGGAGGACAATATGTCTAATTTTCTCCAAAGAGAAAGCAATAACATCACGGTTGCCAATTTCTTTGAGGCATACCAGCTGAAAAAATACAATTTTGATCCAGACTATCAACGCAAAAGTATTTGGTCAGATGAAAAGAAGTCATTCCTCATCGACAGCATAATCAAAAACTTCCCAATCCCCCCCATTTTTCTTCATCAAAAGATCGATAACTCTTCAGGTGCTACGAAGTACGATGTAATCGATGGGAAACAGCGGTTGTCGGCAATCATCGACTTTCTGGAAAACAAAATATCTATATCTGACGAAGAAGAAGGTAGTAGTTTGTCTGGACTGTATTTTCGAGATTTGGATGTACCCGAATACGCCGAGTACAAAAAGAGAATTTGGCGATATACGCTTTCTATCGAATATATCGATACTGGCGATAAGGCGGTAATCGATTCAATATTTGATAGACTAAATCGTAACGGCGAACCCTTGACAGGGCAAGAACTCCGGAATGCGAACTATTATCAAACGCCGCTTCTGAAGAGTGTGGGGGAAGCAGTAAAGAATGATTTTTGGGGACTCAGACTCAAAGTTGTTGATAAATCTAGAATGGAAGATATTGAATTTATTAGTGAGTTATATTTCTTGATTTCAGAAGAAAGTGAACTAACCGCAAGTATGTCGAAAACGGATGAGTTGTACGCGAAGTATGCCGTTAAAACTGAAGCCGATATTGCGGAAATCAACAAGAAATTTGTAGAGATTACCAATTTTCTATCTGACTTAAATTTGGACTATATGGAGTATCGTTTCGGAGGGGTCAGTCACCTATATGGCCTCTTCGCTTTCGCTAAACATTGCGTCGATGAAGGTATTGAAGGGGATTCGATCTCGGGCGATTTACGAAATTTCTACCGAGAATTACGGGACCAAACGTTTGAAGACGAAAACATTAAGAAATACAAAGAGAGCATGTCTTCTAGAACAAAGGACGCCAGCTCACGTAGAAAGCGCAAGGCTGCACTAATTAATTATTGCGTGAATAATTAGTAGAATAATCCGCAAGCCAATTAGTGGAGAATAACAAATATCAATCGTATTGGCGCAGTTAGGATTGATTGCGCGAGTATAAAACCAGAGATCTCTTCGGACCAATATGTACCAGCGGCATGAAAGTCTCGGGTTTTGTAGCCGTACATGTCGCCGCGAATGCCGGCAATGCGAAAGCTGCGGTGCGGTATCACGAAAGCCGACGAAAGTCGGCTATAGGCCATCCATAGCGGTTCACGCCTCGCCAGAAAACTCAAGTGCCTGAACTGCATAGTTTAGAGCGTCAGCTGTCGTAGAGTTTACTTTTTGGAACTCTTCCCATGATGCCGAAGGCAATAAAAATCGGGTCTCAGATGTTTGTGAGGAAATGTTTTCAAGAAAATGTTCCATGCCGTCCAAACTGATTAGGGCATTTACCACGATATCGATCTCATCCAGTTCGAGCAGGCCAAGGTCGGCTGTAAGCTGCTCGGAAAACAACCTATGTATTCGACCAACAGATAAGAACTCATCGTTTGGGCGCTGAGCTTCAATATTTTTCTTTAGCGCACGTGCATAGTTTCGGAGCTCTGCAGCCAGTATCCGTCGCAGTGCTGTGCGCCTAGACCCGAGCTGCCTTCTATGTTCCTCCCGCGCATTTTTGGAATTGGCGCGTAGCGTCCAGATTACACCAACAAAACCAACAACACCCACGAGCGTTGTTTGAAACTGCTCTAGGATTGCAAGAAATTCTGGGCTTATCATCTAATGTCTGCACCTTCTGAGAAATATGAAGGCAACATGCTCTCGTATCTGTTGGCAATCAACTCCCAATCTTCTCCGATTACGAATTCTCGGCGCTTGATCTACTACCACGAATGTCTGCTTTGACGGGCCGCACTGCAGCATCGCGAGCGTGAGTTGAGCGGCTGCTTTGGTCCGTTCGTATGGCTTTGCAAAGTACACCATCTGCGCACAGCCGCCGTTTGAGCGGATCGCAGCGAAGGTCGGCTGTCCGTCCTTATTGAAGTTGAAGCACCGGCAAAGTTCCGATCTCGCTAACGAGTTCCTCATTGCTCAAATCATCTGCACAAGTCGCTTCTTCGCATCTGTGTCGCCCTCAATGTATCTCTGGGTCATCGTCAGGCTTGAATGCCCTGCAAGCTCTTGAACATCGCGTAGTGACCCACCTGCTTGCACGACTTTTTTCGCTGCGTTCGTGATGAACGTGCGTCGACCGCTGTGAGAGCTTGCGCCAACAAAGCCAAGATCACGATACCAGCGATGAAACATATTCACGATGACCTGCGCAGGTGTGCTGTCACTTCGTTCAGTGCAGATGAGTGATCGATCAGGAAACGGTAGCGCGTCTCGTCGTTGACGTTTTTCCGAACATACCGACATCCACTCGCCCAATGCTTTTCGCAGATCCCTGTTCATGGGAATTATACGACCCGAGCGACCCTTACTCGTTTTGTCTGTCAGTTCGATGTGATCGCCAACCTCGCCGCTCGAATTCAGCACTGATGTCCAGCGTAGTCCCGCGACTTCTTTCGCCCGAAGGCCCGCCTTGACTGTCAGCAAGAAGATGACTTTGTTGCGCTCGCTGTTGCGTCCAGCTTCAAGATGCCGAAGCATCGCCTGAACCTGAGCGTTTGTGAGAACCTTTGCCTGCTTGCCCTGTTTCATGTCGAACCCATTATGAAATTGCGTTGATGTGCAAGATTCTAACTGGATTTCAAAAAGCCAAAAGGGCGCTCCTGAAAAAACGACATGGTGACAAAGGGTTATGTGATCTGATTATGGAACATAGAAACTATAATCAAAGTGGGGGACTGGAGGAGATGGAGCCTGACTGGATGTTCGCCTTCTACAACCTGCGTGGTACGGCTGAGCAACACGTCAAAGAAGGCAAGCAGGCGATCACTTGGACCCGGTTGTCCTGCAAGGCGCTGATCTGCCCGAGGAGATGACCGACTGGTCGCTGACCAGCCTGCAAACCCGACTAATAAAGATTGGTGCGAGGGTCGTTCGACATGCCCGCGCCAGTACCTTCTAACTCGCTGAGGTCTCTGTCAGTGGCAATCTGTTCAACCGCATTCTGGCGGCTATCCATCGGTTGCGCGCACCGCTGGTGCCCGAATGAGATCGACGGCAGCAACATCTAAAGGAAAGCGGCTCAATATGTATGTCCAAGACGTGGTTCCTTCCGTATATGAGCACGAGGTCGCACAGAAAAAGGCCAAACGCAGGGGTCTTAACTGCCCCGCCATCAACGATTGTATGATCCAGGTTGAAAAAAAGCCGCCCGACGCGTGACATTGCCTTCTGGCACACTACTTGGGGAATATCGGCAAAGTTAGGCGACCTGCCAAATCAGGGGAATCGCGTTTGGTTTTTTCTCGTCGTTATTAGATCGAAGTCATGAAAATCTGACCACGAGCGCAACGAGAGAGCCAGTCGTTCGCGCTTTGCACACCCTTATTGCTCTCAAATATCCAAACGCGATTGCCCTGCCTGCCAAATTCGAATTTAAATTTCAACAGTTATGACATGGTGCAAACTACTTTTGTATGTCGATCAATGGAGAAAACGATGGGCTGTTCAACAACTCGCATTCTACTACACGCTGCGACGGCGGCGGGTTTTTCCATTTCACCGAGCTTCGCAGCCGATGCTGACGCAAATGTTTTAGACAGGATAGCTGAATGGCGCATTCAGTGGAAGAACGAACCAGGTTGGAATGAACAAAACAAATTTGATGCATTGGAATGGGAGAATATAAGACCTCTCGATTTGGCACCTCGTGTTGATGAATACACTTGGATCAGAGGGCTTCCACCCGGACCCAATTCATTCTTGTACCCTTTTCGAAATGAATTGTATGATCAATTTTTGAGAGACGGGATGCGCGATTTTATTCGGGGGCCATCGCTTCAGAAATAATAAGGTTTTACTTTGAATGCTCGGATCCACTCAAAGTAGCAACAAGCTTTCAAAGCTCGTATTGCAACCTACACCATTTTGCAATCTTGACTGTAGCTACTGCTATCTGCCTGACCGCCAAATCAAAGCATCCATGTCGTTGGAAGTTGTTGATAGTATTTCTAAATCCTTGCTGGCAAACGACGCTTTTCTGAATAACAAAATTGAAGTACTTTGGCATGGAGGTGAGCCTTTAAGCCTGCCACCAGCTTGGTATAAAGAGGCAACGAAACTTCTTTCAAAGCGAACTAAATCACAAATTCGGCATATTTTCCAAACAAATGCTACGCTGATAACCCAAGATTGGTGTAATCACCTAAAGAACACGAAATCAATGATTGGAGTCAGTATCGATGGCCCCAGAGCATTAAATGACAAATATCGAGTTAAGCGGAACGGGAAATCGAGTTTCGATGCCAGCTTGTCGGGTATAGAGCTGCTTAGGGAAAACGATATTGAATTTTGTGTACTGTGTGTTGTCACTTCTGACAGTATCGATTCGATTGAGGAAACTTTCAATTTTTTTGAGGGGATGGGTGCTAAGACTTTGCGATTTCTACCGGAAGATATTGTTGGAAACAACGTCTCTTCATCGTTAGCGACCTCAGAGGGGAGACGAAAAATGCGAGGTTTCTACGAGCGATATGGGCGTATGATCCTCAATAGCGCTTCAGAACAGTGTCTGCCAGACTTTGAAATAGTATTGAGGAGAATACTGAACCCAAGCCAAATACAGGCTTTGCAAGAGACTGCATTGGTCGGGAGGTTACTGAATGTCGATTATGAAGGTAATATTTTTGGATTTTCTCCTGAATTTTCCAGCGCATCGATCTCCGACAAAAAAAGATTTCAAATTGGGTCCACTCTAACGAATACCTTGGAAAATATTTTGGAATCTGAAAAATATTTGTCGATTGCTAGAGAAATCGAAGACGGCGTCAGGAAATGCAAGGAAACTTGCCAATATTTTGATTTCTGTGGAGGTGGTGATCCTGCACCGAAATTCTTTGAACATCGACGCCTTGACGCAACAGAAACCTTGGCGTGTGAGATGAGACTGAAAGCTATGGTTGATGGCGTTCTCGATATTATTTCGATGAGGGAGTGAGTTATGAAAAAAGTAAAAAAGATAGAGCAAGATATCGGACTAAAATTACTTGATGTAATACCAAAACTTAAGAACCAAATCCATCTTGCAGGATTTTTGGCGTTGCTGGCGTTATTTATGTTCGCATATTCGATATCGCCAGACAATCTACTTGCTCAAGTTATCGCAGGACTCATGGGGGGGGTCATTATCGTATTTCCACTTATTTTCAATTTCATACACCACTTCCCAGACGAAGATAGAGCCAAATTCGTTACGCGGGTGTTTTTCGGATTCATCTTTTCGATTATCTTCCTAGCTACGGTGACGACGATTATCATCCTTCAAGAAGGCAATGTCGACAACGCAAGGTTGGAAGAGCGTGCGATAGTTGACCTCAAGCGACTGGAAGCGAGCCTTAGTTCGGAAATTTCTCAAAAAGGTATACTTTCATCCAGTGCCTATTCCATTGGTAACACTACCCAGTGGAAAGCGCTTAACTCAGAGATTAACACGCTCCGAAGCCAGAAAGATGAAATTGATAAGCTTTTGGAAAATCGAGAGAGCTATAGGAAAAGCCTGGCGGATTTCTATGGTGCCTATGATGATATAGTTGCCTCGCTTGATATGAACGATTTCCTTTCTCTTAGAGGTAAGAGAGATTTGAACTTGTCAGAGATAAGCGAAAATGCTCAGCGTTTGGCGGAGGTTGAGCTAGACTCAGCAATTCAGCTTTTCCATTTAGCGGGCCGAGCTGCTGAATTATCTGGAGAGTTTTCTGTAGCAGTTGAGCAATTTGAGAAAGCCAGTACCTTGGATCCAAAAGATGCAGAGCACATTTTTGCGTTAGGTAAAGCATATGAAAAAGTGGGTGACTTCAAACGCGCCCGAGATAGCTTTACTGAGCTTGTCGAAACAAATTTACTAATTGTGCAGCTTGAAGATTTGGAAAAGATTGAAGCCTTTTTGAGTCTAGCCATTTCTGCATGGTACCTCGATGATATTGGTACTGCTGAACTTGCTTTTGACCGAGCGTTTGAGGTGGTTGAAAGTGGTGGCCATTTGAAGCGAAAAGACGCTGCTTTGATTCCACTATTTTCCAGTAAAGGAGGTTTCCATTCCTTTCGTGGAGAAGATGCTCTTGCAAGGAGCAATTTCTTGGATGCGAAAGATCTATACTATGCGAATTCGGCGGTGAGTACAGCTCCTATAGGTTCAGTTGAGCTCTTTGCAAATTCTTCAATACACTCATATTTTCTCGCAGAGTTTGATACTGCTTATGAGGATGCGGCTTTGGCTTGGCAAATTGCTGCTGAATCTTGGGATGACACTGCCTATACCAAGGGCGTTCTTGCATCAATCCTGGCTGCATCACAGATTGAGCTCGAACTCTTAGGGGAGGCTCGACTGAACCTCGTGACCGCCCGCAGTATATTACAGGAATTAGGGGATCGCCACCCGCGAAACATTTCACTTCTGTTTACCGAGGGCAGGCTTGAGCTTAAATCTGGAAATTGTACTGCTGCTCTATCAAAATTCGAGGGCGCGTTGGAGTTAGCGGATTCAGTGTTTAAACCTGACGGAGTTCACTCAGAACAAGTAGGATCTCTTGAGGGAATAGTATATGCTTCGATCTGTTTAAAGCAGTATTCACGCACACGTAAGTGGTTTGAGAGAGCACGAATTGCATATGCGGATCAAGACTTACATGTTCTGGGGGTTGCAAAGGAAGTTCAATTCATGGGCGGATTGGCTCTCTTAGCATTAGTTCATGGAGATCTAGAATTGCATGCTCAGAGTGTAAAGCGTATGCAGAAACTGTATATGAGTGGCTTCCGACCAAGATATTTTCACGATGAGTGGAAGGCATATCACGATAGTCTAGCTTAGTGTTCCCCATCTGACCGACGATTCCCATTCTTGATCCACCGTGCCATAGTCTCGGCATGAGACGAGATGACATCTGTCTGTATCTGAGCCATGTCGACCGCCTGCCCCATCACGTCCACATCCTGGAGGTGAACGGCGAGAGCTACCGCCTCAAACACAGCCGTCGAGCCATCAAAGCCTGAAAATCAAACGCCACTACCTGGATTGACCACCGGCCCGCATAGCTTCGCCGCAATTTGGGGCGCTCCGCCATGCGGGCCGATGGTCAATCCTATGCCTGTCCAATTGATGTACTCTCTCTCCGGCGCTTGGTGCAGTTTTAGTCCGGCGTTGACACTATGAAAACAGAGTTATTTCTGAGCGCGTTAACGGCGTTCTATGGAGGCGGCCAAAGACCTCCGAGCAACATAGGTTTTCTTCACGCACTCGAGTCCTTAGTCATTCTTGCGGAACTGCTGGAGATTGGGGAGCTTGAAAAGGCACAGCCCCACATTCGGGAAATTTTCGCCAATTTGGAGGCGGCGTGGGTTAGACTAAAGGGCCATGACTTAACTGTCGAATTGGCGGGCTGGTACAAAGATGAATTTATTCCTGAATTTGTGAGTGGTTCAGTAAATCATGCTTCGGAGGTGACCTGGCCGATTGGAACTGTGTGGTTCGGCGGTGAAGCGTTCAAGAGGCATAAAGCAGGCCTCCTAGTCGAAGAGCCCTGGTTCGCAGAAACATTCTCAATTTGAGATTATTCTAATTCTTCGTATGTCTGCTCAAAATTCCTTTTCGACTGGACAGCTCTATTTGGGGATCTAGCCATTTCCGATTGCAAGTGTCAGCCACCATCGGCACTTCCAAACACCAGCATAAGGTGTTGGTCGGCATTCTAGGAAGGAAGCGCCGCAGATGATTGACCATCATGAACACGCTGGAAGACTTTGAGCGTCCGACTGGACTTATTGCGGTTTTGCACCAAATTGCACGTTGCAGCTTACAGAAAATCCGATAAGTCAAAAGTCGACTTTTGGAAATTCCTGTTACGCTTAACATAATTGATCAATGTCGATTGGACGGGAAGAGACTTGATGCTAAAGCAAGCGGCACATCTGGGTGAGGCGCCTGTTGGCGGGAATGAAGAAGAACTCATTTCAGATATCATAAAATCTAATGAAATGATGATGGAGAGAGTTGACGGTGGCTTAAAACGAGCGCAACACCCCAAAGGGCACGGCTGCTTTGAGGCAATCTTTGAAGTTTTGGAAACAGATCAAGAAAATCTTAAATTTGGTATTTTTGATAAACCTGGAGCTTATCCTGCTCTCATTCGCTTTTCCAATGGTGCGAAATCCGACGACGATCACAAGGACGGCGATGCACACGGTATGGCAATCAAACTACTGGGTGTTTCAGGCGAAAAATTGATTTCTGGAACCGGTGAAGTCGACACTCATGACATTGTGCTCCTCGATAACGAAACTTTTTTTGAAGGAGATCTGGAACAGTTTTCGATATTCAACGACCTTACTGCTGAGATTGCCAGTGCAAGACGAAACGGCGAAGATCGATTGCAAGCTGTCCTGAATGGACTGTGGCTAAAAGTATTTCGAAAACTCTTTCGCAAAGACATACTGACACCTGCTTTGGAGACCAGTAATCAGCAACCTGTGTCGCCGTTAAGAGCGAAATATTGGAGTACAACACCTTATCTGCTTGGCGACAATCAAGCTGTAAAATACGTGGCAATACCCGACCCTGAACCGACCGTCTCTGAACTCACAGATGGTGTTTCTAGCCCCGATGGTCTGACTGAGAGTCTCAGATCTAGCCTGAAGGATTCAGACGCGATTTTCAGTTTCTCGGTGCAAGTCCAAAATGATATCGTCAAGCAACCTGTCGAGGACCCAACGATCAACTGGAGCGATGCCGGTGCAAAAACCTATCCCATTGCCAAGATAAGAATTTCAATGCTGGGAGACCTGAGCGAAGCCGAGTGGGCCGAAATTCAGGCACGTTCTGAAGCAATCTCGTTTAATCCGTGGAATGTTACTGCCCACCATCGCCCATTGGGCACAATCAATCGCGCGCGCAAATTGGTCTACCAGGAAGTTCTGAAACTTCGTCGTAGGTAGCAACTTCGACCTCATCGACGCGACCACGTGAACAGCACAGATCACGACAGTATGTCCCAAAGGCAAAGTGGAAGTATTCGTATGTAGTTGACTAAAAAAAGGAATTTTTCTTTGATCCAAATCCGTAGATCGACAGTCGGAGCATCGAGTTATCGCCGCAATCTGAATGGCGCGTTGTGTTTTCTTTCTGTGCTGATTTTTGCAAGCTGCAGCCTAGTTCCGGCTCCGGAATTTACGCTGTATCAAGCCGCTTACAACAATGCCGAAGAGGCAACTGACAGTGTACTTGATGTATACGGCCGCTATGAACGGCGTGTTCAGCCCGTCAGCGAAGGGACTTTCGATCCAGATCAGGCCGCTTTGATCGCTCCTGGCGCTGAACCTCCTCTGACTGGCCTCTATAGACAGGGATTTGCGGCGGTTTCAGATTACAATGCTATGTTGGCAAGATACGCTGCCGGTGAAAGTATATCAGCATTGAACAAGGAATTCGAAGCGCTTGGCCTCAGCCTGGATCGATTGAAATCTGCTCTGGGTAGTCTGAGCATACCCGGAAAACCGGCCGTCGAAGCTGCCCAAAAACTGGCGGGATTGGCGCTGGCCCGCTCCGACGCTGAAGAATTCCGAAGAAGCGTTAAAGAGAACGGACCGACAATCAGGAACTTTCTGAAAATTGTGCGCTCTGATACGAGCTCAATGTTTTCTGACGCAAAAATTGCAGTTGTGAAGGGGGTTAGCACCCCGGCAGGCGCACAAAAAGCGGCAAGCGATTTGGCGGGTTTCCGCGAAATGTTGGCAGGATGGGTTCTATTGATTGATGAGACCATTGTCAATCTCAAGGCACTAGAGAGCGCTGTCGACCGTGGGCTCTCGCGCGGCACAAACATCGCGGTTCTCGCAGCCTCGACTGATCGCATGGCTCTCTATGCTGAGAACATCAAGGTCGCAAAGCGGCAGCTCGAAAACGCCTTTTAGATTTTATTTCAGAAAGGGAATATGATGACTACAGAAAATCCTTATCAAAAATTGGTTGATGCAGCCTCTGACCATTCTTTCACCAAAATGATGCAGGCGGCCCAATTGACCGGTGCCGCTCAAGCCGAGGTCTTTGCCGAAGCGCAACGGCTGAATAAAATTGCTGAGAAGCTAAATCAGCCTTCGTTGAAATGGCGCCAAGGCCGTTTGACGGAAGCTGTCAGCGATTTGGAACAGATTGTCCGATCAGAAACGGTTAGGCAATCGGACATCTTTGGCAGGCTCAAAACTGAACTTATTCGACTGGGCGGTGATCCGGGTGAGGCAATAGTCATCCCTCCACATCAAGATCCTGTCAAGAAAAATGAAAACACGAATAAGGATGTTCAGCACGACGGAACAGCCTCAATCCCATCGTCTCAAATCAACCCAAAGAAGCGCGAAACCTCGCTTGATTTGTTGCATCCGGCAATAAGAAAAAAAGTAGAAGACTTGATCACGGACTTGGCTGCGAATTCCGTACCAATGAAGATCTATGAGAGCTTTCGCACTCCCGAGCGTCAGGCATATTTGTACGCCCAAGGACGAACGCGAGATTTGGACAAAGGTATCGTGACCAAAGCGAAGGCGTGGCAGTCATACCATCAATATGGAGTGGCGATTGATATGGTAATCGATCATCCCAATCACGCGATGTGGGATACCGGCTCTGCAAAAACACGTGGATGGTGGGACAATTATCACGAACTGGCCAGAAAACATGGTCTAGAGCCTCTGAGTTTTGAAAAACCGCATGTGCAACTCATCGGCGTTAGAACATCGCAACTTTTGTCCGGGGAAGAGCCAGGCCCTGGCGACGACAGCTGGTTCGACAATTTTGCGGACGCTATTGCACGTTGGCCGGGTTCGACAAAGCCCCCTCTGCCTTCAGGTGGCGAACGCCCGGCCATTTCAGATATGGCAAACGCGGACCAGCATGCGGTTGCTGGCATCGATTGGTCAGCCCTTCCTGCGGTAAAGCCTGTGGACTGGATGTCCAAGTTTAGCGGTCGCGAATGGCGGGTTGATGCCGATGGTGTATACCTGCGCCATGATCCGTTCAACCCGCAACGTACACCGGGCACCCCGACGACAGTATTAACTGCGCTTGACCTTTACGCAGATCACATTGGTGCCGCCTGCCAAAAATTCGACATCCCACCCGAACTTGTTCTTATGACTATTGCGACCGAAACGGCACAAATGCGAAAATATGATTTTACAGGACCCAAAACCTTCCGTTGGGAATCACACGTGACACTAACCACCACAGGAGACCCCGCACTCGATGGCTCTGAAAAGGGCGATTATAGTGCGGGACCGATGCAGGTTTTGTCCAACACGGCCCGCGATATCAACAACAAACTCAATCTTGGTTTCAGCAACAATTCCGACTTGAAGTGGTTCAAAAATAAACCGAACGCCTCCAGTCAAGATATACTTGGATTGTATAAAGGCAATATCGCGATCCCGCTGGGCACCGGCTATTTGCATATGCAGCGCGGGAAAACCAACCTGAACCCTGTTCTTGTATCCGCCGCGTATAATGCAGGCAGTGTGCGAACTTCGGGCACAAATTCCTGGCATATTCGATCTCACGGCGATCATATTGATCGCGCCATTAAGTGGTTCGGCGATGCTTGTGAGGCTTTTAAGGATTTTGGTCGGTGACTAGCCGTCTCTGCAAATTGTGATCGTTGCATCGCAAGCAATGAACTGCTTGTTCCGGAGCAATGAGGCTGTGGTGCTCAATAAAAATAACGAACGGTTGTAACCTTTTGACCAACGAAAGCGGCCATCGCGCAACTGCAGCGAACGGCAGGGACGTTGCGCATAGCGGCCCTTGGAGCGGATCGCAGCGAAAGTCCGGTATCCGCCTTAGTGTCGAGTTTCTGCGCCAGCAGCATCGCGCACAAGGGAGTTGGGGCGTATAGTACAAGCGTTGTTGTGGTGGCAGCTGAAGCTCTATGACTGAACGCGATGAGTACATTGGTCGTGACGAGCATAGAGACGGTCACTGAGCAGGGTCTAGCGATGTTTGTTGTGTGTTGTGTGCTGGGAGTGTCTAACGATGCTTGAATGTGCATCTAATCACACAGCATGCTGTGTATGCTTCGCATGATTCATATCTCTGAATCTATTCTGCTCTCTTTGCCCACTTAGATGCTCAATATTATTCTTAAAGCGTATCGCTATTATACCAAAACACAAAACTTTGTCAAGTAAATTCAGTAGCTTGATAGAAAATTGCTCACGAAGAGATGTTGGTATTTAATTGCATACACTGTTGGCGGAAGGTGCGTGCAAGCACGCACCCTACGACGGGGACAAGTTCAGCGCTTGAACAGGATCACATTGCGTTTGGCGCTGCCGGTTTTGGTATCGGCAATGGCCTCGTTGATCTGATCTAGGCTCCAACGGCCCGAGATCAGCTCGTCCAGTTTCAACCGGCCCTGGCTGTACAGATCAATCATCCAGGGAATGTCCCGCTGGATCACCACATCGCCCATTTTCGACCCGACCAGACCCTGGCCGGTGGCGGCGAGCATCACCGGTTCGTAACTGGCCATAGCGCCAGAATGAGGCATGCCAATCATGATCGCCTTGCCTCCGGGGGCCAGGTAGCGTGGGGCCTGTTCATAGGCTGCAATGGCGCCGACGGTGATCAGCACCGCATCCGCTCCGCGTCGGCCAAGGGCCTTGTTGGCCGCCTTCCAGGGTTTATCGAGAGTGGCCAGAACGCCATGGGTGGCGCCAAATTCTTTGGCGATTTCCAGCTTCTCTTCGCTCATATCCACCGCGACAATACGGCGGGCACCGGCAATGCGGGCGCCCTGAATGGCGTTGAGACCAACGCCACCGGCGCCGATCACCACCACATCCTGACCCGCGCGCAGCTGGGCTGCATTGACCACTGCGCCAACACCGGTGATGACGCCACAGGACACCAGCGCGGCGACGTCTTTGCCAATGCTGGCAGGGATTTTGACGATCTGGCGCTGATCCACCACCACTTTTTCGGCAAAGGCGCCGCAGGCCATGGCCTGATCCAGTGGGCTGCCATCGGCGGTCTTCAGCGGCCCGTTTACACTGTCATAGCGCGTTTCGCAGATTGTCGGCCGACCACCGGCGCAGCTGGGGCAATTGCCACAGGCGCGGATGAGAGTCACGATAACCGAATCTCCCTGGGCAAAGCCGGAAACGCCCGCTCCCAACCCGGTGATCACTCCGGCGGCTTCGTGACCGTAGACCGCCGGCAGGTGGCCCCCCCAGGCGCCTTCGGCAAAAGAGATGTCGCTGTGACAGATCGCGACCGCCTCAAGCGTCACCTCGACCTCGCCCATGCCGGGATCTGCCAGCAGCACATCCTCGATGACCAGTGGTGCGCCAAACGCGTGGCAGACTGCTGCTTTGATGGTTTGCATGGAAACTCCCTCGTGTTGTTGCCGCCACGGTGACCTGCGGCATCTGTTGCTGCAAGGTGAAAACCGCCACCCTGGGGTCGTTATTACGTTACGGAGTGTCTCGTGCGTAAGAATATCACCAGCCCGACAAGCATCAGCGCCAGTGCGACCAGGAACGGGGCGCCGGGAAGATAGACGGGCGCGTCATCGCGACTGAACTGGGCAAAGACCGAGGCCATGAGCAGCGGTGAAATGATCATCGACAGGGCCTGAACCGAGGTCATCACCCCCTGTAGCTCGCCCTGTTGATTGTCGGCCACCGATTTCGACATGATGGCCTGCAGCGCCGGTGTCACCACCCCGCCCAGGGCAGCCACCGGCGTCAGGATCAGGGCCAGGGTGCCGCTGGTGATAAAGGCCAGCAGGGAGAAGCCGACGAAGTCGAAAATCTGGCCATAGATCACCGTATTGCGTTCGCCAAACCTTCGGACCACATGGCGCAGCGCGCCGCCCTGAACCAGCGCCATCGTCAGCCCAAAGACCGCCAGAGAAATGCCAATTGTCTGGGGCGACCAGTCAAAGCGTTCCTTGGTGAAATAGGCCCAGATCGCCGGGTAGACATAGATCGCCACCGAGTAGAGGAAATACACCCACAGCAATCGCTGAATGCCCGGAATGCGGGCCATGGTGCGAAAGGCGCCAAAGGGATGCGCCCGGCGCCAGTCAAAGCTGCGGCGTGTCTTGTCGGTGACGGTCTCTTTCATCACACACCAGCCCAGCACGAAGTTCATCGCCGACAGCAGCGCCGCCGCATAGAATGGTGCCCTTGTGCCCAGCTCTCCGAGCAGCCCGCCGATCAGCGGGCCGAGAATGAAACCAACGCCAAAGGCCGCCCCGAGGAGGCCGAAATTTGCGGCCTTTTCGGTCGATTTGGAGATATCCGCCATATAGGCGCCTGCGGTGCCATGGGTTGCGGCGGTGACGCCTCCGACCAGTCGTCCCAGCAGCAGCAGCCAGAGCGATCCCGCCAGCGCCATCACCAGATAATCAAGCACCATGATAAACAGCGACAGCAGCAGCACCGGTCGGCGGCCATAGGCATCTGATAATCCGCCAAGCACCGGACTGAACAGGAATTGCATCACCGCAAAGGCGGTGGCAAGGATGCCGCCCCAGAGCGCCGCATCAGCCAGACTGCCGTCCTGAACCTCGACGATGAGCCCCGGCATGATTGGAATGATCAGACCAATGCCCATGGCGTCGATCATCACGGTGGTCAGAATGAAAAGGATTGGCAGGCGCATCAGCAATGGATCTCAAGTTGCACCGCCGGAGCCTAGCGGCGGGTTGATAAAAGGGAAAGCTGTCAGGGGTGTTGATGGGGCCAAAGTGCCGCAACGTCGGCGGGTTTGGCAGGCAACAGGTCGCCATACAGTTGGTTTCTGGTAACCGGCGCGGCCATTACATGTCCTTTGCGATCTGGGTGATCAGATCAGCCAAACCGCTAGGGTCGGCAAAGAAAGGCGAGTGGGAGACCTGCATGTCATGGACCCGTGCGCGCGGCCAGTCGGCCACCATCTCGGCCTGATACTCGGGGGGGATGACCCGATCGTCTGTGCAGCGGATATAGGCTTTGGGCACATTCCGCCAGCGCTCGGTAACCACCAGCGGGGTGTCCTGTGGCTGGATAGCCTGAGCGCATAAGCGGGGCAGGGCATAGTCCACCGTGTGGCGCGGGCAGTCGTGATAAAACAGCTCCGGGGCGCGTTCGGGATCGATTTGATAGCTGCTGCCGCTGGGGTCTTTGATGACGGCATCGGTCAATGTCTGGCGCGGGCCGTTGCGGCGCATGTCGATCAGCGACAGGCCAGACACCGGCACATAGGCACAAAGATAGGTCAGCCCGCGCAGGGCTTCTGGCTGTTTCTCGGCGGCGGCTGAAATCGGGTAGCCGGCCCAGGAATGGCCCAATACGATGGTGTCCGGGGTGGTGGCCGCCAGTATCGCATCCGCCGTCTGATCCAGCGTCACCGTGGCCAGATCGTGACCGTCGCCATGGCCGGGCAGGTCGATGGCGCGCGGCTGGTGACCCTGTGCCTGCAGCGCCGGGATCAGGTCGCGCCAGCACCAGGCGCCGTGGCATGAGCCGTGAATAAGAAGCAGTTCAGCCATTGTGTCCGATCCCCCGCAGGAAGTTGCCGAGGAGGCTGGCGTAGGCCTTGGGTTGTTCAACGCAGGGCAGGTGGCCAGCCTTGCGCATCAGTGAAAACGAGGAGCCGGGGATCAGGTCAATGGTTTCGCGCACCAGATCGGCTGGTGTGGCGCCATCCTCGGAGCCGGCGATGCCCAGAGTGGGCAAGCGCAATCCGCTGGTTGGGGTGTAGAAATCGGTCCCGGCAATGGCCGCGCAACAGCCCGCGTAACCCACGGGTGACTGCTGCAGCAACATGGTTCGCCACAAGGCAATCTCGGGGGTGGCGCGAAAGCCGCGCGAGAACCAGCGCTCCATCACCACATCGGCGAGGGATTCGAGGCCGGCGGCGTGCACCGCATCAATGCGTTGCTGCCACTGGGCTGCGGTGCCGATCTTGGCTGCGGTGTTTGACAGCACCAGCCCGCGGATCTGATCCAGCCGCTTGACCGCCAGTCCCTGGGCAATCATGCCGCCGATCGACAGCCCGACAAAGACGCAGTCGCGGACCTCCAACAGGTCCAGCAACCGCTCGGCATCGCGGATCAGCGCCCCCATAGAGTAGGGCGCTGGCGGGGTTGAGGACAGCCCGTGGCCGCGCAGATCATAGCGGATCAGTTTCAACCCGGTCGGCAGATGCGGCAAAACCGCATCCCAGAGCCGCAGGTCGGTGCCCAGCGAATTGGCAAATACCACCGGAGCGCCATCCGGATCGCCGTCGATCCGGTAGTGCAGCTGAACATCTCCTAGATCTGCAACTTGCATAGTCTGCCTTTCACGCTGGGTTTGCGCCTCTGTAACCGGGATGGGGCGCGGGGGTAAAGGGCGCCCCCAGCGGATCAAAGCGCAGTCAGGTGAAACGTCGCAGGGCCTCGGTGAAGATCACGGGATCGACATTGCCGCCGGTGGCAACGACGATTGCCACCTCGTCGGTCAGCTCATCGCCATGGAACAAAGCGGCGGCCAGTGAAATCGCACCGCCGGGCTCCAGCACAATTTTCAGCCGCAAAAAGGCCAGTGCCATCGCGTGCAGCGCCTCGTCTTCGCTGACCACAAGGCCGGCACCGCAGAGACGCTTCATGATCGGGAAGGTGATTTCCCCCGGCGCCGGTGTCAGGATCGCATCACAAATTGACCCCGAGCTGCGGCTGTTGCGTTCGATGTTGCCTGAGATCAGCGAGCGCGCAGCATCGTCAAAGCCGACAGGCTCGCAGGGGCGGACCTGCATCTGTGGGGCCTGGGCCTCTAGCGCCAGCGCGATGCCAGAGGTCAGGCCGCCGCCGCCGCAATTGACCAATACCTCGCCAGACGTAACGCCAAGCTCTGCGGCTTGCGCGGCAATCTCCAGCCCTACCGTGCCCTGACCGGCGATCACCTGTGGTTCGTCAAAGGGTTTGATCAGGGTCAGGTCTCGTTCAGAAGCGATGGCAAGGCCAATGGCATCGCGGTCGTCGCTGGCGCGGTCATAGAGTATCACCTCAGCACCCAACGCGCGGGTGTTTTCGATTTTCAGCTGTGGCGCATCCGAAGGCATCACGATCACCGAGGCCACGCCATGCAGCGTGGCGGCATGGGCGACACCCTGAGCGTGATTGCCACTGGAATAGGCAATCACGCCTTTTGCGCGCGCGGTTATGTCCAAGGCTGACAGGGCTGACCAGCCACCGCGGAACTTGAAGGATCCGGTGTGTTGCAGACACTCGGCCTTCACCAGAATGCGACGTTTGGCGATGTCGTCCAGAAACGGTGAAGACAATAACGGTGTCACCCGCGCGTGCCCTTTTAGCCGCTTGGCGGCGGCATTGATCATGGCCAATGAAGTCATGTGGTGCTGTGTCCTGTTGTTGGGGTCTTGGTCGTCAGTTGCCTGCGAGATCGGGGATAGAGGTCAGGTCAGACAGCACATGCTGTGGGGTCCAGGGAAGACGGTCCATGGGGTCTCCTGCGCGATTGACCCAGGCGGTGGTAAAGCCATAGCCGGCCGCCCCAGCCGCGTCCCAACCGTTGGAGGAGACAAACAGCACCTCGTCGCGATCACAGTTGAACCGGGCGCCAACCAGATCATAGACCCGTGCATCTGGTTTGAAGACGCCGACACTTTCCACCGAAAGCACATCATCCAGAACATCGCCCAGACCCGCCGATTGCACCGCTGCGTCCAGCATGTCGGGTGACCCGTTGGAGAGGATGGCGGTGTTCAGCCCGGCGGCCTTCAAAGCATGTAACATGGCGGGGACCTCGGGGTAGGCCTGTAGCTGCCAGTAGAGGTCCAGCAGCCGTTGACGCAGCTTGGGGTCTCCGTTCAGCGCGGTGGCCTCAAGCGCCCAATCCAAGCCGTTCTGAGTGACCTCCCAGAAATCAGCATGGGCGCCGGTGATGGCACGCAACCAGGTGTATTGCAGCTGCTTTAGGCGCCAGTGATTTGCCAGCTCGACCCAGGTCTCCCGCAATTGTGGAAACTCCGGTTCGGCGGCGGCCTGCCGGGCCGCAGCGGCGACATCGAACAAGGTGCCATAGGCGTCGAAAATACAGGTGGTTATCGGCATGCGGTTCTCCCTCATCGAAACAGTGGCACAGGGCTGTGCAGGGGGGAAGCCGGATATTGTATGGCATACAAAGACCTGGCCGACCGCAGTCTGGCTTCGGTCTGGCTTCGGTCCGGCTTTACATTTTGGGGTCACTGTATAGTTTGATGCGGCTTGAAATTCCTGAAAGATTGGACCCCCAATGACCGTGGTCAAAACCGGCGACACCGTTCGCATCCACTACACCGGAACCCTGCTGGACGGCAGCGTGTTCGACAGTTCGGACGGCCGTGATCCGCTGGAGTTCACTGTGGGCACTGGTCAGGTGATTGAAGGCATGGACAGTGAAATGCCGGGGATGATTGTTGGGGAAAAAAAGACCATCCAAATCCCCTGTGCCAAGGCCTATGGCCCGATCAACCCGGACGCCCGTCAATCCATTCCGCGCGAAGGTATCCCGGATGACATCCCGCTGGAGATTGGCACTCAGCTGCAGATGCAATCGCCCGAAGGCCACGCGTTGCCGGTGACTGTGGTCGAGGTGGACGAGGCGACAGTGACGCTGGACGCCAATCATGCGCTGGCCGGTAAGGATCTGACGTTCGAGCTCGAGCTGGTTTCGATCGCCTGATAGGGTAACATCGCCGGTGCGGTGATCAATGTCTGAACGCGGGCCTTATGGGCCAATTTAACAAGGATGCCACGATGGACCTGCTGCAAATTGCCTCAACATTGATCGTCCTCGCCGCGCTCTTTGGTGTCCTTAATTACCATTTCCTGAGATTGCCTCAGGCGATTGGCATACTGGTTGTTGCCCTGCTGGCCTCTCTGGGCATCCTGGGCTTCGACATCTTGTTTCCGGCGATGCAAATCGGTGATGAGGTGCGCAAAATTGTCGGTGAGTTCGAATTCTCCGAAGCGCTGCTTGAAGGCATGCTGGGCCTGTTGCTGTTCGCCGGTGCGCTGCATGTGTCGATCAGCGAGCTGCGCAGCCAGGCGGGCGTGGTTTTTCTGATGGCCACGCTTGGCGTTGTGCTGTCGACCGCCATCGTTGGATTTGGGTTTTCGTGGATCACCGGCATGCCGCTGCTGGTGGCGCTGGTGTTTGGCGCGCTGATTTCACCCACTGATCCGGTTGCGGTGCTTGGTGTCCTGCGCGAGGCCAAATTGCGCAAGTCGCTTGAAACTAAGATCGCCGGGGAGAGTCTGTTCAACGACGGTGTGGCCTATGTGATCTACCTGGTGCTGGTGGCCATGGCGTTCCCGGCTGTTGGCGGCCACGTCACGGATGTCTCTGACGGGGCCATCCTGTTTGTCCGCGAGGCGCTGGGCGGTGCTGCCATGGGGGCGGCCCTTGGCTGGGGCACTTTCCAGATCATGAAACGGATTGACGATTACGCTCTGGAAGTGCTGATCACTCTGGCGCTGGCCTTTGGCGGATACATCCTGTCGATCTACCTGCATGTCTCGGCGCCGATCATGGCTGTTGTTGCCGGCCTGTTCATTGGCCATGTGGGCATGCGCGACGGCATGAGCGAGGAAACCCGGGGCTATGTCGATGCCTTTTGGAAGCTGATCGACGAAATCCTCAACGCGATCCTGTTTGTGATGATTGGGTTCGAGATTTTTGCGATCACAGATGACTACCTGTTGCAGGGTGTCTATGCCATTGCGCTTGCCCTGTTCGGGCGTCTGGCGGCGGTTGCGGTTCCCAATATCATGCTGAATGGCTTTGGCGTCATCAAGGGCGATATCATCCCCTTGATGACCTGGGGCGGCCTCAAAGGCGGCATCTCGATCGCGCTGGCCCTAGCGCTGCCTGACAGTGAATGGAAGCCAATGATCCTGAGCGTCACCTATATGGTGGTGATTTTCTCGATCCTTGTCCAAGGTCTCACGGTGGCCCCAATGGCGCGCATGATGGCGCGCGACTAAGCCGCTGTCCCTCTCAGAGACCATCTTCGGGGCTGGGCGTTGCACAACGATGATCGGCAGGCCCGTCCCGGGCGCGCTTTATGTCTGCTAGAACACCGCACCAATTGGGTATTTTTGAAAACAAGGACGAAGTATTGGAGAGTATTTCCGCCGCAGACATGTGGTCCTGTCAGTTGAAGTAAAATGGTTATTTCTGTTCATCAGACGGAAAAGTGCATCACCTCTACCGGCCAAATATTGCGGATCGATCGGAAAAATGGTGGAAAATGAGTGTTCGAAACTATTACTCGGCTCTCAGTCATGGTGACCACCACTTATGGCGCATTATGGAGGCCTTGAAGGCGTCCAAACATGCCGAGAACACGATTGTTATTCTGCTCTCGGATCATGGATTTCATCTGGGAAACAGAGACCATTTCAAGAAAACAACGCTTTGGGAGCAGGTCTCTGGGGTGCCGTTCGTCACAATGAGGTCTCGGTTCGCAAGGGCGACTTTCGGTTGGTCCGATATGAGAATGGCACCACCGAGTTTTTCAATCTGAAAGGGTGATTACTGGCAATTGCGAAATCTTGGATCAGAGCATCCGGCATATGCGGGTGTTTACAGCGCTCTTGTCGCCTGCAGCAAATCTTATGGGCTCGACATTCAAGAGCCGCAGTAATGGACAGTCATAGGGGCTGACCTCAGGCAGGCCTTGTTCTGCCATCTCGCTGCATATACCGGCCGACCCCTGTGGCATTCTGCACATGCGGCGGTGGCCCCGGCCGCATGTGCAGCCAGTAGCCGGGGCTTCAGAGGGGGCAGTCGACGGTGTTTGACGGCGCGCGATGCGCCTGTACCTTTGCGGCGACCCAGTCGTGAAACAAATGCGTTGGCCCATCCATAACCGGAGAGAACCGACCGCCGTCAAAGCCCGGTGCATTGCGTCCGCGCTGCATGCCTTCCACGACAAAGACGTCCTCGGCAAACACCTCTTTCCACTGCTCGGTATTGCGCTGGCGCAGAGCGGCGTCAGTGTCGGTGCCTGCGTAGTAGATATGGATATATTCGCTGGTCTTGGCCTGTCCCTTAGGTTGCAAAAGGATCACAAAGGCATGGTCTCGGTGCACCCCGAGCAGCACATTGGGGTAGACGGCGATATACTCTGCCGCCTGGTCCCATTTATCGCTCAGCCCGTCAAAATCAGCAAACACCGTGCCGTCACTGTTTTTGAGCTGGCGATAGACCCAGGTGCCCTGACCGGAAAACGCGCCGGGCTGTTCGATGTGATAGTGATCCTCTAGCCGGGAGTAGCTGTTCAGCCCGGGGTGGACCCAGGGCAGGTGGTAGCTTTCGCAGTAATTCTCGACCGCCAGTTTCCAGTTGCAGTTCAGGTCCAACTGGAAGCGGCTGTCGGCGCCGCCGTGAAACAGCGCAGTATCAAATTCTGCCCAACGAGCGATGACCTCACCCATGGCCTGCTCAAACGCCTCGGCCTCGCCTGAGAGGTTGATCCAAACGACGTCCCGCCAGATATGGCTGCGGACTTCGATCAGCCCCAGTAGATCCCGGTCGATGGCCGCATGGCTGTTGATGCCCGCCCCCCCCACATGCGGTGTGCTGACCAGCTTGCCGTCCGTGGCATAACACCAGCTGTGATAGGGGCAGCGAATGGCGCCCTCTATTTTGCCAGGCGTATCGACCAGAATCATTCCACGGTGACGGCAGGTGTTTTGGAACACCCGCACCAGGCCCTGGCGATCGCGGATCAGCAGCAGTGGGATGTTGAGAAACTCAATTGGCACCGCATCACCCGGTTCAGGCACATCTGCCGCCACCGCCAGCCCAGCCCATTGCCCATGTAGCAGTGCCTGTTTTTCTTCTGCAAAAACGGTGTCATCGGTATAATGGGCATTGGGCAGACCCCGGGCCTGATCAATGGGCCTGCGGACAGCGGACAGATCGGTGACAGACATCAGAGTTCCTCGCTCAAGTTGCCGCAGTGTAAAAACCTGCTGGCGCCATTGTCCGACTGTTTCGCGACCTGACTTTTCTCTGGGCGACATCTGGGCCGAGATTTCGAACACTAGATGCCCGCGCGCCGATGACCAGCAAGACCGTTCGATGGGGCAGATCATCTGGGCGCTGGTCGATGGTGCGGCGCAGGATCAGATCAACCTGACGCTTGGCGGTGAGCCGTTGACCTGCTGGCATGAGCCCTGGAAGCCAAGATCAGACCGCTGTGTGTCGCGCTGAGCTGCGGGTTGATCTGGTCCATTTGGCGCAGATCAGGGCAGCAGATCAGGGCAGAAGATCAAGCCCTGGCCGGTTGCCTTTTAAATGCAGGGGCGGGGGATATCATCCTCCGTTCAGGCGCAGCCAGTCCAGCGCCCGCTTGCCGTCCGACGTCAGGGCGGCCAGCATAAAATAGAACGCCGCTGTCTCATCGTTTCTGGGCACCCCTTCGCCGTTTGAAAACATCCGGCCGATGGCTATTCTGGCGGGCGCAAAGCGATTTCCCCGCTCAGAGGCCCGGGTCAGCCAGTCCAGCCCCAGATTTTTGTTGTCCGCCATCAATGCGTCGCTCAGGTAGAGCCGCCCGAGATTGTTCATGGCGTTGGTACTGCCGAGCTCGGCCGCAATCGTATAAAGTCGAATAGATTCATCCAGATCTTGCGCTGGGCCGTTGCCGTCTGCATCCGAGCCACGGCGATACATATTGCCCAACGTGTCCAGGGCATTTGGCCAGCCATTCTGGGCGGCAAGATCGTACCACAGGATTTCCTCGTCCAGATTGCGCTCGACGAACCAGCCGCGTTCAAACATTTCGCCAATGTTGGTGCGGGCCCGTAGATTGCCCAGATCAGCAGCTTGCCGGTATAGTTTCAGCGCCTGCTGGTAATCCCGATCGCGGCCCTTGGCGGCGACAAACATAAATCCAAGATTAACCAGCGAGGCATCATAGTTCAGCGAGGACGCCAGCCGATAGAACCCCTCGGCCTCGGCGTATCTGGTCTGGATGTCCAACAGCCGCCCCATCAGATGCAGCAGCCGAGGGTTTGTCGGATCCCTGGCCAGCGCAGCAGAGCATTCCTGCAGGCCCTGGCGCATGTTTGCCAGGCCTCAAGGTACCCCATCGGAAATGCGACGCGGGTCATCCGGATCACCGGCAACGATGTCACAGGGAGTCACAACCGCTGACAGCCCGTGGATCGAGCGACGGTCCTCGGGCACCGAGAAATTTGCCAAGACTATGCCGCGTACGGACTGATCGGATTGCTCCAGCTTGATCACCAGATTGCGGGCTTGGTCGACATTCTTGCTGTCAGGGAAGTGGTTCACGAAATTCCGAAAATCGCCGGGAACCGGGCTTTCCTGAATGACATCCCACCAGATACGTTCCACCACAGGGCGCACCGACTGCAGGGTCAGCTCGCCAATGTCCACACTGCTGGCGACGGTGCCACTCGCATTTTTGAATGTGAACTGGCGCTCGATCGAGGCCGAGATGAAGGGCCGCTGGCGCCCGTTGGTCCAGATCCGCACCGACCGGCGTACCGAGCGAAAGACATCCAGAATATCCTTGCCGGGCTTGGCAATCTCGTTGATCAGCGCCCCGGTATAGGGGCTGTTGGGGCCGGCCCCGTCATAGGCGACCTCGCCCGCCTGGGTGGCAAAGCCAATCAGCGTTTCACCGGCATCACTTTCCATCGAGGCCAGGCCACGGCCCTGTTCGCTGCCATCGGTCAGAAATGGATTGTTGCGACAGGCATCCAGGATGAAGATGCTGAAATCCACACCGCTTTTGTGAAATCGCTCAAGCACTTGAGCGGCATCGATACTCTGTTTGATGATCGTATCAGCTGACTCGGCTTTGACATCAAAGGGCAGCAGATAATTGCGTCCGTCACGTTGGATGGCATGGCCTGCGTAATAAAACAGGCCGATGGAGCCCGCCGGGAGCCCGTCCAGAAAGCCGGTGATGCCCGCTTCAAATTCCGCGGCGGTGACGTTTTCAAGCAGTTTTGTTTTGAAGCCGGACTGCACCAGCGAGGCTGTCATCGATCTTGCGTCGTTGACCGGGTTGCGCAGGGCGCCGATCTCGTATTGCTCGTTGCCAATGACCAGAGCAAAACGCGGCTGGTCCTGCGCGATGGCCTGGGTCGCCAGCAAGATCCCCCAGACCAGGATCAGGACAAGTTTGCAGAAATGGGTCATATGCGCCTCCGGTGTATCGTCAGTTTGAGGGAATAAGCGGCTCCCCAGGGGCGGGGGATGGATGTTGCTGCTGTTGCGCAAAACCCTGAACCGCGCGAGTTGAAGAACTATGCTGATAGATCAGGCGGGCCGCCACTGCGGCGCCGTCCTCAAAGTGAAACCGCCCCATTCTGCGACACATGTCCGCCCTGCGGGCGGGGTCAATCAGCCGGTCAATGTTCTGGGATATTCCGATCCGGTCCGAGGCGCGCAGCATTTCGGCGCAACCAATTTGAGTTGCATGACGGGCGCGAATGATCTGCAGATCCATTTCTGTGCCTCGTTGGCAACAAACAGGGTTGGAATTCTGCCCGAAATCGCCTCGTGGAACGCATTATATCCGGCGCTCGAAATCATGGCGTCAAATGCGTTTGAGTAGCGAAACGCCGGATAAAGGCTGATCTGGTGGTGCAAGCCATCGCTGTCGTCATTCGGTCGCGCCGCAAGTCGAAATTTGTTCCGGCGCCAAGCATCAGGGCCACCACATTGGCCCGTGCATCAAGCCCCAACTCTTGTCGGGCCTGGGCGCGCGACAGCCGCTCGTCGGGACGGCTTGCCAGGATGGGCGGCACCCGGCAGCCCACCTTAGACAGGCTGGTGGCGCCGTGGTCAAAGCGGGCGGAGAAATCCTCGGGCTCAATCACCAGGTCAAAATGGGACTCACGTGAAATTGTGTCAGCCTGTGCTGTCGGCCATAACCCCCGTCTGACCCAGACACGTTTGACAGCGGGCCACTGGTCCAGCGCGGACAGCAGCCCAGCATAGGGAACATTGCCGTCAAACACCAAACTATCCGGGCGGAAAAAAACTGAAAAATCTGTCAGCTCTTTGGTCAGAGCCGTGTTTCAGGCCGGTACCGACGCACCGGTCAGCCGGTGGAAGGGGATGAATTGCGTCAGATAACCGGCGTCTTCGGCCAGTTTGAAGGCCTGGCTGAGCGTGAAAAACGCCACCTCGGTGTCGTCAGGCAGGCGCGAGGCGATGGCCAGGGCACGGGTCAGATGGCCAAGGCCGACCCCGTTAGAGGTCATAAATACAATACGACGCTTGGCACTCTTTGCCGGCTTGTTGTGCTGTGTTTGCCAGTCGGGTTTCAGGGCCGATAGGCGGTCCGGGAAGTGTTCGATTGAAAACCGACGTTCAACGTCGACACGGGCGCTGCGCACATGTTCGATATAGGCCTCTTTATCGGCGGCCAGATCTCTGATGATCCCCTCAACCTCAGAGGGCTCTGCATAAAGTGCGGCAGCGCCGAACAGCGGTTGGAAATGCCGTGGTAAAATGGCGGGTATACCGGTGGCAATCGCTTCGAGCACGCAATAGCCAAAGGCTTCGACCCAGTCCGGGCTGTGGAAATAGACATAAAAATCTAAGTCACGCAAAAAACCATGCACCGCGTGTTGTGAAAACTCAAAAGGCAGCCAATTGGCCGGAATAGGGGCAAACACCTGCGACAACTGCTCTGGCACCCCCAGCATGCGCACCAAAATATCCGGGCATTCCGGGTAGACCAGCACCGCATCTTCGCGCCGGGCGGGCCATTTGTTGATCTGTGGCCGCGAGTGGCGCCCAATTACGATTTGCCCAGCTGCGGGTCGCTCTGGCTGTTCCGGCCGAGGTTTCCAGGTGTCGAAATCCAGCAGGTTGCTCCAGTCCTGCGGCGCGACACGCGCGTGTTTCGGCAACGGCGAGGTTAACTGGTTTCGGACCGCGGGCCAACCGGCGCCAATGTAATATGGCCGCCAAACATGTCGTGAATATTGGCCACCACGCGGTTCAAATCATACTCTGGCTGGCCCCGACCATTGAATGGTGGATGATGCAACACAAGCACCACCTGCGAGGCCTGCAGCCCAAAGGGTTCCTGGGCCAACTCCTCAAAGATTTGCGGATGATGGATCAGCACAATCCCCGCCGTGGAGACCTGCAGGACAGAGCCGCCACCGGCCTGTTTTTCTGGTGGCGGATCGAAATGTTGCGGCGTTTCAGGGTGTAAATTGCATTTTCGAACATTTGCCGCCGCCGCATGTGGTCCGCTCGCATCCAGAGGCTGGCGATTGGACCGGGTATTTTCAGGAGCGCTGGGGCACAGTGCACTTGAAGTGGGGGCCCCAGTGGACCGTGTGTTATGGAAGCGATTTTGCGGATTATTTGCAGGAATGCGGTTTATCAGGCAACATGCCCGAATAGAGTTGCCTTGTGATGTGGAAGGTAAGCATATGAAATATAGATTAAATGTAATCCGAACCGGCGCGTTGATGGTGATTCTTTCAGTGCTTTCGGCATGTGTTCCCTCAAGTCTGGTGTATGGCGATGACAGCACATCTGACGGAAGCCCTCAGTTATCCAGAAGTCCCGGACTGTATTAACCCGCTGAGGTGGTGATTCCCGGCGTTGTGAGCAAACCGCGTGTTATGTTCCAGTAGGTTATGGCGCTTGGCGCCCTTGGAACACCGGTTTCGTTGAGCTGGGTGCAGGGTGCAGGGCGTCGGCGGAACGGGCGATATCAGGCCTGTTTCTGACCGTCAGTCGCGGCCGGAATTTCATAGGCCCAAGATCAGTTCGGATGGGGCGATTCGTGGCTGCAACTGAGGCTGCAACTGTGGTTCTGGCGAGGCGCGACAATCGCGCCGCGCGGGTCGATTAATCAGGGCACTGGGTTGAGCGGATTGATCAGCGCAGCTCTCCCAAATGCTCCGCGCCGGACATGGGCCACTCGGGTGGTCCGGCTTGCAGCGCAGATCGGTGCCGTCGGAGGGTGGTGGCATCATCAGGCCGCAGTGAAACCCTGCGACATCTCTCCGTCCGCATTTGTCCAATGCTCCCCTCCTTTGTGGCCGGATATGCGGTCAAAGGAGCGGTGAAGAACTGCGACAGATCCATTTTTGGCCAGGAAAATAACGGCTTTGAAGCTCGGTGCGCGCACGATTGGAGAAGCGTGTATCGAGAGGGGGCCAGAGGTCGTGACCCTCGCCTTTTCGCAACCGCGTTTTGGCAGCTAATCGTTTGTTTGGGGCTGCGAAAGAAAAAGGAAAAAAGAACTTCTTTTTTGCCGTCTGCCTCTTGCGCGCACTCGAAAGTGACATTAGACAGCCGCCAACTGATGGGGTGTGGCCAAGTGGTAAGGCAACAGTTTTTGGTACTGAAGATCGTAGGTTCGAATCCTACCACCCCAGCCAGTACTTCCTGACATAACGAAGCGATCGGACTTCTGGCCCTGACTGGCTCAGAATGCCCCCAGTAATGCCCCAGTTGGGTCTCCCAGTGAGCGGTAGTAGTCGGAGGCGGGCTAACGGCGTCTGAGAGCGCTAGCGGCTCCTGAGGTCGCTAGGACAGGTCATTGGTGATGTACCTGCACTTGGGCGTTCTAGTGGCCTCCCCCGGGTCTTGGGAGAGGCCTTTGGCGGTTACCTGCATAGACTGGCGCATCGTTCTCGTAGAAAACGTAAATCCCGGGTATGTTCTTCAGATTGCACGCTTCTTCGAACGATAGGCGTTCTTGCAAGATCAACTTGTTGAACAACTCACCAGTAGTTTGGACGTACTTTTCGAACTTCTCCTTGGCCTTCTGCATCTCAACTATCCCTCTTGTCTGAAAATGTATGGTTCAACTTCAATGCCGGTTCTAGCCTCGTGCGCAGACAGTCGCCTCCGATAGCCCGCTGACCGGGGCGTCTGCCTCCAGATGACTCGGAAAACCGCCTTCCGCCTCCGACAGGCTTGGGGCACGGCATAATTCTCGCCAAGTACTAAGTGCCGTTGGCGGGAACGAAGGGAGCCAAGCGCTCCCTCGCGCGCTCGATAGTCTCATCGTCAAACAATTCTGGAAACTCGACTGATGCGACATATTCAAACGTATTCCGATAGTCGCCAGCCGAAACAAGTTCGTGGAAACCGTCAGAAGGTTCCTTTTTGCATACCATCCGCCGGACGGTTTCAGCCGCGCCATGTTTGTCGATCATGGGCCATGTTCGGCTGCCGCCACAATGCGCGGCCTAAATACTTTGAGGTTCGGACCGCTTCGTTTCGTGCCCTGGTCCCGGGCGTGTTCATTGCCCGGCAGTGCATGTCTGCATGCACGAGAGGGGGTTTCCACATCTTGGCGTTCTTGCGCGG
>JABSSD010000073.1 GCA_013214575.1 Paracoccaceae bacterium | reverse complement strand
TGCCGTTGCCGTTGTCCTTGCCTTTGCCTTTCCCGTTGCCTTTGCCTTTGCCTTTGGCGTTGCCTATGCTTTTGCCTTTGCCGGGATCCTTGCCGTTTTCCTTGCCGTTGTCGGTTACATAGAACAGGCCGCGTTACTTGCCTTTTTCTTCCTCCTTCTGCCGCTGCTGAACGCGCTGGCCGATATGATCTCAGTTGCGGCAACACGTAAATTTCTGAACCTGATGGCACAATCATCTGAACGCGGCTGGAATTTTGCATTTGAGATCCTATCGGACTTTTTGATTGCGCTGCTCTGCCTTTTTGCCCTGGTGTGGTCGCTCACTCAGGCGCTGGAACTATGGCAGCATATCCATCCCGCCAGCCTGCCCTTTGACTGGCGCGCCTATCGGGGGCAGATTATCCCGGATACGCAAACCGGTGGCATGCTTTACCTGATGGTGCTGACCACGTTGCTGCCGACGCTGCTGCATGTTGGGCTGGGGGCATGGGGCATGGCGATCTACCGCGGGCAGATGATTGGCGACGCCCTGTCCAAGCTGAAGACGCTGGAACTGGACCCGGATTTCAGAGCCCTGCTGCCTATGGAGAAAAGCACCCTCACCGCCCCGGTTGCAACGCTGATCCGCCGGGCCTATCGCAAGGGCTGGTGGTGGGCGCTGACCTGCGTCGCCGGTACCCTCGCACTGTTCCTCGCGGGGATATGGGGCGGCACGGCGTTGTTGCAGTCTCTCGGCGTGTCTCCCTTTGCCCTGTGATGCAGCGACCTGCCCCCAAGGGAGCAATCACCGCTTGACCTGTTGCCCACCATTGCATACCCACCAAAACTGGCGGACCTGTCGCTATCGGTGCGAGCAAAGCGCTCATAACTCTTTGGTTGCAGGTTCAAATCCTTGTCAGTAGGCTTACGCGTGCTGATGAAATGATCTGGTCAATGGGCCTTGCGCTTTACGACTGGTAAGATCAGTAAGACCTTACGGGTACGGCTTGCCAATTCGCCTCCCCGTAAGACACTTGGCCAGACGATCGGCCACCCTTGGCGGTGCTGCAGTGTTATTGTAGTCACCGCTTGTTCCTGGGGGATTAGCTCAATGGTTAGAGCAGAGCGCTCATAACGCTTTGGCTGGGGGTTCGAGTCCCTCATCCCCTAGGTGAACATCCCAGACGGCCCAGTCAGGTACCCCGGTCAGGTATCCCAGTCAGATCGCGGCGGCCATCAGCCGGTACACAATCTGCGCAGCGGTGAAATCCCAGGCGGCGTTGCCATCCGGGGCCAGCTCAACCACATCCAGGCCAATGCATTTGCGCCCCTTTAGCGCGTGCTCTACCAGCCGCAGAGCCTGGTAAAAGCCCAAGCCACCCGGCACCGGCGTGCCGGTGGCCGGCATTTGCGCCGGGTCCAGCCCATCAACGTCAAACGAGACATAGATCAGCTCGGGAAAATCTTCGGGCAGATCAACGGCAAGGGTGTTGGTGGTCACCAGATCCTCGGCGTCCCTGAAAAAGACGTTGTTTCGGGCCCGGCTGTCCACCTCTTGCTGGCACAGGGCGCGCACGCCAAACTGGGCAATACGGATGCCCTGCTCGCTGAGCAGGTGCATCACCGAGGCATGTGAATGCTCTTCCCCCTGATAGGCAATGCGCAGATCCGCATGGGCATCAATCTGCACAATGCCAATCGGTTTCCCCAGCGCCCGCGCAACGCCCATGACAGCCCCATAGGACAGCGAATGTTCACCGCCCAGCGTCACCGGGATCTGCCCGGCATTCACCGCCGCCTCGGTGCGCAGGGCCAGCCGCTGCATCACCTCTGGCAGGGGGCCGTCGCAATTCACAGCGGGCTCGGTGAAAATACCCCGCGCGCAGGGTTCCGACCCGTTGCACAGGCGCTCCAGCTCGTCACTGGCCTCCAGAATGGCCTGCGGCCCATCTTTGGTACCTGCGCCATAAGACACCGTGCGCTCCAGCGGCATCGGGATCACCCGGAACAGCGCCTCCTGGCTGCGCTCGGCTTTGGTCAGTTCGCTGTCTAGAAAAATGCTCATGTCATGATAGCCTGTTGCGGAAGTCGTCATAGGTGAACTCGCGGATCATCGTCAGCTTGTCTGTCTCAGAATTCCACAAGGCAATGGCCGGCAGGGCAACCCCATTAAAGGTATTGGTCTTGACCATCGAATAATGCGCCTGATCCAGAAACGCAAAGCGGTCGCCGATCTGCAGCGGCTGCGCCCGCGCATAGTCTCCGATCACGTCGCCAGCCAGACAAGATGGGCCGCCAAACCGATAGAGCTGGCCCTCCGCGACCTCATCCAGCATCGCCGGGCGATAGGGCGCCTCAATCACATCCGGCATGTGGCAGGTGGCTGAAATATCGGTGATGGCAAGATTGATCTGATTCTGCGGCAGATCCAGCACCTCGCCCACCAGAATTCCGGCATCCAGTGCCACCGCCTCGCCCGGCTCCAGATAGATCTGCAAGCCGGTGCGGGCGCGCAGATCGGTGATAAAGGCGATCAGCGCGTCGCGGTCATAGTCGTCGCGGGTGATGTGATGACCGCCGCCAAAATTCAGCCATTTCAACTGGCCGAGATAGGGCGTGATACGCGCCTCGATCGCCGCCCAGGTGCGGGCCAGCGGTTCGAACCCCTGTTCGCAGAGCGTATGCATATGCAAGCCGTCGACGCCCTTCAGCGCCGCAGGATCTAGCTGCGAAATTGGTGTGCCCAGCCGCGATCCCGGGGCGCAGGGGTCGTATTTGGCAATCTCGCCCTCGGAATGTTCCGGGTTGATCCGCAACCCCACATGAACCACGCGTCCCGAGGCCTGAACCCGCGGCAGGAAACGGTCCTTTTGCGCCGGAGAGTTGAATATCAGATGATCCGAGAGCGCTATGATCTGATCAATTTCGCTGGATTTATACCCGGCGCAATAGGTGACCACGGTGCCGCCGTATTCCTCGCGCGCCAGCCGTGCCTCATAGAGCCCCGAGGCGCAGGTGCCGGCCAGATAACGTCGTACCAATGGCGCCAGGGAAAACATCGAAAACGCCTTGAGCGCCGACAGCACCTGGGCCCCCGACTGATCCGCCACATCGCGCAGGATCGTGAGGTTGCGTTCTACCGCAACCTCATCCACCACAAAGCAGGGGCTGGGAACCCGGCTCAGGTCGAACTGCCTGAAGGCCCCTGCGTCGCCGGCCTGGGTTTGCATCACCTCAGCCAAGGTTCAGAACTCAACCGGGCCATCAAGTTCATCCACCTGCCAGGGCAGGCCTTGGGTGTTCAGCATATCCATGAAATCGTCAGGATCCAGCTGTTCCATGTTCCACACCCCCGGTTCACGCCAATTGCCCTTGAGCACCTGCGCCGCACCGATCATCGCTGGCACCCCGGTGGTGTAAGACACAGCCTGACTGCCGACCTCGGCGTAGCATTCCTCATGATCGCAGATATTGTAGATGTAATAGGTCTTCTCGCCGCTGCCATCCTTGGCCTGACCTGTGGCGATATCACCGATACAGGCCTTGCCCTTGGTCAGCGCCCCCAGATCGCTGGGATCGGGAAGAAGTGTGGTGAGGAATTTGATCGGGATGATTTCATGACCATCGTGCATCACCGGCGCAATGCCGGTCATGCCGACATTCTGCAACACTTTGGCATGCATGATATAGGCGTCGCCAAAGGTCATCCAGAACCGCGCCCGCTCGATCTCGGGGAAGTGGGTCGACATCGACTCCAGCTCTTCGTGATACATCAGATACATGTTCTTGGGGCCAACACCGGGAAAGTCGTATTCGACCTTATGGGTCATCGCCGGGCTTGGATGCCAGGCACCGTTCTCCCAATGGCGCGCCTCGGCCAGCACCTCACGCAGGTTAATCTCGGGGTTGAAATTAGTGGCAAAGGCCTGACCGTTGTCGCCGCCATTGGCGTCCAAAACGTCGATCTGGCGGATGGTGGCCAGTTTGTGCTTACGCAACCAGGTGGCAAACACCGAAGTGACCCCTGGATCAAACCCCGAGCCCAGAATGGCGGTCAGACCAGCTTCCTTGAACCTGTCCTGATAGGCCCACTGCCAGTGATACTCAAACTTGGCCTCATCCTCGGGTTCGTAATTGGCGGTGTCCAGATAGTTGATACCGGCCTCAAGACAGGCATCCATCAGTTTCAGATCCTGATAGGGCAGCGCCAGATTGACCAGCAGTTCAGCGCCGGTCTCGCGGATCAAGGCCACAACGGCGGCTACGTCCATCGCGTCGACCTGCGCCGTGCGAATGTCGACGCCAGTGCGGGATTTCACCGCAGCGGCAATGTCATCACATTTGAATTTGCGACGCGACGCCAGCGTGATCTCGGTGAATATATCCGAGTTCATAGCCATCTTATGCACGGCCGCAGACGAAACCCCGCCCGCGCCGATCACCAGTGTTTTACCCATGGGTTTGCCTCCAGGTCGTTATGTTATTCATAGTAAGTATAGCCGTTTATGCTGTCACGGTATGCGGTCATTAGTGTTTTTCGATCCTTAGCATCCAGACGGTTTTCCGAAACGGCCTGATCAATCAGCTTGCGAAAGGCGGCGACACAGTCCCGCGGATCATATTCGACATAAGACAGGACCTCGGCAATTGTATCGCCCTCCTGTTCGTGCAGCAGATCAAAGCTGGCATCATCGCGCAGCTCAATCGTGGCGATATTGGTGTCGCCAAAAAGATTGTGCAAATCGCCCAGCGTTTCCTGATAGGCGCCCACAAAAAAGGCGCAAATGTAATAGGGTTGGCTGTCGTCCAGCGTATGCACCGGCAATGATCGCGACACCCCGTCGGCCAGAATGAAGCGGTCGATCTTGCCGTCCGAGTCGCAGGTGATATCTGACAGAACCGCCCGCCTGTCTGGCACCTCGTTCAACCGTTGCAAGGGCACCACCGGATGCAGCTGATCAATCGCCCAGACATCTGGCAGCGACTGAAACAGCGAGAAGTTGCAATGGTAGATGTCAGCCAGTTTTTCCAGATGGGCGTCGATTTCGGGGGCCGTTCCCACCTCTGGCGCCAGGTGTTTGATCTTGGACATCAGGTGCAGATAGATCTGCTCTCCCCGGGCCATCTGGCGCAGGTCGATATAGCCACGGCGAAACAGCGCCCTGAGCTCGTTTCGATAGAATGTCGCATCGTTCAGACATTCCTGCAGACGATCCTGGCTCAGGTATTCGGTAATCGCTGCAAGGTCGGTGACCAGATGATGATCACCGGCATCGGGCTCAGGTGCCGAATGCGCGTCATATAGCGTCGCCTCGAGCACGTTGAACACCAGCATCGATGAGGTGGCAACAACGGCGCGGCCACTTTCCGTCACCAGGGTCGGATGATCGAGCCCTGCCTCGTCCAGCGCATAGGTGACGGTTTCCACCACATTGGCACAGTATTCAGCCACCGAATAATTGATCGAGTTTTCACTGGCGGTTTTCTCGCCGGTATAGTCCACCCCCAGACCGCCACCGAGATCAAGATGGGTCAGCGGCACACCTTCGCGGGTCAGTTCGATAAAATAGCGGCAGGCCTCGCCGACTGCGCGACGCACATCGTTGACATCGGGGATCTGCGAGCCCAGATGCGAATGCTGCAGTTTTAGGCAATGCAGCAGCCCCGTCTCTCGGAGCCGGTCAACCACCGCAACCAGTTGGTCTGTGGGCATGCCAAAGGTGGAGCGGTCGCCAGAGCTTTCAGCCCAATTGCCACTGATCTGATTGGTCAGTTTGACCCGCACCCCCAACAGTGGCTCCTGGCCCAGTTCTGAGACAACCTCCAAAACGGTTTCCAGCTCTTTCGGGCTTTCCAAAACGATGACGGTATTAAAGCCAAGCTTGCGCGACAGGATCGCCAGCCGGATGAATTCCGCATCCTTCACCCCGTTGCAGACGATCAGCGCGTCCTTAGCTAGGGTATGGGCCAGCGCGATCACCAGCTCGGGCTTTGATCCCGCTTCCAGACCATAGGAATAGGGGCGGCCAAATTCAACGATCCGGTCAATCACCTGCGCCTGCTGGTTCACCTTGATCGGAAAAACGCCGCGATATTGCCCCTTATAGCCCACCCTTGTGATGGCTTCGGCAAAGCTGTCGTTGATGCTTCGGATCCCCTGTTCGAGAAACGAACTGACCCGCAGCAGCAGCGGTGTATGGATGCCACGCTCTTGCAGACCATGGATGATTGACGGCAAGCTGACCACCGGCGCGTCGGGGCTTAGTGGGTTCTTAAGGCCGAGGTCGCCATTTGGCAGCACCGACACCAAATCCATGCCCCATCTGTCGATTGCGTAAACTGCGTGTGGCGTTGTAATTTGCGATGTCACAGCAGGCCCTCCTGAGATGGAATGTATGATGGCACGACTCGACCACGGATTGCTCATATATCCCCAAATATTATTGTCACAAGTGGAAATATTGGCTGCATCCATTTTCCAACGCTGACCTTTGCCGCGACGCAGCCCCCAGCGTTAGGTCAGGCCGTGGGTTTTGGCCGGAATCTCCATCCGGCCGATGCCCCAAAAGCTGATAAAAACCATCGCCGCCGCGGTTGCCAAACACAGCGGCAGCCCGCCGATCTGATAGGTCAACCCGGACAGGACCGTGCCGGTCAACCGGCCAGCCGCGTTTGCCATATAGTAAAACCCCACATCCAGAGTGACCCGTCTGGCATCGGCCAATGACAAGATAAGGTAGGAATGCAGCGATGAGTTAACCGCAAACACCGCGCCAAACAGCAGCAGCCCCAGGACAATCGCAACCGTCAGGCCGTGGGACGCCCCGCCAGATAAGAACACTGCGACAGCCAGGACAACCGGGATTACGACCAGCATGGCAGCCCAGACCCGCGCCTGCCCCAGCAGCTCCCGCTCGGACCTGGTTTTGGCCTTCAGAATCCTCGGGGCCCAAGCCTGCACAAAGCCATACAGAATCGTCCAGACAGCCATGAAACTCCCAATGGCAAAGAAGGCCCCCCGGTTGCCCAGCTCGGACCCATCCGACAACACCGAATAGAAATAGATCGGGATACCAACAACAAACCAGACATCTCTGGCACCAAACAGGAACAAACGGGCAAAGCTAAGCCAGTTGATGTTGCGGTTTTTTGAGACAACCTCAGAAAACTTTGCACCCTTGCGCCCGACTGGCAGACCGGATGGCCGCAGCGCAACCAGCGCGATCAGCACGATCATCAGCAGCGCCGCCATTGCCAACACCGATGCAACAAAGCCAAAGACGGCCAGTAGCCCCGCCCCCAGCAGAAAGCCCAGCCCCTTTACCGCGTTCTTCGATCCGGTCAGCACCGCCACCCAAGTGAACAAGCCGCCGCGCGCCGTCGGCGCCAGGATTTTCACCGCACTTTTAGAGCTCATCTTGGCCAGATCCTTGGCCACCCCCGACAGGCCCTGCACCGACATCACAAAAACCACCGAGACCGATATGCCCCAAGCCGGATCAAGCTGCGCCAGCAACAGCAAGGCGCTCACCTGCAACCCCAGCCCGGCATATAGCGTTGTCGTCAGACCAAAGCGGGCCGCAAGCCAGCCGGCCGACAGATTGGTGACAACACCTGCGATCTCATAGAGAACAAACAGATAGGCCAGCTGCACCGGCGAAAAGCCCATCGAGTGAAAATGCAGCAGCACCAACATCCGCAGGGCCCCGTCGGTCAGCATAAAGGCCCAATAGGCCGCCGTTACCGCGGCATAGGCCCGGTACCCCGCCGCATCTGTCACAGCGCGGCGCCCACCATCAACGCCACATCCACCAGACGATGGGCATAGCCATATTCATTGTCATACCAGGCGTAGATCTTCAGCTGGGTTCCGTTCACCACCATGGTCGAGGGCGCATCAATGATGCAGCTGCGTTTGTCATTGGTATAATCCGACGACACCAGGGGGCGGACCTCATATCCCAAAATTCCCTTCAGCTCCCCCTCGGCAGCCTTTTCAAACAGCGCATTCACCTCATCCACCGTGGTGTCGCGCTGCATCTCGAATACGCAATCGGTAAGCGACGCATTGAGCAGCGGCACCCGAACCGCATGGCCGTTCAACTTGCCCGCCAGTTCCGGGTAGATCAAAGTGATCGCCGTTGCCGACCCGGTTGTGGTCGGGATCAGGTTGGTCAGCGCTGAGCGTGCACGGCGAAGATCCTTTGCCGGGCGGTCAACAATGGTCTGGGTATTGGTCACATCGTGGATTGTTGTGATCGAGCCATGTTTGATGCCAATCCCCTCCATCAGAACCTTGACCACCGGAGCAAGGCAATTGGTTGTGCAGCTCGCGGCGGTCACGATCTGATGTCTTGCGGGGTCATAGTCACCCTCGTTGACGCCAAAGACGATATTGGCTGTCGGCCCATCTTTGACCGGCGCCGAGACAACCACCTTTTTGACGCCAGCGGCAAAATAGGGCGCCAGACTTGCCGCAGTTTTGAACACGCCGGTGCAATCAATCATCACGTCCACCCCGGCAAGCGGCAGGTCGTCTAGGTTTCGGTTGCAGGTGACAGGAATACGGGTGCCGTCAATCGAGATTGACCTGTCATCAAAGGAAAACCCAGCCGACCAGCGCCCATGCACACTGTCAAACTCCAACAGATGGGCATGCATTGCCGGGTCGCCCACAGCATCATTGATGAACGCAATATTGGCGCCGCGTTCAAGCAAGGGGCGCAGGGCAAGTTTGCCCATGCGGCCAAGGCCATTCAAAGCATAAGTCGTCATATCTCAGATATCCTGCGTTGACTGATATTGGCTGATTTCAACAATCCGCCGTTGACCTGACGCTCTATCCAGAGATCTGAGGCTGTGCGCCGTTCAATAAGGAAAGAGTCCATATTTCAGGACTATATAAAATGGCAATCGAGGACAAATGAAGCTTTTGTAACGCGGTCGGATCGCAGATGTCCCTGATGGAACCGCCACAGTCTGCCAGCATAGGCCCCCTAGCTCTGCATCAGCCGGTGGATATGGGCGGCGAAGGCGTAGGTTAATGGCAGGCCGAGCAGCAGGCCGATGGCGATGGAGGCCAGCGGGGTCAGGACCGGCCAGCCGAGCCAGGAGGTGATCAGCGCCGCAAAGAACACGTTCACCGCCGCCGCGCCGGCCCCCAGCGGATAGAGCACCAGAGTCAGCTTGGCTTTGCTCCAGCCTTGGGTCTCGTCTTGTGGAGCTGCGGGGCCT
>JABSSD010000072.1 GCA_013214575.1 Paracoccaceae bacterium | reverse complement strand
GGGTGCCCAACATAAGGACATGCGCTGACGCCACAGCCGCAGCTGATGCTCGAGCGATTGCTTGTCTTGGATGGTTTTGGTGGTGGAGAGATGGCCGACGTCGTGAGGCGATGTCCTGGTCATGAATGAAATTCGTCACTGGCAGAGGAGCAGTGGGGATTGAGGAACTGCTGAGTGGCAGGAAAACAACTTGCAGCCGCATGGTCCCGGTGGGATGTTCGGCCAAATAATTTGAGCGGGACGACATGTACGAAAACGCCTTCAACAGCATCGAACGCGACCTCAGAGCCGAAGAAGGTATCGCTAATGAGTTGGACTATGTTGAACAGACATCATGGGTTCTGTTCCTCAAATACCTGCACGATCTAGAGAACGAGCGTCGAGATCGGGCGGAACTGGATGGCGAGGATTACATCCCCATCATTGATGGAGAATTTCGATGGGACCAATGGGCAGCCCCCAAGATCAACGGCGAGTTTGACCACAACTCTGCGCGGATTGGTGATGACCTGATCACATTTGTCGATCGCGAGTTGTTCCCGTATCTTGCGGCATTCCGGCAATCTGCCTCCAGCCCCAACACCATCGAATACAAGGTTGGCGAAGTTTTCACTGAGCTACGCAACAAATTTCGCTCGGGCTATATCCTGCGAGACGTGCTGGAGATCACCGATGGTCTGGCCTTCAATACTCAAGCTCAGCGGCATGAGCTCTCGCAACTCTATGAGACCCGTATCCGTCGGATGGGCAACGCTGGCCGCAATGGAGGTGAATACTACACGCCCCGCCCCCTGATCCGCGCTATGATCAAGGTCACGGACCCCAAGATTGGTGAGACGGTTTATGACGGCGCGGTCGGCTCTGCGGGCTTCCTCTGCGAAGCCTATGACTATATGCGCACTGACACCCTGTCGGCGTCTGACTTTGAGATCCTGCAATCCCGAACCTTCTATGGACAGGAGAAAAAGGGCCTCGCTTACATCATCGGGATCATGAACATGGTCCTGCACGGAATTGAGGCTCCGAACCTTGCCCACACCAACACGCTCACTGAAAACGTGATGGATATTCAGGAAAAGAACCGCCACGACATCATCCTAGCCAATCCCCCCTTCGGTGGTGGTGAACGGCGCGAGGTTCAACAAAACTTCCCAATCCGCACTGGTGAGACGGCCTATCTGTTCCTCCAACACTTCATTCGTAAGTTAAGGGCTGGGGGCCGTGCGGCGGTGGTGATCAAGAACACTTTCCTCAGCAACACAGACAACGCCTCTGTCGCTCTGCGCAAGGAGCTGCTGGAGGCGGCGGAGCTACACACTATTCTTGATTGCCCGCAAGGTACGTTTCAGGGTGCGGGCGTTAAGACCGTGGTGTTGTTTTTTGAAAAAGGCGCACCGACGCGCGACATCTGGGTCTATCAACTCGATCCGGGTCGGAAGATGGGTAAGACTAACCCGCTGAATGACAATGATATGGCTGAGTTCGTGGAGCTGCAACGCACCAGCGCAACAGGCCGGAAAAGTTGGATCATCAACCGTGCCGATCTGGATGAGGCCACCTGTAGTCTTTCACTGAAGAACCCCAACACGCCCGAGGCGGCACCGCTGCGCTCCGCAGAGGATATCATTGCTGACATGCTGATACGGGATGCTGAGACTGCTGAAATTTTGGCAAACATTCGGGGAATGCTGTGAAGAGAGGGTGGGAAGTGAAGCCATTGAGGGAAATCGGAGCGCTCCAGCGTGGCTTCGATCTACCCAAAGGTCAAAGAACAAAAGGGAAATTTCCATTAGTTACTTCCAGCGGTGCGACAGATACCCATAATATCGCAAAGGTCAAAGGGCCCGGAGTAGTGACAGGGCGAAGTGGAAGCATCGGAAACGTCTTCTACGTCGAGAAGGATTTTTGGCCGCTGAACACAGCCCTCTATGTCAAAGATTTCAACGGAAATTGCCCCCGCTTTGTCTATTACTTGCTGCAATTTGTCGATCTAGGGCGCTTCGCTTCTGGTGCTGGAGTTCCGACCCTGAACAGGAACGACGTGCATGGCGAATTGATTGCCATTCCCAATTCTGTCGAGGAGCAACAGCGGATTGTTGCGATTCTGGACGAGGCTTTTGAGGGGCTGACCCTCGCTCGCGCTCACGCCGAAGCCAACCTTCAAAACGCGCGGGAGTTGTTCACCGCAAAAGTTGATGCGCTCCTTTCGACAGGCGGTGAGGATTGGCATGTTGGCTCATTGTCAAAGCTCGTAGGACCTGTGGCTACGGGGCCTTTCGGATCGCTTCTGCACAAATCGGACTACGTTGAGAACGAGACGCCGCTGGTGAATCCAGCAAATATTGTCAATGGTAAGATTGTTCCGGACCAGAGAAAAACAGTGGATCGGTCCGCTTTAGAGCGCCTATCTTCATACATACTAGAGGCAGGTGATATTGTAATAGGTCGGCGAGGTGAAATGGGGCGGTGTGCTGTCGTTGAAGAAGAACAGGCCGGATGGCTTTGCGGAACTGGTAGCTTTTTCATTAGGCCAAAGGGCGCTGTCGTGCCCAAGTTCGTTGCTCATGTGCTCAGATCACTTTCCTATGTCGCGCTGCTTGAGGCGGCCTCGACAGGAGCAACCATGGCAAACCTTAGCAATCGGGTGTTGAGTGATTTGAAATTGGCGCTGCCCGAAGAACAATTGCAAACTAGTTTTCTCGAATTGATTGAAGACATGGAACAGGTCGCGTCTAACTTGGAGTTTTCTTATTCGGCCAAATGCAAAGACCTCGACGACCTCCGCCAATCCCTGCTGCAAAAAGCATTCGCCGGCGAACTAACATGATCAAGTGGGGTACCAACCATGACGCAAGTCTTGAAAAGCTTAGGCGTGTCCAGGAGAGCCTAACGGTTGACCTGATTATGGTGCCCCGCCTTTCTTTTGAAACTTGCGTCCCCAGCGAAACAGCTGCGCAGGTTAACAGCAGGAATGTAGATCGGTTCAGCTACTTCCCCGTAGTCGATGAAAGTGAGCGCATATTGGGCCTCTACCACGCCGAGCAATGGTTCAACGCGGACGCGCCACACACCCCAATAAGCGACGATTTTGAGCGCCTTTCGGAGGACATCGTCATCGGGGCTGATGCTAGCATCTCTGATTTTGTCAGGCAGGCAGACACCCACCCGACAAACTTAGTGGTATCGGGAAATCAGATCGCAGGATTGGTCAGCCTGTCAGATTTGCAACAACTTCCCGTAAGGGCGGCGCTCTTTGCACTGATCACCAGCCTCGAAGTGGCCATGGCCCTGACTATTGAACATCGGTGGTCAACGCCGGAGGAGTGGATGGGGCTTCTCAGCGACGGCAGACGTGAGACACTAAAGGCGTCCATTAAAGACGCGCGGGCCCGAGATGGCTTCATCAGCGAAATCGCCTTCGCTCAATTGCATGACAAGGCAGATATTATATGCAAGGGTAAGTTGCTGAAGCAAGGCCGAGAACAACTAGCAAAGAGCTTTCGAAGAGTAGGTGAATTAAGAGACAACGTAGCCCACGCCAATCAATATGCCGCAACTCCCGAAGCTGCCAAGAACGTCTGCGAGGTCGTTCGATCCATTTACAAATTGAAAGAGGATCTATTGAAAGTGCTTGAACGATTGAAAGGTAATTCATTACGCCATGCCGATCCCTGACGACACTCGCGCCATAAAGTATGCTGAAAGCCTCACGAATTTAGTCGATGCGTTTAATGAGACGGCGCTCAGCAAGTTTCAGTTGTCGCTGAAGGCGAAGTTGAACCCCAATGATCTCGGTGGGAAGAAGGCCCGGAGTTTTGCTGTGGGCATTCCCGGTGCGGAACCCAGCCAACTGCCAGACTACCGCGTGGACCGCGCCTATGTCCTTGGGCTTGTTGAGCAAGCAGAGTTGAAAACAGCTATCATATGCGCTGCGATCATGGCGTGGGGCGGGATGCGCATCAATCACCGGGACATGCTATCTCATGATCTTGAGTGGCTTGACGTGGCAGATAGGATCAGGCGTGGCTTTTTGGACCGCCGCGCAGCCTACATCAAGTTGAAGGACCTAAGTGCAGATGATCGGCTTAAGGGGATGGGGCCTGCCTTCTTCACTAAGCTGATCTATTTCCTCTCGCCTCGCTCCGAAGCCTATGGCCCGCAAGCTTACATCATGGATCAATGGGCAGGCTGTTCAGTCAATCTGCTGACAGGCAGGAATGCCGTTCTGATGGACACAACAACGACGTGGGAATCGGATGGGTTAGCAAAGGCCGCAAACTTCCGCGTCTCCAACGCGAACAGCGGGCACCACTACGAAGATTTTTGCACCAATATGGATGCCTTGGCACACAAGTGCGAAAAGTCGGCAGATGAAATTGACCGAGCAGTGATGGGGAATGGTGGCAAACAGAAAGCTGGTTGGCGTGAATATGTTATAAGGCACAGGAGCTTGCAGTAATGGGAGAGACTGAAGCGGACACCCGCGCCGAACGCATTGACCCTGTCCTTGCGGCGGCGGGCTGGGGGAAGGATGGCTCCAAGATCCGGCGGGAAGTGATTTGTCCAGGGCGCATCCAATCTGGCGGTACGCGCGGCAGAGGGCTGTCTGCCGACTATGTGTTGATCCACAAGGGCCACAAACTTGCTGTGCTTGAAGCCAAACGAGCTGGCATCAGTCATCGTGATGGTGTCGGCCAAGCAAAAGACTATGCAACGAGGCTAGGGTCACGTTTTGCCTATGCCTCGAACGGGCTGAAGTGGTACGGGATCGATATGACCACCGGGATTGAAGGGGATATGGCTTTGCCGTTTCCCACGCCGGACGAGTTGTGGGATCGTACCTTCGCCATTCACAACGCGTGGCGTGACCGGTTCGGTGCTGTGGATTTCGAGACTGATGGTGGAAAATGGGAGCCGCGCTACTACCAACACAAAGCCATCACAGCCGCTCTTGATGCATTAGCCAAGGGCGACCGGCGGATATTGCTGACGCTAGCCACAGGCACCGGCAAGACATCCATCGCTTTCCAGATCGCGTGGAAGCTCTTTCAGGCCAAGTGGAACCTGTCAGGTGAACCAACACGCCGCCCGCGCATCCTATTCCTTGCTGATCGGAATATCCTCGCTGATCAGGCCTTCAACGCCTTTTCTGCTTTCCCTACTGATGCGGTTACGCGGATCGACCCCGACACAATCCGCAAGAACGGCGGCAAGCCACCGAAAAACGCGAGCCTGTTCTTCACCATTTTTCAGACATTCATGACTGGCGATAGCGAGCCAGTATACAAGAACTACCCGCCCGACTTCTTCGACTTCATCGTGATCGACGAATGCCACCGGGGCGGGGCCAAGGATGAAAGCGAATGGAGGCGGCTGCTAGAGTACTTCGAACCTGGTGCACAGTTGGGCCTGACCGCCACGCCCAAGCGCAAGCACAACGCGGACACCTACGCCTATTTTGGCGAGCCCGTATACACTTATGCGCTGCGTGACGGAATCGAGGACGGCTTCCTCACTCCTTTCAAAGTCCGCCAGATGGCCAGCACCATTGATGAGTATGTCTGGAACCCAGAAGACGAAGTGATCCAAGGCGAGGTCGAGATCGGAGATAGTTTTACCGAGAGTGACTTCAACGCAATGATCGTGATCGAAGAACGCGAGCGCAGCCGAGTGCAGGAGTTTATGGCGGATGTGGATCAGCGGCAAAAGACGCTGGTGTTCTGTGCCACTCAGGATCATGCCGCCTTGGTCCGAGATCTGATCAATCAGGAGAAATCCGGTACCGACCCAGACTATTGCCAACGTGTGACGGCGGAAGATGGGAAGATAGGCGACGGGCACCTGAGGGCGTTTCAGGACAACTCCAAGACTATTCCGACGATCCTCACGACCTCGCAAAAGCTATCAACTGGGGTTGATGCCCGAAACATCCGCCACATCGTATTGATGCGCCCCATCCGCTCTATGATTGAATTCAAACAGATCATAGGCAGAGGAACCCGAACCTTTGACGGCAAGGATTTCTTCACTATCTGGGATTTTGTCAAGGCGCACGAGAATTTCAACGACCCCGACTGGGATGGCGAACCGCTCGTTCCAGAGCCACCTCGGGGAAGTCAGCATACAGTACATGACCCGTACAAAGAGGATGAAGTCCCTGAGCCGGGAGCCGATGAGGAACCGCCCAAGCAGAAGCTTGTCATCAAACTGTCTGATGGGAGGAAACGGTCGATCCAATACATCAAAACCACGACCTACTGGAGTACTGATGGCAAGCCGATGTCAGCCACCGAATTCATGCAGCAGCTGTTCGGTGATCTGTCTGGGCTAATCAAAAGCGAAGACCAATTGCGGGCTACCTGGAGCGATCCCGACAACCGCGAACACTTCCTGACCCAACTATCAGATGGCGGCTATGACTCCGATCGGCTGAACGACATACGCCTCCTCGTGAATGCGCCAAAGAGCGATCTGTTTGACGTTCTCTCATATGTCCTATTCACTAATCCTCCAAAGACCAGACAGGTCAGGGCGGATGTGGTCAGACAAGGCGACTTGAACGTGTACGAACCTGAAATGAAGAAACTGCTCTTGGATATTTTGCGAGCCTATGAGGCCGATGGGGAAGCCGAGCTGGCAACCAAGAAGCTGGGCAAGTTCCTAACAGCAAAATACGGCAGCGTGAGTGAAGGCAAAACTAAGCTGGGGGCGCTTGCCTCCATCAAAAAGGCCTACATTGCCATTCAGGTTGGACTCTACGCTCGCTAACCTTGGGCTGGAAATTCTCGTGCCTGTGTGTTGCTGCTGTATCGTGACGATGATTGAACTGCTCCTCTGTCAGTGACGAATTTCATTCATGACCAGGACATCGCCTCACGACGTCGGCCATCTCTCCACCACCAAAACCATCCAAGACAAGCAATCGCTCGAGCATCAGCTGCGGCTGTGGCGTCAGCGCATGTCCTTATGTTGGGCACCC
>JABSSD010000071.1 GCA_013214575.1 Paracoccaceae bacterium | reverse complement strand
GATCGATTCAAACAGAAGGAACTTGGGGCTTGGAGGGTATCCCGACGTGTCTCTTGGAGCGGCCCGGCAAAGGGCCCGCGAGGCGCGTGAAATGATCTGGCAGGGCATTGATCCTGTTGAACATCGAAAGTCGGAGGTGACCGCTGTCAAAGCTGCTCAGATGTCCGCCCTGCGTGTCGGATGCTGCACCGCGCACCAAGGTCGTAAAAGGGCTGACAGCTGTCGTTGGACGGCAATTGAACCAATGACTGCTTCCGGCCAAGGCTGTGTGAAAACTCCGCCAGTAGTAGATTGAGAACGGTCGAAAACGCCCATTATCGTCACTCTCTCGTCCAGTTGAACGGGCTTTTGAATGCGACGACAGAGCTTCCGGCCCCGAGTTGTCACACAGCCTTGGTCGAAAGAGGTCTTTAGGCGGAAATTGAACAAGTGACCGCAGCGGACCCTTCGCTCCAGTTGGGGCAACAACTGTGAATGACTACAAAGTCCGCCCTTTCCTGCAGGTTGCCAGGACGGAAGTTCAGGGCACTAAAAGTTCAATCTTATTCATTAAGTATGGGCACCCATACTTATTCACTCAGTCAGACTGTATCCCAACAGGAGAAATATCCGGTATTGCCTGTGACAGTTTACCGAATGATCTGGAAGCTTGTGAACTCCTGATCAGGCTCGGCATTTTCAGTCTGGACATCGATGACACGGGCGGCAGGCGGGCCATTGCTCAGAGCGCGCACCATCTCAGCTACGTGGGGAGCCGGACCTATGAACAGAGCATGTACAGAGCCATCAGATTCGTTGCGGACCCAGCCTGAAAGACCGCGCTGTTTAGCTTCTGAACGCGTCCAGGCGCGGAAAGCCACACCCTGTACACGTCCAGTGATCCGAGCCCTCAATGCAATATCAGACATCCGAAATTGTTCCCTCTGTCATGGAGAAGGACAACATAACACGCACTTTTGCTCAGCACAGCAACGGTTTATCCGCTAAATAGGCGGGGCCTAAACTGAGTCGATTTAGGGCTTGGGATTTAGGCAGGTTGTTTGGCGGGTAGAAAATCAGCGGTTAATTTATTCTATTCACTTCAGCCACTTACGAGGCAGGGTGGCGGAGACGAAGGGATTCGAACCCTCGAACGCTTGCACGTTACTCCCTTAGCAGGGGAGCGCCTTCGACCACTCGGCCACGTCTCCGTTGATCGGTATATCCGCGCAAGTGACAGTACTACAAGGGCAATTTCGATGTCTTTGCATTTTTTTTAGCGCTCGCTAGGAAGTCATTGAAAAAACGCATGATTGTGAGGATTTTGAGTGATATTTGGGCAGCCTGCCAGCCAGCCACCTGCTGGGCTGGCTGGCAGACTGACTGGTCGACAGGCTACCGGACTGGCTAGTCGACAGGCTACTGGACTGGCTGGTGGTGGGGGCCCAGCCTCCGTTGAAGGTGGGCCCGCTTAGTTGGAGTGGCCGGGTCAGGCCGGTTGCATGTCACGTGGCGGCAAGCGACGGATCAAAGCGGAAATCACACAGTGTTTGCGGCTTCATCTGAATCGAAAAACCAGGCATGTCTGGCGCCGCATAGGCGCCGTTCTCGACAATGCAGGGATCTACAAAATGTTCGTGCAGATGATCGACGAACTCGATCCTCTTGCTGTCCTTTTCGCCGGTGATGGCCACATAATCGATCATCGACAGATGCTGCACATATTCGCACAACCCAACGCCGCCGGCATGCGGCCAGACCGGCAGGCCAAACTTGGCGGCCATCAGTTGCACCGCCAGCACCTCGTTCAAGCCGCCCAGGCGACAGCTGTCGATCTGCACATAGTCGATCGCCTCGTTGGCGATGAACTGTTTGAACATAATGCGGTTCTGACACATCTCACCGGTGGCAACCTTGATGGGGGCAACCCCTTCGCGGATCTTGCGGTGGCCCATGACATCATCCGGGCTGGTTGGTTCTTCGATGAACAGCGGCCGCGCAAAGGCCAGCGCATTGACCCACTCAATAGCCTGATCCACTTCCCAAACCTGATTGGCGTCGATCATGATGTTCATGTCCTCGCCCAGTTCTTCGCGGGCGATGGTCAGGCGGCGAATGTCGTCGTCAAGATTGCGACCCACTTTGAACTTGGTATGGGTAAAGCCAGCCGCGCGTGCCTCGCGGCATAGTCGGCGCAGTTTGTCGTCGGAATAGCCCAGCCAGCCCGCCGAGGTGGTATAGCAGGGATAGCCTTCGGCCTTGAGCCTGGCGATCCGCTCGGCTTTGCCCGGCTCCGCCGCCCGCAGGATCTCCAGCGCCTCGTCGCGGGTCAGCACATCCGTCATGTAGCGGAAATCGATCAGTTTGACGATCTCCTCGGGCGACATCTCGCCCACCAGCAGCCAGACCGGCTTGGCCGCCTCTTTGGCCAGTAAATCCCACATGGCATTGACCACCGCGCCGGTGGCCAGGTGGATGGCGCCCTTGTCGGGGCCGATCCAGCGCAGCTGACTGTCGCCAGTGATGTGACGCCAGAACCGCCCCATGTCCTCCCGCACCCAATCCAGATCCAGCCCGATCAGCAGGTGACCCATGGCATTGATCGCGGCAACACAGATCTCGGTGCCGCGGCCGATGGTAAAGGTCAGCCCGTGGCCCTGATGGTCGCCATCCGTTTCCAGCACGACATAGGCGGCGGAATAGTCCGGATCCGGGTTCATCGCGTCCGAACCATCCAGTGCATCGGAGGTCGGAAAGCGCAGGTCGTGGGTTGTTAGCCCGGTGATACGGGTCATTCGCTGGCGACCACGCTCTGCTTTTGCACACCCAGCCCAGCGATCCCCAGTTCGATCTTGTCGCCGGGTTTCAGATAGGTTTCTGGCGTCTGCCCCATGCCCACGCCCGGAGGTGTCCCGGTGGAGATCACATCGCCCGGCTGCAGGCTCATGAACTGCGACAGGTGCGAGATCACCGTGGCGACGTCAAAATGCATCATCCGGGTGGAGCCGTCCTGATAGCGGTGACCGTTGACCTCTAGATACATGTCCAGCACCTGCGGGTCTGCCACCTCGTCGCGGGTGACCAGCCACGGGCCAAGCGGGCCAAAGGTGTCGCAGGACTTGCCTTTGACCCACTGGCCGGACCGGTGCAGCTGGAAATCACGCTCGGACAGGTCATTGACCACGCAATAGCCGGCCACGTGGTCCAGCGCGTCTTCGACCGAGACGTATTTCGCGGGCTTGCCAATCACCACTCCCAGCTCGCCCTCCCAGTCGGTCTTGACCGAGGTGCGCGGAATTTCGACGGCGTCATGCGGGCCGCAGATGGCCGAGGTCGCCTTGAAGAAGATAATCGGCTCCTCTGGCAGCGCCATACCAGCTTCGGCAGCATGGTCGGCATAGTTCAAGCCGATGCAAATGAATTTGCCCACCTGACCGACACAGGCGCCAAGGCGCGGGTTGCCCTCAACCAGCGGCAGGGTTGAGGGATCAATCGCGCGGATTTTGTCCAGTGCGGCATCGCTCAGCGCCGCGCCGGCCACATCCGGGATCAGGGCAGACAGGTCACGGATCTTGCCATCGGCATCCAGAAGACCAGGTTTCTCAGCGCCCTCGGGGCCAAAACGTAATAGTTTCATAGTGTTATCTCCTCGGACGTCAAATGGACCAGCCGCCGTCGATGGCGTGCGTTTGGCCGGTAGTAAAGGCGCTGTCATCGCTGGCGAGGTAGAGCGCCAGCGCGGCGATTTCATCGGCAGAGCCAATGCGGCCCATCGGCTGACGGCTGACAAAATCGGCCAGGGCCTTATCGTAGTTGCCGGTGGCGCGCAGGCGGCCGTGCATCGACGGGCTATCCACGGTGCCGGGACAGATCGCATTACAGCGAATACCCTGGGTCACGTAATCGGCGGCGATGGATTTGGTCATGCCAATGACCGCCGCCTTGGAGGCGCAATAGGCAAAGCGGTTTGGCACCCCTTTGATGGAGGAGGCCACCGAGGACATGTTGATGATCGAGCCGCCGCCATTTGCCAGCATCGCAGGCAGCGTCAGCTTGATCATCCGGTACATGGCAGTGACATTGAGATCAAAGCTGAAGTCCCAGTCCTTGTCATCGGTGTCCAGGATCGAGCCGTTGGCGACAAAACCTGCGCAGTTGAACAGCACGTCCAGCGGGCCAATATCACCCACGCAGGCCGCAACAGCTGCGGCGTCGGTCACGTCCAGCTTGATCGCAGTAATACCATTGATGGCATCCAGCTCAGCCAGCGAGGCCTCGTTGATGTCGCTGGCAAAAACCTTTGCTCCCTGGGCGGCGTAGAGCTCAGCCGTTGAGCGGCCAATGCCCTGCCCCGCCGCTGTGATGAATGTTGTTTTGCCGGCCAACCGGCCTGTGTTTTGGGTCATAGTGTCAATCCGTGTAAAAAACATGTTCCATCATCGCCCATTGCTCGCCGCTGGCGCGACTGGCTAAGGGCGACTGGCAAGGGTCAGTCTGAGTCCACCACTCTCGGGTTTTGGGGTCTTCGGCCATTTTCGCCAGATCGGCGTCCAAATCGGAGCCGTGATATTCCCAGTAGCCGAACAGCAGGTTTTCCGGCTCGCGCAGGAAAATACTATAGTTGCGGATGTTGCTGCCTGCAATCTGCGCCAGCACATCCGGCCAGACCGCGGCGTGCAGACGTTTGTAGTCGTCGATCCTGTCGGGCTTGATCCCGATCACCATTCCCATGCGCTGCATCAGGCTCCTCCGGTTATGGTTTTTGAGATCAGCGACATGGCGGTGATCGCCTGCCAATCCCACTCAATGCCCAGCCCCGGCGCCAGTGAGGGGATGGCCAAGCCACCTTCGACCAGCATCGGTGCGGTTGTGACGCTATCCAATTGCGGGATGTATTCCAGCCATTTGGCATTGGGCACCGCACAGACCAGCGGCAGGTGCAGCTCCATCAGGAAATGCGGACAGACCATGACGTTGAAGGCTTCGGCCAGATGCGCCACCTTCAGCCAAGGGGTGATGCCGCCAATGCGGGCCACATCGACCTGCACAATACTGGCGGCGCCCATCTGCAGATAATCTTTGAACTGGCTGATCGAATACATGCTTTCGCCAACCGCAATCGGCACCGAGGTGCGCCGGGCCAGTTCAATATGCCCGGCCACATCATCAGCAGGCAGAGGTTCCTCGAACCAGCCGATGTTATAGTCTTCCAGCATGCGGGCGCGCCTTATGGCCTCAGACAGGGTGAAGCCCTGATTGCCGTCGGTCATGATTTCATAGCTGTCGCCAACCGCCGAGCGCACCGCCGACAGCCGCGCCGCATCCTGGCTGATATGCGCGCTCCCGATCTTGATCTTTGAGCCCATGAACCCCTTTGCCTGCATCGCCAATGCATCGTCAACCAGCGCCTGCGGCTCCAGATGCAGCCAGCCGCCCTCGGTGCTATACAGCGGAATGCGGTCGCGCGAACCGCCTGCGGCTTTCCACAGTGGCAGGCCTGCTTGCTTGCACTTCAGATCCCAGAGCGCGGTATCAATCGCCGCCAGCGCCAGCGAAGTGATCGCCCCAACCGAGGTGGCATGGGTCAGGAACAGCAGCTCACGCCAGATGCCCTCGATCCGGTCCGGGTCTTTGCCAATCAGCGCCGGTGCCAATGTGTGTTCCAACAACGCCATCACCGACGGGCCACCGGTGCCGATGGTATAGGAATAGCCGGTGCCGCTGGCCCCATCACTGTCATAGACAGTCACCATGGGGGTCTCTTGCGAGACAAAGGACTGAATGGCATCGACCCGCTTTACCTTGGGGATAAGGTCGATCATCTGCAATTCTATTCGGGTAATCTGCGCCATGACCTACCCCCGGATCGCATCTGTGCTGGTAGCGTCAAAGACGTGGCATTTGTCCAGCATCAGGCGGAATTTCAGCACTTCGCCCGGACGCACCGGCCGCGGGTTCAGCATCTTGCCCTGCACCTCGGTGCCTGCAATATCGGTGAACAGGATCGTCTCGGTGCCCAGCGGCTCGGTCAGGGTGACCGTCAATTCCAGATCCGCCCGTTCGCCCTCTTCCTCAACCGCATGTCCATAGGGCATCAGGTTATCAGCGCGAAAGCCGAATTTCACCTGCTGGCCGCTGTGGACCTGCCCCCGTGCGCTGGCGGGCACCGGCACGCTCAACCCGCCGGCCAGCTTGATGCTGCTGGTGCCCGACACCACACCGTCAATCAGGTTCATTGGCGGCGAGCCGATAAAGGTGGCGACAAAGGTGTTGAGCGGCGTGTTGAACAGCTCAAGCGGGGTGCCAACCTGCACGATATGACCGTCCTGCATCAGCACAATGCGATCCGCCAGCGTCATCGCTTCGATCTGGTCATGGGTCACATAGATGATCGTATTGCCGACTTTTTGGTGCAGTTTCTTGATCTCGACCCGCATCTGGGTGCGCAGTTTGGCATCCAAATTGGACAGCGGCTCATCAAACAGGAAAACATCCGGATGGCGCACAATCGCCCGGCCCATGGCAACCCGCTGACGCTGGCCACCCGAGAGCGCGGCTGGCTTGCGGTCCATCAGCTCAGCCAGCCCCAGAATGCCCGCGGCCTCATCCACCGCTTTGGTGATTTCGGCCTCATCCTTTTTGGCAATCTTCAACGAAAACCCGAGGTTTTCGCGCACTGTCATATGCGGGTACAAAGCGTAGTTCTGAAACACCATCGAGATGTTTCGGTCGCGCGGCGGCAGGTCATTGACCACCCGCCCACCGATGGAGATCTCACCACCCGAGATATCTTCAAGCCCGGCAATCATCCGCAGGGTGGTGGATTTCCCACAGCCCGAAGGACCGACCAGCACCACAAACTCGCCATCGGATATATCCAGATTGATGCCGTGCAGGGCCTGATGTTTGCCGTAGAATTTGACAACATTGGAAAGGGTTACTTCGGTCATGGTGTTATCCTTTGACGCCGCCGAACGTGAGGCCGGCAATCAGGTGTTTCTGGACGAGGAAAGTGAGGATCAGGGCTGGAACGATCATCAGAACCGCCAGCGCACACATGCCGCCCCAATTGATGGTGAATTCTGCGGTGAAATCAAGCAGCCCAACCGGCATCGTCTTGGAGCCAACTGACCGGGTCAGCTGCGAGGCCAGTGCAAATTCGTTCCAGGAGGTCAGGAAAGCAAAGATCGCAGCCGAGGCGACGCCGGATTTGGCGACCGGGAATTCGACCTGCCAAAAGGCCTGCCAGCGGGTGCAGCCGTCGATCTCAGCCGCCTCGTGCAACTCCTTGGGGATTTGGCGAAAGAAACCATCGGTCAGCCAGACGGTGAATGGCACGTTCATCGCCACATAGGCCAGGATCAGGCCGATATGAGTGTCGATGATGCCAACCCGGGCAAACACGATAAACAGCGGCAGCGACAGCGCCACACCGGGCACCGCGCGAAACAGCATCAAGCCGACAAAATAGCCATTTTTGCCTTTGAACTTGTAGCGGGCAAAGGCATAGCCGCCGGACATGCCGATCAGAATGGCAATCGCGGTTGAGACCACGGACACAATCATCGAGTTGCGGAAATAGCTGAACACTGGCACCCCGCCCTCGCCTGCGCCGCCAAACATGGCCCGGTAGTGGTCGAGGGTGAAGGTTGGGATCCAGACCGGCGGCTTGGCCATGATCTCGACTGTGGGGCGGAACGAGTTCAGCACGATCCACAGGCCCGGAATACAGATGATGGCCATGGTGATGAACAGGCCCGAAAAATGCAGCGCCTTCATCAGACGCTTGTGATTGCGGTAGGATTGATTGCGATCCATCTGCCTTACCCCTCCATGCCAATTTGGGCCCGCGCGGCGGTGAGTTTGCGGAAGAAATAGATGGTGAACACCACCGACAGGATGATCGAGACATAGCCCATCGCATTTGCCAGCCCCATGCGGGCATCGACATAACCGGTGCGGCTCATCAGGGTCCACAGCAGCTCAGTCCGCCGGGCCGGGCCACCGCCGGTCATGATCTGCACGATGTCATAGGCGCGTGCCACATCCAGCGACCGGATGGTCATGGCGATGTAGATAAACGGCATCAGGAACGGCAGGGTGATATGGCGGAACGACTGAAACGGGGTGCATCCATCCACCTTGGCCGCCTCTAGCGGATCCCGTGGAATGGCGAACAACCCAGCCAGGATCAGGATGGCGAACACCGATGTGCTCATCCAGACCTCGGCAAATAAAATCGAAAACATCGCCAGCTTACCGTCCACCAGCCAGGGCAGCGCCACATTGAACCCCATCGACTGCAGGGCGTTGTTCACCAGACCGATATTGTCGTTAAAGATAAATTTGAACTGAAAGCCGACCAGAATGGGCGAGAACATCATCGGGAACATCACGACTGTGCGCAATGTGCGCTGGCCCCAAGTCACCTTGTTCACCATCAGCGCAATGCCCAGACCCAGTAGCATTTCAAGGTTCAGCGCAATGGTCAGGAACAGCACTGTGCGCCCAAAGGCGGTCCAGAATTTGGCGTCCGTCAGAATTTTTTCATAGTTATAGGTTCCGACCCAGGTCCACAGCGTCGAAGGCCGCGTCAGCTTGTAAGGTGTGAAGCTCGAATAGAGCGAGAAGATCAGTGGGATCAGCACAACTGCGGCAATCACGATGATTGCGGGCAACAGCAGCAGAAACCACTCGGGCAAGCGGCGGCGGGTCATAGTGCACCTGTGAGGCTAGTTGAGTGTGGATCTGGGGGCAGGACAGGCCCGCCCCCATGCCGGAGTGGTGGTCTTAGTAGTAACCGGACTCGCGCATCAGCTCATCCACCGCCTCGGCGGCATCGTCCAATGCTTCTTTAACAGTCTTGTCGCCAAGAATGGCGGCCTGCAGTTCGGGGTAGACGATATTGGTGGTCTCACCCCATTCCGGAATCGCCGGCACCGCAAAGGCAAATTCAGCCCCTTTGGCAAAGGCCGCCAGAGATTCAGCGCGGAACGGATCGTCGCCAGCCTGAGCTGCCGCGACATTTGCTTTCCAAACGGCGCTGCGTGTCGGCAGCGAACCACCAGCAGATTCAGCCAGCTGGCTTTCTTCGCTGGTCAGGAATTTGACCAGAGAGACCGCAGCCTCCTTGTTTGCACAGTCATTGGTGACCGAGAAACCGTGATGGCCAGACCAGCCAGTACGTGTAACCGAGCCCATCGGCTGCACTACAACGCCAACATTGCCCGCCGCCTTGGAGGATTCCGGATCATTGAAGAAGCCGGCCCATCCTGGCCAGTCCAGGTTCAAGGCAATGGTGCCCGAGGCAAAGCCCTGACCCAGATCATCCCAGACATAGCTGGTGGTGCCGGCGGGAACTGCCTTGGCCTCATAGAGATCGACAAACCACTGCAAGGCGCGCTGACCTGCCTCCGAGTTGAAGATTGGCTTTTTGTCGGCGTCCAAATAGTTGCCGCCCTCGGCGACGACCATTTCATAAAAACGACCCACGATGGCTTCGTCTTTGCCCGCATACTGGGTGCCGTAGAAGTTTGGTGGATCAGAGAAGAAGATCGCCTGGTCCTTGACCTGATCCCAGGTATCAGGAACCGCCAGATCATAGCCGTATTCTGTTTTGAACGCCGCTGATTTGTCGGCATCCTCGTAGTTGGATTTCAGGTAATACAGAACCGAGACGTCAAACTGGGCGCGTGGCAGCATCAGCAGCTCGCCGCCAACAGTAGACGCGCCGATGTTGCCCGGAACAAATTCCGCAATTGTCTCGGCAGCAACCAGACCATTCAGATCGACATAAAGCCCTTCATATTGCGGGGCAAAAGACGAGTGGTTGGAGCCGACACACCAGGATGTGGTGCCCGCGGCCATGTCCGATTTGATTTCCTTATCAATCTCAAAGTGGCTTTTCTTTGAAATGATTTCAACCTTAGCACCGGTTGCAGCCTCCCAGTCTGCAATGCGGCCATACAGGCCCTCATACTGCTGGCCGCCGATTAATTTGGCCTCAACGGTGACGCCGTCAAAGCTGCCCCATTCGGATGCCAGTGCCGATTCGCTGACTGCAAAAACTGCAGCACTGGCTAGTAAGGCCTTCAAAGTGTTCGATTTAATCATCATTCCCTCCCTTGGCGCGATGTCTTTTCGCCTGCAAATTCCATGGCGATATTTGTATATAAAACATTTATTCACTTGCAAATCAATCTTGACATTGAGGGGATGATTAGCGAGGCTCGCGTCACTTAAATTCCTGGGGCAGATCACCTATGAGCGATACATCCGACAAATACCGGGCACCGGCTCTGGAAAAGGGTTTGGACATCATTGAACTTCTCGCCAGTCACGGCGAGGGCCTGACCCAGGGCGAAGTCGCCAAAGCGCTGGACCGGTCGCAAAGTGAAATCTACCGCATGCTCTCGACCCTGGTGCGGCGAGGCTATGTTTTCCGGTCGATCTCAGGGGATCACTACGCCCTCAGCCTCAAGATGTTTTCGCTCAGTCAGCGCCATCCCCCCATCGGCCGCGTCATCGAAGCCGCGCTGCCAAGGATGCGCGCGGTGACACGGCTTGCTTGGCAATCTTGCCATATGGGTATGGAGAGCAACGGAGACATTGTCGTCGTGGCTTCGGCAGAATCCCCCGGTAGCTGGGGGTTGGCGTTGAAAACAGGGACCGTCGTTGGGCTTTGGAATACCGGTACGGGGCGGGTTCTTGCTGCGTTTCGGTCGGAACAGGACGTCGGTGAGTTGATCGCAATGCACAGGCGCGCAGTTGGCGAACCGGAACTGGATCGCGCTGAATTCGATGCCCATCTCAAACGTATCCGCGCCAGCGGTTTCGAGAAAATGCCGTCAGCCACAACCGTTGGCGTTACCAATATTTCGTTCCCGATTTTTGGCCCATCCAACAATGTGGTGGCGGTGTTAAGTTGCCCTTATCTGGAACGGCTGGATGATCTCGATGTGCCGTCTCTGGATGAAATCGTCGAACTGTACCGTGACTTGGCTAAAGAACTGACGGCGCTTTATGGCGGCGGCAACGAACAATTCATAAAAAGCGAGACCCCATGAGTTTTACCACCCGCAGCATTGGCACAACCGGGCTGACTGTCCCGACACTCGGATTTGGCGGCGCCCCTCTGGGCGGGCTGTTCGACGCGGTAGATGATCTCGAAGCGGCAAAAACTCTGAGCCAGGCAATGGATAGCGGGCTAAATTACGTCGACACCGCGCCGTTTTATGGCTTTGGCCGCTCAGAACGCCGGGTTGGCGACATTCTGCGCGGACGGGATTATGTGCTCTCGACCAAGGTGGGCCGGTTGCTGGCGCCTGGCGCAGCGCCTGACCCGGCGGCGATGGGATGGCCGGACCCGCTGCCTTTTCACCCGGTCTTTGACTACAGCTATGACGGGATCATGCGCTCCTTTGAGGACTCCCTGCAGCGCCTTGGGCTGGAACGGTTCGACATTCTCTATGTGCATGACATTGGCACCGAGACCCACGGCGCGGAAAACGGGCGGCATTTCAGCGCTCTGGCCCAAAGCGGCTATCGGGCCTTGGATGAATTGCGCAGCGCCGGCCGGGTAAAGGCGATAGGACTTGGGGTGAACGAGGCGCGGGTCTGCAAGGACGCCCTGAGCATTGGCGATTGGGACCTGTTTCTTCTGGCTGGCCGCTACACGCTGCTGGAGCAGGATCCCCTGCTTGATCTATTACCAGCCTGTCAGGCGCAGGGCGTGTCCATTGTGGTCGGCGGCCCCTTCAACTCCGGCATTCTGGTGGGCGGCGACACCTGGAACTATGGCACCGCCCCGGACCGGGTGCGGCGCAAGGTAGCGCAGCTGTCCGCCGTTTGCCGCGACTTCAACATTCCGCTGCCTGCAGCTGCGCTACAGTTCCCGCTGGGGCACGACCTGGTCGTCTCTGTCATTCCCGGGCTGCGCAACCGCCAGGAGCTATCTGATACACTGCAATGGTCAGCCCAGATCATTCCGGGCGAGTTCTGGACGGAGCTGAAATCCAAAGAGCTGCTGCACCCGGATGCGCCGGTCCCGGATAAGGCTCCGTTCACCAAATAACACCCCGGTGTGGATGACAAAATGCCCCGAAAATCGGGGCACTTTGTTTTATTCTGTGGTTCATTCCGCCGCGATCTGAGCGGGCATTTTGCCCAGAATGATCATCGACAGAAGATCATCATCGGTGACCTCATCAATGTTCACGGTGCCCACCATCTGGCCGTTTTTCATCACACTGGCCCGGTCGCAGAGCTCCATCACCGCGTGAACGTCGTGATCGATCAGGAAGATGCCGATCCCCTGCGCCTTCAGCTTCTGGATCAGCTCGGCCACCATCTGGGTCTCTTGCGGCCCCAGTGCGGCGGTGGGTTCATCCATGATCAGGATCTTGGCGTTGAAATAGACCGCCCGGGCAATGGCAACCGATTGGCGCTGCCCGCCAGACAAGGCACTGACCGGTTCCGAGAACTTGCGGAAGTTCGGGTTCAAGCCACCCATGATCTTGCGGCACTCCGCCTCCATCGCGGCATCATCGACCAGCCCAACCTTAGTGGTCAGTTCACGCCCCAGAAACAGGTTTGAGGCCGCATCAAGATTATCGGCCAGCGCCAGCGTCTGGTAGATGGTTTCAACGTTGTAAGTGCGCGCATCCCGAGGATTGGTGATCACCGCCTTGTCGCCGTTGATGCGAATTTCGCCGCTGTCCATCTGATAGGCCCCAGACAGAACCTTGATCAGCGTCGATTTGCCGGCGCCATTGTGACCCAGCAGCCCGACAACTTCACCCGGGTGCAGATCAACACTGACATGATCCACCGCGTGGATACCGCCAAAGGACACGCAGATATCCTTCAGCTCGACCAGTGGCGTGTCTCCATCGGCACGGCGCTGTTTGGCGCTCTTGGTATCTGAAGCCGTCATAGTTTTGCTCCCATCCGCTTGCGGTATTGAATATCCAGCCAAACCGCCAGAACCAACACCGATCCAACCACGATGTTCTGTAGCGGTGCATCCACGCCTACCATCGCCATACCGGACTGCAGGCTTTGCATGACCAGCGCCCCCAGGATGGCGCCGTAGATGGTCCCGGCCCCACCCGCCAGAGCGGTACCGCCGATCACCGCGGCAGCAATCACCCGCAGTTCATCCAGCGTGCCGATGTCGTTGGTGTGGTTCTGCAGACGGGCCGAAGCGACAACCGCTGAAAGAGCACAAAGGAAACCCATGATGGCAAAGACTTTGACGGTGAGAAAACGGATGTTGATTCCCGACAGTTCAGCCGCATCAGGATTGCCGCCGGTTGCGAATATGTAACGTCCCAGACGGGTGCGGCGCGCCACAATGGTCATCACAATAGCGGTGACGATCAGGATCAGAACCGAGATTGGCAGACCATAACCGACCTGCAGACCTTCGGGCATCACCTCGCCTTTGGCCTCGAACATGCGCTGCAGCTTGCGGGTCGGAATATCATAGGAGTTGAGGATCCAGACAAAGCCCAGGATCGCAGCGGTTACAATGCCCATGACAACGCCTTCGGCCCAGGCCGGTTTGGCGGGGAACCCATGACTGATGCGTCCTCGGCGGGAGGAGATCATCGCCCAGAGCGACACCGCAACGGCGACGATCCCAATGGCCCAGCTCACCGCCTCGCCCATGGTGCCGTTCACCCCCCCCAGAGTCAGGAAATTCTTGTCCAGCGGGCCAATTGTCTGACCCGAGGTGAACAGCCAGCCGGAGTTCCTCCAGACCAGAAAGCCACCAAGGGTGACGATAAAGGCCGGGACACCTTGATAGCCTATCAGCCAGCCCTGAAAGGCCCCGATCAATGTGCCGATGCACAAACCAATTGCGATGGCGATGATCCAGGTCAGGGGATTGTCAAAACCAAGCCCCAGATAGGTTGGCAGCAATTTTGTTTGCACCAGCGCCATAACGGCTGAGCTGACCGCAAGCACACCGCCAACCGACAGGTCGATGTGGCGCATCACGATGACAAATACCATGCCGGTCGCCATAATCGCGACGGAGACCGTTTGGATCGTCAGGTTGAACAGGTTCCGCGGGCTCAGAAATCGACCATCCGTCAGAATGTTGAAGCCGATGCAGAGGATTACAAAAGCGCCGATCATGCCCAATAGCCGTACGTCCAGATCCAGTTGCTGGAACAGGTTACGTTTTGGTTGGGATGGGATCGGCTGAGACGTGGTTTCGGTCATGTCCGAACTCCAGTTACAGCAAGGGTTGTTAGGGGTGCGCCCCAGTTCAACAGGGACGCACCAATTTTCAAATCGAGATCTTAGTTACAAGGTGCAGGACCGTTGGTCACACCCTGGCACAGCTTGTCCTTGCTGATCCAGCCCGCGTCGACAACAACACTCAGGTTGTCAGCCGTCACCGGAACTGGCGCCAGGAACAGGGATGTCATTTTGGTGCCACCGGGCGAGGTCCAGTCGGATGCGCCTGCAACATCAGCCAAAGCAGCGCCACCGGCCAGTGCTACAGCAATTTCACCCGCAGTTTTACCCAGACTACGGGCGTCTTTCCAAACGGATACTGTCTGGGTGCCCAAAGCAACGCGGTTCAGAGCAGCGTGATCACCATCCTGGCCAGAGACAGGAATACCGTCCATGCCCTGAGCGGTCAGAGCCGCAACAACACCGCCAGCGGTGCCATCGTTAGAAGCGATCACAGCGTCAACTTTGTTGTCGTTGGCGGTCAGGATCTGCTCCATGTTGCGCTGCGCATTCGCAGGCAACCAACCATCGGTATAGGCTTCGGCAACAATTTTGATGTCACCGGCGTCGATTGCAGCCTGAATGATTTCCTGCTGACCACCGCGCAGGAAGTCTGCGTTTGGATCTGTTGGCGAGCCTTTGATCATAACATAATTGCCAGCGGGCAGCGCCTTAAACACGGCGCGGGCCTGCATGCGGCCGACTTCAACATTGTCGAATGTCAGGTAAAAGGCACGGCTGTCTTCGATCAGACGGTCATAAGCAATGACCGGGATACCTTCGTCTGCGGCGGCTTGAATAGCCGGGCCAATAGCCTGGGTATCCTGGGCCAGCACGATCAGCACATCAACACCCTGGGCGATCAGGTTTTCGATGTCTGACAACTGCTTGGACGACGACGACTGTGCATCGGCAGAGATGTAATCAGCTCCGCCGGCTTCCAGCGCACCTTTGATGGCGGCCTCGTCGGTCTTCCAGCGCTCTTCCTGAAAATTGGACCAGCTTACGCCAACGGTCAATTCAGCGGCAAAAGCTGCCGAACCGGTCATGGCCACAACCGCGGCCAGCGAGATTCCACTCAAGAATTTCATTGTATTCCTCCCTGTTCTCAGGGGACTCGTAAAACCGAGTCCCCCGTGTGGCACAGGTCTAACATTATTTTTTTTGAATTTCAAATTAAATCATGTACCCTGTTCAAACGAGGCAACCGTACCTATGACCACAGTGACGGTTTAGCGACCTCGCAGGGAGTGATTGATTTGGGAAAAGCAGGCCGTCTCTCGCATTCGGACGAGCAACGCGAAAGCGGAAAACAGCAGGTCATCGATACCATTCGAGCGGCCGGCAGTATTGCGCGTATCGATATTTCAACCGCCACCCGGGTCAGTCCCGCCACGGTGACGGCGATCACCGCCGAGCTGATTGATGTTGGGCTGATCGAAGAGATCATTCCGGAGACCCCGCGGCAGGAGGCCAAACGCGGCCGACCTCGGGTGGCGCTTAAAATCCGCGGTGACGCCCATAAGATCGCCGGGATCAAAGTGTCTCACCGGGTGATTTCCGTGGTGATCCTCGATTTTGAAGGCAATGATATCGTCGATCATGAAATGCCGCTTCAACAGGGGCGGATGCCGGTCGACAAGCTGTGCACGATGATCATCGCCGCGCTGGGTCAGGCCTGCAGCAAAGGCGGCCTTGATGTCAGCTCCATTTCCGGCATCGGTGTTGGGCTGGCCGGTCTGGTGGATGCCAAGCGCAATTTTGTCTACTGGTCGTCTTCGCTGGAGGAACGCAATGTCGATTTTGGCGCTCATCTTTCCCACTATGCCCCCTGCCCGATTTTCATCGACAACGATGCCAATCTGGTGGCCAAGGCGGAGCATCTGTTTGGTAAAGGGCGCAATGTCAGCAACTTCGTGGTCATCACCATTGAGCACGGCGTTGGCATGGGAATTGTCATCAACAATCAGATCTACCGTGGCTCGCGTGGCTGTGGTGCCGAGTTCGGCCACACCAAGGTGCAGCTAGAGGGCGCCCTTTGCCAATGTGGCCAGCGCGGCTGCCTGGAGGCCTATGTCGGAGATTATGCCCTATTGCGCGAGGCCAATATCACCAATGGTGGGGCGGGCCACCGCGATCTGGGACAATTGGTCGAGGCCGCCAAGTCCGGCGATCAGATGGCCTGCTCTATCTTTGACCGGGCCGGGCGGATGTTTGCCATGGGGCTGGCCAATGTGGTCAATATCTTTGACCCCGAGCTGATCATCCTTTCCGGCGCACGATTGTCCTTTGACTATCTCTATTCCGATCAGGTGATCGAAGAAATGCGCCGCTGGGTGGTGCAGATTGATGCCCCCCCGCCAAAGGTTCGCGTCCACAATTGGGGCGACCTGATGTGGGCAAAAGGCGCTGCCGCCTATGCCATAGAAGAAGTCTCAACATTGGCCATTCGGGAGCTTGCAACCAGTGACACTTAAACTGACCCTGGCCTTGGCGCTGATTGCCGCCCCGGCCTTTGCCGATGTGAGCTATATCCAGCGCCCCCTTCCCGATCATGTCTACGTCGGCGGATGGGAGCACTTTGTCGGCGGCGGCGTCGCCGCATTTGACTGCAATGGGGATCAGTTTCCCGAACTTTATGTGGCGGGCGGCGAAAACCCGGCGCAGCTTATGCGCAATGTGACGACAGGCGCCGGCGCAGAGCTGGCATTTGAAGTCGGCACGCCAAAGGCTCTGGCGCTGACCGGGGTGATCGGGGCCTATCCGTTGGATATCGACGGTGATGCCATTCTGGATCTCGCGATCCTTCGCAATGGTCCGGATCTGCTGATGCAGGGGTTGGGAGACTGCGCCTTCGCGCCGTTTGCTGATCTGGGCTTTACCAGCGGCGACCATTGGACCACCGCATTTTCCGCCACCTGGGAGGCCGACAATACGCTGCCGACACTGGCGTTTGGCACCTATGTCGACCGCACAGATCCCGACGGCCCATTTGGGACATGTGATGCCACCCTGCTGTACCGCCCCCAAGGTCAGTCTTATCCCGCCGCCGCACGCCTGGAGCCAGGTTTTTGCGCCCTGTCCATGCTGTTCACCGATTGGTCCCGCACCGGTCGCGCTGATCTGCGGGTCAGCAATGACCGGCATTACTATGTGCGCGGTGGCCAGGAACAGATGTGGGCAATGGAGGACACTCCGCGGCTGTTTTCCCAAGATGACGGCTGGCAGCCCTTTATGCTCTGGGGCATGGGCATTGCGTCACGCGATTTGAACGGCGATGGCTACGCCGATATCTACCTGACCTCGATGGGCGATCAAAAGCTGCAGTATTTTGAACCAGAGGCTGGCGGCCCGTCTTATCGCGATGCCACTTACGCGCGGGGCACCACCGCGCATCGCCCCTATACCGGCGGCGATGGGCGTCCCTCAACCGGCTGGCACGCGGCCTTTGGCGACGTCAACAACGACGGGCTGGACGATATTTTTGTGAGCAAGGGCAACGTCGAACAGATGCCGGGCGCGGCGATGCAGGACCCCAATAACCTGCTGATCCAATCCACAGATGGCAGTTTCACCGAAAGCGGGTTGGACGCCGGGATTTCAAATCTGGCGCGGGCGCGTGGCGCCGCCCTGATGGATCTGAACCTGGATGGGCGGCTGGATCTGGCCGTGGTCAACCGGCGCGCACAGATGGGCCTGTACCAAAACACATCCGCGCAGGGGAACTGGCTGATCGTGCAGCTTGCCTCGGCTGCCCCCAACACTGGCTCCATTGGCGCCCATGTTGAGCTGCGCCTCGGCGACCACGTTCAAACGCGCGAGATTACCGTCGGTGGCGGCCATGCCAGCGGCCAGGCCGGGCAGATCCATTTTGGTCTGGGTCAGGCGACGACGGCCGAGATCAGGATCATTCAACCGGACCAGAGCGCATCGGACTGGCGGCAGGTATCGGCCAACCAGATCATCACCTTAGGTCACTGATCAACGGGCAAGCCGCTGGGCACTTTAGCCGGAACCCCCAGCCGCCCCTTGGCTGCACCGGTGTCCGTCAGACTGTGCAAAAAGGCGAGTAAATCGGACAGATCATCATCGCCCAGCGCCACCGGCATCAGTTCATTTGCCGCCGAAATGCGCGCCAGTTCATCGGTGTCTGCCAAAATGCGCCAATCATCGGCGGGCGGGATGTCGTGAAAAATGGCCTGCGCAGGGTCATATGAGTATAACGCCGCAACCGGATCAAAGTGGTGGCGCACCACCGCCTGCAGGCTGGCATAGGCGCCATTGTGACCATAAGGGCCGGTTTGCGATACGTTGCGCAAGGACGGGGTCAGGAACTTGTACTGGTCGGAGGACTCTCCGGTGACCCGCATCCGCCCCGTGTCGCGCGCATGGGTTTCAAACCGGGCGGCCTTGCCGGGGCCAATCTGAGGCATGGCAATCGCGTGAAAACTGTGATCGGTCTGCAACCAACCTGAATGACAGCTCGAACAACCCGCGGCGCCATAGAACAGGTCCTGACCGCGGGCGGCTTGCGCTGGCAACGGGGCTCCGCCCAACATGGCGCGATCAAACGGGCTGTCATCGGCCCGCCATTCAACCCGTGTAAAATCAGCAATGACATTGGCGATATCGGTGAACTTGATAGGCACCTGATCGCCCAGAACGACATCAAACGCGCTCCGGTATTGCGGGATCATCTCAACCCGGGCGGCAATCCGGTCCCAGGCGCCGCCTTTGATGCTCAGATGTCCCAGACGCACCGCCTGTGACACCTCGTTTTCCGAATACTGCCCGGCCATTTCATCCGGTGCCAGAACCGGAAACATCGCTTGGGCGGCCAGAACACTGTCAAAGCCGACAACCATGTCAGAGCCCAGGGGCGTGCGGATGCCGCCTGGTTTCTGCGGGTCCGCCTCTAACCGGCCATCATGAAAAAACGAGGTGAACTCAGTCGCGCCAACATTCCACAGCCCCGGTGCGTTGCGGGGCAAGCGTTGCTCGGGCGGGTTCGTTGGATCGACACGGCGATCCGGACCCAAGCCCAATCCGCCCTCGCCAATGGACAGCGACATTCCATCAGAGGTGCCAAATCGCGGATGATGGCAGGTGCCACAGCTGATGTTGCGGTTGCCAGACAGGATTGGATCAAAGAACAACAACTGGCCCAGTTGCACCCGTGCGGGGTCCATCTCTGGAAACACCGGGCGCGGCCCGAGATCCTGCGCCTCTGCTGCGGTGGCCAGTAGCGCGCCGACAATCATCCACTTCATTGATCCGTCCCCTTGATCTCGACCTGCAGTTTCTGAGCATATGGCATTTCCGGTGAGATAAGAACCGAGGGGAACGACGCGATATTGACCGCATTGGGAAACCCCTGAGGTTCAAAACAAAAGCCACTGGCCGGGCCATAGGCCTGCCCGTCCAAGCCGCCAGCCTGCTTTGGCATAGAGGCCGCCGTATAGAGTTGCGCACCCGGTTGATCGCTCCACAGCCTCAGGCGCATTCCATTGGCGGCACTCACTTCGCAAACCGGCTGCGTGACATCGCGGTCCGCTTCAAAGACCAGATTATGGTCAATCCCCAGCCGCGTTGCATCCGCCTGCGCAAAAGACCGCATCTTGCGGAAATCAAACCGGGTGCCGTCAACCGGTGATATCTCACCCGTCATGATACCCTGATCGTCCATTTCCAACACCCGGTCCGCCGGGCAGCGCAGCTGGTGATCCCAGATGGAGCCACCGCCACCGAGATTATAGTAATTATGCTGCGCCAGGCTGATCGGGGTTACGCAATCGACCTCGACCCGCATGTCATAGGTGACGCAAAAGCCGCTCAACTGAATGTCCACTGTCACCCTGGCACGGCCGGGAAATCCGTTCTCTCCGGCGGGAGAGACATAGCGCAGACGCAGCGCCGACGGCCCATTGGTTTCGATCTCCCAGAACACCCTCGACAGACCCGCAGGCCCACCGTGCAATTGGTTGCCCCCGTCATTCGGAGCCAGATGATAGGTCTGACCCTGCATTGCGAACCGCGCGGCGCCAATCCGGTTGGCCACCCGGCCGGCAATGGCCCCGAAATAGGCGGTGCCGCTCAGATACTGCGCCGGATCATCATAGCCCAGCACCACGGGAACAGGCTGCCCATTCAAAGGCACCCGCCAATCCCGGGTTGTTGCGCCATAGTTGAGCACCGCCAGCGAGACATCACCATCGCTGATGGTAACCTCCCGCAGGCTGTGGCCGCTAAACCGCCCGTAGTCCTGAATGGCCACCAGACCACTCACACGAAGCGGTTGACGACATTTTCCAGATATTCCTGACGTCCCGAACGCGGCGCAGGGTTCAGCCCTGTTGCCTCGACCTGCGCAGTGATCTGTTCCAGAGACTGCTTGCCCTGCAACATCAACTGCGCCTCGGGGGTCTGCCAGCCGGCATAGCGATCGGTGACAAACTGATCCATGGTGCCATCCTCGATCATCGCAGCGGCGGCCTTCAAGCCGCGGGCGCAGACATCCATGCCGCCCACATGCGCCATCAGCAAATCTTCGGCATCCAGCGACTGGCGGCGCAGTTTGGCGTCAAAATTGGTGCCGCCGGTGGTGAAGCCACCCGCTTTCAGGATGTGATAATAGGCCAGCGCCACTTCGGGCACATTGTTGGGGAACTGGTCGGTGTCCCAGCCGGATTGATAATCATTGCGGTTCATATCAACCGAACCAAAGATGCCCAGCGCCGAGGCGGTGGCGATCTCGTGCTCAAACGAGTGACCGGCAAGAATTGCGTGGCCCTGCTCAAGGTTCATCTTGACCTCATTTTCCAGCCCATGACGTTTCAGGAAGCCGTAAACGGTGGCGGTATCATAGTCATACTGGTGTTTGGTTGGCTCTTGTGGCTTCGGCTCAACCAGAATGGCGCCTTTGAAACCGATCTTGTGCTTATATTCGACCACAAGGTTCAGCATCCGGCCCATTTGCTGGTCTTCCTGACCCAGATCGGTGTTCAGCAGCGTCTCATAGCCTTCGCGACCGCCCCACAGAACATAGTTCTCACCGCCCAGACGATGGGTGGCATCCATACAGGTCTTGATGGTCGCGGCACTAAAGGCGAAGACATCCGGGTCCGGGTTGGTCGAAGCGCCGGACATGTAGCGGGCATTTGAAAACAGGTTGGCCGTGCCCCAGAGCAGCTTCATACCGGTCTGTGCCTGCTTCTCGGCAAAGTAATCGACCATCTCGTTCAGATTACGCGTGTTTTCGGCAAAGTCAGCCCCCTCGGGGCGCATATCCGCATCGTGGAAGCAGTAGTAGGGCGTCTTCAGCAGCTGGAACATTTCAAAGGCAACATCCGCCTTCAGTTTTGCCGCCTCCATAGTGTTACTGAACCAGGGGCGCTCAAACGTCTGACCGCCAAACGGATCGCTGCCAGGCCAGCCGAAGCTGTGCCAATAGCAGGTGGCAAAGCGCAGATGGTCTTCCATCCTCTTGCCCATGACAATCTCATCCGGGTTGTAGTGACGAAACGCCAGAGGGTTGGTGCTGTCGGCCCCTTCAAAAGGGATTTCGGTGATGTCGCGGAAAAATCCAGTGGTCATGTCAGAGCAGCCTTCAGATGAGGGTAAAGCGCGTGATACCGCGCATGAGTTTCAGCATATCGGTCGACCAGATCGCGGCGCGGCTCAACCGTCTCCGCCACCTTGGGGGTGGTCATAATCATGGACAGGTCAGCATTGGTATCTGCGGCAATGGCCAGCCGCGCAGCGCCCAGAGCGGCGCCAAAGTCGCCTTTCTCCGGCAGGTCCAGCGGCAGATCCAATGTGGTGGCCAAAGTCTCCAGCCAGAACCGGGATTTTGTGCCGCCGCCGATCGCCAGAATGCGCGACAGGTTGGTTCCCGTCGTCTTTAACGCGTCGAGGTTATCGCGCAGGGCAAAAGAAACGCCCTCCATCACCGCCTGGGTCAGGTCTTCGGGTGAGGTGGCGATGTCCAGCCCGACAAATGATCCCCGGATTTGGCTGTCATTATGCGGGGTGCGTTCGCCGGACAGGTAGGGCAGGAACATCGTGGGCGACGGCCCGGAGATCCCATCCGTCAACGCCCCGGCCAACTCTGCCGGGCTGCGCCCCAGAATGCGCGACAGCCAGTTCAGGCAATCCGTCGCCGCCAGGATAACCCCCATCTGATACCAGGTGTCCGGGACTGCGTGGCAGAAGGTATGCACCGCCGTTTCCGGCGCTGGGGCAAAGCTGTTCTTGGCGGCAAGCAGCACTCCGGAAGTGCCAAGGGACACAAAACCGTCGCCATCGCGAAAACAGCCGACACCACAGGCCGCAACCGCATTGTCGCCGCCACCACCCGCGACAGTGACCGGCCCAGCCAGGCCCCAGTCTGACCGCAATTGCGCCCGCACAGTGCCCGAGCTTTCCGAGCCTTCGACCAATCGGGGCATCTGATCCAGACGCATATGGCCGGCCTCTAGCAGCTCTGGCGACCAGGCGCGTTTGCCCACGTCCAGCCAGGAGGTGCCGGCGCTGTCGGACATATCGCCGACATAGTCCCCGGTCAGCCAATAGCGCAGGTAATCCTTGGGCAGCAGTACCTTTGCCACCCTAGCAAATATCTCTGGTTCGTTTTCCTCAACCCATGTCAGCTTCGGGGCGGTGAAGCCGGGAAATACGATATTTCCCGACAGCTTCCGCACATTGGCGGTCTGGTCCAGCTTAGCCGCCTGGGCCGCCGAGCGGCTATCGTTCCACAAGATACAGGGCCGCAGCACCTTTCCGCTGGCATCGACCAATGTGGCGCCATGCATATGGCCACTTAAACCGATCCCGCGCAGCGCGCTGAATTCAACTGGCTGTGCTGCCTTTAGCGCGGCCATCACTGTCTTGCAGGCCACAATCCAATCCGATGGATCTTGTTCGCTCCATCCAGGATGGGGGATCGACACAGAATAAGCCGCGTCAGCGGTTGCAACAATTGCACCACTCTCGTCAGCCAGCAAAGCCCGCAAGCCAGAGGTGCCCAGGTCCAACCCGATATACATCTGCATTCACTCCCTACCCCAGGCGCCTCCCCGGAGTCATATTATTTATTTTGGAAAGCGAATTAAAGCAGAATGGCGATCAATGTCAACACATGTCAGCCGCCAGCATGGATTTGAAAGCCACAAAAACCCCATTGACCAGATCAAAGGGACTGTCTGTTTTTACCGCTGTCTTGAACAATTCAACCTACAGGCCTGTGGCGTCAGCCAGAAAACCGCTGCGCCGTCAGGGAATCGGCGGCGTCAGGAAAATTTTCGGAACAATCGAGTCATGTCGAACAGCTCATCCAGACGCTCATAGCGGTCGCGAGTTTCGCTCCAGCTTTCTTCCTGAGTGGCCGCAATCATCGCCTCAAGCAGCATCATGGTCGCAATATTGGAATCCCAAGCCGAAGGAATCTCGACCCAGCAGTTAAACCGATACTGGGCCACGGAGGCAATTGGGCTGGCCCATTGATCGGTGATCAGGATGATCTTGACGCCACGCTCGGCTGCCAGTTCAGCCAGCCGCTGCAAATTGGTCTCGTAGCGGCGCACGTCGAACAGCAGCAAGGTATCACCCTCGACCATGTCCAACACATAATGCGGCCAGGTTGCGGCAGAGGAGGTCATCGTGGTCACCCGCTGCCGGACCGCCTGAAAATGGGTAAAGGCATAATCGGCCAATGCCCGGGTGATCCGGCCGCCGACCACATAGAGCCGTCCGTCCGTATCGGCCAATTGCCGCACCGCCGCGTCAAAGCTCGCGGAATCGATGTTGGAGAATGTCTGCTCCAGGTTTTCGGTCACCGCTTGGGAAAATCTGTTCAGAAGATGGCCTTCGGGGGCCTCGCTAACCCAATTGGCGCGCCTCTGGGTTGGCCCCGAGACTTGGGCCTGCAGCTCTTTCAACAAGGCCTGATGAAACTGCGGATAGCCTTTGAACCCCAGTTTTTGCACCATCCGCGCCACAGTCGGCGTCGAAACCCCTGCATTGGCAGCGACGATGGTGATCGAGGCGAGCCCTGCCGAAGGATAGTTTTCCAGCAATGAATTCGAGAACTTACGCTCTGATTGCGTCAGCGAGGAATACTGCTCACGGATCAGTTCTCGAACGGTGGCCGCTGGTTTGGTCAAGCTCTCGGTCCTTTTGTCATTTGCCCGCAAATTAAGCACATACCCTGTATCTGGATCAGACCGATACACCAAGTGCTTCTGCTGACTGAAAAGATATTGACACAACTCGATCCTCATGAAAAGATTTTTCCAAAATGGGGAGAACGTGAATGTCACTGAGCGATTCCAACGCTCGTACACAGGCCGTAGAGGTCAGCAACCCGGAGGGATCCGGGCCTGCATTGATTCTCTGCGAACACGCCAGCAATCATTTCCCTGCGCAGTTTGGCGACCTGGGACTTGCGGCTGGCGACCAGAAAAGTCACGCCGCCTGGGACCCGGGCGCGCGGGCCATTGCGCTGCATCTCAGCCAGGCGCTGAATGCGCCGATGGTGGCAAGCCAGGTGTCGCGACTGGTCTATGACTGCAATCGCCCCCCCGAGGTGGCCTCGGCGATGCCGGTGAAATCAGAACTGATCGAAATTCCCGGCAATCGCGATCTGACCGATGACCAGCGACTCCAGCGGGTTGATGCCGTCTATCGCCCCTTCTGTGATGCGGTCAGTGAAGTGATCAAAGCCCGCAGCGACGCTGGACTGGACACCGTGCTGATCACCATCCACAGCTTTACACCGGTCTACTTCGGCCAGCCCCGCGCCGTCGAAATCGGCATTCTGCACGATGATGACACCGCGATGGCAGATGCCATGCTGGCCCATGCGCCGTCGCTGCCGCATCGGCGGGTCGAGCGCAATCAGCCTTACGGTCCACAGGATGGTGTCACCCATTCGCTAAAGCTGCACGGTATCGCCCACGGGTTGGCCAATGTGATGATCGAGGTTCGCAATGATCTGCTGCGCACGCCGCAACAAGAAACCGCGATGGCCGAGGAACTTTTGACCCTGATCCGGCCCGCTCTGGCCGCATTGGCGCAACAAGGGGGCGACAATGCCTAGAATAATAACCGGATATATCCGCGGTGTGGATGCCATGAACCGCTTCATTGGTCGCATCGCCATGTATCTGATCTTTGTGTTGATCGGGGTGCTGCTGTGGTCGTCCATTTCCAAGACCTTTTTCTATCCCTCGATCTGGACGCTTGAGATGGCGCAGTTTGTGATGGTTGCCTATTACATCCTGGGCGGGCCCTATTCGATCCAGATGGGGTCAAACGTGCGCATGGACCTGTTCTATGGTGGCTGGTCGACCCGGACCAAAGCCTGGATCGACGCCTTCACGGTGTTTTTCCTGCTCTTCTATCTCGGGGTGCTGCTGTTTGGCGCGGTGGGCTCCACCGCCTATTCACTGGGCTATTTCGGGGTCGAGCCGTTCTGGTTCTTCTGGGATCTGTTCCTCACACTGTTCACCGACGGAATGTCCGGTGTCGCTGAGAAAATCGGCCATATGGAACGCAGCCCAACCGCCTGGCGACCCTTCATGTGGCCGGTGAAATCCATGTTGTGTTTTGGTGTCATTCTGATGCTGGCACAAAGTCTTGCTGAACTGTTCCGGGATATCGGACGTCTTCGCGGAGTAGACCTCTGATGTCTTATGAAATGATTGCTATCCTGATGTTCAGCGGCATGATGCTGATGCTGATGACCGGCCAGCGGGTGTTTGGCGCCATTGGCTTTATCGGTGCCGTTGCGGGCATGGCGCTCTGGGGTGTTGGTGGTTCGGATATTCCCTTTGCCGCAGCGATGAAGCTGATGAAATGGTATCCGATGCTGACGCTGCCGATGTTCATCTTCATGGGCTATGTGCTGTCGGAATCCAAAATCGCCGACGATCTGTACAAGATGTTCCATGTCTGGATGGGCCCGGTCAAAGGTGGTCTGGCCATCGGCACCATTGGCTTGATGGTGCTGGTCTCGGCGATGAACGGCTTGTCGGTGGCGGGTATGGCCATTGGCGCCACCATCGCCCTGCCCGAGCTGTTGCGCCGTGGCTATGACAAAATCCTGGTCACCGGCGTGGTGCAGGCGGGTTCATCGCTGGGCATTCTGGTGCCACCCTCGGTGGTGCTGGTGCTTTATGCGATGATCGCCCGCCAGCCGGTGAGCCAGCTGTGGCTGGCCGGGGTGCTGCCGGGGTTGATGATGGCGGTGATGTTCATTGTCTACATCTATGTCCGCGCCCGGTTGCAGCCCGATCTTGGCCCGGCGATGTCACCCGAAGACCTGGAAGAATACGAGCTGATCTCAGAACACCCCCTGCGGTTGAATTATATCGTGCTGGGAACTCTGCTGCTGCTGCCGCTGCTGATGATGGCCGGGCTGGCCGGACCAAAGACTTCGGCAACAATTGCCCTTACCGCCTCGGCTGCCGCGTTTATCCTGCGCCATGACCCGAGGGTCTTTACCGACATCTTCATGAAGGAAAAGCACCGGCTGCTGTTCTCGGGCGTGTTGCCGCTGGCAATCTTTGCCGCGATGATGGTGCCCTTCATCAACGGCTGGACCTCGCTGGTGGAAAGCTCGGCAATTGGCGCCATGGCCGCCTTTATCGCCGCGGTCCTCAAGGGCCGGATGAACCGCGAAGTGTTTGAGACCACCCTGCGCTCGACGTTGGGGATTTCCTGCATGTTCATGTGGATCATCCTGGCAGCACTTGGCTTTGGCGCCATCTTTGACGGGCTCGGCGCGGTCAATGCGATCAAGGACCTGTTCACCACCCAGCTGGGCCTAAGCCCTTGGATGATCCTGATCCTGATGCAGGTCAGTTTCCTGCTGATGGGCACCTTCCTGGATGACACCGCCATGCTGGTGATCGTGGCGCCGCTCTATGTGCCATTGGTGGGCGAGCTGGGGTTCGACCTGATCTGGTATGGCGTCCTTTACACCATCACCACCCAGATTGCCTATATGACGCCGCCGTTTGGCTATAACCTGTTCCTGATGCGGGCGATGGCACCGCCGGAAATCAGCCTGCGCGACATCTATATTTCGATCATCCCCTTTGCCTTGATTATGGTTCTGGCCTTATCACTGGTGATGATCTTCCCACAGATCGCCCTGTGGCTGCCCGACTATGTTTATGGAAAATAATCACAAGAAGAGCCCCGTCAGGGGGCCGGAATTTCAAATAGGAGAGACGACATGACCACAAGACGTAAATTTATTGCCGCCGCTGGCGCTGGCGCAATCGCCGCGCCACTGGCGACACCGGCGCTGGCGCAATCCACCATCAAATGGCGGATGCAGACCTATGCAGGGGCAGCTCTGGGGGAGCACGTCATCAAGCCGGCCATCGACATGTTCAACAAGATCGCAGGCGACCGCATGCAGATCGAACTGTTCTACGCCGACCAGTTGGTGCCAACCGGCGAGTTGTTCCGCGCCATGCAGCGCGGCACCATCGACGCAGTGCAGTCGGATGATGACTCCATGGCCTCGCCTACTGAAGTCACCGTCTTTGGCGGCTACTTCCCGTTTGGCTCGCGCTACTCGCTCGACGTGCCGGTGCTGTTCAACCAGTACGGGTTGAACGAGATCTGGGACGAAGAGTATTCCAAGGTGGGCGTCAAGCATATCTCGGCCGGGGCATGGGATCCTTGCCACTTTGCCACCAAAGACCCGATCCGCTCGCTGGAAGACCTTAAAGGCAAACGCGTCTTTACCTTCCCGACAGCCGGTCGTTTCCTGAGCCAGTTTGGCGTTATTCCGGTCAACCTGCCCTGGGAAGACATCGAAGTTGCGGTTCAGACCGGCGAGTTGGACGGCATCGCCTGGTCCGGCATCACCGAGGATTACACCGTGGGTTGGGCCGACGTCACCAACTACTTCCTGACCAACAACATCTCGGGCGCATGGGCCGGGTCGTTCTTTACCAATATGGATCGTTGGAACGAGCTGCCAGAAGATATGCAGACCCTGTTCCGTGCCTGCTGTGACCAGTCGCACTACTATCGTCAGTGGTGGTACTGGGGTGGCGAAGCCGCGCTGCGGGTCAATGGCCCCAAGATGGAGCTGACCACCATTCCCGACGACGAGTGGAAGATCGTCGAAGACGCAGCGGTCAAGTTCTGGGACGAGATCGCCGACGAAAGCCCAACCAAGGCCAAGGTTGTCGCGATCTTCAAGAAGTACAACTCCGACATGGAGAAAGCTGGCCGCCCCTACCGTTACGGTTAATATAAAACTGCCCCGGCGCATCTGTGCCGGGGCTCCCTTGATACAACAGGAATAATGCCGATGTCTGGTATTCTGAGTTTTGACGATCTGAAAGCCCAAGTCGCGTCCGGCGATGTGGATACGGTTCTGGTCTGCCTGGTGGACATGCAGGGCCGCCTGATGGGCAAACGCTTCCATGCCCAGCATTTCTTGAACGGCGCCTGGGAAGAGACCCATTGCTGTAACTATCTGTTGGCCACCGATCTGGAGATGGCGACGCCGGATGGCTATGCCTCGACCAGTTGGGAGACAGGCTATGGCGATTATGTGATGAAGCCCGATCTGACCACCCTGCGGCCGATGCCGTGGCTGGAGGGCACAGTGATGGTGCTCTGCGATGTGCTGGATCACAAAACCCACAAGGACATTCCCCATTCCCCCCGCGCGGTGCTGAAAAAGCAGTTGAAGCGGCTGGAGGCCCTGGGTCTGGATGCGATCATGGCCACCGAGCTGGAGTTTTTCCTGTTCGAGAAGAGCTTTGACGAGATCCGCAAGGGTCAGTTCCGCGATCTGGCGCCGATCTCTGGCTATAACGAGGATTACAACATCCTGCAGACCACCCGCGAAGAGCATGTGATGCGGCCGCTGCGCAACCACCTGTGGGACGCGGGCATTCCGGTGGAATGCACCAAGGGTGAAGCCGCGGCGGGTCAGGAAGAGCTGAACATCAAATATGATGCGGCGCTGAATACAGCCGATTTTCACACCATCGCCAAACACGCCACCAAAGAGATCGCCTGGCAGCAGGGCCATGCGGTGACCTTTCTGGCGAAGTGGGATCAGACCAAATCCGGCTCGTCGAGCCATGTGCACCAGTCGCTGTGGCAAGATGGCAAACCGGCGTTTTTCGACGAGAGCGACCCATTGGGCATGTCTCAGCTGATGAAGCACTATCTGGCTGGCATGTTGAAGTACGCGCCAGATTACACCTATTTCCTGGCGCCCTATATCAACAGCTACAAACGCTTCATGAAGGGCACCTTTGCGCCAACACGGATCATCTGGTCGGTGGACAATCGCACCGCCGGCTATCGTCTCTGTGGGGCGGGCACCAAGGGTATCCGGGTGGAATGCCGCGTAGGCGGTTCGGACCTGAACCCCTATCTGGCCTGTGCTGTACAGCTGGCCGCGGGCATTGCCGGCATCGAGGAAAAACTGCAGTTGCAAGCCCCGAGCACCGGCGATGTCTATCAGGGCGATACCGGCATGATCCCCACGAACCTGCGCGATGCGCGGGTTGCGTTGCAGGGATCTGAGATGCTGAAGGCCGCATTGGGGGAGGATGTTGTGCTGCACTACGCCCGCGCTGCCGAATGGGAAATCGAAGAATTCGAACGCGTCATCACCGATTTTGAAGTGGCCCGTGGGTTCGAGCGCGCCTGAGCCATTCAGGCCGCGCCGCCGGTCTCTGTGGCGCGGATGGGAGCCTCCGGCGGAGGTATTTAAAACAAGAAGAAGCAGGGGGCCTGGGCGCCTTGTGAACCTGGAGTAGATGGCATGGGCCAGACATTGAAATGTATCTCGCCGATCGATGGATCGGTATTTGCGGAGCGCGATGTGCTCTCAAACGAGGCGGCGTTTGACGCGGCGGCCCGCGCCCGAGCGGCGCAGGGGGCCTGGGCGGCGCGGCCATTGGCTGAGCGTATTCGCCTGGTGATGGCAGGCGTCGCCGCGGTTGGCGCGATGAACGACGAGATCGTGCCCGAACTGGCCCATATGATGGGGCGCCCAGTGCGGTTTGGCGGTGAGTTTGGCGGCTTCAATGAGCGCGCCAGCCATATGGCAGAGATCGCCGAGGAGGCCTTGGCGGATATCAAGGTCAGCGAAGACGCCACATTCAAGCGTTATATCAAGCATATTCCACATGGCGTGGTGCTGGTGGTGGCGCCCTGGAACTATCCCTACATGACCGCCATCAACACGGTGGCTCCGGCGCTGATTGCCGGCAATGCCGTGGTGTTGAAACATGCCACCCAGACCCTGCTGGTCGGTGAGCGCATGGCGGCGGCGTTCCACGCGGCGGGGCTGCCGGACGATGTGTTCCAGAATGTGTTCCTGGACCATGACACCACCTCGGCGCTGATTGCCGGCAAGGCGTTCAACTTTGTCAACTTCACCGGCTCTGTTGGCGGCGGCAAGGCGATGGAGCGCGCTGCAGCGGGCACATTCACCGGTGTCGGCACCGAACTGGGCGGCAAAGATCCCGGCTATGTGATGGAAGACGCCGATCTGGAGGCCGCAGTTGAGACGCTGATTGACGGTGCCATGTTCAACTCGGGCCAGTGCTGTTGCGGCATCGAGCGCATCTATGTGCACGAAAGCCTGTATGACGCGTTTCTGGAAAAGGCCGTGGAGATCGTCAAGGGCTACACCCTGGGCAATCCGCTGGATCAGGAGACCACCATTGGCCCGATGGCCAATGTGCGCTTTGCCCAGGAGGTGCGCGACCAGATCTCTGAGGCGGTTGCCGCTGGCGCGGTGGCCCATGTTGAGACCATGGCGGCGGATGATGGCGGCGCCTATCTGACGCCGCAGATCCTGACAGAGGTGACCCACCAGATGCGGGTGATGCAGGACGAGAGCTTTGGCCCGGTGGTTGGCATCATGAAGGTGTCCTCCGACCAAGAAGCCATTGCGCTGATGAACGACAGTAATTTTGGCCTGACCGCGTCCCTGTGGACCAAAGACGTTGAGCGCGCCCAGCGTGTTGGTGATCAGATCGAGACCGGCACCGTGTTCATGAACCGCGCCGACTACCTGGATCCGGGCCTGTGCTGGACCGGCTGCAAAGACACTGGCCGCGGTGGCGGCCTTTCGGTAATCGGGTATCATAACCTGACCCGCCCCAAATCCTACCATCTGAAGAAGGTAACAAGCTGATGAGCCTTGTTGGAAACTGGTCCTACCCGACCGCAATCAAGTTCGGCGCTGGCCGGATCAAAGAACTGCCCGAAGCCTGTGCCTCGGCTGGTATCAAAAAGCCATTGCTGGTCACCGACAAGGGCCTGGCCGCGCTGCCGATCACCAGTGCCACGCTGGATATCATGGAGGCTGCAGGCCTGGGTCGCGGCCTGTTCAGCGAGGTAGACCCAAACCCAAATGAGAAGAACCTGGAAGCCGGGGTCGCCGCCTATAATGCGGGTGGCTATGACGGTGTGATCGCCTTTGGCGGTGGCTCGGGCTTGGATCTGGGCAAGATGGTGGCCTTTATGGCGGGCCAGACCCGGCCGCTGTGGGATTTTGAGGATATTGGCGACTGGTGGACCCGCGCCGATGCAGATGTGATCGCACCGATCATCGCGGTGCCAACCACCGCCGGCACTGGCTCTGAAGTGGGCCGCGCCAGCGTCATCACCGACAGCGTCACCCATGCCAAGAAGATCATCTTTCACCCCAAGGTGCTGCCTACAGTGGTGATCTGTGACCCGGAACTGACCGTGGGCATGCCCAAGTTCATCACCGCAGGCACCGGTCTGGATGCCTTTGCCCATTGCGTCGAGGCGTTCTCTAGCCCGCATTACCACCCGATGTCGCAGGGCATCGCACTGGAAGGCATGCGCCTGGTCAAGGATTACCTGCCACGCGCCTACAGCGATGGCAGTGATATCGAGGCCCGTGCGCAGTTGATGTCAGCGGCCACAATGGGCGCCACAGGGTTCCAAAAGGGACTGGGCGCCATTCATGCCATGAGCCACCCGATTGGGGCGCATTTCAACACCCACCACGGCACCACCAACGCGGTCTGTATGCCTGAGGTTTTGAAATTCAACGCCAGCGCAATCGCCGACCGCTTTGGCAAGGTGGCGGCCTATCTTGGCATTGACGGCGGCTTTGACGGGTTTTGCGCCTATGTGGACGAGCTGAACGACAGTATGGGCATTCCGCGCAAACTGTCGGAACTGGGGGTCACCGAGGCCAGCATTCCTGAGCTGGTCAAAGGCGCGATCATTGATCCCAGCTGCGGCGGCAACCCGATTGAGCTGACCGAGGAAAACCTGACGGCCCTGTTCAAAGCCGCTCTATAAACGCCTGTTCAACATAAGCTGAAGCCGCCCTTTTACCAACTGGCAAGGGCGGCTTCTTGTGCTGTACTCGATTTGTACGGTGCCGAATAGCGAACCCGCAGAGCCTCGCGTTTGGGGTTGATTTCCGCCACTGTTAGCGATAACGATACGGCAAATACTGACGATATCGACCTATCGGCGCCAGAATCTGAATCCCTGCGGAGTTGACCCTATGCCCCTTAAAATCGCGATCAATGGATTTGGCCGCATCGGCCGTGGTGTTTTGCGCGCGCTGCTCGAGAATGACACCACCGACATCCAAGTGGTGGCCATCAATGATCTGTCGCCGCCGGAAACCCTTGTGCATCTGCTGAAATACGACAGTGTTCATGGGCGGTTGCGGACCCCGATCACCCTGTCCGGCAACCAGCTGACGGTCGGTCGTCACAGCATTAAACTGACCGCCATTCGCAACCCGGAAGAGCTGCCATGGCAAGAGATCGACGTCGCCTATGAATGCACCGGATTGTTCACCACCGGCGAATCGGCAGGAAAACACCTGAAGAATGGCTCCAAGCGGGTGCTGATTTCAGCGCCTGGCAAAGACATCGACCGCACCGTGGTGTTTGGCGTCAACCACCACGAGCTGACCGCTGATGACATCATCGTATCCAATGCCTCTTGTACCACCAATTGCCTGGCTCCGATGGCCAAGGTTCTGGACGCTGCATTTGGCATCAAAACCGGCTACATGACGACGATCCACGCCTTTACCGGCGACCAGCCAACACATGACACCAGCCACAAGGACCTGTACCGGGCCCGCGCCGCATCGGTATCAATGATCCCGACCTCCACCGGCGCAGCCGCAGCCATCGCCGAAGTCATGCCACATATGAAGGGCCGCCTGGAAGGCTCTGCGATCCGTGTTCCGACCCCCAATGTATCGCTGGTGGATCTCAGCTTTGTTCCAGAGCGTCCCGCCACCGTCGAGGCCATAAACCAGGCGATCCGCATCGCAGCCGAAGGTGATCTGGCGGGGATTCTGTCTTATGAGGAAGATCCGATGGTATCGATCGACTTCAACCATGACCCGCATTCCTCCTGCTTTGCAGCAGCGCAGACAAAAGTCACCGAAGGCGGCCTGGTTCGGGTTGTCTCCTGGTACGACAACGAGTGGGGCTTCTCCAATCGTATGGTCGATACCGGCCGCAAAATTGGCCAGCTGATGCGGGCCGAGCGGCTGTCGCTGGTCAGCTAACTGCAAAAGCGCCAGAGCCAGGCTCTGGCGGCTCCTCATCTTCAAACCGCCCGTTTGCCTTGGCTCGCGGGTGGTTTTGTTTTTGCGGTTCCGGGATTGACCCAATCCAATGCTTACTGCCTTCAATGGGATCGCTGGCAGCGCCGCCCACCGCCGCAAGCGCCAGCAGCTTGCCTGCCGCCAGCAGCAGTGCCACAGTGATCCTCAAGATGGGGCGTGCGATTGGGACAAGCCCGTGAACCATGGGAATCCATTTTGAGATCCGTCCGGCTCCGCCTTCTGCTCCTTGCCCTATTGCCACTCAGCGTATTGATGCCGCTGCTGCTGGTGCTGGCCATGACCCGTTGGAATGCCGACTATGACGACATGCTGATTGCCAATGTCGACAGCGACCTGCGCATTGCCGAACAATATCTCGGGCGCATTCTGACAAGCACCGGCACCGACATTCGCAGCGTCGCGGAATCGCGCTTGTTCGGCGAAGTGCTGCGCGCCCCCAACCGTGAAAAGCAGCGTTTTCTGAACCAGCGCCGCATCGAATTACAACTTGATTTTCTGTATTTCCTCCCCCGTGAGGAGCTGTCAGTCCCAACCTCCAACTGGCCGGTGATTGCCGCCGCCGCGGCCGGCACCCTAAACTCACAAATCGATATTTTCTCTGCCCGGGACTTGGCAGCGCGGTCCCCCGAACTTCAGCAACGGGCCCGTATTGGCTTGATCGAAACCGAGGCCGCGGTCCCCACATCCCGCGCCGCCGAAGATCGCGGCATGGTCGTGCATTCCGCCGCCCCGGTCACCGTTTTGGGCCAAGAGGGCGTGCTGGTGGGCGGCATCCTGCTGAACCGCAACCTCGATTTCATCGATACCATCAATGCGCTTGTCTACCTCAGCGACAGTACCGGAGAAAACCGGCAGGGAACGGCCACCCTATTTCTGGACGACACAAGAATATCAACCAACGTCCGCCTGTTCGAAGACGTGCGCGCGCTTGGCACCCGCGTTTCTGCCTCCGTACGCCACCGCGTATTGACCCAGGGAAAAACCTGGCTGGACCGCGCCTTTGTGGTCAATGATTGGTACATATCAGGCTACCTGCCGCTGACCGACAGCTTCGGACGCCATGTTGGAATGCTCTATGTCGGTTTTCTCGAAGCCCCCTATCAAGCGGCCAAACGGGCAGCCTACTGGACCATTGTGGCGGTGTTCATCGGTGTGCTGGTGATTTCCGCGCCGCTGTTTCTATGGCTGGCAAAAGGTATCTTTTCGCCACTGGAACAGATGACCCGGACCATGAAGCGGGTCGAGCGCGGTGACTTGGCGGCCCGCAACGGCGCCGTCGGCAGCGACGATGAAATCGGCCAGGTGGCGGCGCACCTGGATGCCCTGCTGGACCAGATACAGGACCGCGATCAGGCCCTGCGGGACTGGGCCGGCGAGCTGAACGCCCGAGTCGACACCCGCACCGCCGAATTACGCACCGCCAACAGCAAGCTCGAAGAAACCTTCAAGCAACTGGCGATGAGCGAAAAACTGGCGTCAATTGGTGAAATTACCGCCGGGGTGGCGCATGAAATCAACAATCCGGTGGCGGTGATCCAGGGCAATGTCGACGTGATCCGCATGACCCTTGCCGATCACATCACCGAGATCGAAACCGAATTGGACCTGATCGACAATCAGGTGCTGCGGATCGATGCCATCGTCGGCAAGCTACTGCAATTTGCCCGTCCAGCCGAATTTGGCACCTTTGAGGAAAGCGTCGACATTGCCCCCCTGGTCGAGGATTGCCTGGTGTTGGTGGATCACGTCCTGTCAAAACAGAACGTCACCCTATGGCGTGATTTTCAACACACGCCGCCAGTCACCATCAATCCGGGCGAGCTGCAGCAGGTTGTCATAAATCTGGTGATGAATGCCGCCCAGGCGATGAAGGACGCGGGAGAACTGGGGCTGAGACTGACCCCCGAGCCACGGGATGGCCAGCCCGGAGCCCTGCTCACGGTCTCAGATAGCGGCCCCGGTATCGCCGACAAGGACATCGCCGCCGTGTTCAATCCTTTTTACACCACCAAACTCGGCGAGGGCACCGGTTTGGGACTTTCCATCAGCCAAACCCTCATCCAACGGGCTGGCGGCTTGATCTCGGTGCGCAATGGACGTCAGGCCGGCGCTGAATTCAGCATCTGGCTGCCAGTTGCCCCCCCGATAGAGACCCCCTGAGCCCCAAACCGCGGCCAGCCCGCCTAAGGCTCCAGGCTTCATCTGGCCACAAATATCCCAGGGTGAATTGCCCGCACGGGCAAGAGGGGCAGCGCCCCTCAATCTGACCGCGCGCGGATCAAAACCCCCAGGAGGCACATTTGCGATCCACCGTCTTTCGCGACACCCCAAGCCGACGCGCCGCCTCGGCCCGGTTGCCCTCACAGGCATCCAGAACATGCATGATATGGCGCTGGGTCACCAAATCCAGGGTTTCTATTGCCGCCGAGCCAGTGATCGCCCCAGTGCCGGAAAACTCTTCCGGAATTTCGCCCAGTATCACCGAGCGTTCAATCAGGTTTCGCAATTCTCGCACATTGCCGGGCCAGTCATAGCGACTGAATTTCAACAGCGTCTCTTCGTTCAGCTCCAGCGCTGGCATGCCCAGGCGGGTGGCAAACTGCTCCATGAACAGCGCTGCCAATTCGACAATATCCTCAACCCTCTCGCGCAGCAGTGGCATAGCGATCTCCACCACATTGATCCGATGGTACAAATCAGCCCTAAACCGGCCCGTCGCCACCGCCTGTTGCAGGTCGGCATTGGTGGCAAACAAAAACCGCAGATTCAAAGGAATATCCCGTTCCGCCCCCACCGGGCGGATGCGCTGATCTTCCAGCACCCGCAATAGCGCCGCCTGCACCTGTTCCGGCATCTGCGCCACTTCATCGAGAAACAACGTGCCGCCGTCCGCATGCAGGAACAGCCCGTCTTTGCGCCGGTCTTGCTCATCCACCAAGCCAAACAGTTCATGGGCAATCCGGTCCGGCGCAATGGCCGCACAATTCACCGCAACAAACGGCATGGCGGCGCGCTCGGACTGCGCATGCAAGGTGCGGGCGGCAATTTCCTTGCCGGTGCCACTGGCGCCGGTAAACAACACCGGCGTCGGCAGCGGCGCCAGTCGCGTCAGCATCTCACGGGCCTGGCAGATCGCCGCCGATTTACCCAGCAACCGACCGCGCGCTGCCGTGCCTTCAGCCGAGAGCTCGTGTTTTAACAGATAATTTTCACGCCGAAGGTATTTTCGGTCCAATGCCCGCGCCACCGAATTGAGAATCTGGTTGGCGCGAAATGGTTTTAGCACAAAATCGGCAACGCCAAGGCGCAGGGCCTGAATGGCGGTTTCCAGATCCGCATAGGCGGTGACCAGAATGGTATCGGCAAACAGCCCCACCCGGCGCTGTTCCTGCACCCATTCCAACCCGGTTTTACCCGGCATGATATTGTCCAGGATGATCAAATCAAAATGGGCCTGATCCAAGATTGCGCTGGCCTCAATCGCCGAGGCCGCCTGCTCCACCCGCTTGCAACGCGGCATCAGGATCTTGGTCAGGAAATTGCGCATTCCGGGCTCATCGTCGATCACCAGGATCGAAGCCGCCGCCATGTTCTCGCCATATTCATCGCGCGCCGCAGAATTTTGCATCATGTCGTCTCATCCAGGTGAACGGCTGGGCCCGAACGCATATCATCTGAGGCAAATCCTGCCTGCTGCAACAGCCGGTTGGCCGCCAAGCCACTCAGCTGTTTGGCCGCAAACCCGGTCAACATGGATTTCATCGTATCGGTTCTCCGACTTGGGACAATAATAATGAGTTTGATCAGCCGCACCCAGCCTAGGTGACGATATCAGATCTGGCGGTGTTAGACGAACAGCCAATCCGCCAAAGCAGATCACTCTGGTTTTGACTGCGCGTTTTGCCCCTGCTGGATCTCCTCCAGCCAAAGACTGTGGTGCTGTTTCGCCCAGGCCTCATCCACCTCGCCACTGCCCATGGCGTCATAGGCGCCCTCCATACCAACCGAGCCAATGTAGATATGCGCAATGACAATCGCCATCAGCACAAAGGCCAGGATAGCGTGCCACACCTGCGCCAGTTGCATTTCCTCCTGCGGTGCCAATGTTGCTGGCAGTTCCCCAAGCTGCAACAGCCCGGCCAGACCAATATCATTGGCAACAGCAAAGCTCTTGGCAAACAGCGGCAAATGATAGGGGAACAGCAGCGACACACCGGTGAGAGAGATCGAGGCGCCCAACAGGATAACCGACCAAAAGATCACCTTTTGACCGGCGTTGAATTTTTTGGCGGGCGGATGCTTGCTGCCGACAATGCCTCCGGCCTGGCGGATCCAGACCAGATCCGTGCGATCAGGCAGGTTATGCGCCACCCACATTACAAAAATGATCACCAAGCCGACAATAAAGGCCCAGGCGACAGTGTTGTGCACCCATTTGCCCAGCTCCAGCAGCGTTGAATTCGCCTCTTTGCCCAGATAGGGGATAATCAAGACCCGGCCAAACAAGCTGGTCAATCCGGTGATCCCCAGCAGGATGAACGCGCCGCCCAGCAACCAGTGACCAAAACGCTCAAAAGCCTTGAAACGCGTCACCGTGCGGCCGGTTTTTTCCCCCTCAATGGCAATCTTGCCGCGCAGCAGATAGAACACCAGCAATAGGGCCATTGTGCCCAGCAGCAACCAGCCGCCATATTGGCGCAGCGGCCCGGCCCGAAACGCCAGCCAACGCAACCCGCCATCCTGCACCAGAACCGTGGCCACCTCGCCGCCAGCCGAGACCCGCACATCAGCCGAGCCATAGCGCAGGCCGCGCCAGAACTCAGGATCTGATACCCCTCCCCGAGTGCCCAATTGTTGGTCCAGAGCGGCGGCTTGGTCAGGGTTGCCGGTATTGTCACGCCGGAAACTGTCATCGACAGCTTCGCCGTTCTGGCGGGCCATGATATCCGCAAGCGTTTGGGCACCGCCAGTGGCAATGCGTTCAGGTGTGGTTTGTGCCGCAACCGGCAAACCCATGATCAGACAAACCATAAGCCAAAGAAGAACGCGCATCGGGTCCTCGATATTCTGTAAATTGAAAAGCATCCGTTTTCTGGAACAGAAAACGGGACGGAATTTTAAAAATTCCGGTTATTGTGGCACCGGCGGCCACCACAGCCGCCGGTGATACGATCCTCGCCTACTCACCCTTTTGCTGATAGGCAGTGCCCCACCCCCAGGCACCGGCCCCAAAGCCACGGGCGACGATGCGCTCGCGGTAGACCGCGGAGACGGCATCGCCGTCGCCGGCCAGCAGGGCCTTGGTCGAGCACATCTCGGCGCAGATCGGCAGCTTACCTTCGGCGATCCGGTTGCGTCCGTATTTGGCGAACTCGGCGGTCGAATGGTTCTCTTCCGGGCCACCGGCGCAGAAGGTACATTTGTCCATCTTGCCACGGCTGCCGAAATTGCCCGCCTGCGGATACTGTGGCGCACCAAAGGGGCAGGCGTAGAAACAGTAGCCGCAGCCAATGCACAGATCCTTGGAGTGCAGAACAATCCCCTCGTCGGTCTGGTAGAAGCAATCCACCGGGCAGACCGCCATACAGGGCGCGTCGGAACAATGCATACAGGCGACCGAGATCGACCGCTCGCCTGGCTTGCCATCATTGATGGTCACCACACGGCGGCGGTTGATGCCCCAGGGCACTTCATGCTCGTTCTTACAGGCGGTGACACAGGCGTTGCATTCAATGCAGCGGTCGGCGTCGCAGAGGAACTTAGCTCTAGCCATCTTTCTTTCTCCTTATGCTGCACTGATTTTGCAGAGAGTACATTTTGTCTCCTGCATCTGGGTGACGCTGTCATAGCCATAGGTCTGGGCGGTGTTTGAGCTTTCACCCAACACGTAAGGCGCAGCCCCGTCGGGATATTTGTCCCGCAGATCCTTGCCCTGAAAATGCCCGCCAAAGTGGAACGGCATAAAGGCGACGCCCTCGCCGACCCGCTCCGTCACCATCGCCATCACCTTGACCTTGCCGCCCTCGGGGCTTTCCAGCCAGACCTGCGCACCGTCGCGCACCCCTAGATTATTGGCATCCCGGGTGTTGATCTCAACAAACATGTCCTGCTGCAACTCGGCCAGCCAGGGGTTGGAGCGGCTCTCTTCACCGCCGCCCTCATATTCGACAAGCCGACCAGAGGTGAGAATCAGCGGGAAATCCTTGGAGACGTCTTTCTTCTGGATCGAGGCATACATGGTCGGCAGCCGATAAAACTGACGGTCCTGGTATGTTGGATAGTCTTCGACCAGATCACGCCGGTTGGTGTATAGCGGTTCGCGGTGAACCGGCACCGGATCGGGGAAGGTCCACACAACCGCGCGGGCCTTGGCGTTGCCAAAAGGCGCACATTCGTGCTTGATCGCCACCCGCTGGATGCCGCCCGACAGGTCGGTTTTCCAGTTGGTTTTGGGACCGGCAACCGCGTCAATCGACGCCCGTTCCTCGGCGGTCAGATCGCCATCCCAACCCAGATCCATCAGCATCTGCATGGTGAATTCCGGATAGCCGTCCTGGATTTCCGAGTTCACCGAATAGACACCCTCGGCCAGCAGGTTGTCACCGTCCCGTTCAACCCCAAACCGGGCGCGGAAGGTCAGCCCCCCCTCAGAGACCGGCTTGGACATGTCATAGAGATTGGGGGTGCCGGGATGACCCATCTCGGGGGTGCCCCAACAGGGCCAGGGCAGACCATAATAATCGCCATCGGCCGGCCCACCAATCGCCTGTAACGTGGTGCGGTGAAAGGTGTGTTGGTTGGCCATATGGAGTTTTATCCGCTCTGGACTTTGCCCCGTATAGCCGATGGTCCACAGACCCTTGTTGAACTCACGGGTGATGCTTTCGACGTTTGGCGTGTTTTCGTCTTCCATTTCGATATTGCGGAAGAAACGGTCCGCCCAGCCAAATTTATTCGCAAACATCCCCATGATCTCGTGATCGGGTTTGCTCTCAAACAGCGGATCAACAACCTTGTCACGCCACTGGAATGAGCGGTTTGATGCGGTCACAGAGCCTCGGGTCTCAAACTGGGTACAGGCCGGCAGCAAATAACAGCCATCGGTCCGGTCATGCAAAACAGCCGAGACGGTGGGATACGGGTCGATCACCACCAGCATGTCCAGCTTCTCCATCGCGGTCTTCATTTCCGGCCCACGGGTCTGCGAATTTGGCGCGTGGCCCCAAAGCACCATCGCCCGCACTTTGTTGGGCTGGTCGATGTTTTCCTTGTCCTCCAGCACCCCGTCAATCCAGCGGCTGACCGGAATGCCGGTCAGGTTCTGCAGTGACTTGTCCTTGCCATCGGCGCCCTTCAGCATGTCGAACTGATTGGCCAGCCATTCGGGATCTTCGCCCCAGACACGCGCCCAATGCGCCCAGGCGCCTTTCGACAACCCGTAGTAGCCCGGCAAAGTATGGCTCAGCACGCCAAGATCGGTGGCGCCCTGCACATTGTCGTGGCCCCGAAAGATGTTGGTACCGCCACCGCTGGTGCCCATATTGCCCAGCGCCAGTTGCAGGATACAATAGGCACGGGTGTTGTTGTTGCCAGTGGTGTGCTGGGTGCCGCCCATACACCAGATCACCGTGCCGGGGCGGTTGTTGGCCAGAGTGCGGGCCACCCGGCGCAGCTGGGTGCCGGGAACTCCGGTGACGCGTTCGACCTCTTCCGGGGTCCACTTGCGCACCTCTTCTCTGATCTGGTCCATCCCCCAGACACGGGTGCGGATGAACTCTTTGTCTTCCCAACTATTCTCAAAGATATGGTAGAGAATACCCCAGACCAGCGCCACATCGGTGCCCGGGCGCAGGCGCACATATTCGTCGGCATGGGCCGCCGTGCGTGTGAACCGCGGATCACATACGATCAGCGGGGCGTTGTTTTGTTCCTTGGCCTTCAGAATGTGCAGCAGCGAGACCGGGTGTGCCTCGGCTGGATTGCCGCCAATGATGAAAATCGCCCTAGAGTTATGGATGTCATTGTAGCTGTTGGTCATGGCGCCGTAGCCCCATGTATTGGCCACGCCAGCCACCGTCGTCGAGTGACAGATCCGCGCCTGGTGATCGACGTTATTGGTGCCCCAATAGGCGGCAAACTTGCGGAACAGATAGGCCTGTTCGTTGCTGAATTTGGCCGAGCCCAGCCAGTAAACACTGTCCGGTCCGCTCTCTTTGCGGATCTGCATCATGCCGTCGCCGATCTCGTTGATCGCCTGCTCCCAGCTGATGCGCTTCCACTCGCCACCCTCTTTTTTCATCGGGTACTTCAGGCGACGTTCGCCGTGCGCATGTTCGCGCACCGCAGCGCCTTTGGCGCAATGGGCGCCCAGGTTGAACGGGCTGTCCCAGCCGGGCTCTTGCCCGATCCAGACACCGTTTTGAACTTCGGCAATCACCGTGCAGCCAACCGAACAATGGGTGCAGATCGATTTTATGGTTTCAACCGCATTGGCCGCGGCAGATTGCGCATTGGCCTGGGTCACCGATCCGCCGGTGGCGCTGATCGCCGTCAGCCCACCAATGGCCAGACCAGAACTGCGCAAAAACGCGCGACGGTCAACGGAGGTATCCGCGACCTTGGAGAGGATACTTGTCCGCTGGGGGCGTCTCGCAACCCCGTTGGTCTTTTTCCTAAGCATTATAACCTCCCTTGCGGCCCGTTAATTCGGGCTAGCTGGGTTCCTGAAAATCAGCAGGCGGTCGGGCGTCTCGCAACCAGTTGCCTGCAGTGGATCGTGGCGCGCGGTGTTTAGAACCGCAGGCTGTCTAGGTAAGCGCGGGTATGCGCCGTATCCTGCATCTTGTTCGATGACAGGTCGGGCTCTGCGGCCTGCGCCGTGCCCCCGCTCGTTGCGACAGCAACCGCAGCCAGCGGTGCCGTTGTTGCGGCCAGTTTTAGAAAGTCGCGGCGGCTGCTGGCCTCCTCGGTCTTCCGGATCATGTGAGTTTCCTCCCCACGCGTTGTGGACGGTGGCCCCGTCCGGCTATGCAGATCACTCTGCACTCATCCTGTTTCCTTCGGCCTCGATCGCCATGAACACCCGGCCAACCGCCCCCACGGCAGCATAGAGAACCGAGTTATTGGCCGCCTCCAGATCGGAAAAGAAGTGACCGGCCCAAGAGCCGATATGTTTGTTGAAGAATGTTTTCTGGTCGCCGAGGCTGGCAGGTTCGCCAAAGCGGCCGATGATCAGCGCGCCCATCATTTCCATCAGCGAGGCGATGTTGTCTTCGGGCTCATAGACGTTCTGAGCCCGGGTCATGCCTCGTGCCGCCATGTCACGGCGCAGCGACGCCAGCGGCTTTTCATTCAGGAAACCGGTCAGATAGTAGCTGGCATAGGGCAGCAATTCACCCCGTCCCAAACCGATGAACAACCTGTTGAACTCGCTCTCAACCGGGCCCGGTTTGGACAGGCTTGCCAGTTTGGCTAAGGCATTGATCGCTATACCCAGCTCCCCATTGTCACCTGACAACCCTGCGGTTTGCTGCAGCAGCATCCGATCCGGCGGCGCCGCCAGCAACAGACCCAGGAAATTATAGAGATCCGCCCGCAAGCGGTCTTCCTCGGTCACGTGACCCTGCGCGGTCATGGCTGTCATCGACGTCTCCTGTGTCATGTCTTGGCCGCCCCCTCGTCAAAGGTGAAACGCATCCGGCGGGGCGGGATCGGGGCCGGGATCGGCGGCGCCATATAGGCGGCTATTTCAGCGCCCTCGGGTTGCGAGGGCGCAGCGGCCGCTTCAGCAATGAGAGCTCCGGCGGCTGGTTCTGGCGGCTCTGTAACGCTGTCTTCGCCGACCTCGGCTTCCGGTGCGGCCTCGGCTGCCGCTTTGTCAGCCGCCAGCGCCGCCTGCGCCTCGGCCTCTTCGGCAGCTTGGCGGGCCATCTCGTCGACATGGGCCGTCATGCCCTTGCCAACCTGATAGGCGGTCTGAATGTTCTCAACCGCGCAAGCGGCGTCGGTGAAATCTTCGCCGTAGTCGACCAGCCCATCGACATTGGCCAGCACCGGGTTGCTCAGCCACAGTCGGCGCAACGCACGGGTGCGGATACGGGCCGGAATTGCCTCGGTCAGGAACACGGTGAAATCATCGCCCTGGCCCAGGCTGTCCGGGTCGGGCAGCTGCAGCTCGGCCAAAATCTCGGCGTCGCTTTTGTCAGCCAGTTCAGCGGCGCGCTGCGCGGCCAACGCCACGTCCTCGGCGCGGGCCTCTGCGGCAACCTCGGCCTCGACACCAGCCTTGCGGCGGGCCCAGAAATCAGCGCCGCTCATTGCAGCCGCTCTTTCTTGGCCAGTGCGGGCGAGCGGTAAACATCCGCCAGCTGGACAATCCGCGCATCGCCGATCCCGGCCTCGGCCGCGCCAATATCTGTCTTGTCACGGCGCCGTTTCTTGAACCGCTCGGCGTGATAGTGTTTCTGAGCAAAGTCCCGCACCCAGGCGATCAACCCATCGGGCATCGGCACTTTCTCGACAATCTCTTCGCTGCTGTCGGCATAGTCCTGCGCCTCATAGGGCGAGGCGGTGACCAGCGTCACCTCTAGCGGATGTGGCGTCGCCTCACTGTCGCGCAACACCACATAGACACAGGGCGGGCTGGTGCTGAGCCCATGCAGATAGGCCTCGGCATCGGCGCCGTGCAGTTCCAGCGGCAAGGTTGCCGCGTGAAAGTCACTGACCCCGGCCTCGTGGCGGAGCAACAGCCAACTCGCCTCGGCGGCACCCGGCAGAACAGCAATCGCTTTCCACGCGTATTTTGCCCATGGGGTCACTCCCGGCGCCCGTCGCAGGACGATGCCCATCGGCATAACATCGAATTTGTCTGGGTTGTGGATCACGCGTCGAGGGTCCCGTCGGTCTGAATTACCCAGTCAGGTTGCAACGATGGGATCCTGTTTCCAAAGCTGGAAATGCGGGTTTTGCAGGAATTTGTTAGATCGGGACAAATTGGGGCGTCCATTTAACGATCACGTAACGGTCCGGTCGTTTTGTCTAATTCGACTAAATCGCTCAACAAATTGAAATCCACCTGAAACCCCGAATCACCCTCGGTGTTTCAGGGCTCTCCAGCCGCTGCCGCCGCCGTAAAACAGGTTTACGGGGGCCGCGAATCATGGCTAGTTTGAGGCCCGAACAGGGGTGAAACCGCCTCTTTCGCCAGCCTGTTTGCAAGCGAGGATGATATGGGTAAGCAACTGATTATATGTGATTGTTCAGGATCGCAACAGATCGACGCCACGGCTCTTTCTCAGGCCACTGGGATCCCTTGTTCAAAGCTGCACAGCGCCCTTTGCACCGGTGAAATTGAGGCTGCAGCCGGGGCAATCGCAGGCGGCGAGGCAATAATTTGCTGTGCTCAGGAGCAAAGTCTTTTTGAGGATCTGGCGGCTGAAATTGGCGCCCCGGCACCGGTCTGCCTGGACCTGCGGGATCGAGCCGGATGGACCACCGATACCGGTGATACACTACCCAAAATGTCCGCATTGATTGCCGAGGCCAGCCTGTCTGTCGCCGCCGCCAAAAGCATTGACGTGATCTCGGAAGGGGTGTGCCTGATCCTGGGGCCTGCTGAGGTCGTGCTGTCGGCGGCGGAAAAGCTGCAGGATGTCCTTGCCGTTACCGTGCTGCTCGACGAGGCAGCCAGGCCACCAATGACGCGGGCCTTTGAGGCTGTGCGGGGTCGTCTGAAACGCGCCTCGGGGGCGTTGGGACAATTCGAAGTGACCATTGATGCCTTCCAGCAGTTGACCCCTGGGGGCCGACAATGGGGCTGGAGCACGCCGCGGGATGGCGGCCAATCAAACTGCGATATCATTCTGGACCTGACCGGCGAAACCAGCCTTTTCCCGGCGCCGGAAAAACGGACCGGCTATCTGCGCGGCGACCCCAGGCATGCGCCCTCGGTCGCCGATGCGCTGCTGCAAGCCGCACAGCTGGTCGGAACATTCGAGAAGCCGCTGTATGTTCGCAACGAGCCTCTCCTGTGCGCCCACTCCCGCGCTGACCAGATTGGCTGTCGCAAGTGTCTGGATATCTGCCCCACCGGCGCCATCAGCGCCACCGGCGATCATGTGAGCATCGACCCGATGATCTGTGCCGGCTGCGGCTCCTGCTCGACCCTGTGCCCCTCTGGCGCGCTAACCTATGATGCGCCCCCCACCGACAGCCTGATGCGCCGCATTCAAACTCTGGCAACTGCCTTTCTTGGCGCCGGTGGCAGCGCGCCACGTCTCTTGGTGGTGAATACCCATGGCGGTGAGATGATCCGCTATGCGGCGCGCTATGGCAACGGCTTGCCCGCGGATGTCATACCGCTGGAACTTGAGGCCCTGAACAGTTTTGGCCATGCCGAAATTCTGGCGGCCCTTGCCGCCGGATTTGCCTGGGTGGACATCCTGCTGGCACCCGGCACTGAACTGGATGTACTGGAGCGCGAAGTGGCGCTGGCCAATGCGATCAGTGGCGAAAAGGCGGCGCTGCTGGACCATTTCGACCCGGACGCACTGAGCGAGATGCTGTTTGGCGCAGAGGTTCCCGCCGCCCTTGCTGACGTGGTGCGGCCACTGGGCAACCGCCGCCAAATCACCCGGCAAGCCGCCAAGGCCTTGACCCCCGGGACCGCAGTGCTGCCATTGCCCGCAGAGGCCCCTTACGGTGCGGTGCTGGTCGATACCAGCGCCTGCACCCTGTGCCTGTCCTGCGTATCGCTGTGCCCGTCAGGCGCTCTGGGGGACAATCCGGACCTGCCGCAATTGCGCTTTCAAGAGGACGCCTGCCTGCAATGCGGCCTCTGTGCCAATATCTGCCCCGAGGATGCGATCACCTATGAACCACGGCTGAATCTGGCCGACAGCGCCCTGTCACAGGTGGTATTGCACGAGGAAGAACCCTGCGCCTGCGTCGAATGTGGTGCTTTGTTCGGGGTTAAGTCTACCGTCGACAAAATTGTCGATATGCTGGCCGGCAAGCACGCCATGTTCCAGGGGTCAGAGGCAGCCCGGATGATCCGGATGTGTGACAAATGCCGCGTCAACGCTCAGCACCACCAGGAAAATGCGCCCTTCAAAGGCGGCGATCGACCGCGAGTCCGGACCACGGATGACTATCTCAGCAAGCGTCGCGATCACTGATGCGGCCAGGGGGCTCGCAAATCAACCCAGTTCGGGCTGGCCACCGCACCGGTCTGTCATCTGGCCTGTCATCTGGCCTGTCATCTGGCCGTGCAATCGGGACAAAACTCAGGCAGACATACAGTACCAAAATTCAGACGGGTGATGCGAAATGGTAAAAATTCCAAAGCCAATTCGTCAAGCCCCCCATATCCATAGGAGCAAGGCCAACGTGTCTCTCACCCGTGAAACCGTCCTCGCCGCGTTGAAAACCATCACTGATCCGATCAGCGGTGACGACATCGTTGGCGCGGGCATCATGCGCGCTCTGACCGTGGAGGGCGCCGAGGTGCGCTTTGTCCTCGAAATAGACCCCGCCCAGGCCGAGGCCTACGGCCCGGTACGCGATGCCGCCGAAAAAGTCGTCGCGGCGCTTGTTGGGGTCGACAAGGTCTCGGCGCTGCTGACCGGGCACGCCGCCAAGGCGCCGCCACCGGACCTGAAACCAGGCAAACCCGCCCAGCCAAAGGGGCCGCAGAAGCCGCAGAAAATCCCCGGCGTCGATCGCATCATTGCGGTGGCCTCGGGCAAGGGCGGCGTCGGGAAATCCACCATCTCGGCCAACCTGGCCTGTGCGCTGGCGGCTCAGGGCCGCCGCGTCGGATTGCTGGACGCGGATGTCTACGGCCCGTCCCAGCCCCGCATGATGGGCATCTCGGGGCGCCCGGCCAGCCCGGATGGCAAGACCATTCTGCCGATGCGCAACCACGGCGTCACCATGATGTCGATCGGGCTTATGACCAATGAAGGTCAGGCCGTGGTCTGGCGTGGCCCGATGCTGATCGGGGCGCTGCAACAGATGATGATGCAGGTGCAGTGGGGGGCTTTGGACGTGCTCATCGTCGACCTGCCGCCGGGGACCGGTGACGTGCAGATGACCCTGGCGCAAAAGGCCGAAGTTGACGGCGCAATCATTGTATCGACACCGCAGGACATCGCCCTGATCGACGCCCGCAAAGGCATCGACATGTTCAATCAACTGCACGTGCCGATCCTTGGCATGATCGAGAACATGTCCACTCACATTTGCTCCAACTGCGGCCATGAGGAGCATATTTTTGGCCATGGAGGCGTCGCCGCTGAGGCCGCCAAACTCAACGTTCCCCTGCTGGCCGAAGTGCCGCTTCACCTGGATGTGCGGCTGGCCTCGGATAGCGGCGCGCCGATCGTCGTCAGCAAGCCCGACAGCCCTCAGGCGAAGGTGTTTCACGCCATCGCCCGGACATTGGTTGACCGGGGCGCCGCATGATCCAGGTCGCCTTGCCCCCCTTGCTGTCCGGCCACCCGGTCAAGGGTCAGGAAGACCCCTTCGACACCGCCTGCAAAAAGGCAATTCTGGGCTGTGACGGCGGATTGTTGACCTACAACCTAGGCCCCGACAGCCTGGCTGCGGCGCTGGTCTTTGCCCCCGAGGTGCCCCTGCGCCAGGCCATGGCGATGCTGCCCACCTGTGGTGTCGGCTTCCAGAACGCACTCGGGGCGCTGGCGCCGCCCGAAGTGGCGGTGCATCTGGAATGGCAGGGGCAAATACGGATCAACGGCGCCCGCTGCGGCGCCCTGCGCTGCGCCGCCAGCAGCACCGACGCCGACGCCATCCCCGATTGGCTGGTGATTGGCCTGCAATTGCCGCTCTGGCCCAGCTCCCAGGACGGCGGCAACACACCGGATGACACCGCGCTCTACAGCGAAGGCTGCGCCGAGGTCAAAGCCCCCGCACTGCTGGAAAGCTGGGCCCGCCACTGCCTGCACTGGATCACCCGTTGGGAAAACGGTGACCTCCAGGCCCTGCACGCCGCATGGCGCGGCCTTGCCTGGGGCACCGGCGAAGACACTGTGCAGGCAGGCCTGTCCGGAACATTTCTTGGTATCGACGAAGACTTCGGCATGCTGCTGCGTGCTGGCGACACCACCCACCTGATCCCCCTGACCTCTCTGCTGGAGCCCCCCTGATGCAGCTCGCCCGTGCCATCCATCTCGATGAAAGCGACCAACGTGTCTTTGCCAGCCAGGCCCGCACCGGCGAATGGTGCATCTCGGGTGGCTTTGAATTCTCCAACTGGGGCGAGGCCGACCTGATTGGCAAACCGCGCCAGGCCTTTGCCAATGGCTGGATCGGCCTGGAGACCGCAGGCCGGGTTACCTTTGTCGCGGTCACCCGGATTGAACCGGAGGAATTCGACCGGCTGACCGATATTCTGGCGCAGCATTTTGTAAGCCTCTACGGCGCCCCCAACCTTGAGGCCGCCCGCCCGATTGCCACCGAGGAACTGCTGCAAATGCGCGACCTCTGCGCCACCCATGCGCCCAACACACTGCTCACGGTGTCGCGCCAGCTCACCGCCGCCGGTGTCAAAGAGGCGTTCCGGGTGATCGAGCCACAGCAGGCCGGGCTGGACCAGTTCGCAATCCACGGCGACATCGCGGGCTGAGCCTTCTTCTTGTCTGAAATACCTCGGGGTCCGGGGCAGCGCCCCGGCGGCTCCCCGGCGTCTCCACCAGATCCAAAGGCCTATTTCTGGGCGCCATTGAACACAAACAATGTCTCACCCTTGATCTGATAGCTATCAATAAGCACCCTGGCGCGATCGGACACCAGCCAGGCCTCCAAGGCCGCCGCCAGGGCGCTCTTCACATGGGGATGTTTGGCTGGGTTCACCGGGATATAGCTATACTGGTTGAACAAAACCGGATCGCCTGCAAACAACAGCTGCAGATCGGCCTTATTGCCAAAATTCAGCCAACTGGCCCGATCTGCCAGGATATAGGCATTCAGCCCCGAGGCGGTGTTCAGCGCCGCCCCCATTCCCGCCCCAACAGAGGTATACCACGCGCCAAAGTCCTCCACCTCCAGCGCCGCTGAGGCCCAAAGGCTCAGCTCCTTATTATGGGTGCCGCTGTTGTCGCCACGGCTGACAAACACCGCCTCAGCCGCTGATATCTTTTGCAGGGCTTCACGTGCATCACCAGCCGTTCCAATGCCCGCAGCATCGCCGCCGGGGCCAACAAAGACAAAATCATTATACATGATTTCACGCCGGTGGGTGCCGTTGCCAGCCGCCAGGAATTTTTCTTCCGCAGCCTTTGAGTGGACCAGAATGGCGTCCACATCACCGGCTTCGCCCAATCTCAACGCCTGACCGGTGCCCACCACCAGCAGCTGCACATTGAGACCAAGATCAGCCTGAATTGCCGGCAGCAATACCTCCGACAGCCCCGAGTTGTGGAACGAGGTGGTCACCGCCAGCGTCATCTCCGCGGCGAGCGATGAGGTGGCCCATGTGAGCGCCGCAACCGCGGCAATCAACCTGCGCTTCATTCGACAATATCCCCTCTCAGAAAGGCCCGTCCCTGTTGGGTCGCGGGGCTGGCAAAAAACACCTCTGCCGGTAAGAATTCATGTATCTTGCCATGCAGCACAAAAATCACCTCATCGGCCAGTCTCTGCGCCTGTCCCATGTTATGGGTCGACATGATCAGCCGGGTGCCATTGGCCGCAGCCCGGGTCAGGATTTCTTCGATCTCACGGGTGGCGCGGCCATCCAGAGAGGCGCAGGGCTCGTCCAGGAACAACACCTGCGGATCGCGGATCAAGGCCCGCGCCAATGCCAGCTTTTGCCGCTCGCCGCCGGACAGCATTGTGGCCTGCTGTTTCAGCGCATGGCCCAGACCAACCTGCCCGGCCCAGTCCTGCGCCCGCAGTCGGGCCTCAGCTTTTGCAACGCCAATCAGGCGCAGCGGATAGGCAATATTCTCTATCACCGAGCGCCGCATCATCACTGGCGCCTGAAACACAAACCCCTGGTGTTTGCGCGCCTCGACCGTCGGGCAGGCCCAGCTAAGACTGCCGCCGTTCAAGCGGACAATGCCATGCAGCATCTTCAGCAGCGAGGTTTTTCCAGCCCCGTTGGGACCAATGACAATGGTCACCCCCTGGCCTTGCAAGGTCAGGTCAATGGGCCCGGCCAGCACCTTGCCCTGGCGCCGCACCACCGCCTGCTTTGCCACCAATGGGAACATCTGCATCACCAGCGCCCCTCGCTCTCGGTATGGCTCAGCCGGTGGATCATCAGGTTCACAGCAACCGCCAGAGCAATCAGCACAAAGCCCAGCGCCAGAGCCAGCGCAAAATCACCCTTACCGGTCTCCAAGGCAATCGCCGTTGTCAGCACCCGCGTTGCGTGGTCGATATTGCCGCCAACGATCATAATCGCGCCGACTTCGCCAATGGCGCGGCCAAACCCCGCCAGCGCCGCCGTCAACAGCGCCCGTCGGCCATCCCAGAGCAACGCCTGAATGCGCTGAAATTGGGTGGTATTCAAAGAGATCAGCAGGTCATGGTAATCGCCCCATAATTCCCGCAGGGATTGATGCGCAATCGAGGCAATCAGCGGCACAATGATGATCACCTGGGCAATAATCATTGCGGTTGGCGTGAACAGCAGCCCAAAGACCCCAAATGGCCCGGAGCGGGACAGAAACACATAGACCACAAGCCCAACCACCACCGGCGGCAACCCCATCAGCGCATTCAGCACAGCAATGGTCATGCGTCGCAGCCGAAACCGGCGCACCACCAGAAAGGCCGCAAACGGCAGCGCCACCACAGAGGCCACCAGCAGCGCCGTCAAAGTAACCCGTAGCGACCGCAGGCTGATCTCGACCAGATCAGCATCCATCGTCGCCAGCAGCCAGAAGGCCTGCGTCAATCCTCCCCACAAGTCAGACATCGAATATAGATTTCTCCTGGCAGGGGTCACGGTTTCAACAGTGTAACACGGCTGTTGCCAGATCCAAATCACAGCATCAGACCTAGCAATAGGCAAAAACGACCAACCCTGCCAAAAAGGTCAGATTGGCCCTCAAAAATACCCCCTGCTGAGATGGCGGGTCACAGTGTACCGGGCGGATACGGCTGTCTCTGATCTTTTTTCAACGCTGCCGAAGCGTGCGGTCACCTCGGGCGGCTTCCAAGCGGACAGCCAGCGCCACCTGATGACCACGGTTGGCCGACAGGCGCAGAGCCGCATAAATCAGACCATGCAGCCGCGCTGCCAAACCGTCTCGATCTGCAGGGCCGCGTTCAGGTGCAGCACATCTGCCTGCCGCCCCGCGGCCAAAGTACCGACGTGTGCCGCCCCAATCAGCGCCGCGGGAACCTCAGCGGCCATAGCCAGAGCCTCCTCCAAAGAGATCCCGCATAGTTCAACAAGATTGCCCACTGCACTTGCCAGCTCCAGATGGGCCCCGGCCAGAGTGCCATCAGCAAGGGTCAACCGGTTGCCGCTGCGGTGTATCTGGCGTCCGTTCAGGCTGAAACTCTCGATCTCGGACCCGGCCGTGGCCATGGCATCGCTGACCAGAAATATCTGCCCCGGCCCGCATTTACCCCGTAACGCCAGAGCCATGCTGGCAGGGTGCACATGGATACCATCGGCAATCAGACCGGCAGACAAGCCACCCAGGGCAAGCGCCGCACCAACCGTGCCGGGCGCGCGCCCGCTGATCTGACTTTGGGCGTTGAACAGATGGGTGACACAGCGGGCGCCGGCCTTGACCGCAGCCGCGCAGGTGTCAAAATCTGCATTTGTATGGCCCAGCGATACCAGCACACCGGCGCCGCTTAGGGCCGCAATCTGGCCATTGGTGACGTTTTCAGGGGCAACGGTAATCTTCAGGACAGGCAGCCGCGACGCGGCCTCCAGCAACAGGTGCAAATCGGTATCACTCATCGGTCGGATCAAGGCTGCATCATGGGCGCCCTTGCGGGCCTTGGACAAATGCGGCCCCTCCAGATGCAGGCCCAGAATCCCCGGCACGTCGGCGGCCAGCGCCGCCTCGACCGCTTTGATGGCAGCTTGCACATGTCCGGGGGTATCGGTGATCAGGGTTGGCAGAATAGAGGTGGCCCCGATGGCGGCATGGGCCTGCGCAATTGTCCGCAGAGTAGCCACATCCTGGCTATCGTTCAGCATCACCCCGCCGCCGCCATTGACCTGCAGATCGACAAATCCGGGCACCAGATAGCCGCCAGCCAGATCAATTTCAACGGCATCAGATGGCACCTGCTGATCCGAGACGATGCCCTCCAGGCGCGACCCGCGCAGCAGCAGCGCCTGATCCCGGCAAAACCGCCCTCCGTCCAGTATCAATGCGCCCGTCAGTGCGGTCAGCTGCTGGCTCATACCGTTTCCGTCACTTTCTTCAAATGCCGTGGCGCATCGGGATCGACCCCACGCGATCTGGAAAATGCCTCGACCATTGAGTAAAACGAAACGATCAGCGGCAGCGGATCTGTCAGCCCATGATCGCTGCGGATATGGTCAATGCAGGTGGCGCCCTGTACCTTGTTCGTGGTGGCAAAAACCCGCGCGCCCTTGCTGGCAATTTGATCGGCGACCTCCGCAAGCGCGCCTTCGGCGGCATCCCCGGCAGCAAACCCCAGCACCGGGAACCGCGCCCCAACGATCGACACCGGCCCATGCAGCACCTCGGCCGACGAGTAACTTTCCGCGTGCAACTGGCAGGTCTCCTTGAACTTCAGCGCCGCCTCGTTGGACACCGCAACAACAGGCCCCCGTCCCAAAGTGAAAAGCGATTGCTGCGTGCCGATAGCCTCGCGCACCTCGGGCCAGTTGATCTTTGCGGCAGAGGCCAACTGCTCCGGCAGGGCCCGGATCGCCGCCAGCAGCTCTGCGTTTTGCTTCCATTCGGCCAGCAACCACAGCCCGGCAACCGCCGAGGCCACAAATGTCTTGGTGGCGGCAACACTCAGCTCGGGTCCGGCCTGGATATCAATGGACTGGGCGCTGAGCCTGGCCAGCGGCGAGGTCGCATCATTGGTCAGCGCCACAGTCAGGGCACCGTCCCGCCCGGCGTTCCGCGCCATGGCCACAATATCCGGGCTCTGCCCCGACTGCGACACCGCCAGACTAAGGCCGCGGTTCAGCTTCAGGCGGGCGTCATAGACCGAGGCAACCGACGGCCCGACCGAGGCAACCGGCACCCCCAGCAACAGTTCCGACGCGTATTTCACATAGGTACACACATGGTCCGAGGATCCGCGCGCCACGGTCAAAAGAAACGCCGGATCCAGCTCCCTGGCCACACCAGCAACCCGAGCGATATCCGCTGCGCCCAGGGTGAGCAGCCGCTCCACGGCCTCTGGGATTTCATCAATCTCGCGGCGCATTTTGGTGTTCTGGGTCATACTGTCAGGTCCTATTGGTCGGCCAGCCGCAACTCAGCCACAAAATCATAAGCATCGCCGCGATAGATAGAGCGGGTGAACTCGACCACTCGGCGGTTGGGCAGATACGAGGTGCGCGCGATACGCAGGCCTGCGGCGCCGGGCTCAACGCCCAACAACTTGGCATCCTCGCCCCCGAGGTTTATCGCTGAAATCCGTTGCAGGGCGCGCACCGGGCGGTTGCCGCTGGCCTCCAGCACCTTATACAAAGAGGTTTCCACCTGCAGCGGATTGGGCAGGATATCGACCGGCAACGAGGCCCTCTCGATCGCCATAGGCCGGTTATCCGCCCGCCGCAACCGCTCCACCCTGGCAACCGATTCCCCCGGCGACAGGGCCAGCACCATCTCTTCTTCGGGGGATGGCATGTGAATGCCACGCCCCAACCACTCGCTGGAGGAACTCAAGCCGCGCCGCACCATGTCCTCGGTGAAGGAGGTCAGCAAGGACAGCGATTGTTCCACCTTTGGCGGCGCGTCTGAGACAAAACTGCCAGAGCCCTGGCGCTGAACAACGATGCCACGGTCCACTAGGTCCTGCATCGCGCGACGCACGGTGACGCGCGACAATCCGGTCAGGCTTGCGATCTCCCGCTCGGCCGGCAAGGGCGCACCTTGGGCCAATAATCCATCCTGAATGGCCGCCTCGATCCTTGAACGCAGCCGCACATAACGAGGGCCAGTCACATCGTCCAGCCAGCCTGCGGGTTTAAAGAGGTCATCCGCGGTCATATCTGTTCCTGCCAGATCTGCATCGCAAAGCGACGCGCCAATTCCAACGCGCCATCCAGCGCCTCGCCCTGAGGGGCCATCATGCCGGATGAAATTTCCGGCGGCAGAAAATCAACGTAATGCGCCGCGACGCCACCGATCGCGCACAGGCGTTCCCCCGGCTGACGGCCCAGCGCCACCAGCGCCTTGCAAATATAATTCGCCCCGGCGGACATCAGGATACGCCCTGTGGGATCACCGGATTTTGCCGCCCGCACCACCTGTGGCGCATAGGCGCCATAGTCGGCGGGTTGGGCCGCACCCGTAAACAGCACGATCTGGGCCGCATCATGCTGGAACCCTTCCAGGCAAGCCTCAACCAGATCGCTGCTGTCCTCCACCCCGTCCAGCACCAGCAGCGCCCGGCGCAACAGCTTCTTGCCCAGCCAAGCGGCCGAGGCCTGATCCCCCAGCACAGCGCCATAGCCGCCGACAAAGGCAACGGTCTCGCCGCACTGACGTGCCAAAAATGAGCCGGTGCCAATCCCGATCAAACAGCCGGACCGCAGGCCCAAAGCACCGATCACCGCAGCCCGGCGATCATCTTCGATCTGAACATGGCGACAGGGTAATTGATCAGCCACCAATCGCGCCGAGCCCGCATCCGTCACCCCGGCCAGCCCCGCAAAAAGCGGGATGTCAGCCAGTTGCGCCATATTGAGACCAGCCTGCGCGGCCAGTTCAGCAAGCCCGGCATTCAGCGTCTCTATCGCCGCATCAGGCGCGGAAAAAACATTGGCACTGCCGCGCCGGACATTCACCATCCCGGCCGGCGCATTCAGCGCAAACCGGCACGAGGTGCCGCCGCCATCAATGGCAATATAGGGCCTATGCAGTGAATCTCTCATAAAATACCTATACAATACCTTTGAGCGAAATAAAAGAGCCACTCCAAGGCCAATCCCTCCATTATCGCCGAAACGAAGCCAAATTTCACCCGGATCAGGCCAGAAACTGGTGGTGGCGAATAAATGGTGGACAAAAGGTATTGTATAGGTATTTATTATATCCAACCTGGGAGGGAGAATCACATGACTGCGACAGCATCGCCGCAAACAGAGACACTGCACGGTGACGCTGCCGGGCTGGATCTGCGTGCGGATGCTGAAATTCTGTCACAACTGCTGCGCGCCCAGCAGGCGGCACTTGGGGCCATGACCAGCGCCCTCCCCGAGATCGCCAGTGCCAGTGAACTGCTGGTCAGCTCCATTCGCAAGGGGGGCCGCATCCACTATGTCGCGGCCGGTTCCTCCGCCCTGATGGGATTGGCCGATGGCGCTGAAATTCCCGGCACCTTTGGTTTGACGGCGGATCGCATCATGATCCATATGGCTGGCGGCGTGCCAATGAATGGCGACATGCCGGGACATACCGAAGATGATGGTGTCGCCGCACTGGCTGCCGCAGAAGCCGTGCAGCCGCAGGACGTGGTCATTGCCATTTCCGCCAGCGGCTCCACCCCCTACCCTCTGCGCTTTGCGCAAGTGGCACGTGATCGCGGCGCCGCCATTATATCCATCGCCAACAACGCTGGTGCGCCGCTGTTTGCCCTGGCCGATGTCGCCATTCACCTGAACACCCCGCCGGAATTGATTGCCGGCTCAACCCGACTGGGGGCAGCCACCGCACAAAAGGTCGCCCTGAACATGATATCGACCCTGACCGGCATCCGCCTGGGCCATGTGTTCGATGGCATGATGGTCAATCTGGTGGCCGACAACGAAAAACTACGGGCGCGGGCGCTTGGAATTGTTACCCAGATTACCGGCGTTTCAGACATCGCGGCCCGGGACTTTCTGCGCCAGGCAGATGGGGCGGTCAAAGCCGCCACCCTGCTGGCAGCCGGCGCCACATCCATTCAACACGCAAATAAACTGATTGAGCAGAGCAACGGAGACCTGCGTGCCGCCATGCGGCACCTATAAAAACGGCCATAAAGCCAAAAAACGAATATTAAGGGAGAAAGACATGAACCGGAAACTACTCAGCCTGGCGCTTCTAGGCTCGACCATTTTGGGCGGCGCTGCTGCTGCCGAAGTCACGCTCACGATTGAGAGCTGGCGCAATGACGACCTGATCCTGTGGCAAGACAAGATCATTCCAGCGTTCGAGGCCGCCAACCCCGATATCAAAGTCAAATTCACCCCCTCGGCCCCGGCAGAATATAACGCTGTGCTGAACTCTAAACTGGATGCGGGCAGCGCCGGCGATCTGATCACCTGCCGTCCCTTTGATGCCTCACTGGCGCTGTATGACGCCGGCCACCTTACTGATCTGTCCGATCTGGACGGCATGTCGAACTTCTCCGGTGTTGCCAAATCAGCCTGGCAGACCGACGATGCGACCGCTTCGTTCTGTATGCCGATGGCCTCGGTGATCCACGGCTTTATCTACAACAAGGATGCTTTTGCCGAGTTGGGCCTTGAGGTTCCGGAAACCGAAGCCGAGTTCTTTGCCGCACTAGAGACCATCAAGGCCGACGGCAACTATATCCCGATGGCGATGGGCACCAACGACCAGTGGGAAGCCGCCACCATGGGTTATAACAACATTGGCCCCAACTACTGGAAGGGTGAAGAAGGCCGCCTGGCGCTGATCGCCGGTGATCAAAAGCTGACCGATCCGCAGTGGGTTGCCCCCTATGAGACGCTGGCCAAATGGGGTGAATATCTGGGCGACGGCTATGAGGCCCAGACCTACCCTGACAGCCAGAACATCTTTACCTTAGGTCGCGCCGCGATCTATCCGGCTGGCAGCTGGGAGATCACCGGCTTTAACGCGCAGGTCGATTTCGCCATGGGGGCGTTCAAGCCGCCAGTGATGAACGCCGGTGACACCTGCTATATCTCGGATCACACCGACATCGCATTGGGCCTGAATGCGGCATCCCCCAATGCCGAGGCGGCCAAGACCTTCCTCAACTGGATGGGCACATCCGAGTTCGCCTCGATCTACGCCAACGCGCTGCCGGGCTTCTTCTCGCTGTCCAACCACGAGGTGGCGATGGAAGATCCGCTGGCACAGGAATTCGTCAGCTGGCGTGGCGAATGTGAATCCACCATCCGCTCGACCTATCAGGTTCTGTCACGCGGCACTCCAAACCTCGAAAACGAGACCTGGGGCGCATCCGTGGCGGCGATCAAAGGCAGCAAATCAGCCGCTGATCTCGGCATGGAGCTGCAGGACGGTCTGGCCAGCTGGTACGCGCCACAGAAGTAACAGCACTCACGTATCAAAGTTCCGGGCCCTCTGTTGGCCCGGAACATTCAATAAGAAGAGGCAGGCATGAAGAAATCAGGCATCAAATGGCACGTCGTTGTATTCTTGGCGCCTGCCCTGCTGGTCTATACCGCCATCATGATCTTCCCGCTGTTCAATACATTGCGGCTGGCCCTCTACACTGAAACCGATCAGGTGCGCCACTTTGTCGGGCTGGATAACTTTCGCACCCTGTTTGGCAATGCCCATTGGTCGGGGCAGTTCTGGAATGCCCTGGGCAACAATATGTGGTTCTTCTTCATCCATATGATCGTACAGCACCCGATTGGCATTGCCCTTGCCGCCATCCTCAGCCATCCGCGCCTGCGCTTTGCCGCGCTGTATCGCACCGCCATTTTTGTGCCCACCATCCTGTCCTTTGTGATCGTCGGCTTTGCCTGGAAACTGATCCTGTCACCGATCTGGGGCATCACCCCAGACATGCTGAAAGCAGTGGGACTGGGATGGCTTTATGCGCCCTATCTGGGCAAAGAAGAATACGCGCTGACCACCCTGGCGCTGATCTCGGTCTGGCAGTTTGTCGGCATCCCGATGATGCTGATCTATGCCGCGCTGCTGTCGATCCCCGAAGAGGTGCTGGAGGCCGGCGAAGTCGATGGCATCACCGGGTTCTCGGCCTTCTGGAAGATCAAACTGCCACTGATCCTGCCGTCGATCGGCATTATCTCAATCCTGACCTTTGTCGGCAACTTCAATGCCTTTGATCTGATCTACACCACCCAGGGTGCGCTGGCAGGGCCGGCCTACTCGACCGACATTCTGGGTACCTTCATGTATCGCACCTTCTTTGGCTTTCAGCTGCAACTCGGAGATCCGCATATGGGCTCTGCCATCGCCAGCGGCATGTTTGGCATCATCTTGATCGGCGTCTGCATCTACCTGTTTGGCATTCAGACCCGGCTACGCCGCTATCAGTTTTAAGGAGGCCAAGGATGTCCAATGCCCGTGCCAACCCGTTCAACAGCATTGCCGTGCATGTCGCGCTGCTGACCTATACCGCCATTGCGCTGTTCCCGGTATTTGTGATCCTGATCAACAGCTTCAAGTCCCGCAAAGCAATCTTCCGAGACCCATTGGCGCTGCCCGATGGCGATACCTTCACCCTGATCGGCTATCAGACGGTGATGAAGCAGGGGGATTTCTTCCTCTACTTCCAGAACTCGATGATTGTTACCGTCGCCACTCTGTTCTTCGTGCTGCTGTTTGGCGCCATGGCCGCCTTTGCGCTGGCCGAGTACCGGTTCAAGGGCAATTTGCTGCTGGGGCTGTATCTGGCGCTGGGGATCATGATCCCGATCCGCATCGGCACCGTTGCCATTCTTGAAATGATGGTCGCCAGCGGGCTGGTCAACACGCTGTGGGCGCTGATCCTAGTCTATACCGCGCAGGGGCTGCCGCTGGCGGTGTTCATCCTGTCCGAGTTCATGCGCCAAGTCTCGGATGACCTGAAAAACGCCGGCCGCATTGACGGATTGTCGGAGTACACCATCTTTTTCAGGCTGGTGCTGCCACTGGTGCGCCCGGCGATGGCCACTGTGGCGGTGTTCAACATGATCCCGATCTGGAATGATCTGTGGTTCCCGCTGATCCTGGCCCCGGCCGAGGAAACCAAGACCCTGACCCTGGGCAGCCAGGTGTTCATTGGCCAGTTTGTCACCGACTGGAACGCCGTTCTGTCGGCCCTGTCGATGGCGATCCTGCCGGTGATGATCCTCTATGTGATCTTCTCACGCCAGCTGATCCGGGGCATCACATCAGGAGCTGTGAAATGATCCGTGTTTTAATCGCTGGCCTTGGCAATATGGGGCTGTCCCATGCACTGGCCCACCACCACCACCCCGAGGCGCAGATTGTCGGACTGGTCAACCGATCTGGCAAGCTCAGCCACCCTGACCTACAGGGCTATCCGCTGTTCAGCGATTTCCAAACTGCCCTGACCAAGGTCAAACCTGACCTTGTGGTTATCGCCACATATTCCGACAGCCACGCCGATTACGCCATCGCGGCGATGGAGGCCGGTGCGGATGTTTTTGTCGAAAAACCTCTGGCCACAACGCTCAGCGATGCCCAACGGGTGACGGCCAAAGCCACTGAGCTGAACCGCAAACTGGTGGTTGGATATATCCTGCGCCACCATCCCTCGTGGATGCGATTGATCGAAGAGGCGCGCGGTCTGGGCGGGCCTTTTGTATTTCGGATGAACCTGAACCAGCAATCCAGCGGCGCCACCTGGGAGACCCACAAGGCGCTGATGCAGACCACCTCTCCGATCGTCGATTGCGGGGTGCATTACGTCGATGTGATGTGCCAGATCACCGATGCCAAGCCGCTGCGGGTCAACGGCATGGGGTTGCGGCTGTCGGATGAGATCGCCGAGGACATGTATAACTATGGCCAGTTTCAGGTGGTGTTCGACGATGGCTCACTGGCCTGGTACGAGGCCGGCTGGGGGCCGATGATGTCGGAAACTGCGTTTTTTGTAAAAGACGTGATCTCACCCAATGGTTCGGTGTCGATCACCGAAAAAGACAAGACCGGGTCTGATGATGTGGACGGTCACACCGCCGTTGGCGCGCTGCTGGTGCACCGGCCTGCGGGGGATCAGCTGATCGAGCTGCCGGATGAGCCGGGCCACCAGCAGCTCTGCGACGCCGAGCAGGCCTATGTGCTGCGCGCCATTGTCGAGGACATCGATCTGACCCGCCATATGAATGACGCGGTGTCGTCGCTGCAAATCTGTTTGGCTGCCGACCAGAGCATTCGCTCCGGCCGCCCCGTTGACCTGACTGGATCCTGATCATGACCGCTCTCAAACTTAGCAATGTCTGCAAGTCCTTTGGCCAGGTCGAGGTGCTGAAAGACATCAACCTGACAGTTGGGGAGGGGGAATTTGTGGTCTTTGTCGGCCCCTCGGGCTGCGGTAAATCGACCCTGTTGCGGGTGATTTCCGGGCTGGAGGAAGCCAGTTCGGGCGAGGTCGAGATCAGTGGCAACCTGGTCAACGACGTGCCCCCGGCCAAACGTGGCATCGCCATGGTGTTCCAGTCTTATGCGCTCTACCCGCATCTGACGGTTCGCGACAACATGGCGCTGGCGCTGAAACAGGCGCGTATGCCCAAGGACAAGATTGCCGAGCGGGTCGCTGAGGCCAGCCGGATGCTGTCGATGGGCGACTACCTGGACCGGCGCCCTTCGGAGCTATCGGGCGGTCAGCGTCAGCGGGTCGCTATTGGCCGGGCGGTGGTGCGCGAGCCGGACCTGTTCCTGTTCGACGAACCCCTGTCGAACCTGGATGCCGCCCTGCGCATGAACACCCGGCTAGAGATCGCCCGGCTGCACCGCCAGCTTGGCACCTGTATGATCTACGTCACCCATGATCAGGTCGAGGCGATGACATTGGCTGACAAGATCGTGGTGCTGCGGGACGGAAAGGTGGAACAGGTCGGCTCGCCGATGGAGATCTACAACAACCCAGCCAACCGCTTTGTCGCCGAGTTCATCGGCTCGCCGTCGATGAACTTTGTTCCCGCCGAACAGCTGGGCGGCCCGGTCGGCACCCAGATCGGCATTCGCCCCGAATATGCAAGGATCACCAAAAATGGCCGTCTTCCGGGCACAGTGGTTCACGTCGAAAAGCTGGGCGGAGACACTAATATCCTGATTGATCTGAGCGACGGATTGTCGTTCACCTCGCGGCAATTTGGGCAATACGATATTGCAATCGGCGATCAGATTGCCATCGACTTTGATGATTCGAAGTGTCTGGCTTTTGATTCTGAGGGGCAGCGTGTATAATGCCGCAACCGGGGTCTGACCAAGCCCAGAACGGCAGTCTTCGCGCAAATAACCTGCATTTCCACCCTCTGTATAATGAAACAGCATCAAACTGTTTACTCTGGATAGCAATGGGTCCATTAGCATGACGTTAGCGGGCACGTTAGCGCTAACCTCTTAAGCTTAAATGGGCCTCAGGCGGGCTGCCGAACAGCATGAAGGGTAAAACTATGAGCGATATTTGGCAGCAACTGGAAACCCATCGCAGCCAAACGGCTGACACTCCGATCCTGTCGCGGTTCAAAGACACCTCCCGCTTCGGCAGCTATTCGGCTGAGACGGACGGGTTGCTGCTCGATTTTTCCAAGACCAGCTTGGATGCAACGGCGATGGACCTTCTGGTTCAACTTGCCCAAGCCGAGGATCTGAACGCCAAGATCGCCGCGATGTTTCGCGGCGATACGATCAACACAACCGAGGGCCGCGCGGTGCTGCACACCGCGCTACGGGCGCAGGCAGACACCGCCATTCAAGTTGACGGAGCCGACGTGCTGCCAGAAATCCGCGCCATAAGGCAGCAGATGCAGCATTTTGCCGAAGCCGTTCGCAGCGGAGACTTCGCAGCGGTTGATGGCGGGCGTTTCACCGATGTCATCAACATCGGCATTGGCGGCTCTGATCTTGGTCCGGCGATGGCGACGCTGGCCTTGGCGCCCTATCACGATGGGCCGCGCTGCCATTTTGTCTCTAACATTGATGGCGCCCATATCCAGGACACCCTTAAAGGGTTGGATCCACAGCGGACCCTGGTGATCATTGCCTCCAAGACCTTCACCACCATTGAGACCATGACCAATGCCGAAACTGCGCTGGTCTGGTTGCGGGCAGCCCTGGGGGACCGGGCTGGCGATCATCTGGCGGCGGTGTCCACCGCGCAGGATAAGACCGCCGCGCTGGGGATTGCTCCCGAACGGGTGTTTGGATTTGAGAACTGGGTTGGCGGGCGATATTCCCTGTGGGGGCCGGTTGGTCTGCCCATTCTGCTGGCCATCGGCTCTGAGAATTTCCAACACTTCCTGCGCGGCGCCGATGCCATGGATGGCCATTTCCAAAACGCCCCGCTGCACCAGAACCTGCCGGTTCTGCTGGGGCTTGTCGGCATTTGGCACAATAACATCTGTGGCTACGGCAGTCGCGCCATCCTGCCCTATGACCAGCACCTGCAACGCCTGCCCGCCTATCTGCAACAGCTGGATATGGAGAGCAACGGCAAGCGGGTCGCACAGGACGGCAGCCCGCTGCCCCGCGCCTCGGGACCGGTGGTCTGGGGCGAGCCCGGCACCAATGGCCAGCACGCATTTTACCAGCTGCTGCATCAGGGCACCGCAGTTGTCCCGGCCGAGTTCCTGATTGCCGCCGAGGCGCACGAGCCCGATCTGCAACATCACCACAACCTGCTAAAGGCCAATTGCCTGGCCCAATCCGAGGCGCTGATGCGCGGCCGATCCCTGGCCGAGGCCCGCGATGTCGCCGCCGCCCGTGGCCTTGACGGTGCCGAACAGGACCGCATGGCGGCGCATCTCAGCTTTCCCGGCGACCGCCCGTCGGTCACCATCGCCTACCCCAAGCTGACCCCGTTTGTGCTGGGCCAGATCATCGCCCTGTATGAGCACCGCGTGTTCACCGAAGGCATGATCTGGGGGCTCAACCCATTTGATCAATGGGGCGTCGAACTGGGCAAAGAGCTCGCCGTTGCGCTGCTGCCAATGGTCGAAGGTGCGCCCGCAGACAGCAAAGACGGCTCGACTTACGGATTGCTGTCGAAACTAACCCCCGCCAAACCAAATCAATCCAACCCCAGATAGAACGTCAGAGAAAACCATGGTTTCCAGAGTCATACCCGTCCAATCCTTTGATCTGGTGCTTTTCGGAGCGACCGGCGATCTTGCCCGACGCAAAATCCTGCCCAGTCTGTTCCATCGGTTCCAGTTGGGCCAGCTCTGCGACAACTCGCGCATTATCGGCGCCTCGCGCAGTGATATGGACGTGGACAGTTTTCGCGACAAAGTGGCATCGGCGGTTCGCGAGTTCGGTCAGCAAGACGAGGTCAACGACAAAGACATCGCCGCCTTTGTCACGCTGCTGGACTATGTTGCCATTGATGCCAAAGGCGATCGCGGCTGGGATGAACTGGCCAGGCACATGCGCCCCGATGTGGTGCGCGCCTTCTATCTGTCGGTGGCGCCCGGGCTTTTTGGCGACATTGCCACCCGCCTGCGCAGCACCGGCATTGCAACCGATGACAGCCGCATTGTGGTGGAAAAGCCCTTTGGCCACGATCTGGCCAGTGCTCAGGCCCTGAACAAGGCGCTGCGGGCCAACTTTGAGGAAAGCCAGATTTACCGGATCGACCACTATCTGGGCAAGGAAACCGTACAGAACCTGATGGCGCTGCGCTTTGCCAATTCGCTGTTTGAACCGCTGTGGAACTCCTCGCATATTGATCATGTGCAGATCACCGTGGCTGAAACCATCGGGGTTGAGGGGCGCGGCGAATATTATGACCGCTCGGGCGCGATGCGCGACATGGTGCAGAACCACCTGATGCAGTTGCTGTGCCTGACCGCAATGGAGCCTCCGGGAAAATTCACTCCAGACGCGGTGCGCAACGAAAAGGTCAAGGTGATCGAGGCGCTGGAACCGGTGGAGAACTCGGATATTGCGCGCGGCCAGTACCGCTCCACCGGCGAACAGGGCAGCTACCGTGACCATGCCGGCAATCCGACCAGCGAGACCGAAAGCTTCATTGCCATGAAGGTGCAGGTTGCCAACTGGCGTTGGGCGGGCACTCCGTTCTATCTGCGCACCGGCAAATGCCTGCGGGCGCGGGCGTCGGAAATCGCCGTGTTCTTCCGGGATCCTCCGCATAATATCTTTCAGGGCAGCGAACCGGCCAAGGGCAATGTGCTGGTGATCCGGTTGCAGCCCGACGAAGGCATCACCCTGCACACCACCATCAAGGATCCCGGTCCCGGTGGCATGCGCCTGACCCAGGCGGCGCTGGACATGACCTTTGCCGACAGCCTGCCCCATGATGAACGTCCACAGGATGCCTATGAACGGCTGATCATGGATGTGATCCGTGGCAACCAGACCCTGTTCATGCGCGGTGACGAAGTTGAGGCCGCCTGGGCCTGGGCCGATCCCATCATCGCAGGCTGGGACGGCAGCCGCCATGCTCCGCACCCTTATGACATTGGCAGCTCAGGCCCCGAAGATTCGCTGCGGCTGCTTCATCGCGACGGGCGCAGCTGGCGCAGCATCGGCAAATGACCCAAGGCACCCAACAGAAAAGCGGCACCAAATGACCCTGAATACCACACTGGCCTCGGTAACCAAACGCATCATCAGCCGCAGCGCCCCCAGCCGCCAAGCCTATCTGGAGCGGATGCGCGCCGCCAAGCGCAAAGGCCCGGCGCGGGCCCATCTGAGCTGCAGCGGACAGGCGCATGCCTATGCCGCCGCAGGTCCCGATCAGGCCGCCCTGGCCGAGGCATCGGCGGGTCACCTTGGTATTGTCACAGCCTACAACGATATGCTGTCAGCGCATCAGCCGTTTGAAACCTACCCGCAACTGGTCCGCGATGCCGTGCGCGAGGTTGGCGGCACCGCGCAGGTTGCCGGCGGTGTTCCCGCCATGTGTGATGGCGTCACTCAGGGAGAGGCCGGCATGGAGCTGAGCCTGTTCTCACGCGATACCATTGCCATGGCCACAGCGATTGCGCTCAGCCACAACACCTTTGACGCGGCGGTTTTTCTCGGCGTCTGTGATAAGATCGTACCGGGCCTGGTGATCGGCGCCCAGGTCTTTGGCCACCTGCCCGCCGTGTTCCTGCCTGCGGGTCCGATGACCAGCGGCCTGGCCAATGACGACAAGGCCAAGATCCGGCAGAAATTTGCCCTGGGCGAAGTCAGTCGCGAAGAACTGCTAAAGGCCGAAATGGCCGCCTATCACGGGCCGGGCACCTGTACCTTCTACGGCACCGCCAATACCAATCAGATGCTAATGGAGTTCATGGGGCTGCACCTGCCCGGCTCCAGCTTTGTCAATCCAAACACCCCGTTGCGCGATGCGCTGACCAAAGAAGGCGGCTGTCGGGCGCTGTCCCTGAGCGCCCTGGGCAATGCCTATACGCCGGTCTGCGATATTCTGGACGAAAAGGCCTTTGCCAATGGCATTGCCGGTCTGATGGCCACCGGCGGCTCGACCAATCTGTTGATCCACCTGATCGCCATGGCCCGTGCGGGCGGCATCCTGCTGGACTGGCAGGACTTTGCCGACCTCTCCGAGGTGGTGCCGCTGCTGGCCCGGGTCTATCCAAACGGGCTGGCGGACGTGAACCACTTTCACGCGGCGGGTGGTCTGGGCTATATGATTGGTGAGATGCTATCGGCTGGGCTGCTGCACCCGGACACCAAAACCGTCGCCGGTGACGGGCTGCACAACTATACCACCGAACCCTTCCTCAGCGAGGATGGCCTGACCTGGCGCAAAGGCACCGACATAAGCCTGAACGAAAAAATTGTGCGTCCAGCCTCTAATCCATTTCAGGCAACCGGCGGGCTAAGCCGCCTGACGGGTTCGCTGGGCACTGGCGTGATGAAGGTCTCGGCCGTCGCCGAGGAACACCGTATCGTCGAAGCCCCCGTCCGTGTCTTCCACGATCAGAATGAAGCCAAAGACGCCTTCAAGGCAGGTGAATTCACCAGCGATGTCATTATCGTGATCCGCTTCCAAGGCCCCAAGGCCAATGGCATGCCCGAGCTGCACAGCCTGACGCCGATGCTGTCGATCCTGCAGGGCCGCGGACATAAGGTGGCGCTGGTCACTGATGGCCGCATGTCGGGCGCCAGCGGCAAAATTCCTGCCGCCATCCATCTGGTCCCCGAGGCGCTGGACGGCGGCCCGATTGCCTATCTTCAGGACGGCGATATCCTGCGTGTCGATGCAATTGCCGGAACGCTCGACATAATGACCGCCGGTGTCACCGACCGCGAACCCGCCACTGCCGACCTGTCAGCCAATGGCTTTGGCATGGGACGCGAACTGTTTTCCCCGTTCCGCCAGGCCGTCGGATCAGCCGACACTGGCGCCAGTGTATTTGGAGTTTAGAACATGTCCATTTCCCCCCAAGCCGCCAGTGCGCGCAACCGCGAAATCTGCCAGATGGCGCCTATCATTCCGGTACTGGTGGTGCATGACATTGCCCATGCCCGCCCCCTGGCCGAAGCTCTGGTGCGCGGTGGTCTGCCCGCTCTGGAAGTCACCCTGCGCACCCCTGCCGCGCTGGAAGTGATCCGCGAGATGGCAAAGGTTGAGGGCGGCGTTGTCGGTGCAGGCACCTTGATCACTCCAAAAGACGTCGAAGCCGCGGTTGAGGCCGGCGCAAAGTTTGGTGTCTCCCCCGGGGTCACCGACACATTGCTGGATGCCTGCGAAGATATCGGCTTGCCGATACTGCCCGGTGCGGCCACCGCCAGCGAGGCCATGCACCTGCTGGAACGTGGCTATGACATGCTGAAGTTCTTCCCCGCCGAGGCCTCGGGCGGGGCGCCTGCGCTAAAGGCCATCGGCGCCCCACTGCCGAAGATCTCGTTCTGCCCAACCGGAGGCATCAGCCCGTCCAATGTCGCCACCTACCTGTCCCTGTCCAACGTGATCTGCGCCGGTGGCAGCTGGGTTGCGCCTCTTGATCTGATGAACAATGGCGAATGGGGCAAGATCGAAGAACTGGCCCGCGCCGCCAGCCAGTTGACGCGCTGATCAAACCCCATAAAAAATCCCTGAGCGGGCAATCTGCCTGCTCAGGGTTTTTTCGGCTCAGGGGATTTTGGGCTCAGGCCGCGACAAGCAACTCTTGCACAAGCCGTGGCAGCTCGGCAAAATCGTCAAAAGCCACGGTATGAGGCAGCTCTTCGACCGGACAATTCCGGTAGCCCTCAGTATACAGCATAAATGGCACCCCGGCCCGCTGACCGGTCTCGGCGTCCACATCGCTATCGCCCACAAAGATTTTCGGACCATCACCCAGCGCGGCAAAGGCGGCGTGCAGCGGCGCCGGGTCCGGTTTGTGCACGGGCAAGCTGTCACCGCCCCACATAGTCTCAAAGTAATGATCCATTTTTAGGTGCGCCAGCACCGCGCGACAGGGGCTGATCGGCTTGTTGGTGCAAATGCCAAGGCTATGCCCCTCGACCTTGAGCGCATCCAATGCGGCCAACACGCCGGGATAGACCAGTGTCAGCGTAACCGCATCATCATAGCGCGCGACAAAATCGGCGTATAGACGCGCCTGCTCACTGTCGCCAATGCCGCGCGCCGCGCGCATTTTGGCGACAAACACCGCCGCACCGTTGCCGACGAAATTGCGCGATTGTTCAAAAGTGATCGCTTCGCAACCCTCTTGCTCTAACACCGCATTGGCGACGCCATGAATATCCCGAGCGCTGTCGATCAGCGTTCCGTCAAGGTCAAATACTATTCGCGCCATCAGGCACCCTCCTCAATCATCACATGGTCCGGCCCCAGACAAATATGCCAGAGCCGGAACCGCAAGCCTAAAACAGAGATGCGTCAGATAATCGCGCCACGCACCTTGGCCGAGACCCATTCGCTGACCACCACCGCCAGCAGGATCACCAGCAAGATCAGACTGACCTGCGGCCAGGCCAGGGTGTTGAGAGAGCCCTGCAACTGCAAGCCGATACCGCCGGCCCCGACCAGCCCCAGAACCGTGGATTCACGCAGGTTGATGTCCCAGCGGAACACCGCGATGCCAGCAAAGGCGGGCATGATCTGCGGCACGATGCCATAGGCCATCACCTGCCAGCGGCTGGCGCCGGTTGCGGTGATGGCTTCAACCTGGGATTCATCAATCTCCTCAATCGCCTCATACAGCAGCTTGGCGCAGAACCCGATCGAGCGGATCGAGATGGCGACCAGCCCGGCGAACACCCCGGGGCCCAGGATCTTGACCAGCAACAGCGCCCAGATCAGCGAGTTGATGGATCGGGTTGACACAATGATCAGCAGCGCGATGGGGCGCACAAACAGCGCCGACGGGGTGGTGTTGCGCGCTGCCATGAACGCCACTGGCACCGCCATCATCAGCGCCATCACCGTACCCAGGGTGGCGATATTCAAGGTATCCCATAGCGGCGCCCACAGCTTGTCCATATAGGACCAGCGCGGCGGCATGGCGCGGCCGCCAATATCGGCGGCAATGCGCGGCGCATCCCAGAAAAACGGCCAGGTGGTGACCGCCGATATCTGCTGCCAGCACCACATGAAAATGGCAGTGCCGACCAACCAGAGCGCCCAGCTTCTCAGCTGGGTATTGCGATCACGCCGTTGCCAGACCTTCTGGCCATCAATTGTAGTAATAGCCATTACTGAACCCTCGCGCGGATAATGCCGGACAGGTACTCGAGCACCATGACAACGGCGATGATCACCAGCAGAATTGCCGCTGCGGTGTCAAATTCATAGCGGTCAAACGCCGTGTTCAGGGTGGCGCCGATACCCCCGGCGCCGACGATCCCCAACACCGCGCTTTCGCGGAAATTGATATCCAGCCGATAGATCGACAATCCAATCAGCCGCGGCACCACCTGAGGGTGGATGCCATAAACGTAGCGCTGCAACCAAGAGGCACCGGTGGCGCGCACCGCCTCGGCCTGCACCTTGTCCATGTCCTCAATTTCTTCGGCCAGAAGTTTCGACAGAAAACCGATGGTGGCAAAGCTGAGGGTCAAGAAACCCGCCAGCGGTCCAAAGCCAAAGATCGCCACCAGCAGGATCGCCACCACGATCTCGTTCAGCGCCCGCGACACCGCGACAATGGACCGACAGACCAGATAGACCGGCAGGATCGAGATATTGCGCGCAGCCCCCAGACCAATGGGGATGGAAATGGCGATGCCAACCACGGTGGAGGTCAGCGCCATCACCGCGCTTTCAATCATGCCATCCTTGATTTCAGCCGCCCGCGAGGTGAAATCCGGGTTGGCAAAGGCGACGACAAATTGCCAGCCCCGATCCAGCCCGCGATAGACCCGCGACCAGTTCACTTCGATCGAGTTCATCGCCAGGATCAAATAGATCACCGACCCGATGAGCAGCGTCCAGCGCAGCCCAGGCGAGCTGATAAAGGGTGGTTTTTTCCACGGCTTTCCCAGCCGTTCATCCAGTGCAGCGCTCATTATGCGACATCCACTTCTTCGTCTTCGTCGACTTTCTGAATGGTCTCGGACCAGTCTTCGTCGCCATAGATCCGCGTCAGCACCTCTTCGGTCAGATCAGAGGGCGCGCCGTCAAACACCATGGTGCCCAGCTTCAGCCCCACGATCCGCGACACGAACATCTGCGCCAGCGCCACGTCGTGAATGTTCACAATGGCCGCCAATTTACGTTCCTCGCAAAGCTCGACAATCAGCCGCATGATCTGGCGCGAGGTTTTTGGGTCCAGCGAGGCGGTGGGTTCATCCACCAGCAGCACCGAGGGGTTCTGGATCAGCGCGCGGCAAATGCCAACCCGCTGGCGCTGGCCGCCTGACAGCTCATCAGCCCGCTTATCGGCCATATCGACCAGTCCAACCCGGTCGAGCAGACGAAAGGCCTCGTCCACATCGCTTTGCGGGAATTTACGCAGGAAGCTGCGCCAGAACCCGACATAGCCCAATCGGCCAGACAGCACGTTTTCCATCACCGTCAGCCGTTCGACCAGCGCGTATTCCTGAAAGATCATCCCCATGCGGCGACGCTCTCTGCGCAATCCGCCAAGCCCCAATCCGGTGAGTTCGACATCGCCCAGCCGCACCGTGCCCGAGGTCGGCTCGACCAATCGGTTGATACAGCGGATCAGGGTCGATTTTCCGGCCCCGGATGGGCCAATCAGTGCCAGCACCTGGCCCTTGGGCACCTCCAGATCGACGGCATTCAACGCCTTGTCACCGGTTTTGTAGACTTTAGTTAGTTTCTCTAGACGCAGCATCTGGGCCTCACCCTAGGCAAAAAGGAGGGCGCCCCGAAGGGTCGGGACGCGCCAATATCAGTTTTCGAGTACATTAGCTGCAAGAATAGCTGACGCCATTGGCGGCATCGATCTTGCGGATCACATCCCAGAACTCTTTATAGTTCATCTGCAGGAACTGACCCTCATTGGACTTCTCGAACTCTTCCTGCAGCGCGGTTCCGTCCCACTCGAAGCTAAAGAAGGCATCTTGAATCGTCGCCTGCAATTCGGGTGTCAGGTTATGCGCGGTGCCAAAGCCGGTGGTCGGGAATGTCTGCGACTTGTAGATCGACACCACATCTTCCGCCTTCAGCTCTCCGCGGCTAATCATCCGGTGCAACACCGAGTTGGCGATCGAGGCCGCCATATAGTCCTGATTGGCCACGCCCATGATCGAGTTGTCATGTTTGCCCGAATATACCGGCTCAAAATCCCGGTCTGGGATCATGTCATAGTCACCCTTGAGGATGGCACTGGGGGCCTTGAAGCCTGAATTCGAGGTCGGCGAAGTAAACGCCATCTGTTTGCCCCGGATGTCTTCAACAGTTTCAATGCCCGAACCCGGATAGGTCAGGATTTCCATTTCATAGCCAAAATGACCATCCAGCGAGGCCATGATGGTGAAGGGGCGGAAGCCCGCACAGTTCACCGCCAGCGGGTTTGACCCGGTGTTAAAGCCAGCAATGTGCAACCGACCCGAGCGCATCGCTTCAATCTGGGCGGCATTGGACTGCACTGGGAAGAACTGAACTTTCTTGCCGGTTTTTTCTGCCAGATGGTCCATGAATTCAGCCCAGACCGAAACATAGACCGCAGGGTCTTCGACCGGGGTGTAGGTGAAAATCAATGTATCCGGGTCAACCAGTTCACTGGCATCGGTGGGGATATCCGCAATCAGATCACCATCGACGTCGCAGAAACGGTCATCCAGAGCGCCGCGCTCACACTCCGCAGCCGCCGCACCAGCAAGGCTGATACCCGCAATAAACACAGCGGCTGACACCACTTTCGAAAAATCCAACATTGCCGTCTCCCTTTTGTTTTTAATTGGATAAATCCTAGCGGCAAAATTCAATGCATCAAGTATTTTTCGCGCTTCCGCAGTATTGGCGCGGCCTCACCGGTGTGGATTTGTGGAAATTTGTGGGTGGCCAATTCTGCATTTGACGGCGTTTCGCGAGGTTTTTTTGCAGCGATCGGGTTGTGCGGTCTCAACTCTGATCGCTTGGATCTCGGTTGCGATTGCCATCCCATCGGCGTCTTTTCAACAAAAGCCTCACGGCGACCGCAAAAAATTCGGTTATTCGCAGCAGAGCCCTATGTAGTGGAACATGTTTTATTTCGACATCGAACTGAAGGAAATTATCGAAAATCGACCCTGCCCTTTTCACGCGAATGGAGACGTCAAACAAAATTCAAAGGCCGGCGCATATACTGACTGAAACCCGTTTCATTGGATTAATCTGCCACCTGACCAAAAATTCCGCGCACATCTTGCCGGGCTTGCTGACACAAGACCTTTAGAAGTCACGGTTATCTTCAAAGCTTGCGCCAGATCAAAGAACGTGCCGTCATGCAAACGGTATGACGGCGACAACGAACAACCCTGGCTCCTCAATGTCTCTCTTTGGCTGCACTTTTTATGATATAGCACCACGCTCCGCAGGCCTGACCTGGCTGCGGGCGCTGATTGGCATCTGTGCGCTGGCGCTGCAAATGCTGGCCCCAATTGCCGCCCATGCGGAAAACGCGGGCCAGTGGATGGTGATCTGCGGCGAGGACGGGCCGGTATTGATGCAGGTGCATCTCTCTGGTGATGAGCCCGCCCGCTGCCCAGAATGTGACGATTGCAAAACCTGCCAGCTGGTGGTGTCGACCGGCGGCATTTCACCGCCGACACTGGGGTCATATGGGCTTCCTGCGATCAAAGATCTGCCTGCACATCACCAGGCGAACGCGGCGCCCAACCCGGCGCAATTCTGGCACGAAGATCGCGGCCCGCCTCTATTACACACAATCTTTAGCGACAGCGCCTGGCGTCTGTCTCATGCCGTAACCCTTAGCCAAGGAGGTGCGCCATGGACATAAGACGCGCAATCCAAAGCCTGGTAAAAGCCACTGCTTATTTCTTCACGACATGTCTGTTCCTGATCGCCCATGCGGCCCTAGCAGACGACCTGGCAACTTTCCTTTCCGACATTCCACCCGCCGAGCTGGCCGCCGGTGCCGATGGCTATGGCCCAATCTCGCGCGAGACCAAGGTTGCCCCGGTTCTCAAGGGCCGCGACATCGTTGCCTGGGCCTTTCTGACCTCTGATTTTGTCGGCACGACCGGATACTCGGGCAAGCCCATTCATGTTGTCGCCGCCATTGACAAGGATGCGATTCTGACCGGCGTCAAACTGGTCAAACACTCTGAGCCGATTATCCTGATCGGCATTCCAAACTCAAAAATGATCGCCCTGACCGAAGGCTACAAGGGCCTGGATCTCAAGGCTGAGGCGGCCACCGGCGGCGAAGCCCATGATCTCGACATCATTTCCGGCGCCACCGTCACCATTATGATCATCGACGACAGCCTGGTGCGGGGCGGCATCAAGGTGGCGCGGGCATTGGGTCTTGGTGGTCTGGCACCGCGGCTTGATCGCGGCCCGAAACGTGAAATCGATATGACCCACGAAGAGATCTCGGACTGGGGCACATTGGCCGGGGACGGTTCGGTTCGTCGCCTGACACTGGACATCGGTCAGATCAATACCGCCTTTGCGGCCACCGGCGATGCGCGCGCCGCAAAACGGCCCGAATCCGGTGAACCGGATGATATCTACATCGACATGCACTTGGCGCTGGTCTCGGTGCCGTCGATTGGCAAAAGCCTGCTGGGCGACGCCGAGTACAAAAACCTGACCAATTGGCTGAAAGAGGGCGAGCAAGCCATTCTTGTGCTTGGCCGGGGCGCCTATAGCTTCAAGGGATCCGGCTATGTGCGGGGCGGTATTTTTGACCGTATCCAACTGATCCAGGGCGACAACTCAGTCCGGTTCTTTGACAAGCAGCAACGCCGTCTTGGCGATCTGGCGACCAGCGACAGCCCCAGCTTTACCGAGCTCGATATCTTCAAAATCCCAGCTGATGCCGAATTTGACCCAGCTGAACCCTTTCGCCTGCAGTTGCTGGCCCAGCGTGCCGTTGGAGCCATCGAAAAGACCTTCCTGACCTTTGACCTGGGATACAAGTTACCCGAATATTATCTGCTGCCAGCTGCGGCCCCCGTCTTGGTCAACAGCGATTCCGACGAGGCCGCCGCCAAGACCGCCCTGTGGCAGCGTGCCTGGAAAGATAAAACCGTTGAAATCGGCGTCTTGGGGGCCATGCTGTTGGTGCTGACCGGGGTCTTTTTCTTCCAGTTCCAGGCGACCGCAAATGCCCGGCTGTTCTACTGGTTCCGTATTGGGTATCTGAGTTTCACACTGGTGTTTCTGGGCTGGTACGCCAATGCGCAGCTGTCGGTGGTAAACCTGATGGCCTTGGCCGCCAGCCTGCGCGGCGGTTTCACCTGGGACGCGTTCCTGATGGACCCTCTGGTCTTTATCCAGTGGTTTGCCATCGCCGCCGCCCTGCTGTTCTGGGGCCGGGGCGCCTATTGTGGCTGGCTGTGCCCGTTTGGGGCGCTGCAAGAGTTGGTGAACAAGGCGGCCCGCGCACTGAAGGTGCCACAATGGACCCTTCCATGGGGCTTGCATGAACGCCTGTGGCCGCTGAAATACATGATTTTCCTCGGCTTGTTCGGCCTGTCCATGGTCTCGATGCCGCTGGCCGAAACCTACGCCGAGGTGGAGCCGTTCAAAACCGCGATCATTCTGAAGTTCGTGCGCGAGTGGCCCTTTGTTATCTTTGCCGTGCTTCTGCTGGTCGCGGGCCTGTTCATCGAGCGCTTCTACTGTCGCTACCTGTGCCCGCTGGGCGGAGCCCTGGCGATCCCGGCCCGGATCCGCATGTTCGACTGGCTGCGTCGCTACAAGGAATGCGGCAGCCCCTGTCAGACCTGCGCCATCGAATGCCCGGTACAGGCCATCCATCCCACCGGTGAGATCAACCCGAACGAATGCATTAACTGCATGCACTGTCAGGTTCTCTACCAATCGGAAAACAAATGCCCCGTGGTTATCAAGCAGCTCAAGCGCCGTGCCAAAACTGGCTCAGTCGACCTGAAGATGCCACTTGGACAGCCCCCGGCGAACCATCCTAACGCCAAAAATTCACCTGTTTCCTGAAGGAGAAACACTATGTCGGAACAAGACAATACACTGAATGTCACCCGCCGCGGCCTGATGAGCGCCACCGCCACCGGGGCCGTACTGGCCACCGCCGGTGTTGGCGCAACCTTGATGGGCGCGAAAGAAGCAAACGCCTCCTCCAAAATCTCGCTCGCCCCTGGTGAGCTGGACGATTACTACGGCTTTTGGTCTTCGGGCCAGTCCGGCGAGTTGCGCATCCTGGGCTTCCCCTCCATGCGCGAGCTGATGCGGGTGCCGGTTTTCAACCGTTGCTCGGCAACCGGCTGGGGCCAGACCAATGAATCGCTGAAGATTCTGACCGAAGGCCTGCTGCCGGAAACCAAAGAGTTCCTGGCGAAACGTCACGAGAAAACCTATACCAACGGCGATTTGCACCACCCGCATATGTCGTTCACCGATGGCACCTATGATGGCCGCTATCTGTTCATGAACGACAAAGCCAACACCCGGGTTGCACGGGTGCGCTGTGATGTCATGAAAACTGACAAAATCATCGAGATCCCAAATGCCGGTGATATCCACGGATTGCGGCCGCAGAAATTCCCGCGGACCGGCTATGTCTTTGCCAATGGCGAGCACGAAATTCCGCTGATCAACGACGGATCTATCCTGGATGAGCCCGACAAGTATGTGAACATCTTCACTGCGATCGACGGCGACAGCATGGAGATCTCCTGGCAGGTGATGGTTTCGGGCAATCTCGACAACACCGATTGTGACTATCAGGGCAAATACGCCTTTTCGACCAGCTACAACTCGGAAATGGGCATGACCCTGCCCGAGATGACCGAGTCCGAGATGGACCATGTGGTTATCTTCAACCTCAAGGAAATCGAAGCCGGTATCGCTGCGGGCGACTATCAGGAACTGAACGGCGTCAAGGTGATCGACGGACGTAAAGGCCAGAACAAGAAATACACCCGCTACGTTCCGATCCCCAACAGCCCGCACGGCGTTAACACTGCGCCGGATCAGAAACACATCATGATCAGCGGCAAGCTGTCACCGACCGTTTCGGTGATCGACGTGACCAAAGTGGACGCGCTGTTTGACGGTGCCGACGAGCGCTCCTGCATCGTTGCTGAACCAGAACTGGGTCTTGGCCCGCTCCACACGGCGTTTGACGGCAAGGGCCATGCGTTTACAACCCTGTTCCTGGACAGCCAGATTGTGAAATGGGATATCGACAAAGCCATCCGCGCCTATGCGGGCGAAGATGTCGATCCGATCATGCATAAAACCGACGTGCATTATCAGCCCGGTCACAACCACACCTCGATGGGTGAAACCAAAGAGGCCGATGGTCAGTGGCTGGTGTCGCTCAACAAATTCTCCAAGGACCGTTTCATCAACGTTGGTCCTTTGAAGCCGGAGAACGAGCAGCTTCTGGACATCACCGATCCCAAAATGCCCGTGGTCCACGACGGCCCGACATTTGCCGAGCCACATGACGTCATCTTGGTGCGTCGAGACATCGTCAACCCGGTCAATATCTGGGATCGCAACGCCCCAATGTGGGAAGATGCCCGCATTCAGGCCGCCGCTGATGGTGTCGATCTGGAAGACACCCCAGAAGAGCCCATCCGTGACGGCAACAAGGTGCGGGTCTACATGACCAGCCAGGCGCCGACTTTCTCGATGGAGAAATTCACCGTCAAGGAAGGCGACGAAGTCACCATCTATGTCACCAACCTGGATGACGTGGACGATGTGACCCACGGTTTGACCCTTTCCAACTATGGTATCTCCATGGAAATTGGTCCAATGGCCACCGCATCGGTCACTTTCACTGCCGATCGTCCGGGTGTACACTGGTTCTACTGTCAGTGGTTCTGCCACGCGCTCCACATGGAGATGCGCGGCCGGATGCTGGTTGAACCTCGCGAGGCTTAAGAACATGCGCTGGCTCCTACCTTTAATGGCATTTGTCTGTTCTCCGGCTCTGGCCGCTGAATGGGCGGTGCCCAACCGGGCGGGGGCCATTGCTGAAACATTGGCGCAGGCGGCGGATGGTGACACCCTCCGCCTCGCCTCGGGCACCTATTCCGAGAACGTGCTGCTGGAGCGCCCTGTCGTTCTGGATGGCGGCGGTGTCGCAACGCTCAAGGGCAATGGCACCGGATCGGTCATCACGGTGACCGGGCATGACATCACTGTCACCGGTTTAACGATCATCGGGTCAGGCTCGGAACACGAAACCATCGACAGTGGCATCACCCTCACCAAAACGGCTAAGGCGCCGCAAATCATCGACAACATTTTGCTGGGCAACCTGTACGGAATTGACATTCATGGCGCCAAAGATGCGCTGATTGCCGGCAATCACATCGAAGGCCGCCAAGACCATCATATGAACGCCCGCGGCAACGGCCTTTATGTCTGGAACGCACCCGGCACCATTGTCGAAGACAACAGCGTCCGCTGGGGCCGCGACGGGGTCTTTGTCAACAGCTCCAAGAATAACATTTTCCGCAACAACACCTTCCGGGATCTTCGGTTTGCGGTGCATTATATGTATGCCGACGATTCCGAGGTCTCGGGCAATGTCTCGATCGGAAACCACCTTGGCTATGCGATGATGTTCTCCACCCGGGTTCGGATCACCGACAATGTATCGCTGAATGACCGCGATCACGGCATGATGATGAACTACACTAACAAAAGCGTGATCACCGGCAACTATGTCAAGAACGCCTCGGGCAAATGCACTTTCCTCTACAACTCTCACAAGAATGATTTCAGCGGCAACTGGTTTGAAGGCTGCGATATCGGCATCCATTTCACCGCCGGTTCCGACGACAACCGGATCGTTGGCAACAGCTTTGTCGGCAACCGCACCCAGGTGAAATACGTGTCGACCAAATGGGTTGAGTGGTCCGAAGACGGCCGCGGCAACTATTGGAGCGACTTTGCCGCCTTTGACGTCGACGGCAATGGCATTGCCGACACGCCTTATCGCCCAAATGACGCCATGGATCACGTGTTGTGGACCCAGCCAGCTGCCAAGCTGTTGCTGGGCTCTCCCGCGGTGCAACTGGTGCGCTGGTCGCAGTCTGCCTTCCCGGCCCTGTTGCCGGGCGGCGTGTTGGACAGCAATGCACTGATGGCCCCGGTTCGACCGGCGGCAAGCAAGAAGGTACTTCAGGATGGGTAACACCCTGACAATCAAGTCGGTCAGCAAATTCCGAGGAGACATCCAGGTTCTGCAGGATGTAGATCTGGTGATCGCCCCGGGCGAGCGGCTGGCGTTGCTGGGCCACAATGGCGCCGGCAAATCGACCCTGATCAAGGCCATTCTGGGCCTGACGCCGGTGCATCAGGGCAGCATCCAGATTTGCGGCGCAGCACCTGGCTCGGCCGAGGCCCGCCGAACCACCGCATTTCTTCCGGAATCCGTCAGCTTTCACCCGGCGCTTACCGGCCGCGAACAACTGACCTTGTTTGCCCGCCTGTCCGGCGCAGGCGCCGATGTCGCGGGCCTGCTGGACCGCGTCGGCCTGAGCGACGCGCTGGATCGCCGGATCGGCACCTATTCCAAGGGGATGCGGCAGCGGCTGGGGCTGGCGCAGGTGTTGCTGGGGAGGCCCAAACTGGCGCTGCTGGACGAGCCGACCAGCGGGCTGGACCCGATATCACGGCAGGATCTCTATGCGATCATTGACGAGCTGGCGGCCCAGGGCACGGCCATTCTGATTGCCAGCCATGCCTTGACCGAGGTCGAAGCCCGCACCGACCGTATTGCCATCCTGCGCAACGGCGTAAAAGTGGCTGACGATACGCTGGCAGCCCTGTCGCGAGCAGCCGATTTGCCAACCCGCCTGCGCATCACCGCCCAAAGCGACCAGATCGAACAACTGACGGCCCAGATCGGCGGCAGGCGTATCAACGGGGCGGCGCTGGAAATCACCTGTAGCGCCGACCAGAAGATGGCAGAGCTGCGCCGCATCGCCGCCATGGGCGACGCCATCGTCGATATTTCCATGACACCGCCGCGGCTGGAAGACCTGTACCGCCACTTCTCCAAGGAAGACAGCCGATGATGATCCCGCGCGCCCTTTCTATTGCTCAATCCGAAATGCTGATCCTGCGCCGCAATCGCTGGCTGTTCATGGCGACGCTGATCATGGTGCTGTTTGCGCTGGCCCTGACCTTTGCCGGCAGTGCGCCAACCGGCAGTCTGGGCGTTGACATGCTGACCATCTCGGTCGCGTCGATGACAACCCTGTCGGTCTATCTGGCGCCGCTGCTGGCGCTGATGATGTCCTTTGATGCCATTTCCGGAGACCTTGACCGCGGCAGCCTGTCGCTGCTGCTGTCTTATCCGCCCAGCCGCACAGAAATCCTTGTTGGCAAATTCCTGGCGCAGCTAGCAGCGCTGAGCTTTGCGATGATCGTCGGCTTTGGCACCGCAGGCGCGCTGGCAACCTGGTCCGGCGGCTCCGGCCCGGAAAGCCTGCTGGCCCTGGCCCGTCTCATCGCCACCTCGATCCTGCTGGGGGCAGTGTTCCTGTCTTTGGGTTACATGGTGTCCGCCCTTGCCGGGAGCTCCACCGCGGCGGCAGGCATGTCAGCGGCGCTTTGGTTGATCTTTGTGGTGCTGTTCGATCTTGGATTACTGGGCGCTGTTGTCATGGATCAAAGTGGCTACTTCACCCAGACGATATTCCCTTGGCTGATGGTCGCCAATCCGGCTGATGCGTTCCGGGTGTGGAACATCGCAGCCTCGGATGCTGTGGCCCTTTCCAGTGGCATGACCGGCGCGGCAAGTGCGCTTCCCGGCTGGGCGGCCCCTGGATCCCTGTTGCTGTGGCCAATCATCGGATTGACCCTGGCCCGCATTGCCTTTGGACGGGTAGAACCATGAAGACAGCAGCCGTTATTTTCGCCATCCTTGCGCTGGCAGCTTGCAAAGAGGAGGTCGCAGAGGCGCCGCCTCCACCAGTGGAGCTGACCGCCACCGCGCTGAGCTTTTTCTGCCAGATGAATGTTCTTGATCACGGCGGACCAAAAGGACAAATCCATCTGGAGGGCTATCCTGATCCGTTGTTTTTCGCCCAGGTTCGCGACCTTGTCGCCTATCTAAAAAGCCCCGAGCGGCAGGCCCGGATCACCGCTGTCTATGTCAGTGACATGGGCAAGGCCACCAGCTGGGATGAGCTGGGTCAGAGCAACTGGATTCTGGCCAAGGATGCCCAGTTCATCATCGGCGCCAATGTGGCAGGCGGCATGGGAGCGCCTGAAATTGTCCCGTTCGGCGACGCGGCCTCTGCGGCGCCGTTTCTCTCCAAATACGGCGGACAGCTGCTGCCGTTCACCGAAATCCCAGATGACGCCGCTCTGGCCCCTGTCGATCTGTCACAACTTTTGGAAACCCCGTCATGAAACATTTGAACCGCCGCCGGTTTCTGACCATTTCAGCCGCCGCCTTTAGCCTGCCCATGCAAGCAGTAGCCGCCACCCTCCCCCCGGCCCGCTGGCGCGGCATTGCCCTAGGCGCGCAGGCGGAGCTGCAGCTTGCGGGTTTGACCCAGTCCCAGGCTGATCCCATTTTCACGGCTGTCGAAAATGAACTGTCACGCCTGGAGAATATTTTCAGCCTGTATCGAGAGACCTCTGAAATCAGGCGGTTGAATGGCGCCGGACTTCTGACCGCCCCGTCGCATGAACTGCTCGAAGTCCTCAGCATTTCAAACATGCTGAACAGTGCCACCGACGGCGCCTTCGATCCAACGGTTCAAACCCTCTGGCAGATCGCGGTGGGGGCAGACAGTGTCGGCACTGCCACCGGCTGGACGCATTTGCAATACAGCAGCCAACGGGTTGAATTCACCCACCCCGAGGCTGCAAAAATGGGGCTCACCCTGAACGGAATTGCGCAGGGTTATATCACCGACAAGATTGCCGGGCTCTTGCGCCAAAAGGGCCTGACCAACGTGCTGGTGGACTTTGGTGAAATCATCGCCAACGGCCAGCGCAGCACTGGCCAGGACTGGCGTGTCGGCATTGAGACCCCCGACGGTCAACGGGTCAAGCAGATGACCCTCACTGACCGCGCCCTTGCCACCTCGGCCCCCATCATGGCTACCGGCGGCAGTGCCCGGCCAACGTCGCATATTTTCCCGCCGAGCGCGCGTCACCAGCTGCGCCAGGGTCTGGTGTCGGTATCGGCACCGACCGCAGCCATTGCGGATGGTCTTTCAACAGCTTGCTGCCTGCTGTCAGAGCATCAAATTCAAGTTGCGCTGGAGCAGATCCCCGGCACCAGACTCGAAGCCCTGCAACCGCTCATCTGATGGTTTGCGACCCCTATGAAGGGGTCGCAGCCATATTTACCTGTCACGCACATTCAAGCAAAAGCGTGCCCGAAGCGGTGTTCGAGATCGGGATGTGGTAGTTGCGGGTGATCTCGGTGACATTGTCGCCAAGCGTCCCCCGCATCATCATCCACATCAGAAATTCGGTGCCCTGAGCGCCCGCTTTCTCCACCAGTTCCTGACGGGTGATTTTGGTCAACACATCTGGATTATGGGCGATATTTTCAAGGCAGTATTGGTCGAATTCCTTGTTGATAAAGCCCGCCCGTTCGCCTTCCAGCTGGTGGCTAAGCCCGCCGGTTCCCAGCACCACAACCTTGAGATCTTCGGGGAAGCTCTCAATGCCCTTGCGCAGGGCGCGGCCAAAGGCCAGCGCCCGTTTCAACGTCGGAATCGGGTGCTGCACGGTGTTGGCGGAGATCGGGATGGCCCGTGGCATGTCAGGGTTATGCGGCGCCCCTGGCCAGAACAGCTGCATCGGTACAACAAAGCCGTGATCGACCGCCAACTCCTGGCAAGAGGTGATGTCGAATTCATCCGCCACCATGCTCTCAATGATGTGCCAGCTCATCTCTGGGTGGCCCGGGAACGGGTCCAGCGACGGCAGGCCCCAGCCCTCGTCCTCGTTGCGATATTCATGCGCCGCACCGATAGCAAAGGTCGGCATTTGATCGAGAAAAAAGCCCAGACCATGATCGTTGTAGATGTTGATGACAACGTCCGGTTTGTTTTCACCAATCCACTTGTGGATCTTTGTGTAGCCGTCAAAAAACGGCTTCCAGTACGGATCATCTTGCAGCTCATTCTTGACTGCGTGGCCCACGGCCGGAATGTGCGAGGTTGAGATACCACCGAGAATTTTCGCCATTTTCTTCTCCTTACGCCTGATCTAGCAAATGTTGCTTGAATTCTTCGGTGGTCATGCCGGTTTGCATGCCGCCCACGTCCTGAACAGACAGTTTGAAAATTCCGGTCAATTTGGCGAGGTAGTAGATATTGCCGCCTGCCGCGATCATCGCCAGGATATCGCGATCGCGAACCGCCTGTTTATGATCCTCGTTGAGACCGTAACTTTCCATAAAGGCCTCTTCGTCGGCCGAGAATGCGTCGCGGTTTACTTCCTTGTTGAAGGCGTAGCACATCTTGTTCAGCGCATAGCCCTTCATGGCCTGTTTGCCGTCAAAAAGTGTCGTCCCTGGAATGTCGATGTGATAGTCGAAGCCCGGTTGATCCATCGGGGGTACTCCGTTTCTGTAACGCGCCTGTTGGTCAGGCGGATGCAATGTTCACGCCCAGTAAAGGCGCATGGGATTGTCTACCAGCAACTGCTGCTGCAGCGCCTTGGATGGGGCAATTTTGGGGATGAAATCGACCAGAGCCCCGTCGTCAGGCATGTGCGATTTCATATTCGGATGTGGCCAATCCGTGCCCCACAACACGCGATCCGGAAACCGCGCGACGATTTCCGCGCAATAGGCCACTACGTCGTCATAGGGCGGCCCTTGCTTCGACAGGCGTTCGGGGCAGGTCACTTTTGACCAGATGTTCTTGTTGTCTTCCATCAGCTGGATGAACCGCTGGAAATCGGGGTGACCGACCCCCTTTGAGACATCCGGGCGGCCCATATGATCCACCACAACAATGGTGGGCAGCTGTTTCAGGAACGGTTCAATCTCCTCCAGATCCTGGGCCTCAAAGTAGACAACGATGTGCCAGCCAAAATGCTTGATCTTGTTGGCGATTGCCAGGAACACTTCTTTGGGGGTGTCATCCACCAGACGTTTGACAAAGTTAAAGCGCACCCCGCGCACCCCGGCCGCGTGCATCTCGCGGAGTTCAGCCTCGGTAATGTCAGCCGCAACCGAGGCAATGCCCCGCGCCAGATCACCACCCGACCGGCAGGCATCCATCATGGCACGATTGTCGGTGCCGTGACAGGTGGCCTGCACGATGACATTGCGGGTAAAGCCAAGATGGTCGCGCAGAGCGTATAACTCAGCCTTGCCCGCATCGCAGGGGGTGTATTTGCGTTCCGGCGCAAAAGGAAATTCGGCAGCCGGGCCAAAAACATGGCAATGCGCGTCCACCGCCCCTTTGGGCAATTGGAAATCCGGCAGCTTTGGAGTGGGGTGGAACACCAGCCAATCCGGGTCCATTTTTTGTCCCTTGGTCATGGGTAGACTTCTCCGTCCATCAGTTTGCGGGCGGTCCTGAGGATCGCGGTTGAGGTGACGCTGCCTGCCTGGTCCAATTTGGCCACCACAGTCATCTCGCCAGCGGGATGTTCAACCGGCAATGTTCGGGTTTGGCCCTGGCCGACAGTGGCCAGCTTGTGCGCCGGTGTTCCCTCGATCAGGCAGGCGGTGGCGACACTGACCGCCCCCAATACGCCGATTGTCTTGTGACAGCGGTGCGGAATAAAGGTGCGCGTGGATATGGCCCCTCCATTGCGCGGGGCGCTGATCATGGTCATTTTTGGCACCGTTTTTGTGGTGACATCGCCCAGGTTCATCAAGGGGCCGCAGATCAGGCGGATCGCTTCCAGCCTTGCACGCAAGGCCGCGTTGTTCTCAAGCTGTTCCGGGCTTTCGAGACCCGTGATCCCCATGTCCGATGCCCGCATCACCACGCAGGGCATGCCATTGTCGATCATCGTCAGCTCAACGCCTTCAATCACGTCAACCACATGTCCGGTTGGCAACAAGGCTCCACAACTGGACCCCGCAGTGTCCTTGAATTCGATCGGTACGGGGGCCGAGGTGCCGGGCACACCGTCAATCTGCGCGTCGCCCCGATAGCTGACTTTGCCGCCGGGCGTCTGGACCTGCGCCACAGCAATCTGGCCAGTGTTTTCCATATAGATGGTGACCGGGGTTTCGCCGTCTTGCGCCGCCACCAACCCGCGTTCAATGGCGAAAGGCGCGACGCCAGCCAGCATGTTACCGCAGTTTTGCGCATCCGAGACGCGGGGCTGGTCGACGAAAACCTGCAGAAACAGGTAATCGACATCGACGCCTGCGCGATCAGACTTGCGCACCACAGCAACCTTGGAGGTCAATGGATCGGCGCCGCCCATTCCGTTGATCTGGCGGCTGTCGGGCGATCCCATTATCCCCAGCAATAGCGCATCGCGTGCCTTGGCACTGTCAGGCAGGTCCTGGGCCAGGAAAAACCCGCCCTTGGAGGTGCCGCCACGCATCCACATTGCCCGGATACCGTCAGACATATTTCAGGCCCTTTTCGGCCAGACGCCCGCGCATATCGTAGATATCGAGCCCCAGCTCTCCGGCCTCAAAGCGAGCGCGCTTGGCCATCTCGTTGGCTTCGCGGGCACGGGCCTTTTCCAGAACCTCGGCCGCCTCTTCGCGGCGCACCACACAGACTCCGTCATCATCCGCAACGATGACATCGCCCGGGTTGATCAGCGCACCCGCACAGACCACCGGCACATTGACCGAGCCAAGGGTCTCTTTGATGGTGCCCTGGGCAAAAACCGCCTTGGACCAGACCGGAAAATCCATCTCAGCCAAATCGCGCAGATCGCGCACCCCGGCGTCAATGATCAGACCTTTGCAGCCATGTGCCTTGGCCGAGGAGGCCAACAGGTCGCCAAAATAGCCGGCAATGCTGGGGGACGTCGGTGCAAGCACCATGATATCGCCCGCCTGCAGCTGTTCGATGGCCACGTGCAGCATCCAGTTATCACAAGGCGGCGCCGAGATGGTCACCGCGCTGCCAGCGACCCGCGCTCCGGTATAAATAGGCCGCATATAGGCCGCCAGCAGACCCTTGCGTCCCTGCGCCTCATGCACCGTCGCCACACCACAATCCGCCAGCCCGTCAATGACAGATTGATCGGCGCGTTCGATGTTTTGAACAACGACGCCTTGGGTTCCCACCGGATAGCTCATGCCAATTCATCCACGGTCTGCGGAAAGATCATCTCGAAACCTTCAGCATATTCCGACTTGCGCCCCCCTGCCATTCCACCTGAATTGCGGCGGAAGTGGTTGCCACGATTTTCGGCCACGTTGGTATAGAAATCCCACAGGTGTTCCTGGCCCTGCATGCATTCAATCGCCGCACGTTTCTTGTCCCAGACCGGGGTGATGTCGAGAAAGACATTGGGCTTCCAGCCCATCTGTTCGGTCTGGTGCGGCTCAAACAGATAGAGCTGCGGCGCACCCAATACTTTTTCGCCCGGGTTGTGGCCCCAGGCCTGGGCAATCATCCGGCATTCCAAGGCAAACTGCGTCGTGTTCATATGGTCGGTGTTGTAGGGATCCCACCTGGAGTGGCTCATCATCCATTTGGGCTGAACCTCACGGATGATATCAACCATCTGGTCCTGCGCATCCCGGTCCAGACGCAGCGGATAATCGCCCAGATCCAGAAACCGGATGTCATTGACCCCCAGCGCATCGGCGGCGGCCTGCGCCTCTTGCTGGCGGTTTTTCTTGACCCGGTCCAGCGTCATTCCGTCCTGCTTCCACAGCTTGGCACTTTCGCCGCGCTCGCCGTAAGACAGGCAGGCGACGGTCACCTCATAGCCCAGCTCCTGATGCAGGGCGATGGCACCACCACAGCGCCAAACGAAATCAGCCGCATGAGCGGAAATTACCAAAGCGGTTTTTTTGTCAGCCATTGTCTACGTCTTCCACGGTTTCTGCAGGTTACCCGAAATGTAATGAGCCCCCCCCCTCATGGCCACTTTGAATCCTGACAAGCAGATTTGATTTTGTTACAAAGTGAAAAAGAGGTTGATTGAACCGATGCCTGTCTTCCCCCATATCCGGTATCTCTACGTTGTCAGAGAAGTGTACCGCCATCACCGCATCAGCGCCGCCGCTGATATCGTTCACCTATCACAGCCGGCCGCCACCCAGTCTCTGGCCAGGGTGGAAGAACTATTGGGGGCGCAATTGTTCAAGCGCCAGCCAAAGGGCATGTTTCCCACCGAGATCGGCAAGATATTTGAAGGGCGATTGAACCGTATTCTTGAACATCTTCGCCGGGGTGACAGCCAGGCTAGAAAAAAGGCGGCCCGAAACGGCGGCGCGGCCCCACGACAAGCGTTCCACAGGTTCTGCTCGCCGGTGCAGCTGCGGGCCTTGATAGCCATCGCAAAGACCGGCAGCTTCAGTCAAGCGGCCTATGAGCTGGGGGTCAGCCAGCCAGGGATTCACCGTGCCTTGCGCGAACTGGCCTCGCTGTCGGGGCTGACATTGTTTGATCAAACCCGCGGCGGCGTTGAATTGACCGCCGCGGCCGAGGTGTTCACCCATCAGGTCAGATTGGCCAAGAGCGAATTTCAGCAGGCGGCATTTGAAATCAATGAACATCTTGGTCGCGATGTCACCCGCATCAATCTGGGATCCCTGCCATTATCCCGCACCGCGATCCTGCCTGCTGCAATTGATGATTTGCTAAAGGAAGTTGGGGCGCGCGTTCAGATCAATTGTGTGGATGCACGCTATCATGCCTTGCTCAGGGAACTGCGGTTTGGTGAATTGGATTTCCTGCTGGGGGCGCTGCGTCATCCGCAGCCGGCCAATGATGTGGTGCAGGAAGAGCTGTTTGTCGACCGTCTTGCAGTGGTGGTGGCCCCCGACCACCCGCTGACCAGAAAGACGAGTGTTACCCTGCAGGATACGCTGGATTTTCCCTGGATCGCCCCGCCTCGGGAGACGCCATCAGGGGCCTATCTGGCGGAGCGTCTGCGGATCCAGGATATGGCGCGAACCCCGGTGCGCATCGTGTCCAGCTCGATGGTATTGCTGCGCGGGTTGCTGTCACGCGGCAACTACATCTCCATTGCCTCCAGACGCCAGATCGAAGCCGAAGAGCAATACGGAACCCTAGTCCAGTTGCCGATAGAGCTGCCCGAGTCCGAGCGGCCGATTGGACTGACATTCAGATCAGGATGGAGCCCGACGCCGGTTCAGCAACGCTTTCTTGACATCATTCGCCAGAAGGCCGCAGCCGGGTGAATTCTGGCGCCGAGACTAACAAATTCAAATATCGTTGATTACATTCAAATTCCATAACGGGTGGCCAGGTGATATAGGTTGGGCCAACTGTCATATGACTCTTGCTGCCGCGCTGTCGCCCCAAGAGGCTCAATATCAATATGGGGAAACCAGATATGAGAATTTGCGTAGCAGGCGCCTATGGCGCGTTTGGATTGAAACACCTGGACGCTTTGGCCAATATCGAAGGTGTCGAAGTGACCTCGGTGATGGGGCCGACCAAAGCCAAGATTGAGGCGCTGGCTGCCGCGCGCGGCATCGGTCACGCCAGCACCACCCTTGAGGACTGTCTTGCACGCGATGATGTTGATGCGGTGATCCTGTCAACGCCGACCCAGATGCATGCCGCCCAAGCCATTGCCTGCATGGAGGCTGGCAAACACGTTCTGGTCGAAATCCCAATGGCTGACAGCCTCAAAGACAGCCTGGCTGTGGTTGCCAAGCAGCAAGAAAGTGGTCTGGTTGCCATGGCCGGTCAGGTGCGCCGCTTTAATCCAAGCCACCAGTGGATCAAGAACAAGATCGACGCCGGCGAGCTGAAAATCCAGCAGATGGATGTGCAGACCTATTTCTTCCGTCGCACCAATACCAATGCCAAGGGCGATCCACGCTCATGGACCGATCACTTGCTGTGGCACCACGCCTGCCATACGGTTGACCTGTTCCAGTATCAGACCGGCGGCAAGGCGGTCGCAGCCTTTGGCCTTCAGGGTCCGGCGCATCCCGATCTGGGAATTTCCATGGACATGGCGATCGGGTTGAAATCCGAGGACGGCGCCATTTGCAACTTGTCACTGTCGTTCAACAACGACGGACCATTTGGCACCTTCTTCCGCTATATTTGCGACAACGGCACCTACCTTGCCCGCTATGATGATCTTTATGACGGCAACGACAACAAGATCGACCTGAGCGGTGTTGCCGTCTCCAGCAACGGAATTGAGCTCATCGACCGCGAATTTATCTCGGCGATCCAGGAAGGTCGCGCCCCCAATGGCTGTGTAACCGACGTTCTGGCAGCGATGGAAACGCTTGATCAGATTGAGCAATCAATGGGGTAATCAGGGGACCTGCCGCAAGGCGGGCTTTGCCGCTTCAATTGCGGTTCCGCCTTGCAGGTTTTGACGAAAGGCGCGCGGCGACTGGCCGGTTGCCCGCTTGAACACCCGGCTGAAATAGGCCGGGTCGCCAAACCCCAATTGATAGGCAATTTCCGAAATGCCCAGGTTGGAAAAGGCCAAATTTCGTCTGGCCTCTCGCATCAGTCGCGCCTCGATGGACGCCGAGGCAGGCTGCCCGGTCGTCTGGCGCATCACCCGGCTAAGATGGGTTGGGGTAACCGCCAGAAGATCAGCGTAGCCCGCCACCCCAAGGTGGTTCAAATGGTGCTCCTCCACCAGCGCCTCAAATCGTCTTTGAAGCCGATGATCAGACTGAGACACCACCGGATCCTTGGAAGCGATGGCGCGTGCGACCAGCCCGGCCAGAACACTGGACAGTGCCCGCAGCACATGAGCACGGGCAAACCCGCGACCGGGGTATTCAGCAAAGATAAGATGGACAATATCTCTTATTTCTTTGGAAAAACGAACTAGTTCAGGCGTTTTCAACACCGGCCGCAGACCCTCTGGATCGTGCAGGTTTTCCGCCAGCAATTCGGAGGCCACAGTCACCACCCAGCCCTGAGTGCCGGGTTCAAAAGTGAAGCCATGTACCGTTCCCATCGGTATGTTGACCAGGTCTCCGGAGGCAATCTGGTGGCGGTTTTCCTCGATCAGCGCCTGCCCTGCCCCGGCATCCAGCAAAACAAACTGATGCAGATGATTATGGCGATGCGGCGTGAATTCCCAGTCGTGCACCAGCGAGCGCGCTTCGATGGTTTCACAGTGAACGACGTCAGGTAAATCCTGACGCTCACCAAACAAGTTGAAATTTTCAATGACTGACATGTTCGATTAGTACCCGTTTTTGCCGGATGCATCCATTCACCTGGCAGCGTTTTCTGCTCATTATTGACAAAATATTGGGAGATCCGGGACATGAGCATGAAAACCAAGGTTGGAATCATCGGCGGTGGACCGTCAGGCCTGTTGTTAAGCCAGCTTCTCGATCTCAAAGGGATCGACAATATCGTGTTGGAGAAACACAGCCGGGAATATGTGCTTGGCCGCATCCGCGCTGGCGTTCTGGAACATGGATTTGCCGCGTTGATGCGCGAGGCCCAGTGCGGCGAGCGCATGGATGCTGAGGGCGAAATTCACGAAGGCTTCTACATCGCCGAAGGGGACAACAAACGGCGCGTTGATCTGGCCGGCCATACCGGCGGCAATTCGGTTATGGTCTACGGTCAGACCGAACTGACCCGCGACCTGTATGACGCGCGCGCAAAAATGGGCGGCAAGGTCATTCACAATGTCGAAGACGTGACGCTGCATGATTTGAAAAGCGACGCCCCCCATATCACCTACCGCGACGGCGACGACGTCATTCGCATTGATTGTGACTATGTCATCGGGGCCGACGGGTTTCACGGTGTCAGCCGAAAATCGATCCCCAAGGATGTTTTAGTAGAATATGAAAAACTGTACCCATTTGGTTGGCTTGGCGTTCTGAGCCGCACCAAACCGGTATCCCCTGAATTGATCTACGCCAAAAGCGACCGTGGATTTGCACTGTGTTCGATGCGCAGTCAGGTTCTGAGCCGCTATTACATTCAGGTGCCGATGTCCGACAAAGTCGAAGACTGGTCGGACGAGGCCTTTTGGGCGGAACTGAAATCCCGCTTGCCCAAAGATGTCGCGGCAGAGCTGGAAACCGGTCAATCGATAGAAAAGAGCATTGCCCCCCTGCGCAGTTTTGTGGCTGAGCCGATGCGCTATGGCAATCTGTTCCTGGCCGGCGATGCCGCCCACATCGTGCCGCCAACCGGCGCACGCGGGCTGAACTCGGCGGCAAGTGACATCTATTACCTGTATCACGCGCTGCTGGATCACTACAAAGATGGCGACGATACCGGTCTGGAAAATTACAGTGAAAAAGCCCTGGCCAGAATTTGGAAGGCACAGCGTTTCAGCTGGTGGATGACCACACTTCTTCACAAGCTCCCTGACAATTCGCCCTACGATGACAGGTTGCAGCAAACCGAAATGGAATATCTGTTCTCATCCGAGGCGGCGCTGACCTCGCTGGCAGAAAATTATGTCGGCTTGCCATTCTGATCTTCACAATTGGATGGGATGACCCCAACGAGGCCATCCCATCCAGCCCCCCGGCGTGCAGAGCTCCTGTCACCAAAAAATTTGCGTATTTTCCATACATTTAGATATTCGCCGCTGATTTCTTTCGAAATTCAGGCGCAGCCAAAACACTATTTCCGTGGCGCATATGCCACCAGAACCAGACGGATTTTGCACCGATTGGGCGGTTTGATATGCCATGTCCCTTTTGGTGGAACCGCAGCGAAGCTCAGCCGACCGCCGGTCACGCCAAAATCTGTCTGGTACGGCAACCGGATCACCTCCTGCTGCCGTCACCGTCAACAGCCAGCCAATCCCACCGCTCAAGCTCTGCACCGCGCTGCCAGGCGCCCCCCCCCAGTGTTGGCATTCGGGCGTTCCGTGAACAATTCCATATGACCGAGGGCGGCAACTGCCCTAAAAGGGGTCGAAACACCACTGAATTGCGCTTGGTGCGCCTCGACGTCTAACCCCGTTCAGACCCCAAATCGTCCCATTGAAAAGTCACCAGCAATGCAAAACTTCATTTCTTAAATGGTTTCCTTTCTTCCGCTGGACAATGATCTGATAGTCATGGGGGGGCTGGTTGGCATTTTTGCGGCCACCCGCTGGCGCCGTATTCGACGCTCTGGGGCGGCGCCAGGCGTGGTGCTTTTTGTCGCGGCAATCCTGATCAATGGCGCTCTTCGGTTTGAGTGGGTTTCCGAGTTCCTGTCCTCCTTCGGCCCTGACCTGCCTGCAAATTTCGGCGGCGAAAATGACGAAAGCTGGCAGGTCTTCGCCGTGGACATGTTAGCCACAGGTCTGTTGGCCGCAGGGACATTGGTGTTCATCCAAAGGGTTATCTCGTTTTACGAAAAGAAATCTGACCTGTTGAACGAAGCCAATCTGCGGGAGGACCGCTTGAAGGATGCGGTCAAACTGGCAAAGCTGGGGTTTTATATTTACGATACAAAGGCGGAAAAGCTGCTTTATTGCACCGAGCGACACGCCCTGTCGCATGGCATGTCGCTTGAAGACTGTCTGGGCTGTTGGTTCGGGCTCGACGCCAATACGCTGCCGATCCATCCCGATGATCAACAGATGATGGTCGAAAAATTCAATGACGTTCGTGCGGGCAAAGTCACTGAGATGGAATATCGGGTGCTCACACCCTCCACCAAAAGCGCCCTGCTGAACCTGATATTGAATGCGCAGGATGCAATAGGCACCAAGGGTCACATTACCCTGGTGACTGAAAACATCCGGATCGACGACAACTCTCACGACAGCCGGCTCGATGATCTTGCACCGGGGTGTTATGGGATGCTGGCCGTCAGAGATACCGGCACAGGGATTGCGCCGGACGTCCTTGATCAGATATTTGACCCGTTTTTCACCAGCAAGGAACCCGGAAGTGGAACAGGGCTTGGGCTGTCGATGATCCAGGGTTTCATGACGCAATCCGTAGGCACCATCCGCGTGCACTCGGAACTGGGCCGTGAAACGACGTTCAAACTGGTTTTTCCTGCCGTGACCCAGCACGTGGACCACAGGGTGGAATGCGAAGAGCCCCCTGGTTTCAGCCCCCCCCGGGCAGGCCCGTTATTCTGCTCGCCGAAGATGAGGACGCGGTGAGGGCCGTTCTGAGGCAGACGCTGAAAGATGCAGGCTATGAGGTGATCGCACGGCCAACGGTGATGACGCGCTTGCCCGTTTCCAAGCTGCCGAAAAGATTGACTTGGTGCTGACTGATATCGTTATGCCGGGCTTGCTACCGGGGCCGACGCTGGTCCAGGCCATACGTGAACTTGCCCCGTCAATCCCTGCGGTTTTCATATCCGGCTACGCCAGAGATGCCAGAGTTCCGGGCAATGGCTCCCTGCCGCAAGACATCCGCTTGATGAAACCGGTCAGTCGAAAGAATTTGCGGGCAGCGATCGAGCAGGTTTTGGCTGCCGGCGGAAACTCTGACTGTTGCGGCCCGCCCCAGGACCTCGCGACAGCGGCAACGGAAGTGGCGCAGCGAGAGCGCACAGTGTCAGTACCGGATGAATACGCCCCAATTTTGGACGCCGGGGCGCCATGACTTAAAGTGACAGGGCTTGAGGCACCGGCAAAGAGCAAGTGGCCCAGCAGGCCTTCAAGCAGCGCTTCGGAGGGTTCGAACTCGCCGACGATTTTGCGCATTTCATCGCCGGTTTGCATCGCCGGAAACAGGATGTCGAAGCCCCGAATGCCCAGAGAGGCAAGCAGCGCAACAACCAGTATGCCAATCGCCTGAGGCAATTTGCAGTAGGTCCATCGTCGCATCCCTGTTGAATTGGCCAGTAAGCCTCGCGGCCCCAAACCAATTGACGATGTACCGCACGCCGGGATCAGAAGCCCGGATGTCTGAACTACCCCTTGGTTAAAGCATAGGCCCCGGCAAGGAAGGCGTTCTTCAAATAGACAAGCAGTTTCTCAGGGTACTCCTTGACTTCTTTTTTGGCAAAGTGAGAGAGCGCGACTGGATTGACGAACTTGGTGTCACATCCCTCTACGAGTTGGATCAAGGTCTCAATTTTGAAAGACACGGCCCCACCAGCCATCTTGCCCTTTCTTGCTCGCGTTTTGATTGCAAACGTCTCTACGTCATTGTCACGAGCAAACTCATGAAGTGAAGCCAGAAAAGACCTCAGATCCGCTTCAGATGTGTCGTCCTTGAGTTCAATTCGTGTGATTTTTAGGGGAAGTTTCAAAATTTTCCCTTCGTCGTCAAAGTAGACGACAGCCAGTCTCACTTCCTGAGCTGAAATCTCACATCCGCAAACTCTCATTTGCAACTTTTCTTTTCCAACAGGAAGCCCCGCGACATCTGCAAGGTTGGTCGGTCACATGTCATCTTAATATCCTCCGGATCATTCTTTCAGCTTATCGGCTTGGTACTCGATAGCGACTATCAAGCCACCCAGATGAAAAATTCCTGTTTGGGTTCAGGTATCCCCTCCCATTTAGGCGGCCCTTCTTTCGAATGCCAAGGGGCTATATTATCTCGAGAGGGATGCCGCCTTCCGGGATTGCAAAGGCGTGTACCGGAGTTCAATCAGCGTCCGGCAAACCCAGTGCGGTCCAGACATAAACAGTTTCAATCGTCGGGGATGCTGCGCCTTAGTGAAAGCAGCGTCTCATTGCCTGGAACGCTTTTCAGCGCCTCGGCCAACACCGCACGGGTGGCGTCTTCTCCGTCCATTGCGGCGGCAATCCTGGTCAGCATGACCCAAGCTTCCACGTGTTGCGGATCAAGCCGGACCACCTCGCGAAAAGCGCCTTCGGCTGCGGGAATATTGCGCATGGTCAAGGCCATACCGCCAAGCACCATATGTGTTTCCGGAAAGTCGATGCGGGACGCCAGAGACAATTGCCATTCGCCCATCGCGCTGCGCATCTGTTCCGCGATGCGCGCTGGCAGGCGTGCAATCGGCGCGTTGAGCATGGACTTGGCTGCCGCGATGCGAACCATCCTGACGGGGTCTTCCAGCAATCCCACGATACGCTGGACCTTGGCCTGCGGATTGGCGCGCGCCTGCACCCCGATCGCGGCGGCCCTGACCAGGGGGTCTTGGTCCTCGAGCAGCGGCGCAACCCGCTCGGTCATCTCTTCGTCCGCGCCCTGCGACAGCAGCCAAAGTGCCGTCGCGCGTACCAGCCCCGCATGGTCTGCGCTTTGGGCAAGTCCGGCCAAATCTATCTGTGCCCCAACTGGATCGGCGCGGCCCTGCGCCAGTATTGCGCCATAATGAGGTTCGCGATTGGCAGCCTCGGGGTGGCGTTTGGCAATCTCGGCAGATGCCCAGGATGGATCTTGATCACCATGGCAGTCGGCACAAGCGGAAGGGCTGCCAGTTTGATCGGCGAGATCTGGCCTTGGAATGCGGAAACTGTGATCGCGCCGACCATCAACCCCCATATAGACGCGTTCGACCATATGACAGTTTGTGCACTGAGCCCCTTCGCTTTCGGGGTCATGGAAATGGTGCGAGGGATCGTCGTAAACCTTAAGGGGCAGACTCGGGAAATCCGGGTTGCCAGCGGGGGAATGGCACTGACTGCAGAGCGCGTTGCCTTCTGCCTTTAGATTGGCCGTGTGCGCGTCGTGACAATTCAGGCAGCCGACTCCCTTGGCATACATCTTTGATTGCAGGAACGAGCCATAGACATAGACCTCGTCCTGGATTTGGCCGTCGGCGTGATAGAGGCCGGGGCGCAGCAGCGCCAGCGTATAGGCGTCACCGAATGCCGTGCCCGGCACAGGGTTGCCATCACTTAGCGGTTCGCGCCGAGCGTGGCAGCCGGCGCATTGCTGGATAGTAGCCTCGGTTCCGGCGTTGGCAAAATCCATCGAAAAGCCATATCCGGTGGGGGGCGCGCTGGGGGTCGAAGCATTGCCATCGGCCCAGCTTACATGGCGCGATCCCGGTCCGTGGCAGGCCTCGCAACCGACGCCAATTTCGGCCTGAGTGGATGCGTATGTCTGCGCAGCGGCGTCAAAGTTCTTCTCAAATCCGGTAGCGTGGCATTCAGCGCAGCGCCCATTCCAGTTTTTGTACGGGCCGGTCCAGTGCAATCCATCCTCCGGCGGCAGTTTCTGGTCAGGGTAGAGGTGGAACCAGCGTTTTTCGACCGTATCCCAGACAATATCGAAGCTTTGCAACTGCCCCGGCTCGGTCTCAATGATGTATTGTTGCAGCGGTTCGATCCCGGCGACGGAATGCACGACAAAGGCCTTCTTGGTTCCATCCGCCTCAGTCACGTCGATCTTATAGCTGTCTCCGTCACGTGAAAAATCGGTCAAAACGCCGTCATGCAACAACGAGGTGTTGTTGAAATCCGCGACAATGGTCTCTTCCGAAGGCGCAGTCCAAGCCAAGGCATGATGTGACCCAGACCATTTGGCGTTAATCCCATCATGGCAACCAGCACAGACCTGCGAGCCAACATAAGCCGCATCATCTGTTGCGGATTGTTGGGCCAAGGCTGGCAAGGAAAGATACGTCGAGAAAGCGAAGAGGATTGTTAGCAGGCGGATCATCAATTGCTCCAGATGGGCGTCGGCGGTTGGGTTACCGGGTGACAGCCGGGTTGAGGGGGGGGAGTGTTTGTTTTCGCTGCTTTTTGGAACCAGTTTTGGCGAGCGCGCCAAGAGCTGCCTCCATTTTGTGCCACCCGCCTACCTCTAAGGCGGAACCGTGACCGTAGCGGGCAGCACCAAGTGCGGTCAATGCCGCATGAAGCGAGGGATCGTTTCGCGGATCGTCTTGTGGCAGCCGTTTCGCCCAGACGTCCAGGGCGCGCAAGGCGCCATCAAGATCGCGTTGGCGCACCGCCTGCTCGACCTGTTTGCGCGCCCATGTTGGCGAGGCAAGATAACGTCGGTGCCGCGCGGCCCGGGCCTGGGACCATCGCGCCCAAAGTGGGCGACCAGCAAATAGGGCGATCAGCACCAGCGCCAGCAGCGCCGCGCCTGCTAGTCCCAAATCCCTCAACGACACTTCCGAAGGCCTATGTGCCAAGGGGGCATCAACTGTCAGCAAAAACCCGTCCACTGAAGCGGTTTCGACCTTGCCGGTTTTCAGGTTGAACCAGTCGAGAGTAACGGAACCGGCAGCGCCGTCGCCACCGCTTTGGGCAAGGTAGGTGACGGTTTCGATGCGGCTGCCAGTGATTTCGCCGCGTTGCGTTTCTTCGGTCAGGATCGGTTCCGCAGGATACTGAGCGATGCCCTCGAGTGGTTCAAAGTCAAGTAAGTGAGGCAGGAACATCGGCGCTGTGCCTTTGACGCTGGCAGTGACTGTGCGCGTGATACTGTCACCAGGGCGCAGCGGAGCCTCGGTACCGCTGAGCGTCTGGCTGAGGGTGATCTGCTCGGCGGCGATGAACGGATCAAGCCCCTTGGCACCGTCTGGCAGGGCGCCGGTCAGGGAAACCCCATCCATCGCAATGACATCCCGTCGGGGCTGATTGGTTTGCGGGTCGACCCAGGTCACAATCAACTCTTGCGGCGGAATATAAAAACGACCCGGCACCATCGGCGTGATGCGGAAGTGACGCGACACGCCTGACCAGCGGTCACCGCCAATGCCTTCGCTGACCGGAGTGGTGGCGCGCGCGGGCAGGCGCACAATGAGGTTCGGGCCTTCGAGACTGGGGAATACGACGGGTTTGGTCATCCAGGTGGGCACCAGCACGGTGATCCGCAGGCTGAGCGGTTGCCCCGGAATGGTCTCGGTCTCATCGAAGGTGACCGTGAGCCTGGGGCCGAGGAATTCTTGCGTGGCCGCCGCGCCAGCCAGAAGACAGAGCACCACGAAAACAAGGGAACGTCGGATAAATGTCATGGCGATGACCTCGCCGCTTCGATTTGAAACCGCAGGCGCAGAAAGTCACTGGTGCGGGTATCGACGGTATTCATCCATTGCTCGGTGGTCAGGATGGCTTTATCGCCCCGCGGTTGGCGGTCCGTCTCGGTGTCGGCGCCGCGATTGGCCTCGTTATCATAGACCACGTCATCGGCGCCAATTCCGGTTTCTTCCCCGGTATCAGAGGCTTCACGGGCCGCTTCGATATACTCCACGATCTCTTGCGCCACCTTCAGGTTCTGCGCCGCACCCGGAAAGTCGGGGTCGCGTTGCAAGGTGGTCTCAAAGGCCCGCACCCCGTCGCGGTACTGCCGATTTTTGATATGGGCGAGGCCCTTGGTGAACGACGCGTCGGGAGCTTCCTGCCGGAGCAGCAGCTCAATCGCCTCCACATACTGCCCCGAGCGATAGAGCGCATGCCCCCGCCACATCGGATCCTGGAACAATTCGGCTGCACGGAAGAAATCGTTGTTCTGGTAGGCGCGCATGCCCTGCTGATCCGGCGTCAGGAACCAGTCGGCGATCCCGTCGGCACGCGCCATTCCGGGCGGTGCTAACGTCAATCCCAGCCCCAACAGGATCGCGGCCCAACGCATCGTCCAGCCCTGACGATACCAGATCAGACAGAGCAGTGCGGCGGGCAGAGCCAGCCACCAACCGCGATCCTCCCACGGCTGATTGCCGTTCTCCAACAGCGCCCGCCGGTAATCCACATTCAGGATCCGGTCGATGCGCGCAATATCGGCATTGTCCGCGCTGACCCTGACAACCGCTACATTGCGCAACTGATCCAGCCCGCGATCGGCCTGCCCTTCGGGCAGCATGGCCAGCACGGTAATCGCATTGGTCGCCGCCGCATTCAGGGCCCTGGCACCCTGTAGATCAAGACTGTCGAGGACAAACAGGATGCCGCCGGGCGTCTCCTCGGCCGCCAAGAGATCAGAGGCTATTTGCAGTGCCTTTGTGGCATTGGCGCCGGCTTGGGGCATGACCTCGGGCGCGAGCCCGTCAAGATAAGGCACCATCACCTGTGCGTCCTCAGTGAAGGGCAGAACCCGATGGGCAGACCCGGCATAGGCCACCAAAGCGGTGCGGGCACCAGCCCGCAGGTCCAGCAGGTCGCGGATCTTGTATTGCGCCCGTTCCAGCCGGGTGGGGGCAATGTCGGTGCCGGTCATCGAGGGCGTGACCTTCAGAACCACAACCAACGGCCCGGTCTGGGCCAGAAAGGGGTCGACCTGCCGCGTCCAAACTGGCCCCGACGCGCCGATTGTGACCAGCATCAATGCCAGTGCGACGGTGTCGATCGGCAGGATACGGTTTCGGGACTGCCCGCCCAGTGTCAACGCCGCCCGCAGATGCGGTGCCAATCCGCCGACTGGCAAGTTTATCCGGGTCGCGGCGCGCCGATTGAACCACCACAGCCCAGCCACCGGCACCAACAGCAAAAGCCACAGGGGCCGCAGCAGGTGGAAGGCTTCAAAACCTAGCATGAGATCGGTGATGAATAGATCGCTCATTGCCGCGCTCTCCACGCCTTGCGGCCACTTAGAAGCGACAGCGAAAAGACGCCTAAAAGCGCCGCCAGCCCAAGGCAATACTGCGCCAAGGGGGTGCGCGGGCGATAGGACAGCTGTTCGACCAGACGCGGCACCATTTCATCTATCCTTGCATAGGTCTCGCTCAGCCCCAAAACGTCCGAAGCAAAAAAGCTTATCCCCCCCGTGCGGCTGGATATCTCCGCCAGAGCACGCGTATCAACGCGATTGTCCCCGCCAGCTTCTGGATCACCAACCGCAATCGTGTGGATTTCGACACCGCGCGACCGAGCAATTTCTGCGGCGTTCACCGGGCTCATGCGGCTGCCTGTGTCAGCGCCGTCCGACAGCAGGATCATCAGACGTTGTTCGACGTCGCTCGACTCAAAGGTGCGGATGGCAAGGCCGATGGCATCGCCAATTGCCGTGTGCGGACCGGCCATGCCGACTTCTGTCTGGTCCACCAGGTCGATGATGGTGGCCAGGTCCTCGGTCAGCGGCGCCTGCAGATAGGCCTGGGTGCCAAAGACGATCAGGGCAATGCGGTCGCCGTCCCGCTCGGCGACAAAATCGCGTACCACTTGACGCACCGCGGCCAGTCTCTGGATGCGACCGCCGTCGGGGGTGGCAAAATCGACGATGTCCATCGAACCCGAAATGTCGATGGCCAGCACAACATCCCGTGCCGAGCGCGTGATCTCAATGGGCGGGCCCAGCTGTTCCGGGCGGGCGAGTGCGAGGACCAGCAGGATCCAGATCGCGATGGCGGTGATAATCTGGACCCGGTTCCGGCGCAGAATGACAGCACCGGGGCCTGATTTGGCTTCGGCTACGGAAACTATGCGGCGAAAGAACGGAAAGCGCACTGCCGGCACCTGTTGCCGGTGTGGCGGCAGAAAGCGCCACATCACCCATGGCAATGGCAGTGCAATCAGTGCCCAAGGAAATACAAGCGAGATCATGACAAGGCCTCGCGGCGATGGTGACGGATCCATCGGGTCGCCATGTCGCGCAGAGCCTCCGAGCCGCCCAATCCAGGCTGATAGGGGGCTTCGGCAACGATCCGCCCCTGCCCTTCGCGAAAACCTGTTCCGCCCACCGTTGCATCGAGAAACCCAAGCCAGTCCGCACCGCAAAGAGCGGCTACCTCGGTTCGGGGATAGGCCGCCAGCGCTGTCCTTCGGAGGATTTCAGCAATCGCGACCGGGTCAGAGCCAGCCCGATCCAGCTCGGCCAGCGCCGCACGACGATAAGCATTCGCTTTATGGTGGCGGTGCCAACGCCAAAGCGACAGCCCCGCGATTGAAGCCAAAGCCACAGCGAGCACTATCCAGCCTGCGGTCTGCGGCACCATCGAAATGGCTGGCGGTTCACTGGGCGACACCAGTTGTTCGATCAGATCTACAAGGTTGACCGGCTCTGTCGTGGCGTCCTCTGTCATCTCGGACCAAGCCCCATCAGACGCCGCATCTGGGTCAGACTGTCTTCGGCAGAGGAGAGTGGCAGAACCGGCACGCCCAGAGTACGCTGCCAATCCAGAACTTCGGCCAGCCGCCCCTGGGACATCTCGCGCAGGTCGCGGTGCACCGTCTTGTTGCCTGTGTGGATCTCGGCCTGAAACTGGCCATCGGAAATGACCAAATGCAGATCTTCGGGCAGGTCATCGGCCATCGGGTCGGACACCAACCCCAGCACCAGATCATTGTGACGAGACAGACCCCTGACCAGTTTCCGAGTTAGGTCGGTGATCACATCGAAATCGGAGAACACAAGGATCAGGTGGTTGCGTGGCGCGATGCGGGATACCGATTTCAACACGCGATCCAGCCCCACTGGCGCGACATTGGGCGCGTCGGCCCGCAACTGACTGTTGGCATCGGCAATCGCGGTCAGAAAGCGATTGAGCGCGGCGCGGCTGCGCTGTGGGCGAATTTCAGCGATGGTTTCGTCGCCAAACACTATGCCACCAACCCGGTCTCCTTGATCCAGGATGCGAAATGCGGCCAGAGCGGCGCATTCCGCGGCCGTCACTGATTTCATGTTCAGAACCGAGCCAAAGAACATGGACATACGTTGATCGACCACGATCAGGGTCGGGCGGTCACGTTCCTCGGTGAAGACACGCACATAGGGCTTTCCGGTCCGCGCCGTGACTTTCCAGTCGATCGACCGGACATCATCAGACGGTAAATACTCGCGCAGTTCTTCGAAGTTCAACCCGCGTCCGCGCATCCGCGAGGCATAACGACCATTGAGCGCACTGCGGCTCGGTTGACGCGGCAGGAAGTTAAGGGATTTGGCGTGGCCTTCCAGTTTCCGTAAATGAGCCAAGTCAACGGACACGCGTGGGTCCGCCGCGTCAGGCGCCTCGCGGGCGGGTGGCAGCGTGCCGGTGCGTATTCGGGCGGCTTTGTCATACATCAGCTGGTCCTCAGGTCAGCGCGACCTGCGCGATTATTTCCTCAATCACCCTGTCTGGCGTCACTCCTTCGCCCTGCGCCTCATAGCTAAGCCGTAGCCGGTGGCGCAATACATTGGCGGCAATGGCGCGCACATCGATTGGATCTACATAGTCCCGGCCATTCAGCCAGGCATGCGTGCGGCTGCATTTATCCAGTGCCAGAGATGCACGCGGGCTGGCCCCGATCTCGATCCAGCGCCCAAGGTCGGGGCCGAACTGCTGCGGCACGCGGGTCGCATGTACGAGATCTACCATGTAGCGCTCGATTGAGTCAGAGGCATGAATGTCTACGATTTCCCGGCGGGCCTGAAACACCGAATCTTGCGGAATGGCCGGGATCGCTTCCTTGGGCGTTTTATCCTTGGGCGCGTTGGCAGCGGCCTCTTCTCTGCGCACAAGGTGGATAACCTTTACCTCGTCCTCGACCGGCGGATAGGTAATCACCACATGCATCAGGAAACGGTCCATTTGTGCCTCGGGCAGTGGATAGGTGCCTTCCTGCTCGATTGGGTTCTGAGTGGCCATGACCATGAACAAAGGCGGCATCTTATGAGTGGTTCCGGCGACGGTGACTTGCCGCTCTTCCATCGCTTCAAGAAGCGCCGCCTGGACCTTGGCCGGGGCGCGGTTGATCTCGTCTGCCAAGACGATATTTGCAAAGATCGGGCCTTGTTTAAACCGGAATTCAGAGCCTTTGTCGGTCTGATAATAGATTTCGGTCCCAGTGACATCGGACGGCAAAAGATCCGGTGTGAACTGGATCCGGCTGAAATCACATTCGAGATTTTTGGCCAGTGCCTTGACCGCGCGCGTCTTGGCCAGCCCGGGCAGGCCCTCGATCAAGAGATTGCCATTGGCGAGAAGTCCGATCACCAGTCGCTCTACGACTTCGCTCTGCCCGATGATTGACTGGCCCATCCGGGTGATCAATTCTTCGATGTCGGCACGTGCCTGAGTGGTGGTCATGGGTGTAAGCGTCCCTTATCAAAAACTTCTACAAGCAGCGAGCCGACGGCACCACTGGGCGATTTGGTTCCAAGAAAAGCAGCAATCGTCGGTGCCACGTCTACGGTATGAACTTTCCGTGCAATCTGATCCGGTTTGATACCGGGGCCAACAAAAACAATCGGAACAAAGGTGTCATAGGCCCATGGTGAGCCATGCGCGGAGGCGACGCTCAACCCATCAAAGTCAGCGACAAACCAATGCGGCTCAAAAACAACATAGATGTCTCCAGACCGATCCGGGTGAAAATTTGCCAGCACTGCACGGGTGATCTGCGTGTCCGGCACTGCGCCGGTCCGCAGCGCGTGACTGCCAACCGCATATGCGATACCCGGCAGTTTTTGCAGTTCTTCGGCCACAGAAGCCTCCACTTCGGCCAGCTCCAAACCCATCTCGAGGATCGCGTCTTGGTTCAAGTACACATAAGGGTTGGTAAAACTGTCAATGAGCGCGTCGGCCAGACCGAATTTCTCCTTGAGTCGGGCCAGCCCCGGCTGGACATTGACGGTTAAAAAATTGAAATTCTGGGCTTCGATCCCCAGTGTCTTGAGATACCCAGGCGCTTCTGGCGCGCCGTGATCAGCCGAGAGCACGACCAGCGTTTTGTCGAGCCCAACCTTGGCGTCCACATGGGCCAGAAGATCGGCAATGGTACGATCCAACCGTTTGAGATTATCTTCGGCCTCAAGGCTCGACGGGCCGAAAATATGGCCGATATAATCCGTCGAAGACAGGCTTACAGAGAGATAGTCTGGCACGCTATCTTGTCCAAGGCTCTCCGCGTCAAGAAGGGTCTTGGCAAAATCGGCAGTGATTTCATCTCCGGCCGGGCTAAGTGTCAACAACGTCGTGAAATATTTGCTACCCGCGGATCCGTAGCTATGCGGAAATACCTGCCCCCAGCCGGGGAAATCTGTTTCCCAATCTTGGACATCGCGATCAATAAAAGTATAGTTTTGGGGATCCAAAAGCAGGGTCCAGTCGGTATCGGCATAAGACGCGACCAAGCTCTTTGTCTCCCAGTCAGCCATCCAGGCCGGGTACTCCTGCCGGTAGAAAGTGCTGGTTACAAAACGACCTTCGGACTTCGAGAACCAGTAGGCGTCGCCGACGTGGCCGGCCATTGAAATGGCCCCCCGATCCTTGACCGAAACACCAAAAATCTTGGCCTTGGGCCCGAAATGCAACGCGATCTCGTCCCCTATGGTTGAGGTCAGGATGTTGCGGGGCGAACGGCCATCGGTCGTCGCCGCACGTTGCGTCGGGTCGACCTCAGCGGATTGGTCAACACCCTCAGCCCCGACTAATGGAAAATCAGCGTCTTGCACATTGTAAAACTCTGTTCCGGTTTTCCTGTCGAACCACAGGTTGGCGATCATGCCGTGAATGGCAGGATCAGTTCCGGTTGCCAGAGTAGTATGTCCAACAATTGTTTCGGTATTGGCATGGCGATGATGGGCATTGGTGAAAACCACGCCATTTTCCAGCAAATAGTTAAACCCACCTTCTCCAAAACCCTTGCCATAGCGACCAATAAGATCCCCCCGCAATTGATCCACGGTGATCTGCAGGACAAGGCGCGGCGGTTCGTTGCGCAGTTCTGCCGAGACCCATCCGGCGGAACCGAACAGTAGCGAAGCACCGACCAAGGCGCGGGAAATGGTTGATGGCAACATGACCGGATAGTCCTTCATAACTCGCTGAGCATTTGAAATTGGGACCCGAGCCAACAGATCTATCTCAGCCTTCTATTGCCCGAGCCACTTTGCCAAATTGTCAGGCACATATTCGAAAAAGGCTATAGATAGTCCAATAGGTGAGACCGGCAGGCAATATGGCCCGCCAGTCTCAGGCTTCACTTAGTTCGATGTGGTGTTACTGCTCAGTTTGTCGAGCACGGCACCAAGATTGAAGCTTCCGGGTTTCTGACGCGGCGGGAAGTCGACGTAAGTGGCAAGATGTCGCGAGACATAGGCCACGGCCGGCAAGATCAGGAACACACGCTCAAAACGCCACATGTCGTAATTCGCGGACTCGTGATCCGCACGCTCGAACGGGTCGCCCAATAGGTCAAACAGCTTGGGCACGCGAAGTTCCACAAAGGGTTCCTGCCACACGTCAAACCCATGCGCGCGCTGCTCAAGGAAGACCATTTTCCAGCGGCCATAACGCAGGTTTGCCAGATCACCGTCATCAGTCCAATAGAAGAACTCCTTGCGCGGGCCTTCTTCAACCTCACCCTTGAAATAGGGCAGCATGTTGTACCCATCGAGATGGACCTTGTAGTCGCGTCCAATTGCCGAGTGGCCGTTCAGGAGCTTTTCCTTGATATCGTCTTCGCCAACAGCCGCCATGATAGTCGGCAGCATGTCTTCGTGAGAGAAGATATCATTATAGACCGAACCGGGCTCGATCACGCCAGGCCACTTGATCATAGTCGGAACGCGATAGCCGCCTTCCCAGTTCGAGTTTTTCTCGTTTCGGAACGGGGTCATGCCACCATCTGGCCAAGTGAAGACTTCGGCACCGTTGTCCGAGGAATACATGATAATCGTGTTGTCAGCGACCCCCAGCTCGTCGACCTTGTCGAGCAGCTGGCCAACATGGAGATCATGCTCGGCCATTCCGTCGGCATAAATGCCAAGTCCGGTCACGCCCTGAGACTCTTCTTTCAGCCGGGTAATAACATGCATTCGGGTGCTATTGTACCACAAGAAGAACGGCTTGTTCGCTGCTACGGCGCGCTCCATGAAGTCGATGGCGCCGGCGGTCACCTCGTCATCGATAGTTTCCATCCGCTTTCGAGTCAGCGGCCCGGTATCCTCGATCTGACCGTCAGCAGAAGACTTAATGACGCCGCGAGGGCCGAATTGCTCGCGGAAAGCAGGATCCTTCGGATAATCCTCATGCTCGGGCTCTTCCTCGGCATTGAGGTGATAAAGGTTGCCAAAAAATTCGTCAAAACCGTGGTTGGTGGGCAGGTGCCTATCCAGGTCGCCAAGATGGTTTTTACCATACTGCGCGGTCATGTAGCCGTGGTTCTTCAACAGGCCTGCTACGGTTGGATCTTGCTCAGACAGCCCTTCCTGGGCTCCCGGGAGGCCGACTTTCAACAGGCCGGTTCGAAACGGGCTCTGGCCGGTGACGAAGGCCGAACGACCAGCGGTACAGCTTTGCTGCCCATACCAGTCGGTGAACAGCGCGCCCTCGCTGGCGATCCGGTCGATATTGGGCGTGCGATAGCCCATCATGCCCCGGTTATAGGCGCTGGTATTCATCCAGCCGATATCGTCGCCCCAGATGATTAGAAAGTTGGGTTTCTCAGTCTCAGCCGAAACCTGGGTTGCGATCACACTCGCACATGCCAATGCGCATAGTCGGGAAAAAAGCCCTATAGGGATCCTGGATCGTGTCTTCATAACCGTCTCCTGAAAAATATTCCGAAAATTGCCAGCTAGAATTGCTCAATATATCTACATCAGCCATTCTCACCATTGGTCAATAGGTGTCAACTCGGGCCGTCAATAAAGCCCACAAGTTGGCAATATAATCAGGTGTTACGGCCTGTGATCACCGGAGACAAAATGGCCATTGATCTTCACCAAGAACTCATCCCGGTGTTACTTCCAACTCGGTTACGCCGTCAGGCCGGCTGGCGCTCCACTTAGGGAATGTCGGTTTAGAGGCGCATTCAGATGACAACAGTCATCATGACGCACAAAGTTGGAAACATGGAGACTTGGCTCAAAGCTAAGAAGAGGAAAACGGATTTTAATGGCGGGTGCAGTAGGTTCTGGGCATACCCGAACGGCGTTCTCTTATCTCAAAACCAAACGATACTGCGCGACACCGACCATCATCATGAAAGTGGCAAATACGAAATAGACCGCGACCCAGAGATACTGGGTTTCAATCCCTACCCCAAGGTCAATGCCCAGCCCCGTGATACCGGGCCCGATGGCTGAGCCCAGCACCATGACCGCCGCCGCCATCGCCTTAATCGAGCCAAGATGTCGTGTGCCGAAGAACTCAGCCCAAAAGGCATTGGGCAGGATAGAGTTGGCCCCAGTGGTCACCGCCAGAAAGAAGAAGCCGAGCAGCATCGTCGAATAGCTATCGGCATATGCAAAGGTGATGAAGGCCGCCACCATGGGCAGCTGGCTCCAAGGGATCAGCCGGGGTGTCCCGATTTTGTCCAACGCCCAGCCTGTCAGAACCATCACAACGATGCCGACCATGATGTAGAAGGGGAACATTGCCACCAGTTCAACATGGGTCATCTGTTTGATGCCCGCGAAATGTACTTGGTGGAAGAAAAACGCGGTGCTGAAGGCCCCAGGACCCAAGAGGGCCGGCACCATGAACCAAAAGAGCGGGTGGCGAAACGTCTGATTGCGGGTCCAGTGCATGGATTGCATGCCCAGAGACTGGTCAGATTGCGCCATTGAGTGTGGCGTGCGTTCTTCGCGTAGAAGCATCAATAATAGGGGAACACCGCTCACAGCGAGGAAGGCGGCAACCCCCCAAAGCAGGCGCCAGTCATAGATCGACAGGAGAGCGACAAAAACCAGCGGCAGCAGAGCCTGGCCCAGGGCGAACCCAAGCGAGGCAATAGACAAGGCCTTGCCTCGTGTCGCGATGAACCACCGCGACATCGCGACTAAGGCAATATGAGTGGTCATGCCCTGGCCGGTGAACCGCAGGCAGAAAATAATCACAGGCAAGAGCCACCACACCGGATTGAGCGCCATCAAAAGGCAGGCAACCGCCAGCATCACCAGAAACACGACCCCAAGAGAGCGCACGCGAAAATGATCGGTCAGCCCCCCCGCCCAAACCATGACGGCGGCTGATGCGGTGGTGCCAACAGCATAGATGCCGCCCCATTGACCATGTGAGATTTGAAACACTTCGCGAATTTCTCCAGCGAAGATCGAAATGAAATACGTCTGCCCGAAGCTGCTGAGAAAGGTCAGCAGCATCCCGGCGCTGAGCCAGCGCGCGTTGTCACGAAGAAAGGCAAGAATAGTCATGCTCCTCTGTTGCGTGTATTAATCCCAATAGGAAGCAATTTATTATCAGGCTCACGGCGTGATCCGAATAAGAAGAATGTAACGCCTTGGGCTTTCGCCGCGCTCGCGACCTTTACCGCCCGGGTCTTCGCGTCGCGTGGGATGATCACCAAAGCCGAGGCCGCCGCCTTTGTCGCGTCTGGTTTCAGCGAGAAGCAGATCCTGGATGTGGGAATGCCGGTCGCAGTAAAGACCTTTAGCAATATCTCGAACCACATCTTCCACCACGACCTGGACAAGACGTTTACGCCTTACCGGGTCGCAGCTAAATTGGCACCAGTCGTCGCACTCGCCGGCGAATAAGGGCCCTTGGTATCGGAGTTGAACATGCCGCATGAAATTCATGAAGTCTCCGCGCAGATCGTGAATGGGTTTGTAGCACCGAATGCAAAAGGCGGGGCAACTACAGGCATCGGCGGCAACCCCGCCGGTGTTGTTCTGGACGCCGACGACCTCAGCGAAAAAGATATGCTGGCGATTGCCGGAAAAATCGGCCTATCCGAAACGGCCTTTGTTTCGCAGTCCGAGACCGCAGGCTTTAAGCTGGATTTCTTCACGCCAAACCGCCGAATTGCCCATTGCGGCCACGCCACCATCGCAACCTTCTCTTATCTCTCGGCGCTGGGTCGGGTGGCCGAGGGCGAGACATCGAAAGAAACCGTGGATGGCCCCAGGAAAATCATCATCAAGGACGGTGCCGCATATATGGAGCAACTGGCACCCAGCTATCGCAACCCGGAGGCTTGGGCCGCTGAAGCTGTTTCCCAGGACGATGTGCTCAACTCGCTGGGCCTGACACTGTCAGACCTCGCCCCAGGGAGCCCGCCGACCCTGGTCAATACCGGCAATAGTTTTGTCATTATCGGTGTTGCAAATGCCGAGACGCTGCGCCAGATCCGGCCCGATCTCGCGGCGATAAACCGGATCAGCGAGAGCCTGGATCTAATCGGCTATTATGTTTTCACCACGGATCCAAAGTTCACCCGCAAGGCTGCAACAACCCGCATGTTCGCGCCGCGCTATGGCATTGACGAAGAATCGGCCACCGGCACGGCGGCTGGGCCGCTGGCTTGTTATTTGCATGATGTGCTTGGCCTACGCAAACCGCAGATCACTATTGAACAAGGCCATTTCATGGAACCGGCATCACCGAGCCTCATCACCGTTGATCTGATCACCAAAAACGGCAAGATCACCAGCCTGATGGCCGGTGGCCGAGGCGTTGCTATGAAACGTCTCAAGATCCGATATTGAAAACGATCCGACCAATAGAGCAGGTTTGATGTCTGGATAGGCGGTCCAGTGCCCCAAAGCACCGGACTAACCGGAGTGGGCTGCAATCAACGTCTCAGCCGCGGACTTGGCATCCCGGGCTGGATTATCGCTGTGGCCCATGACCGCCATGATGATGGCTCCTTCTTTCAGGATCATCAGTTGCCGGGTCAGTTCCTCGGGGTCGCGCGCAATGACGAATCGGGCGATTTTCAGAAAATGATCGCCCAGCAGGCGTTTGTGCTCGGCAGACTGAGCGTGGATCGGATGGTCGGATTCCTGGAACTCGGCGCTGGCCTTGATGAACATGCAGCCTCGAAACTCGGGCTTGGCAAACCACTCCTCCAGCGCATCAAACACCGCCAGAAGCTGCTCCTTGGGAGTATCGGCCATGGCTTCGATCCGGCGGTATAGCCAGTTGCGGAAATTCTCGTCGCGCAGTCGCAGAGTAGCCAGGATGATGTCTTCCTTGGTGCGGAAATGCCGATACATCGAGGTCTTGGAAATGCCGGTTTCCTTGACCAGCAGGTCCATACCAGTGGCGTGAAATCCGTTGTGGTAAAACACCTCTAACGCTTTGCGTACGATCTCGTCCCGTTTGTTTGGGCGCATGATTCGATCCTTATTGTTACAGATCAGTACTTAATACGCATTGCAGGCACCTTCAAATGATAAATTTTTCATATTTGATTACAGTGCCTTACCGAAACATCACGCAGTTCCTCTGAAAACTCTCAACGTGACCAGTTGACAAATGTAACCGTTCGGTACACTTATGGCCCCACAAACGTTACCGATCAGTACACACTCCATCTCGTTCTCATAAAAGGTATTTACCATGACACGTCTGCTTTCGTCGCTTCACTCCACCCTGTCCCCCATTGTTCTTGTCGCAGCCATTGGTCTGGGTGGACTGGCCAAGGCCGACGACGGCCTGCCGCATCCGGGCTTTGAGATCACCGCCGGAAATACCGCACTGCTGGTCACCGACCCGCAAAATGATTTCCTGCATCCCGATGGCGTGGCCTGGGGTGTTGTTGGCAAAAACGTCACCGAAAACGGCACCGTCGAACATATTGAGGCGCTGTTTGCCACTGCCCAGCAAACTGGCATGCCGGTGTTTGTCTCGCCGCACTACTATTACCCGCATGACCACGGCTGGAAGTTCGAAGGCACGCTGGAAAAGCTGATGCACGCAATTGGCATGTTTGACCGCAAGGGCGCGCTGGATACGGCAGAATTTGAAGGCTCGGGGGCCGACTGGCTGGCGCGCTACAAACCCTACATCAACGATGGCCACACTGTTGTCACCAGCCCGCACAAAGTGTTCGGCCCGGAAACCAACGATCTGGTTCTGCAGATGCGCAAACAGGGCATCGACAAGGTGATCATCGCTGGAATGTCGGCAAATCTGTGCACCGAATCCCACATGCGGGAACTGCAGGAACAAGGGTTTGAGGTGATGGTGGTCAGCGACGCCACTGCTGCCGCTCAACTGCCCGGCCTGGATGGCTACGCCGCTGCAATGACCAACTTCCGCATGATCGCCAGTGATGTGGCTGACACCAAAACCGTGACCACAGCCATGTTGGCTGCCGTCAACTGACCGCAGCTGGCCCTTCGCGCCCCGGCTTACCCCTGCCTGATTGCCGGGGTGCGATCCTACAAATGGAGAAAACAATGACCCGCCCACCGCTGCCGCCCTTTGATGACGCCTCGGCCCGCCAAAAAGTGCGCATGGCCGAAAACGCCTGGAACAGTCGCAACCCTGACACGGTGACACAGGCCTATACCGAGACCAGCCAATGGCGCAATCGGGCTGAATTTCTGACCGGCCATGCCGAAATTCACGCTTTTCTGACCCGCAAATGGGCGTCTGAGGCCGAGTATCGCCTGATCAAAGAGCTTTGGGCCACCGCTGGAAACCGCATCGCCGCTCGTTTTGCCTATGAGAGCTGCGACCACGAGGGAAATTGGACCCGCTCCTACGGCAATGAGAACTGGGAATTTGCCGCTGATGGCCGCATGTCCCGCCGCATTGCCAGCATCAATGATCTGAAAATCACCGCAGATGAGCGGCTGTTTCACTGGCCACAAGGGATCCGGCCTGCGGATCACCCCGGCCTCAGTGATCTTGGACTTTAAACCTTAAAAAGGAGACGGCAGATGGCACTCGCATTTGCAGATATCGCTTTTACTCCCTCCGTTCGGGCTGAACAGGACCGGCGCGGGTCCGCCAAGACCTATGGCAAATTCCTGTCGGATGAGCGCTGGGGCGGCGACCGGATCGGGCCAGAAGAGGCGGCGTTCCTGACCGACCGTGACGGCTTCTTTCAGGCCAGCACTTCGGAAACCGGCTGGCCCTATGTACAGTTTCGCGGTGGCACGCCGGGTTTTGTCAAAATCCTGGACGAGAAAACCATCGCCTATGCCGATTACCGCGGCAATCGCCAGTATATCAGCACCGGCAATTTGGCCCATTCCAACCGCATCTCGATCATCGCGATGGACTACCCCAACCAGCGGCGATTGAAGCTGTGGGGCGAGGTCGAGTTTATCGACCCCGAGGAAGACCCAGACCTGCTGGCCCAGTTGCACAGCGGCAAGGAAATTGTCGAACGCATCGTCAAGATCACCGTCTCGGCCTTTGACTGGAACTGCCCCCGTCACATCCCGCGCCGCTTCACCCTGGAAGAGCTGGAGCCCGAACTCTCAGCCCTGCGCGACCGCCTGGGTGAGCTGGAAGCCGAAAACGCCCAATTGAAACGTGAACGCTAATATCGCCTGAATCAAAATCCCCTTTGGAAAGGACGCCCCATGAAACCCTCAAATCTGAAATTTGCAGGCCCGGCCCTTGTCGCCGCAGCACTCGCCCTGCCCGCCGCGTCAAATGCGGCGAACCCGGCGACCGCAGGCACCCAGTTCAAATCAGCCGAGATTGGTGGGTTGAACATCGCCTACCGCGAGGCGGGGGACCCCTCTAAGCCAACCGTTCTGCTGCTGCACGGCTTTCCCACCTCGTCGCATATGTTCCGCAACCTGATCCCCGAGTTGGCCGAGGACTATCACGTCATCGCGCCGGATTATCCTGGCTTTGGCGCCTCGGACATGCCCGACGCCGCCGAGTATGAGTATTCATTTGCCAATACCGCCGCATTGATGACCGGGCTGCTGGATCACAAAGGCGTCGACAAATACGCCGTCTACCTGATGGATTACGGCGCCCCGGTTGGCTATCGCATGTTTGCACAAAACCCCGAGCGGGTCAGCGGTTTCATCATCCAGAACGGCAACGCCTACGAGGAGGGCCTGCGCGAATTCTGGGACCCGATCAAAGCCTACTGGGCCGATCCATCGGTGGCAAACGGCGATGCATTGCGGGGCTTTCTAAAGCTGGACGCCACCAAATGGCAGTTCACCCACGGGGTCCAGGATCCGACCTCGATCAGCCCCGACAACTTCTGGCATGTGCAATACCTGCTGGATCGCCCGGGCAACCAAGAGGTGCAGCTGGAGATGTTCCTGGACTACGGTACCAACGTTGGTGAATACCCCAAATGGCAGGCGCTGTTTCGCGAGCACCAACCCCCAGCTCTGCTGATGTGGGGCGGCAATGACGTGATCTTCCCCGAGGAAGGTGCCCACCCCTACAAACGGGACCTCAACGATCTTGAGTTCCACATCCTCAACACTGGTCACTTTGCGCTGGAAGAATACGGCGATGAGATCGCAGCCGAAATGAAAGAGTTCCTTGGCCGCGTCGCCGAGTAACCGAAGGACGGCGCCCGCTTCTTCAGAATGCAGTGGGACCCCGGTTGGGGTATAGTGGAGTGTTCTCTCTTGGGCCAAAATTCGTCAGCTTGCCTAAATGAGAGAACACTCCAACCGCCTCGTCCGCAGCAAAATAACCCATCACGGCCTGGCTTGGGCCATACTAGGTCTGACATTTCAGGATGATGGAACCAGCATCTTTGTTTTTGTGACCTGGCTACTCTGACGATGACAGAAATTTGCGGCCCAGGCTGTAAATGAGCAAGGCCCCGGCAGGCCAGATCACCCATAGGAAACCGTTCCAGCTGAAAATATTCACCAGGGTGAGAGCGGCAATGAGCACCAGCAATTGTGCTGGAACGATTTTGCTGACACGTGCAGGGATCAGCGTCTGGGCCCGCTTTAGCCCGCTGATCGTTGCGACGGCCAAGATGGGCCAATGCGCCCAGATTGACCCGCCCGTGACCAAGTTAATCAATACAAGCGCGCCGCAAAGAAAGGCTGCGATCATGGCAGTGCGTGACAGTGGAAGCTGCCGACGAGGGGCGGAGGTTTTGGCTTTGGTTTTGTCGGTGTCAGGCCTATGGGCGGCGACTGTTGGTTTCTGTTTCCAACGGCTGATCAAGCCCGGCTTGGACATGGCGATGCGATAAACCGGAATATCCGCCGACAGGTTGCGTGGGCGCTTTTCCCCCAGGTATTCAAACCCGATGGTAAGCTTGCTGTGAACCTGGTCATAGACCTGCTGCGAGATCAGCACGCCGCCGGGTTCTGCCATGCTTTGCAGGCGGGCGGCCAGGTTCACGCCTTCGCCAATCAGGTCATCTCCGTCGACGATCACATCCCCGAGATGGACACCGATCCTAAACTTCAGGCTTCCATCACTGGCGCCCAGTTCAAGTTGTGCTTCGATAGCGCATTGTGTCGCTTCAACTGTAGACGGAAAATCGGCAATGAAACCGTCGCCGGCGGTGTTGACGATGCGACCGCCGTGACGCGTGATCAGCTTGCCAAAAATATCGCGGGCAGCATGCAGGTCGGCATAAGTACCCAGCTCATCAACTTGCATCGAACTGCTGAATCCTGCGGCATCGGCCGCAAGAATTGTGGTGAGTTTTCGCGTGACACTAACAGACATTACGCGCCTCTTCTCTTAGTTCAGGTGCAACATGGACCCCAGAAGGCATGCATGCAAGGCCAGCAACCAAGCGGCAAGCAAATCAGCATAGATCTGCATTTGGGTGTCGCAATACGCGGATAAGCAGGACCACTTCACGACGACGAAATCGCAACGAATTTAGCCCAACCATCTTATGGAACACCTGAAAACCCTCGGCATGTCGGTGTGATTTGCAAGCTTTGAACCAACGATCAAGGAGCCAGCGGATGGCAAAGCAGAGGACCTCTGCCTCTCTTGCCCATGGCTCCAAGAAGACGGTGATAAGGAGCGAAGAGTTTGAGTTGGTTAGGGCAGATTGATAGCCTGCATCCGGCGAACGCTGGCTATCAATCTGCGGCAACGTTGAATTTTTAAGGAGATCATTGGGGTTTGCCCTCACGATGACGACTTAGAAAGTCGTCGATCTCCTGTTGGGTCGGAGGTTCGCCTGCAAAAACCTCAACATAGTGGCACCCTGCACGTGCGCGATCCAGCCGGGTCTCGACCACTTGTTTCGAGTAGTACCCGCTTTGCGTCAGGATCGTCGTCAGTGCCCTATAGTTCGCGGCTTCAGACGGCATACCAAAACGAAGAAATATTGCCCGAACTGCGTCCAATCGGGCCTCGTCCGAGGCCTCCACCAATTTTTGCAGCTTCGCATCGTTTCGGGCCCAGTTGTGGATTGCCAGGTCAAGCGGCGCATCAAAAAGCTCAGGATCAATCCAACAATCCGTCAGATGGAATAACGCGGCACACAGACTATCCGCAGGACCAGCGCAGCGTTCAAGTATGATGCCGGTATTGCGGTCTTGCCAGATATCGACAAGCGCACTGAGTAGCTCTGCCAAATCTTTGAAGTGCCAGTAAAATCCGGTTCGGGTTAGGTTCAGTTTCTTCGCGAGCTGCATAATTTTGACGGCTTCGATGCCATCCTGCACCAACAGATCATAGGCAGCGCCAAGCCAGACGTCTCGGGTTGCACGTGCGCGGGGTTGTGGGGCGGTTTCCATGGCGTAATTCTATTTAACTTGACAGATGTGTCAATTGCAGAAAACATGAACTGACACATGTGTCATGGTCTGTGTTTCCGTTCACGCCCCCGAGGATGCCCTATGTCAAACGACCCTTTGCTTCAGCCATTTCAACTAAAGCACCTAACCCTGCGCAACCGGATCATGACAACCAGCCATGAACCCGCCTATCCTGAAGACGGGATGCCAAAGGAGCGCTACGCGGCCTATCACGCAGAGCGTGCCAAAGCCGGTGTGGCCCTGGTTATGACGGCAGGGTCCGCGGCGGTCAGCAAAGACAGCCCGCCGGTTTTCAACAATATCCTCGCCTATCGCGACGACGTGGTGCCTTGGATTCAGAACCTGACAGATGCGGTGCATGAGCACGGCTGCGCTGCGATGATACAGTTGACCCATCTCGGACGGCGCACCACCTGGAACAAAGGGCATTGGCTGCCGTCAGTGTCCTCATCCAGACATCGCGAACCCGCACACCGCGCTTTTCCGAAATTGATCGAAGACTGGGATATCGAGCGGATCATTGGTGATTTTGCAGACGCGGCAGAGCGCATGCAGGCAGGCGGCATGGACGGTATTGAATTGCAGGTCTATGGCCACCTGCTGGATCAGTTCTGGTCTCCGCTGACCAATGATCTGACCGGTCCGTATGGCGCCGACACGCTGGAGAACCGCATGCGCTTCCCGATGGATGTCGTGGACGCTATTCGCAAGCGCGTGGGTGGTGAGTTCATCGTGGGCCTGCGTTACACGGCTGATGAAGCGCAAAAGGGCGGCATCTCCCCTGAAGAAGGGTTGGAGATTTCCAAACGGCTCGCAGCAACCGGTAAAATCGACTTTCTCAACGTGATCCGGGGCCGCATCCATACCGATCCCGCCATGACCGATGTGATCCCGGTTCAGGGCATGAAAGGCGCGCCGCATCTTGATTTTGCAGGCGAAGTGAAAAAGGCAACCGGCATGCCGACGTTTCATGCGGCCAAGATCGCCGATGTTGCCACTGCCCGTCACGCGGTGCAGGCCGGGTTGCTGGATATGGTCGGTATGACCCGGGCGCATATGGCGGACCCTCATATCGTGCGCAAAATAATAGAGGGCCGTGAGGAGGACATCCGCCCCTGTGTTGGGGCCACTTACTGTCTCGACCGTATCTATCAGGCCGGCGATGCTCTTTGCATCCACAACGCCGCCACGGGCCGCGAGCTATCCATGCCGCATGAGATTACCCCGGCAGATGCCAGCAAGAAAATCGTGATTGTCGGCGCCGGCCCGGCCGGATTGGAGGCGGCGCGCGTCGCTGCAGAGCGCGGCCATGAGGTCACGGTTTTTGAAGCCGCAGCCGAGCCTGGAGGACAAATTCGTCTGACTGCACAGAACCCGCGACGACGCGAGATGATCTCGATCATCGACTGGCGCATGGCCCAATGCGCGGCCCGCAATGTTGCGTTTCAGTTTAACACCTGGGCCGAGGTTGAAGACGTCACTGCGCTTGACCCTGACGTGGTGATCATTGCGACCGGAGGCCTGCCCAGCACCGCACTTTTTGAGCAAACCAGCGAGCAGCCCAATGTGGTGACAACCTGGGATATCATTTCGGGCGATGTGAAACCTGCGGGGACTGTGCTGATCTATGACGAAAGCGGCGATCACCCGGCGTTGCAAGCGGCAGAGGTTGCAGCCAATGCCGGGGCCGTGGTCGAAATCATGACACCTGATCGCACGTTGGCACCCGATGTGATGGCAATGAACCTGGTGCCCTACATGCGGTCTATCCAGGACAAGGACGTGACCTTCACCCTCGCCCGTCGCCTGCTCGACGTGAAACGCGATGGCAACAGGCTGATTGCGACGGTGGGCACCGACTATAGTGACCACACATATGAGGCGGATTTCGAACAGATTGTGGTCAACTACGGCACCTTGCCACTGGACGATCTCTATTTTGATCTCAAGCCGCTGTCTTCAAACGAAGGCGCGGTGGATCACGAAGCTCTCATCGCTGGCAATCCGCAAACGCTCACTCGCAACACAAACGGGCAGTTCCAGCTGTTCCGCATTGGCGATGCGGTTTCGGCCCGCAACACACATGCCGCGATTTATGACGCGTTGCGTCTGATGAAGGATATCTGACATCCGAAGCACAACAACGATGCATTTGATTTAGAGCTGGCCGCGGGAATTCGGACCCGTGGTTAAGGTGGATCACCTTGTGAAAGAGATGATCCCAAATGGCGAAACGAAAGACCCATTCGTCCCGCTGCCCGGCAATGGTTTGTTTGCATTCGCTGAGATGCCGAAATGGGGCGGCGCTCGAATCGCGACGGTTGTATCTTGTTGAAACTGTTTGATCCCAGTTTCGTTGCCCTTGATAGGCATTGCCTGTCTGCTGGGTTGAGCGGTTATGCACAGCCCTGTTCTTCGACATAGGGAAAGGGCAACGACATGGAGCTATTTATCGGATTGGACGTCTCTCTGACCAGCACCGCAGCCTGCGTTGTGACCGGGCGGAGAAAGATTGTGACGGAGGCGCGTGACACGCGATGCCAATCAAAACCGACAGGCGCGACGCCGAAGGTATTGCGCGACTTTTGCAGATGGGCTGGTTCCGACCTGTTCATTGCAAATCGGTGTCGTCACAAGAGACTAGGGCTCTGCTGACCACACGCAAGGCGATCCAACATTCGATCACCAATCTTGAGTTGTCTCTGCGCGGCGTGCTCAGGAATTTCGGCCTGAAGATGAGGCCGGTTACCAAAAGGACCTATGAGGCCCCTGTGCGAGAACGAACGGCAGGAAATTCAAAGCTGACAGCCGCGGCGGACCCTATCTTGCGAATGCGTGATGCCCTGCGCCGGGAAATGGCTATTCTTGAGCTGATGGTTCGAGATATCGCGAGGGCCGACCCCACCTGCACCTTGATGATGTCCATGCCCATCTCGGGCATCAAACATGCCCTGCCGGGCAACGGGTGTCGGCCCTGTCATGGCGCTGTCTGCCATATCGGCTATTGATAATCCCAACAGGTTTCGGTCATCGAAGGAGGTCGGCCCCTGGGTCGGATTGACCCCGAGACGCGATCAATCCGGTGAGCGGGACATCGTCGGTCAGGTCACGCGGGCCGGTGATGCTGGATTGCGCACAGCACTCTATCAGGCGGCGACCGTGATGCTTCATCGTGCCAAACCAAATTGGCTGACGGCCTGGGCGCAGCGTGTTGCGAAGCGTCGCGGTAAGCAGAGGGCAACGGTCGCACTTGCACGGCGTATTGGCGTCATCCTGCATCGAATGTGGATGGATGGCACAGAGTTCCAGTTCACAATGAAAGACGCTCAAAAGCAGGTGCCTGCATACCCTGCGCCCGGCGCTACTCTGACGATCTAAAGCCATAGAAACATAGGGAAGGATAGAATCGGGCCGCGCTTGATTGCGCAGGTTCCACCACCGGTCCCTCACCGGGACGCGATCCGCGATGACGCCGCACTGGATACTTG
>JABSSD010000070.1 GCA_013214575.1 Paracoccaceae bacterium | reverse complement strand
GATCGATTCAAACAGAAGGAACTTGGGGCTTGGAGGGTATCCCGACGTGTCTCTTGGAGCGGCCCGGCAAAGGGCCCGCGAGGCGCGTGAAATGATCTGGCAGGGCATTGATCCTGTTGAACATCGAAAGTCGGAGGTGACTAAGCTTAGGAATGATGAATTGATAATATTGTGTTTTCAGCATAACGATCATGAAAATCGATCATCTGGACGGCCTAATGAAGTACGATCAACTCATCGCATTGGAGGCAATCGTCTCTACTGGCACTTTTCGCGGCGCTGCAGAGCGCCTGAACAAGTCGCAATCAGCCGTCAGCCATGCGATCCGCCTGCTCGAAGATGAACTTGAAATAGAGCTGTTCAACCGTGCAGCGTACCGGCCTTCGCTTACCCCGGCAGGTGAGATTATTTATCGCGAAGCATCTCGCGTTCTGCGCCAGATGCAGGATCTGAGATCAACAGCAGCCCGTCTGCGCGCGCGCGAGGAACCGGCGATAAGCTTGGCAGTGACTGCGACGATGGATCTCGACCCGCTGTTATCCGCATTGGCCGATGTTGGGCACCGCCATCCCGCGACCCATATACGGTTGGGAATGGAAATGATGGGTGGTCCAGTTGCCAGGTTGATGGAGGGTAAGGCGGATATTGCACTTGCCTCTCTTGACGGGGTGCCGCTGGATGAAGTTGAGGCTGAACCCATTGCAGAGGTGACGATACGCCCTGTCGCCAGCCCCAGCCTGAACCTGCCTTCCAGCACACGCGCAATTTCTGTGTCAGAAATGCAAGGCTTTATACAAGTTATCACCGCAGGAACCGGTGGAGGGTCACACGTGCAAAGCCGCGATCTTTTGCCGGGCGGGCGCAAATGGACCGTCTCAGATCTCAGCGCCAAGAAAAAAGTGATCGTCGCAGGTCTGGGTTGGGGAGGCTTGCCCGATCACATGACAGCCGAGGAGCGTGGTTCTACTGCTTTATTGCCCCTGAACCTCGAGGGGTTTCCTGTGCGCCATACTGTCATTTTCAAAATCAGGCGAAGGGATCAGCCACTAGGTATTGTCGCCTCAGAACTCTGGGACAAAATCGGAATGCCCTGATATCCAGCTAATCTGCGTATGAGCAGCACTTAGCACCGAACTCGCATTTCGCGCACTCAAGGCTCGAGCAATCATTAAGCTCCAAGGCTCCATAACCACTCAGCGCCTCAGGTCGACCCAGTGTCTGCTTTAATGACATGACCGAGACTTTGCTAAGGTCACTATCAGCGCATTGCTGCCGTTGGAGTTGACCGCAGCGAAGGTCCCCCCCATCTTGTCGAAATGTGCATGGTGCAGCAATTGGGCCACTTCACTCACCCAAAAATGTAGCGAACGGCCCACTTCCGACCTTCGTGGACAGCGCAGCGAATGGCAGGTTTGAGAACTCTCCCAGGACATTGATAGGGAGCGTAGCATATTGAGCAACTCGAAGAACTCCAGAATTTTGTATGGGTTTGGCTAGCCAATAGAACCCAAGCCTTCTGTGGGAGACTGAGACTTGTTTGAATTTGTACGACTGAACGGTACAGGGTCGAACTACGGTCTAAGCGCAACCGCACTCCTTTGGAAAATGACTTGACCTGTTGGAATTTCGGGCCACTTGGAATCCATTGTCATTCCACCTGTGGTGTGTCGAATTGATAAAGAGGATCTTGATGATGCTTCCAAATTTTAGGGATTTATTCCTGGCCTTGCGGTCAAATTTTAGGGTGAGCGCCGCAGCATTGCTGTTTGGACTGGTAGGCACAATGGCAGCACATGCTGACGAAAAAGATGCACTGGCGATTTTGAAATCCATGTCCGATTATGTTGGAACACAGGATGCAATTTCGTTTACCTACGGTTCTGCTCTTGAAGTGATGACCCAAGAAGGTCAGCGCTTGGCGCTAGTTAGTTCTGGCTCCGTTTCATTGAACCGCCCCGATGGCTTTCATACAACCCGATCCGGCGGATTTGCCGAAACCGAGACGTTTTATGATGGGAAAACGCTTACCATTCTGGGGAAAAACAGGAACATGTATGTCCAGGTTGAGGCCCCCGGCTCATTTGATGAACTCATCGAAATGATGGCAAACAACTTTGATCGTTCGCCACCTGCTGCAGACCTGCTGCTTTCGAACTCTTATGACCAGCTAATGCAGGGTGTGACCGACGTAAAGGATCTGGGCAGTGGTGTGATTAATGGCGTGGAATGTGATTTTCTGGCATTCAGGGCAGAGCAAATTGATTGGCAAATATGGGTCGCCCACGGCGACAGACCCTATCCCTGTCGTTATGTCGTGACCTCCAAAAAAGTTGATGGCGGGCCTCAATACAGTATCCAGATTTCCAACTGGGCAACGGGATCCGACGCAGTAAACAAGGGGTTTTCCTATAGTAATACAACTGACGCCGCAAAAATTGATGCGGCAGACCTAGGTAGCAAAATGAGCGAGTTACCTGGCCACTTTAAGACAGGAGAATAAGGCGATGACGTTCTCAAAAAGACTTAGAATTTCGGCTCTGGCACTGGTGATCGGTATAGGGGGGCTCGAACTGGGAACTCAGTTGTCGGCACCGGGCTTTCACAGTTTTGTCTCGTTTGCTGAAGCGAAAGTTGGCAGACCTCTGTCTCCGGTCAGCGTTGCAGGTGTTGCACGGCGGAACAACCGCTAACAACGGTCAGCAGTGCATTGTCACGCGGCGAAACATTTCACCCCGATCAACCACACACAGATATCGGGTCGGTGGTATTGAAGGGCATTAGATGGGCGATTTGCCATGTGACATTTCTGAATTAACGCGGAAATAGATTGGATGACAAATGAGTACCTACAAAAGGCAGTTCATCGCCAGCGCACTGATTTGCTCTTGGATGATGGCCACGGCCACTTTGGCGCAAGATGCAACTCCAGGGTTTAATACTAAAATCCCCGAATGGGTCCTCACGCCAGACACGGTTGAAACTAAGCTTGGCACGCTGGAGTTCTTCGATGGTATTCCAAGCGAAAAAGCGGCGGCGGCGCTCTTTGCTAATCTGGACCTCAACCGCGGGCTACAGGCCGTTCTCAACGGAATGCCTGCCTCCAACTTCGAAGCTGGCCGGGCGGGTCACATCGCCCTAGGTCAAGAACAGGCCAATCAAGCTATCATTTTTGATGGCTTGATGGACAGCAGTTCGCTGTTTCTTACCGGAAATGCCGGAACGGTTTACCTGACATCCTTTCTTGATCTGAAGAGGGACGGACCTATTGTGGTCGAAATTCCGGGCGGAACCGGTCCGGGGATCATGGTCGACTCGTTTACGCGAAACGTCATCGATATGGGGCCTCCCGGCCCGCATCATGGCGAGGGCGGTAAGTTCCTGATCTTACCTCCCGGTTATGAAAAGGCAGATTTTGACGGGATCATTCCTCAAGGTGTCTACACCATTGCTGAATCGCGCAGCTATGCCGTCTGGGTCCTGTTGCGAGGCTTCTTGAAGGATGGCAAGCCAGATCACTCGAGTAAGTTGTTTCGGGACAACGTAAAAATTTATCCGTTGAGCACTGCTGCCAATCCACCTGAAATGGAATGGATTGCCGGGACGGGAAGCGATTTCAACACCGTTCACGCAGCGAGATACGAGTTCTTTGAGGAGCTTCATTCCGTAATTGACCGCGAACCAATTGAATTTCTCGATCCTGAAACACGCGGCCTTTTTGCGTCCATCGGCATTCAAAAGGGCAAACCTTTTACCCCCGACGAGCGGATGAAGAAGATTTTGACTCAGGCGGCGAGGTTGGGCAATGCAACAGCGCGGGCCTTGTTTTGGTATGAACGCAATCAAGACGAGTTCCTCTATGAAGGTAGCTACTGGAAACGCGGCATGATTGGTAACTCGCACGAATACCTTAAAGATCAGGGTCTTGGCGGTCGCGATTTAGATGCCCGGGCGCAATATTTCTACATGGCAACTTTCAACTCACCGGCCATGGTCTGGAAAATTATCGGCAAAGGATCACAATACGCTTGGGGCTACCTCGACAGCAATGGCGACTATCTGGATGGTGGAAAGTCTTATACGCTGAACTTGCCAGGCGATGCACCCGCTGAGAAATTCATGTCGGTGGTGGTCTATGACTCGCAAACCCGGTCAATGTTACAGACTGACCAGCCATACCCGAACAAGAACAACAAACGTGACAAGCTGTTGACGAACGATGATGGGTCGATTGACATCTATTTTGGCCCTGTAGCGCCTGCAGGGAAAGAAGAAAACTGGATTCAAACAGTACCTGAAAAAGGGTGGTTCAGCCTGCTGCGTCTCTACAGCCCGACCGAAGCCTGGTTCGACAAGACTTGGCGTCCGGGTGAAATTGAGCTCGTGAGGTAAAACTGGTTTAACGTTTGGGGGCTCTTGAAGCGAGTGCTCCCATCGGGTTCCCAAATCACAAAATTCAATGTCCCAGTTGGCTCGGCACTGCCAATGCCAGTTAGTTATCGGCGATATTTCGTCTAAGGTTATCAATTTGGAGGTAGGATAGTGGCGTCGGAATATGAAACCGAAGGCGAAGAATAAACGCCTTTGCAGTCAGTACTTATTGAAATGGATAAGTCCGTTCAAAGGCCCCGAATTGGTCAAGTAATTGGAGACGCAAAATGTCGACTGCCAAAATTCGAAAAGTTACGGTCCTTTCGATTTTGCTCGTAAATTTGTGTGCAGCTGGCGAGGGTGCGCTCTCTAACTACTTTCCTGGAGCATATGGTGGCTTAATGCCAAGCATGGCACCTGAACCAGGTAATGTCTTTGCCAATGTAAACTTGTTCTACATAGGAAAAGCCAGCCGTGCGGTTGCGCAAGGTCAGATTTAAACTTCAATTGAAAGCAAAGCCTTCTATCGCTTTCCCTTTACATGGGTCCAGAGAAAGCCCTGCCTCAATTGTATGAGCATCTTGCTACGTTCAAGGAGTACCAAACAATTCCTCCAGGATCACCCGATCCATACACACCGCAGACACAGTGAGCCGGGCGGTGATTAATCACACTGAAGTTCCTCCAATCATTCCACCACCAACTCAACCGGAGAAAGAACCATGGTAAAACTAACAAGCAAACTTGTGATTCTTGTACTTCTTGCGCCCATCTTGGCAGCATGTACGGACAACATCGACAACCGCCAAGATCGCCGTGATGATCGCCAGGATTGTCGTCAAGATGAAGGTCTAATCGGCGGCGACAAGCGCGACTGCAAACAGGCCGAACGCGCTGCCGACCCGCTACTCTAAGCGTCTCAAAGCAACTTGGTCGTCTCGGAACAGCAGGCACGACCACCCCAAGATAAGCACCTCATTTGACCGCGCTTAAATATGGAATTGCTTCAATGCCCATTCGACAAGTTTCACTGTTCATTTTGACAATGACGGGAACAGTTTCCGCCAGCTCCCGGTTTGTCGGCACCGGTCTTGCCGCAATGTATAAAGAGAATAATTAGAAACGGATCTAACTTGCCAATACAAGGACAGAGGAGAATCGCGACGAACTTCAAGATGATCGTAATGACAACCGTGAAGAGACACGCGGGGATTGCCGTGAAGCCAATGGAAAAGAAAAGCGTGACTGCAAGCTAGATGATCGCTAGGGCAACCCACCTTTGGGTAGGGTGAGGGCCAGACGAGGCATTTGATTTCCGTCTGGCTAGCGGTGAATTTTCCCGGTTAAGCAGACCTTGGTGTTCGCCGCAGCGAAAGTCCGGAACCCGCCCCTAGTGACGAAATGTGCAGGGTGCAGCAATCAGGCCACTTCCCTCTCCCCTCACGGTCACTAACGGCCCAAACCGGACCTTGGACCGCCAGTCCGGATGCCGCAATGCGGCCCGCCGTTCTGGACATTCGCTGCCCACGCCAGATCAAAGGATATTCGGAAGAAGGCAACCGGACATTGACCGACGAAGCAGCATGTCTGTTGGGAAGAACTGTCACATGAAATGATTTCTCATCGAGCTTTCACTAAATTCGCTGATCTTCCAACCTGTCTAAAAGATGTTCCACTGCCGCGCGCACCCTGCGTGGAATATGGCGACGCTCGGGATATACGATCCAATGCGATCTGCTTTGATCTTCAAACCCGTTAAGAATGCGCCGAACACGACCATCAGCAATCATCGTTTTAAGGTTCTCCATCGGTGTGTATGCGACACCAAAACCCTTTTCGACAGCCAAGCACATAAGACCCATGCTATTCGTTTTTACGCGTCCTCTGACCCTAACTGAGATTCCTTTTTGGGTTGATGGGTCCACGAATTGCCAGACATTGTTACTCGCCGATATGCACGAATGCTGACGGAGGTCCTGAGGTGTTGAAGGCTCACCGTATCTCTCGAGATAAGCAGGTGACGCGGCACATATCAGCTTGCGGGTGGCAAGCTTTCGAGCGATCAATGTGCTGTTGGCCAAGGCACCATATCGGATGGCAAAGTCATACCCTTCTTCAACCAAATCAACGTTTCTGTTGTTGAAATCGACCTCAAGTGTGATCTGCGGGTTCAACCCTGCAAACTCCAAAAGGATTGGCATGACCATGGCCTCCGCAAATGGACCCGCTGCCGAAACACGCACAGGCCCAGCCAAATCCGAAAACGCACCCGTGATGGCCTGGTTCGCGTCGTCGATCCCACCAATCAACTCATCAACCCTGTTTAGATAGTCGCGACCAAGATCTGTCAGTTTTACTGCTCGTGTTGTACGCGCCAGCAGTTTCACACCCAACCTGTCTTCGAGCGATTGTACGCGCCGCGACACATGTGAGGTCGAAACATTCAGACGGCGTGCAGAAACAGTGAAGCTGCCAGTGCGTGCCACCATAACAAATTCTTCAACCCCATCCCAAACCGACATCGACCCATCCATTGTTGCTGCTGTGCAAAACTGTCTTGGCAGGTATCCCACTTGTGGCAAGCCAGCAATGATTGATAGGTCCCCAATTGAAAAGGTTACAGCCCTGTAATCTTACGACCTTGCAAGGAACGCAGATGTCCAAGAAAATTCTAATGGTACTGACTTCGCACGACACACTTGGCGACACAGGTGAAAAGACCGGATTTTGGCTGGAAGAGTTCGCGGCACCCTATTACGCGTTCTTGGATGCTGGCGTTGAACTCACACTTTCATCGCCCAAAGGTGGGCAGCCCCCGTTGGATCCAAAAAGCAATGAAGCAGGTTTTCAAACAGAAGACACCGCACGCTTTCAAGCAGATGAGGCGGCAAAAACGGCCCTCGCGAACACCGCAAAACTGTCTGAAGTCAACGCGTCCGATTTTGATGGCGTGTTTTATCCAGGTGGCCACGGTCCAATGTGGGATCTGGTCAATGACGCACAGTCCATTAACCTGATCGAAGCGTTCTGGGCCGCGGACAAGGTTGTTTCAACCGTTTGCCACGCATCCATCGCTCTGGCCAATACCAAAGACACAAACGGCGAATACATCGTAAAAGGCCGCAAAGTCACTGGCTTTTCCAACACCGAGGAAGACGCCGTTGGCCTCACCAACGTAGTTCCATTGTTGGTAGAAGACACCTTGTCAGATCGTGGCGGCCTGTTTTCTAAGATCGAAGATTGGGCATCATACGCTCAAAAGGACGGCAATTTGATTACAGGTCAAAATCCGGCTTCATCGACTGCTGTCGCTAAGTTGGTGCTAGAAACTCTGGGTTAAGCAGACCCAAATTCGTGAGATAAATCAATGTTACCCCAAGGACAAATTGGGGTAACCGTCAGAGCTTGAAGACGGAGCGTCAGGGACGGCCCAAAACACCGCACGAAAGTAACAGAAGATTATCTGTCATGTGCGCGCAACACGAAATCCAAACGGGGTGACAAAGACAGACCAAAGTCTGCTTTATCTGCTCCAACAAGATCACGAAGCAACTGCAGCGAATGACCGCTGTCCGCCCTTAGTGCCGAAATGTGCAGGGTGCAGCAATCAGGCCACTTCCCTCTCCCCTCACGGTCACTAACGGCCCTAAGCCGACCTTGGCGTCCTATGAGGCGAATGGCAGGTGAAAGCCCCAAGGGGCATTCGGTTCGCCCACTTTTTTCGAGACCTGTCCGCCAAGGTGCACGTAAATTCTTGTTCAGGTTCCCTCTATTCACTGGCCGTAGCCGAATTTCTGAAACCGTGAGAATAATTTGTGGATATGGCGGCACTCATCTGTACAAGTAAAACGAGACGGGTGATTTTTTAGTCAGGGTCCATGCGATGGAAATTACGAGCGCCGCATCGTTATACAGCCAAATCTCTATTCCGGCGTTGCCTCTGCTCGGAACAGCTCTGCTCCTTCTCGTCACTTTGCCGCTCGGCGCCGTTGCTGGTTTCTTAGCCGGTTATTTTAGGCGAAAGAAGTTGCTCGCAACCAGCAAGAAGGTGGATAAGGTCATCGGTGAAACAACGCTTAGTGCTGTCCTAGCACTTCTCGGACTTCTCCTTGCCTTCAGCTTTGGAAATGCCCTCAGTCTTTCTCAGGCTCGTAAAAACACTATCGTCAATGAAGCAACCGCGCTTGGCACAGTTTTTCTCCGTGCCGACTATCTATCTGAGCCGGGGCGCACAAAGCTGCAAAACTCAATACTGGATTACACAAGGACGCGGCTTCTGCCAGGCGACAAGCAAATCAACAATCTGGAAGATGCACAAATTTTCCTCAACAGGACCTTACTTGCGCAAGCAAAGCTTTGGCCCCTGACGCTCGAATATACAAAGGACCCAACACCAGTTCCTATTAAGACTTTTGTGGCAGGAGCCATGAATGATGCAATAGATGCTCATCTGTACCGCATGGAGATCCTCTCTACCCCTGTCTCAGACGTAACACAGGCCATGATGTTGACCGCGGCACTCAGTGCCCTCTTCCTGCTTGGAAACAGGGCGGGAATGGTAGGGCGCACTCTCACTTGGCGGACATTTGTATTCTCGGGATTTCTGTTTGTGGTCATGGGCATTATTATTGACATGCAGCGCGGCAACGAAGGTTTCATACGGACGGACGACACAGCACTCAAGGTCACAATTTTTGACATGAAAATGACCCTCGCGGACAGGCAATAGCTTTCTCCACAGCTCTCTTGGGTGTTTACAGGTCGCCTCGGTACTATAGGTGATTTATCCGCTGACCTGGCGTTCGTGCAGACCGCAGCGAATGCCCTGAACGAGCCCTAATTACGTGATGCGGCGGCGAAGATGTATGTCCGCTTCTTCGCCGCAGCTCCAAATCAGATGCGAGGCTTCGGGGCGGGTTCTCGATCAGAGTCGCCGGAGTTGGGTTCTCCTTTGGGCTCGATTAAGAGAACCTTGACCTCTTTTTCCGCTCTTGGCCGATGAACGACCCCTTTTGGAACGACGAACAATTCGCCTGCCTTCACCTTGCGCGAAGGCTCTCCCTCAATGTCCATCTCCATCTCACCTTCGAGTACATAGAAGAAATCATCTGTCTTATCATGCTTGTGGAATGGAAATTCACCAACGAACTTCACAACCATGACTTCGTTTTCGTTGTAATCTGAGATCACATGGGGATCCCAGTGCGTCGAAAAATGAGCCAATTTTTCTGAGAGATTGATTGTTTTCATCTGAGCGTTCCTGCTTTCTTGGATTGATGTGTATGTTTTCCAGTTCTTCAACTGGGTTTGTTGGCGTATAGGCATCTTCTAGGCAGCTACGATGCTGCAATTTGGGAGAAAATCGATTTCGTCCATGGCAAAGATCAAAGACGTGAAAGCACAAGACCTCACTCCGGGTCTTGAACGATCGTGCACGCATGACTGGGTTCGGGCAGCACCATGGCAACTTGGCATCCAGAGAATTGAAGCCTTCTTTTCAGGTGAGGCTTATGCGCCCCATCGGCATGATACCTATTCCATTGGCTACACAATTCACGGCGTGCAGCGCTTTGACTATCGCGGCGCGCGTTCCGATAGCACGCCAGGGCGCGTCGTGGTGTTGCATCCTGACGAAGTGCACAATGGCGAAGCAGGTTCGGACGATGGCTTTCACTATCGGATGCTTTATATCGAACCGTCCCTTATCCGCGCCGCCCTCGGGTCATCGGCGTCAGCGCTCCCTTTTGTCAAGGAATCCGTCTTGGACGACCCAAGGCTCATGCAGGCCATCCATGCTGCGTATTCCGATTTGAACACCAAGTTGGAGCCGATTGCATTAGATGAAATATCGGTGCTTCTGGCTGACGGTCTGCTCGCCAATGACAAGTCTGCCAAACGGTCATCCAATGTCATAGTTGACGCGAAAGCCGTTGATCGTGCCCGTGAATATCTCGATGCAAACCGCGACCGAACTGTAACTTCAAACGAGCTTGAGTTGATAACAGGGCAGGATCGGTTTTCCCTCGCACGCCAGTTCCGCAAAGCCTTGGGTACAAGTCCGTACCGATTTTTGACGATGCGCCGACTTGATCGCGCACGCGCCGAAATTGCAAACGGACACAGTTTGGCCGATGCAGCCATCATGACTGGTTTCAGCGATCAGTCGCACATGACCCGGCGTTTCAAAGCAACCTTCGGCATCTCGCCGGGACATTGGAAAAACCTTGTTTCGAAAGCCGAATAGCTGGTTGGTTCACGCGTTGAGGATCGAAACTAACTCCTAAAGCCGACCTTGGCGCGAATAGCGCTATGTCGCACAGCAGTCGTTCGAGCAGATCGCAGCGAACGGCTCCTTCCCGCCCTTCTAGTCGAAATGTGCAGGGTGCAGCAATCAGGCCACTTCCCTCTCCCCTCACGGTCACTAACGGCCCTGACCTGCCGTTCGTGACAAACCGTCTAACGGCGGCTCCCAGCCCAAAGCGGACCTGGCACCGAAACCTATCGCCGCAATAGCAGACCTTCAAGACGAAGTGCAGCGCGGGCCAGGCTGCGGCCAGATCCACCACTCGTTACATCTTCGAAAACCCGCAACTCGGAGAGCTTCCCGGCGTCACTAAGGGTGAAAAGTCGTCATTCGCTGCGTTTCGCACGAATGGCTGCTGAGCGGTTAGGTTGCTGGTTGACCCCAATTGTGTTCTTCGGTCGGTAAGTGTACGTTTTTTTAAACAATTCTTCCAAGGCTGTGTAAAGATTTGATCTTTTGACAACCAAATAGGCTGAGGGCGTGATGTTAAACCTGAGAGGGTAGTAGAATGAATTTATTGAAGATCACAAAATCCCTAATTGCAGCACTCGTTGTTGCCAACAGTGCCGTCGCGGAATCCCAACTGAGTGTTGACGAAGCACGTCAAATTGGGCGCGATGGGTATGTCTTCGGTTTTCCGATGGTTGAAAACTACAAGACTATGTTCGGGTTCTCCATCTATCCGGAGTCGCCAGTTTATTCGGGTTTCAACACTTACCAGCACAACCGAAAACCCTATGATCCAGACTTCAAGCTTGTCGTCACGCCGAACAACGACACGCTGTATTCTACAACATTTGCCGACCTTCGAGCGGAGCCGCTAGTTATCACGGTGCCGCCAACTGGGGACCGTTACTTCTCAATTCAGCTAGTCGATTTCTCTACTAACAACTTTGCCTATATTGGCACTCGAGAAACAGGACGCAACGGTGGCACATTTGTTCTCGTGGGGCCGAACTTCAAGGGCTCCCTGATCGGCAAAGACTTTGACCGCATTATCATATCCCCCAGCCAGTTCGTGGCCCTGGCGACCAGAACTGCAGTCAATGGTCCTGAAGATGCTACTGCGGCTGCAACTGTCCAAGACGGCCTGCATTTGACGCCTCTCAGTTCGTTCCTTGAAACAGTTCCTCCAGAGCCAGCGGCGGTAATTAACTTTCCAGCCTTCGACCCGGCGCGTGTGGAAAGCATCGAATTCTTCGACTATCTCGACATTATCATGGACTGGCACACTCCACGTCTGGATGAAGAGGGCATTCTGACAGACCTGCAACGGATTGGCGTTTCAGGTGGCGGCGTCGACGGTTTCGATGCTGAATCTCTCAGCCCGAAAATCCAGGCTGCACTGCATGAAGGAATGTTGGCAGGCCGGACCGAGATCGAAGCACTTGGCAACAATCTGGGGGAACGGATCGACGGCTGGGAGTACACGCCTCCAATGGGCAATTTCGGCACTGACTACCTATTCCGTTCTGCTGTTGCATGGAAATTCCTTTATACACACAGCCCCGAGGAAGCGGTTTACCCCATTGCCAACGTCGATGCGGATGGAGCTGCACTGGAAGGCGGATCAAGCTATGCGCTTCGGTTCAAGGCAGGAAGCCTGCCGCCAGTCGACGGGTTCTGGTCAGTCACGATGTATGACGGCGACACACGCCTTCTGATTCACAACGACATTAAACGCTACAGCATTGGCGACCGAACAAAGGGCTTGGCCTTCGATACCAACGGCGATTTAGCCTTGTATTTTCAGCACATTTCGCCCGGTGCGGACAAGGAAAGCAATTGGTTGCCGACCCCGGAGGGGAAGTTCTATGTCATCTTGCGCGCCTATGTGCCAAGCGAAGAAATCCTGTCAGGCGCCTACCGGTTGCCTCCAATTGAGAAAGTTGATTGATGCTGACTGTTCTGAAACGAGCCATTCTTGGACTTTTTTTGTCTCTTTTCCTAAGCCCCGCCTTTGCGCAATCAACCACAACGTTCGAGGAGCAGACAGTCGCGGACGCCTACGTGTATCTGCTTGGCCGTGCATTGGTCGACCGGCAGGAAAAGACTGACATCGCCGAGCCGGGCGTCAATTACAACGTTATCAAATACAACCCCGTCGGCGCCGCGGACTTCGTGAATCCCAATCTGGATGTCGCTTATCTAGAGGCTTGGATCGCCTTGGACGACAGTACCACCGTGGTGTTGGAAATACCGCAGATCGAAGGACGCTACTATACCGCGCAGTTTTGCGATGAATGGGGTAACGTCATCACGAATATTAATGAGAGAAGCTACCCACAGAACCCGCATGGCAAATATGCCTTCGTGACATCAGACAGCACGGCCGAAGTGCCAGAAGACGCTGTTCGAATTGTTTTGCCATCCCGCAAAGCCAAAATGCTCGCCCGTGTTGAATTAAAAGGAGACGCTCCAGGGGCCGTCGTGTTGCAAAAGCAGTTCCGCCTATCCACGATTGGGGCGCCCATAATTTCACCAGCTACGGATGTTCCTGTATTCGACAATCAGGGACTGATCGGGGTCGAAATTTTTGATCATGCCGATGCTTTGCTTTCCAGCGCATTGGATACAATACCGGTTGCACCGGCAATGCAGGCAAAAGTCAGGGCTATTGCCCTGCTCGCCGCAGACCCTGAAGAACGGGCCGCATTAGACGAGACAATCCGCAAGATAGTGATCCCGCGCTTCTTTAAATTCGCGGTGACCGAAGCTGGCGCATTCCAAAATAATTGGCTTGCGACGCTGGTGGGCGGTATCTACGGCGACGACTATTGGACTCGCGCAGCTGCGAACCTCATCGGAATATGGGCAAACTCAACCGATGAAGTGATCTATTTTATTGCTACTCGCGACGGGGAAGGCAATCCGTTGAATGGCGAGAAGTCCTACGTTATCGAGTTTTCGAAAGACCAGCTTCCCGATGAAGTCGTCGACGGCTACTGGTCGGTTATTCTGGTCGATCTGCCCGACTACCGTGTGGTTCCCAATTCTCTGGATCGATTCAACTTCAACACATATTCGCCGCTTCAAAAAGGAAACGATGGATCACTTACTCTTCTGATCTCACCTAAACCGGACGCTTCAATTCCTGAAGGCAACTGGCTGCCATCCCCAGATGGAAAACCGTTTTCACTGACATTTCGGACCTATGTTCCGAAGGGTATTGTGAAGCAAGGCGGCTGGTTTCCAAGTCCAATCAAGATATTGGAGTGATGGGTTCGCCCGTAAATGTCAAAGAAGTCCAGCCATTCGCTGCTGTGGTCACGAACGGCACCATTGGG
>JABSSD010000007.1 GCA_013214575.1 Paracoccaceae bacterium | reverse complement strand
CTTGATCGCAACCCGACGCCTGCAAAGCCAAATCCAGCGTGTCAGTCACATCCTCGGCACGCATGTTGGTGCAGAGTTTCCACGAGACAATGTAACGGCTGTAATCGTCCAAGATTGTGCTGAGATAGAACCAGCCCCAACTAGAAAGCGGCCCCCTGCAGGTGTGAGCTGGTGATAGAAAGCGGCGGGGGTTTGGGGGCAAAAAGGCTGTCGGTCTGCATACCCATATTATACCAAGAACAACCGGCACCCTGCAGGGTGTTAGACCCCGGTTGCAAAAACGTCACCTGAGGATGTAACATAGCTCTTACGCCCGGCTACTTGGAAAACTCCGGTGAACATCAATTAAAAAGTAGCCTCATAGCTGCTCTATAAAATACTAGCGATAGCTGGAGCGGAAATTTAAAATTGCACAGGGGATGACTTTTTGGATCTTCTTTCACTTATGGGCAACATGGCATTAGTCATCATTGCATATGCTGCTTCAGCGGCCATTTTTTTGTACTATAGACAAATACGTCAGGAGAGAACTTCTCGTTCTTTCGATCTTATTCTAAATATTCCGTTGGTGGATTATTCAGATCATTTTGAGGGGAGCTCCGAAGAAGAACGCTTAAGCACGTTCGAGAAATTGAACAAGCTGGAGGCTATATCTCTTGGTATAACAAGAGGCTTCTACGAAGAAAGCGTCGTTTATGAATACATGGCGGCAACATTGATCAACGCTTACCGGCGTAACCAGAGCCTAATTACTGAGTTTCGCAGCAAGTATGATAACCCAAAACTTTACATACACATTGAGGCTATGGCGAGAATTTGGGAAAATCGACGGGGTGAACTGTAATGAACCCCGATGATTTCGAAAAAATTCGCACCCACTTATCGAAGGCAGGCATCACCAATAATCATATGCATATTGCCTACACCAAGTTCATCGAAAGTGTTGGTGCTGGAATAGATATTAGTCGCGAAGGAGGCAGGAAAGATCCGACTACAAATGAACTTCGCAAGATATGTGAACAAAGCTTGACCGAGCCGATACTAAATCTCTACGTAGATATTTCGAAGATTGCGGAGGAAACAGAAAAAAAATCAAAGGCGAAGAAGAGTTGGCACAATTCGTTTTTGGGCGGCGTCACCGTTGGGATTGCAGCAAATTTTTTATTTATGGTTCTTCTTCTACTTAGCTATAGCTTCGGAAAAGATTACTGGGTGAACATTCTGTCCGCATTGGACATAGGGCAGTAGCAGTTTAGAAGTTTGCAGTTTGAAAAACCAATGCAAAACGACACGGGTTTGTAGGGGAGTGATTACAGGTGCTACAACTCGAACTGCCTTGCCAAGCTCAGCGCCTCTCCCTCCTCAACGCCCAGATACACTTGCGTTGACGCGCGATGGATTTGTGCCCCAGCATGATCTGGCAAGCCCGCAGGTTGCCCGTCTTCCGTAGAGAAACGCGGGACGTGATCGGCGTACAGAGTGGGTGCCATACACCTCGGGATTGAGGCTAGTATAGCCGACCAACTTTTTGACCAAGTTCAGATAGGTACGGCCACTGATTGGTTGTGGCTGACCCGCCTGGGGGCGCAGGCTGGTGAGCAAGAAATCTGTCGGAGCAAGGTCTTCAGTTTCAGTCAACCCCGAGAGTAGCTTCCGTGTGTCCCGGGTCGGCACAAAGACGACGGAGGATTGGCTTCGCTGTTTGACCTGTCCTGCTTTCAAAGTGTGGCTGGTCATGTATGGAGCGGTAGAATTGGCGCTTCTGTTGCTCCAAAATATTCGGCCACAGCTCCCACGCAACCCGACCTTTGTTGCCCAGGCGATCAGCACGAACCCGCAGGAGGAAGCTTGGCGCGGTGCCATTTTTGTAGAAAAACTGGCCGACCTCAAGCGCGGTGATATCCTCCGGTGCCACCTGTACCAAACCACCGGTTCGTCGGGTTTCGAAGTCGAGCCATGGCGTTTACCGCCCAAGCGATGTTCGCACCCTTGTGCGTTGTGGATATAGTCCCAGCCAGAGATCTCGTCGGCGAGGCGTCCATGGAAATCTGCAACTACAAGACAATGGAATTTGCAGTCTGCAGAAACTCGTATTTTGCGGCGTCCGAAACCTTCGATTTTCCCGCCCTTGATATTGGCGACATATCTGCGCACCTGATCTTCAATGCGCTCTTCGGGCTTATAATTTGTTCGGCCAGGATGCTTTAGCTCTACTATGAACAAAAGATCGCCACCCCGAACTGGAAGAGAATGATGTTGAGGCTGTAGGCCAAGTCCCAATGGTTGTCGCACCGAAATGTCAGTCCAAGTGAAACATAGAACCTTCACCGCCCAGCTGACGGACTCAACTAGAGATACACTATGACCATCGCAGAAGCGTCTCAGCCTGGCTCAAGACAGTGTTGATCGCTGCAGGAGCCAGATCAGGCGGATACCCGTACTTTTTGAGAATCCGGCGCACGAGGACCCTAAGCTTGGCGCGTGCACTGTCTTTCAAGTGCCAATCTACCGTCACATTCTTTTGCAGCTGCTCCACCAGCTCGTGTGCGATGATGCGTAACTCATCATTGCCCATGGCCTCAACGGCACTGTCGTTTAACGCCAACGCGTCATAAAAGGCGAGCTCTTCGTTGCTCAAGCCCAGCTCTTCACCGCGTTGGACGGATGCGCTAAGTTCTTTTGCCATTTCAACAAGCTCTTGAATCATCTCAAGGCTAGTGATGGCATTCGCGTGGTACCGGGCGACAGCAGCCTCTAGACGCTCTGAAAACGCCTTGGCCTCCACCACATTCTGCTTTTGACGTGATTTGATTTCACCGGCCAGCAGCTTGCGCAGGGCCTCCAACGCTAGATTCTTTTGCGTCATGTCTTGGATTTCTGAGAGGAATTCGTCGGACAGCACAGAAATCTCAGGGCTCTTCATGCCCGCTGCAGCTAGCACATCGATGATACTCGCATCTGCAATCGCTTCAGACATAAGCTGCGCAACGGCAAATTTCTTCTCCCTGGTGCTCATTTTGGATTTTGGGGCGGTTTTAGTCAATCCGGCTTTAACCGCCTGGAAAAACCCAACCTCCTCTTTGACGCCTTGAGCATAGTCACTGGCCGATGCTAGGGCGAAAGCTTTGGAAAGATGCGCAACCAGCTCCTGATAGCGGTTCAGTTCTTGACGCTTTTCTTTTGGTTCGCTGGCATGGTCCGCAGCGGATTTTTGCTTATCCAGCACCCATTCCATAGCGTTGGCGAGAGCCGCAAGGCGTTGCTGGGGTGTGCCAGAAACCCCGTCAGCATAGTCATGTCCATAAAAAAACTCACGGCACTGTTCGACAAATTCTTGGAGCGTCGCCCGAAGTTCATCTTCGTCCAACCGAAGGTGTTGTCTGTCGGTCGCAGTGTAGTTCTGAAGTGCCTTTCTCAGATTCTGTCCGATGCCAATGTAATCGACCACCAAACCACCAGGCTTGTCTTTGAATACTCGGTTGACCCGCGCAATCGCCTGCATCAGACCGTGTCCCCGCATGGGCTTGTCGATATACATCGTGTGCATCGACGGCGCATCAAAGCCAGTCAGCCACATGTCGCGCACTAAGACCAATTTGAGGGGGTCGGTAGCGTCACGCGCCCGTTTAGCCAGCAGATCTCTGCGAGATTTGTTACCGATGTGTTTCTGCCATTCCAACGGATCCGAAGCCGACCCGGTCATAACGATTTTTATGGCGCCGGCATTATCGTCTTCTGAATGCCAGTCTGGTCGCAGGGCAACAATCTGGTCATAAAGGTCAACACAAATCTTGCGGCTCATACAGACGGCCATGCCCTTGCCGTCCATCGCTTCGATCCGATCTTCGAAGTGCGATACAATATCAGCGGCAACCTTTTCAAGGCGAACAGGGGCGCCGACAAGGCGCTCTACGCTGCTCCAACTAGCCTTGGCCTTTTCCTGCTCAGCCAGACTTTCGTCGTCAAAGAGAGCATCCACTGCCGCGTCAATTTCGGGCAGTTTTTCCTGGTCCAGTTCCACGCGAGCTAGTCGGCTTTCATAATAAATCGGTACGGTCGCTTTGTCTTCGACGGCACGTGAGATATCATAGATGTCGATATATTCACCAAACACCGCCAGGGTGTTTACATCTGCGTTTTCAATGGGGGTCCCAGTGAAGCCTGCAAAGGATGCCTTGGGAAGCGCCTGGCGAACATAATGCGCATATCCGTAACGCCGCACACCTGTCGCACGGCTTAGCTTGGCATCAAAACCATATTGACTGCGATGCGCCTCATCGACCAGCACTACAATGTTTCGCCGGTCCGACAGCATCGGGAATTCTTCCTCGCCAGCGATGGGCGAAAACTTCTGTAAGGTCGAGAAAATCACTCCACCAGATTGGCGATCAAGCTTCACCCGCAGGTCATTACGGTCTTGGATTTGCTCCGGTGTTTGTCGGATCAGATCCTTGCACATCGCAAAAGTGGCAAAAAGCTGATCATCGAGATCATTCCGGTCCGTCAACACCACAATAGTTGGATTGCCCAATGCCTCAGAACGCACCAACAACCCAGCGAAGAACGCCATCAAGAAACTCTTGCCAGATCCCTGGGTGTGCCAGATCACCCCAACTTTACGGTTACCCTCCACGCCTACTGCATCAATGGCGCTGCTTAGTGCTTTGCGCGCACCGTGGAACTGATGATAGCCGCCTACAATCTTGAACGGTCCATCGCCTTTGTCGCCAAAAACTGTGAAGTCTCGGATCAGCTGAAGCAGATATTCCGGTTGAAACACCCCCTTGATCAGCGTTTCCATTTCTTTTGGGCCTGCGGGCGTGAAGTCCCCCTGAGCACCCGTCACAGTGCGCCAAGGCATAAACCGGTCCTCCTCGGCACTCAGCGAGCCTATGCGCGCCAGAAGGCCGTCAGAGGTGATCAGAACAGCATTTGTGCGAAACAGAGAGGGGATCTGTTTCTTATAGGTTTGCAGCTGGTTGAAGGCGTCAGTTATGGTCGCGTTTTCATTGGCGGCATTCTTGAGCTCGATCACCGCTACAGGCAGTCCATTGATAAAAGCAACGATGTCCGGGCGGCGGTTGTGTCCACTCTCAACCACCGTGAACTGATTGGTGACGGTCAGATCATTGTTGGTTGGATTTGAGAAATCGATCAGCCGTACTTTGTCACCTTTAATAGTGCCATCTGCACGCCGATACTCAACGTCGACCCCGTCTACCAACAGGCGGTGAATACGGCGATTTTCCTCTATGAGTGAGGGCGTTTCAGAAATCTGGACCTGTCTGACTGCCGCATGGATCGCCTCTGCCGGAATATCTGGGTTTAGCCTATGCGCCGCGTCAGACAACACATCGCGAAGAACCACCTCTCCGTAGGATCCACGTGCCTTTTCTGGACCGTCAGGGGCAATCATCTGCGGCTCAGCATAGGTCCAGCCCAACTCTTGGAACATTTCCAGTGCAGCCTGCTCGACAAGGTCTTCGGTAAAACTCAATGCTGCTCTCCACTCACCAGCGCTTTCACGCGCGGCGCAAAGCACGTGTGCATTATTTCCAACGTTTCAATCATCCAGTTATGCAACTCTGGCCAGCTGGACCGGTTGCCCAAATCAGGCATAGAATGGAACGTAATCACTTTACTGTTGCGGCTGTCGGGGATAGGCCACCATTCCAGATTCAGACCAGTTTCCTCTGCAATTTGTTCTTCATCCTGGCGCAACTGTTCAAAGAAGGATTGGGCATTTTTGTCAGCTAGCAGCAGTTCAACTGCCACGCGGTTTTCTCGCGTGTTGATCAGTCCAGCCAAGTGCATGCCTGACCGCCCAATTGAAAATGTAGTCCAGTGTTGGGGGAGCGGTTTGCGCGACCTGAGCATCACGTGACCGTTCAATCGCTCTTGCAGAGCTGTCCAGAAAGCCAGTTGCAGCTGTTTGGTTTGGCTGAGATGTGCAGGCTGCACCAATTTGGCCGCCCGCCCGATATCCCGTTTCCAATCGTTAGGCTGGGCAACGATGTTGAATTTGGGGGCTGACAGGCTCTCGCCAATCCGCCAAAGCTCGATCTCCAAGGCAAAAAACTGATGGCCCTCACCGGTAATCTCGTTCAGCCAATCAATGGCAGCACGGTGCTCTTCATGGAACTTTGCAGCGACCCAGATGCAGGTCTTGGCCTCGAGTCCCGCGGCATAGGTAATGATCTGCCCTAAATGGGAATGATCCGTGGTCTCCAGCTGGTTTTCAATGACGACCCAGTCGCCCTCGGCAGTGGCGGTATCCCGGCATAAAATGTCAGCACTAAACCGTCCAACACGGCGCTCCTCTTCCTCGACTTCAAGGGACATCTTGAGCGTCTCACCCAACAGGGCGATATTCTCCTCCTGCGCCAACCACGGAGTGAAATCACGGTCCTCCTTGGACCATTCTGCGCGCAGATCAACGCGCTCTAGGCGGCCAAGTTGGGTCATGACTGCTTCTCCTTACTATGGACACCACCCGCCTGCAAAAACGCTTCACGATAGGCAAATCGATCAGTTCCAAATAAAAATTCTGAAACCGACACCGAAAATTGATGCTCTTCTGAATTCGAACCAAGTGAAATTTTTCCGTACAGCGTGCCGTCTTCTTCAATTTGAACCTTTAAGAATGCACTGCTCGTGTCGATTGCTTTGTTTGCTTCTGGAAACCGATCGTAGGGCTCAAAGGAACTGGTGGGATCTGTTTGTATTGACAGATAGGCATCATGTAAAAAACCGATAACTGTATCAGCGGTTATTAAGGCGGTTCGCCTATGGTGAGCTGACAATTTTTGTTCAAACCCCATCCGGCCATGAGCGATGGTCCCTGCTTTATTCCTAAAGCGTCCCAGCTTTGTCGCCAACTCATTATACTGGCCAATGACACTGTTGAATGCGTCTGTTTTGTCACTCACCAAATTCAGGAGGTTGGTAGCAGCGGCCATCCAGTTCCCCATAGTGGGGTCAGCGGATTTGATAGGGGAGTTCGGCCAACCTTTTATCGGATTGGACGGATCGTCCAGCTCCTCAACGATGGTCTTACATGCACATTCAACCATCGCCTTTGACGCACAAATCACTCCGTCATTGTCTGCCTTGTCAACCAGTACAAGCGCTTCAAAAGCTTGTGCAACATTCGGAGCCGAGGACCAATGGCGGGTAAAGTCATAAATATTGGGGCAGAGTTCTTTCACTCCATCCCCTCCATATCTTTCAAGCGGATTTCGCCGGACATGAGTTTGGGCAAAAGCAGATCGCGCAGGGCGGCGAGGGTTTGGTTTTCCAAATTGTTTGCATCTGATTTCTCAGTCAACGCATCGCAAAATTCGGCGTAGGCATGAATTAAGTCTTCCCCACCAAACGCAAATTCTTGCCTGTAAGCGTTGTCTCGGTTCAATCCTGGGACCGCCGCATCGGTGTTCATTGTTTCAAGGCCGAGCGTTTCTAGAAGCCGGTGACAAAAGACCATGGGGTAATCAGATGTGACATAGAATACCGTATCGATGGCAAAAAAGTCATCGCGGGACCAGTATAGACTACCTACAGTACCCTTGCGGCCAACAATGGTTGACGGGCCTTTAGCCAGCGATTCTTTGTGTGTGCCCGTAACGCCGCCAGAGCCATAGACCTTATAGCCTCCCTCTATTCTGGACTTTTTGGGCAGGGATTTTCCATAATTTAACGTCAACGCTGTTCTAAGTTCGCGCGACGCCCACCCCTCAGGCAGTCCATTTTTGCCGAGGTTGGCGGGGAATTGGGGGGCCAGGGGGAGGGCTTTGTCTACGAGGAAGGCGTGGCCCATGATAGCGGCGGGGTCGGTTTCTCCGGCGATTTGGCGGCGGGTGGGGCCGAAATCGACGAACCAATCCCGAAACAGTGCCCGCGCCATCTCTTCCAACGTCTCATTCATCCGCCGGTTCAAATCGATTTTGTCGTCTAGCTGCTTTAAGATTAACGCAATCTGGGTTTCATTGTTGCCTCGACGTGGAATTTTCAGCTTTTTCAAAACAGGAATTCTGACATTGCTAACTGTCGACCCCGTGCCTTCATTCCAGAGAATTTGATCCCTCACGTAAGGCGATTGCATTGCATACAATAAGTAATCCGACGAAACGTTTATTGCGGGACGCAATAAAACCTGTCTCTGTCCAATGCAGCAATCGAGACCCTCAGGAACTTGGCATATTTCCCCCATGGGGGCTTCACGGGTGAATATTAGATCCCCCGATTGCGGAACTGCTCGCCGCACTCGCACAAGATAGTCTTTGTGATTTGTATAGCTTTTTTTAGCGAGGTCGAGACGACCATTACGTATGTTTTGGTTTCTGATTACTAGGTGACCGCTGTCCGTCCATTTTGGCGTCGAATGGGGGCAGTCAACAATCAGTTCACACATCTCTTCAAGTGAATTTTCTTGTTGGTCACTCACTTTAGGAGCTCCAGTGACACGGAAATTCTGGTTTGCAACTTCTCACCCAAAGAAAACTGCTCTTTTAGAGTAGTTTTAAAAGTTGCAATTTTCTCCTCAAACGGCACCCCGTCATCCTCGACCTCGGCTGCTCCAACATAGCGCCCCGGAGTCAGCACGTGGTCGTGTTTGCGGATGACTTCTAGCCCCTCTGACTTGCAGAATCCTGCTTCATCCGCGTAGGCGTCCCAGCCTTTGTCCTCGATGGTTTCGGGCTTGGCGCGCCAGCGGCGGTAGGTGCCTGCAATCTTCTCAATATCGTTGTCAGAAAATTCGCGGCGCACGCGGTCGACCATATGGCCCATGTTGCGGGCATCGATGAACAGGATCTCGCCTTTGCGGTCACGATGGCCATTTGCCGACTTGTCCCGCGACAGGATCCACAGGCAGACGGGAATTTGGGTGGAATAGAACAGCTGCCCCGGCAGGGCGACCATACAATCGACACGGCCTTCCTCGATCAGCTTTTTACGGATGTCACCCTCGCCACTGGTTTGGCTGGACATCGAACCATTGGCCAGCACCACCCCCGCATGGCCGCGCGGGGCGAGGTGATGGATGATATGTTGGATCCAAGCAAAGTTGGCGTTGCCCTTGGGCGGGGTGCCATATTGCCAACGCACATCCTCGGTCAGGCGATCACCGCCCCAGTCCGAGATATTAAACGGCGGGTTGGCGAGGATATAGTCGGCCTTGAGGTTTGGGTGGCTGTCTTTGTGAAAGCTACCGGCGCTGTCCCAGCCGATGTCCGCATCAATGCCATGCACCGCAAGGTTCATTTTCGCCAGACGCCATGTGGTGTGGTTGATCTCTTGACCATAGACGGCGATGTCATCGGGTCGCCCACCGTGTTCATCGATGAATTTCTCTGACTGGATGAACATGCCGCCAGAGCCACAGCATGGATCATAGACGCGGCCCTGATAGGGTTCCAGCATCTCAACAAGAGTGCGCACGACAGAACGAGGGGTAAAGAATTCGCCACCACGTTTGCCCTCCGCGCTGGCAAAACCGGAGATAAAGTACTCATAGACACGTCCCAGGAGGTCGCGGGCACGGTCGGTGCTGTCATGCAGCTTGATGTTAGAGAATAGATCGACCAGCTCACCCAGCATGGTCTTATCCAGCGTGGGACGAGCGTAAGTTTTGGGTAGAACGCCTTTGAGGCTTTCATTGGTGGGAACGGCCTCGATTGCCTCCATGGCGTCATCGATGATCTTGCCGATATTTTCAGAGCGGGCACTTTGTTGAATGAAATCCCAACGGGCTGCTACGGGCACCCAAAAGACATTTTCGGCCAGGTATTCTTCCGGCTCTTCCGGATCTGCGTATTCATTCTCGCTCAGTTGATCGTGCATAGCCTGGAAGGCTTCGGAGATATACTTGAGGAAAATCAGGCCCAGAGCGACGTGTTTATATTCAGAGGGCTCCAGAGAGCCACGCATTTTGTCGGCGGCTTTGAAAAGGTCGGCGGCGAAATCGAGGTCGGATTTCCGTGTGTTGTTCGTCATTTGGATTGCACTGCCGCTATAGTTGATAATATTTTTGATCATTCTACTAACCAATTTTGGCAGAGTCGATTGCTATTCAAAGATACATTTAGGTCATAGGTATGCACGACAGACGATGGCGCGGTGCCCGTCGACGTCAATTAAAGCGCCTCAATCCAAATTGGGGACCAGATCAAACAGCTATAAGATTTTGGAACCCGCTTGGAACCCGCTTGGAATCCGCGGATAACGCAGGGTGCAACTAGTTCACCTAAGTCATTGATTATATGGTGCCCCCACACGGACTCGAGCCACCGACACGAGGACTTTCAATCCGCTGTGTCACCACTCTGCCAACTCGCCTTTGTGGTGGGATAACACATGTAAGGAGTTTGTCATTTTGACTTACAATCGGTCTAATAAAGTATGCAGGCCTGTCTGGGTGGGCCGCTAAACTTTCACATTGATTCAGGAAATGATTCTCATTGATCTTGTCGGATCGATGCCGACGCTGAGGTGGTCATCTCGAAGAGCGCACGAAATCTTGTCCAGTGGTAGCTATGTGGAAGCCACTCGAAAGAGACTTTGGAACTAATCAACTAAGTCATTGATTATATGGTGCCCCCACACGGACTCGAACCGCGGACCTACTGATTACAAATCAGTTGCTCTACCAGCTGAGCTATAGGGGCACTTGAGGCAGGGATTAGCGGCTCTTTGGGGGGGGTGCAAGCGGCAAAAGCTCTGTCGTGGCGCTGCAGATACGTTTTTTCGGAAAACGCTCGGACCCAGTCGAGAAATTTGACCTGACCGGCCGCGCGCCGTACTCAATACAGATTGTATAAAATCACCAAGGACCAAACAATAAGATGCAGGTTATTGTGCACACCGGCGCTCATGCCACCGAAGAAGACCGCCTGCTGAAAAGCCTGCTGCGCAACAAGCAAGACTTTTCCAAACGCGGCGTCGCAGTGCCGGGACCGGGCAAGTATCGCAGCCTGCTGAAAGATTGCTTCTCTGCCCTCAAGGCTGGCACCGCCGCCGCGGATTCGCGAGATGTGTTGTGGGATGCCATCCTTGACGAAGAAGACGCTGACCGAGTGGTGCTGTCAAATCCGCATTTCTTTGGGTCGCAGCGCAGCGCCCTGCAGGATAACTTGCTGTATCCAGAAGCCGTGCAGCGGATGCAATACCTGCAACAATTGTTCCCCTATGATCAGATTGAGATCTTCATGGGGCTGCGCAATCCGGCTGGTTTTTTGCCGGCGCTGCTGGAAAAGGCCTCGCCTCAGAGATTGCGAGATGTCAGAAAACAAACAGATCCACGGCAACTGCGCTGGTCGGAAATGATGCAACGGTTGCGGCAGGCTGTGCCAGATATTGCAATCACCGTCTGGTGTTATGAGGATATGCCGCTGACCTGGGGGCAGATCTTGCGCGACATGGCCGGTCTGGAACCAAACCAGGCCTTGCTGGGGGATCTCGACCTGCTGGCCACTATTTTATCCGCCGAAGGCATGACACGTCTGCGCAGCTATATGGGGACGCATGGCGAGATGAGTGAAATGCAAAAGCGCCGTGTTTATGCGGCCTTTTTGGACAAATTCGCCCTGGAGGACGCGCTGGAGGAGGAATTGGATCTGGACGGCTGGACCGACGAACTGGTGGCAGACCTAACCGAGATCTACGACGAGGATATCTATCATCTCCAGCGCATCCCAGGCGTCACGCTGATTGCGCCCTGACCAGAATGATGACGATGCCCTGCCCTCTCCGCCGACTGACCTCAGCCCTGGCTGTCTGTGCGGCACTGTTTCCTGCCGCGCTGGCCGCTGAACAGGTCACCCTGTTTGCCGCCGCCAGCCTGAAAAGCGCGCTGGACGAATTGTCGGATGTATATCCGGGCGACAGCTTACGGATCGCCTATGGTGGCAGCTCTTCACTGACGCGGCAGATCCTTCAGGGCGCACCTGCGCAGCTGTTCATTTCGGCAAATCAAGCCTGGATGGACCGGCTGGAGCGGGACGGAGTACTGGCCCAAGACCGTCGCATTGATCTGCTGAGCAATCGTCTGGTGTTGATTGCGGCGCCGGGCAGCACAGTGCAACTGACCCCTGCCCGCGGCTTTGATCTGGCTGCTGCCGTTGGCGGCGGGGTTCTGGCCATGGCGCTGGTCAAGGCGGTTCCGGCGGGGATCTATGGCCGCGAAGCGCTGCAGGCATTGGGCGTTTGGGACGATGTTCAGGGCAAGATCGCACAGGCAGACACTGTCCGCGCCGCGCTCAGACTGGTAGCAACCGGCGAGGCGCCGCTGGGGATCGTCTATGCCAGTGACCTGGGGGCCGCACCCGATGTCCGGTTGCTTGGCCTGTTTCCGGCCGACAGCCATAGGCCAATTCGCTATCCGATGGCGCTGATTGATCCGGTCACCCCCGAGGCGCGCGCTGTCTATGATTTTCTCAGCAGCGAGACGGCCTGGGCGGTCTTTGCCAAACATGGCTTTATTCGCCCGCAGGTGCAGCCATGAGCACTTGGCTGGGCCCTGAAGAATGGGCGGCGCTGGGACTGTCGCTAAAGGTGGGGTTTTGGGCGACGCTGATAAACCTGCCCCTGGCGCTGCTGGTCTCGCATGCGCTGGCGCGCTGGCAGTTCCCCGGCAAGCAAATGCTGAATGCACTGGTGCATTTGCCGCTGTTCCTGCCTCCGGTGGTGACCGGATATCTTTTGCTGATCACCTTTGGCCGCCGGGCACCGCTGGGCGCCTGGCTGGAGCAGAGCTTTGGTCTGGTGCTGGCCTTTCGCTGGACAGGCGCGGTGCTGGCGGCTGCCATCATGGGGTTTCCGTTGATGGTGCGCGCGATCCGACTGGCGATTGAGGCGGTAGATCCCGATCTGGAGCAAGCCGCCGCCACATTGGGGGCCTCGCGGTTATCGGTTTTTGCCACCATCACCCTGCCCCTCATTCTGCCGGGGCTGATCACCGGTGCGGTGCTGGGCTTTGCCAAAGCCATGGGAGAATTTGGCGCCACCATTACCTTTGTTGCCAATATTCCCGGACGAACCCAAACGCTGCCTTCGGCGATCTATGGATTCCTGCAGGTGCCGGACGGCGAAAGTGATGCGCTAAAGTTGGTCGCGGTTTCCGTCGCGGTCGCTATGGCGGCGCTGCTTGCCTCGGAAATGCTGGCCCGCAGTGCAGCAAAACGGATCAACGGTCGATGAGCCTGTCTGTCGATATCAGCCACAAGCTGGGGGATCTAACCGTTCAGGTGGCGTTTCAGGCGCCCAGCGGCATCACCGCCCTTTTTGGCAAGTCCGGATCCGGCAAGACCACCGTCATCAATGCGGTCGCTGGCCTGCTGACCCCCGATGCAGGTCGCATAGCCACCCAGTCCGAGGTTCTGTTCGACAGCAAGGCCGGGATAAATCTGCCCGCGCACCGCCGCCGTCTGGGCTATGTCTTTCAGGACTCCCGTCTGTTTCCGCATCTGTCGGTGCTGGGAAACCTCAACTACGGCAAACGCTTTGCGCCCAGCGGAAGCAGCGGCCCCGATCTGGAGGAGGTCACCGCCTTGCTCGGCATCTCATCCCTGCTGCACCGCCGCCCCGGGACCTTGTCAGGCGGCGAAAAGCAACGGGTCGCGATCGGTCGCGCCTTGCTGTCGCAGCCACAGATGCTGCTGATGGACGAACCCCTTGCGGCGCTCGACAGTGCCCGCAAGGACGAAATCCTGCCGTTTCTGGAACAGCTTCGCGATTCAACCGGACTGCCGATCTTATATGTCAGCCACTCGGTCGCCGAAGTGGCCAGGCTGGCGACAACCGTGGTGGTGCTGGAACAGGGGCAAGTGGCGCAGGCGGGGCCAACAGAGCAGGTATTTTCCGACCCTGCGATGGTGCGTCACCTGGGCCTGCGCGAGGCCGGCTCGGTGCTGCCGGCAGTGGTCAAAACACACCATTCTGATGGGCTGACGGAACTGACCGTGTCCGGGGGCCGCCTGCTCCTGCCCCAAATCAACCTGCAGCCCAGCGCCAAAACCCGGGTGCGTATCCTGGCACAGGACGTGATCCTGTCCCGCGATGCACCAAAGGGGCTTTCGGCATTGAATATCCTGTCGGGGACCGTGACCGAAATTCGCGCCGGGGGTGGTCCGGGTGTTGTTGTCCAAATGCGCTGCGGCAGCGATTTGCTGCTGGCGCGGATCACTTTGAGATCGGCAAATGCGCTGCAACTTGCCCCCGGGTTGCGCTGCCATGCCATCCTTAAATCAGTGTCGGTGGCCCGTCACGACGTTGGTCACACCTGAGCCCCTTCGGACCCAGCGGGCTACGCGGATCTAGCCGTTTTCTGCGCCTACCTAATTCTGCCCTAGTTTTGCGGCTGACCCATGCGGTTGAACATCACCTGCTCTGTGGTCAGGTCGTCATAGGTGATCTGCACCTCGACCGAGGCGATCGACCCAAGGTCAAAACTGCGATATGGCAGCCCATCCGCCTCGGTGATCCCATTGGGCGCGCCTTGGTCCAGATGACACTCTGGCAACGGCCAAACCTCGGGCACGCTCCCGTTAATGCCCAGCTTCAATTCGACCAGGCCACAGCGCCAGGCCCATAAATGGGTGACATAGAGCAGATCCTCGCCATTAAATTCACGCACCGAAATCCAATTGCCCCGGGTCATTGCCAGAATGGGTTTCACTTCAACTGCGGTGGTGAACTGGCCCGACGGCAGCTGTGGCTCGGCGATCAGGGTGGTCTCGGGCATAGCGGCGACAGTGACAGAGCCTGTAGATACACCACCCCCAGCCGACTGAACCGTTGCTGCCAATACAGCCAAAATAACATCAAACATTGTCCAAACTCCAAAATCTGCAACTATAACAAACAAAATCACTTGGTGAGACGATTGTAGACTTTTGGACCGCCGTTGCCACATCTATAGTTGTGCCAACAGGTAACAATAGCCCCTAACAAGGGTGGCAAACGAGGCTGGCATGGGCAGAACTTCCTTTAACGTAATGATTGTTGGCCAATCCGGGCGCCTGCAATATGAGGCGCTGCTGTTTGCCGCCTCGCTGCGCCATTGCGCGCCCGATTTTGACGGTCGGTTGTTTGTCGCGGTGCCGCAACCCGGAGCAAACTGGCAAGGAGATCCCAGCATTCGCGATGAGGATGTCCTACAGGCGCTGCAGCAGCTGGGCGCTGAAATCCTGCCGTTTGAGAACACCGTGTTCGGACAGGACTACCCCTACGGCAATAAAATCGAGGCGCTTCGGGAGATGCCAGCGGGCGAACCCTTTGTGTTCTTTGACACCGATACATTGATCACCGGGGATCTGATGTCGGTGCCGTTTGATTTTGCCCGGCCCTCGGCCTCGTTGCGCCGCGAGGGAACCTGGCCAAAACCAACGCTCTATGGTCCCGGCTATACGGAGATCTGGCGCTCTCTGTACACCCGGTTTGGGCTCGACTTTGACAGCAGCATGGATCTGAGCCAGCCGGATGAATACTGGCGGCGCTATCTCTATTTCAATGCCGGATTTTTCTACGGCGCCTGTCCGCGTGCCTTTGGCAAACGCTTTTTGGTCTACGCGCAGTCGGTGCGCGATGAACTGCCGCCCGAGTTGATTGGCCAGTCGCTGGATCCCTGGCTGGATCAGGTGGTGTTGCCGCTGGTGATACATTCCTTTGGCGGTGGCCGCGACAGCCTGCCTGCGGGGTATCTGGACGGGGATGTCAGCTGTCATTACCGGTTTTTACCGCTGCTTTACGCCCGTGAAAGCGACCGGGTGGTTGAGGTTTTGACCGAGATTAGCGCCCCCAATAAGATCAAGAAGGTTTTGAAGGGATCAGAGTCAATGAAGCGCATGGTGTATCAAAAGCGTGGCGATAAAGTACGGGCGATGTTTGATCGCGATAACCTGCCCAAACGTGAACAGGCCATTCGCAACCAGATCAAAAAGGCCGGATTCTGGATGCGGTGAGAGGATGGATTGGGGCGCTGCCCCAAACCCCGGGATATTTTTGGCCAGATGAAGCATGGGATCAGATTGAATTGGACCGACCTCCCGGTATCATCGCGCTTGCGTTGGGCGGGGTAATCGGGTGTTTTAAGGCAAAACCAGTTAATATGTACTCAGGGAGACAGCACGATGACAGACGAGCCCACCTATGGATTTGACACCTTGCAGATTCACGCCGGGGCCAGACCTGACCCGGCCACCGGCGCCCGCCAGACCCCGATCTACCAGACCACCGCCTATGTGTTTCGCGATGCGGATCACGCCGCCGCGCTGTTCAACCTGCAAGAGGTGGGGTTCATCTACTCGCGCCTGACCAATCCCACGGTAGCGGTTCTGCAAGAGCGTATCGCCACATTGGAGGGCGGCGTCGGCGCGGTTTGTTGTTCCTCGGGGCATGCGGCGCAGATCATGGCGCTGTTTCCACTGATGCAGCCGGGTTGCAATGTTGTGGCCTCAACCCGGCTCTATGGGGGCTCTATTACCCAGTTGAGCCAGACCATCAAACGCTTTGGCTGGAGCGCCACCTTTGTCGACACCGACGATCTGGACGCAGTGGCAGCTGCGATTGATGAAAACACCCGGGCTATATTTTGTGAATCCATCGCCAATCCCGGCGGTTATGTCACCGATATCCGCGCCCTGGCTGATATATCGGACGCCGCCGGCATTCCTTTGATTGTCGATAACACCTCGGCGACGCCGTATTTATGTAACCCTATCAAGCAGGGCGCGACCCTGGTGGTGCATTCGACCACCAAATACCTGACCGGCAACGGCACCGTCACCGGCGGATGTGTGGTCGATTCAGGGAATTTCGACTGGTCTGCCAATGACAAGTTCCCCTCGCTCAGCGCCCCGGAGCCCGCCTATCACGGGCTGAAATTCCACGAGACCTTTGGCGGCCTGGCCTTTACCTTCCACGGCATCGCGATCGGGTTGCGGGATCTGGGCATGACCCTGAACCCACAGGCGGCGCATTATACACTGATGGGCATCGAGACACTATCGCTGCGGATGCAACGCCATGTGGAGAACGCCGAAACAATTGCCGCCTGGCTCGAGAAAGACGACCGGGTGGACTATGTCACCTACGCCGGGCTGCCATCGTCGCCCTATTACGAGCGTGCCAAGGCCTGCTATCCCAAAGGCGCCGGCGGGCTGTTCACCTTTGCCGTCAAGGGCGGCTATGACGCCTGTGTTGAACTGGTGAGCAGGCTGGAACTGTTCAGCCACGTGGCCAATCTCGGCGATACCCGGTCGCTGATCATCCACTCGGCCTCGACCACCCACCGGCAATTGTCGCTGGAACAGCAAGAGGCCGCCGGGGCTGGCCCCAATGTGGTGCGCCTGTCCATCGGCACCGAAGACAGCAAAGACCTGATCGCGGATCTGGATCAGGCTCTGGCCAAAGCCTGCAGCTAATTCAGGCCGAAACCAAAGTGATATGGCCGGGCAATACGCCCGGCCTTATTTTATTCAGTGCCCTCAGGTGATGAGATAGCAAACACCACCGACACATTATGGGAAAAGCGCAACTGTCCGGCCTCAACCGGCATCGCGGTACTGCGTGCCATTTCCATCGCCATGGGACGGCCGCCACCACCACCACCGTGGTCGGTTATCGACATCACCGGACCCAGGGCCACTCCGGCCGCGGCGGCCAATTGCTCGGCCTTGCGGAGGGCGTCTTTGACCGCGCTGCCGCGGATCTGATCCTGGACCGCGGCCGGATCCGCGACGCCAAATATCAACCCCCGAAATTCATTTGCTCCGGCTTGCAGCACCTGATCCAGAATATCCCCCAACTGATCCAGATCCCGAACCCGTATCTGCAAGGTATTGCTGGCGGTGAAGCTGGTGATGTTACGATCATGGCTGCCGTTCAGAGATCCCGATTTCCCGCGATTGGGGGAGATTGATATCTGCTGGGTCTGCATATCGTCTGGCTCAAGCCCGGCCCGGTGCAGCCTGTCGATCACCGCCACCATGGATGTTGACACGGTCCGCATCGCGTCAACCGCCTGCGCCGCCTCATCGGTCACACCCAGGGAAATCAAAGCCAGCGATGGGGCAACCTGAATATGGGCCTCTCCAGTGACGGCAATTTGCCGCTGCGGTGACACATCCGCCGCCCAGCCCGGACCGGCAGATAGCGCAAATACAAGTGCAGAAACAAGAAATCGATTACTCTTCATGTGAAAATCCTCTCTGAAAAGGGAAAAATAGTGGCCATGATGGACACTTGCAAGACGGATCATGTGTGTTTTACTTTTCCTCGGCGACCTCCTGCTTTAGAGTTAGCGGGCATGTCCATATGGTTGCAACACCGTCGTGGGCACAAACGATTTGGATGGTCAAACCACATCATGAAACCGGGCTTTGCGCTATCGCTGTCTCCGGATGGCATTTCCCTCCTGCACCGGGCCGCCGGAGGATGGCGGCTGGTTGGCCACGTCGCATTGGACTCGTCCGATCTGGACACGGCGTTCGAGAACCTGCGGGCAGAGGCGCAACAGCTGGCCGCCGGAGTGATGTTCTGCAAACTGATCATCCCCAATAGCCAAATCCGCTATCTGACACTGGAAACAGGGCTTGTCGACAACGACACTCGGATGGACATGGCGCGTGCTGCACTGGATGGGGCCACGCCTTATCCGGTGAGTGAGTTGGCCTTTGACCTATCACAGGACGGGGTTTTGACCCATGTGGCGGCGGTGGCCATCGAAACCCTGGACGAGGCGGAATCCTTTGCCAGCAGTCATGGCTTTGGACCCACCAGTTTTGTTGCGGCGCCTGGTGAGGAAGCCTTTCTGGGCGAGCCCTTCTTTGGCACCACACGCGCCATCCGCGGCACCGTGGTCGAGCCGGACGGCATCGCCGTGGTCAACATTGGCCCGGCTGATATCCCCCGTCCGCCTTCGGACCCAGCCGCAGCGGCCCCAGCGGGAGAGGCGCAACCGGACAAGGTCCACGGCGACCCCCAACCGCCCGTTCCTGAGGCTTCGGGCCATCCGGTCGAGTTTGACCAGATGGATCAATCGGCGCTCAGCGACACGCGCCCTACCCCGATCCCGGGGTTCAGCAGCCGCCGCAAGCCCTCAAACAGAGCGCCGGTTCTTGACGGGGCGAACCGGGCGTCTTCGGCGACCGACAGCCACGATTCCATCTCTGTACCAGGCCTTTTGCAGCCGGCGCGTTCCGATCATTCCCGGCCAGACGAGACACCCATACCGGTGGCGGCCCCCGAAGCGGTGGCGGTACCGCTAGAGGGGCCATCACAATCTCTCGGCGCCGCCACTGCCGCGCAGGTATCGGCGCCATCGGTCCCTGGCCTCGAGCAGGATCCAACCCCGGCAACAGCTGCCAACGACACTGGGCTGTCAATTCGCCAACAGATGACGGCGGCCCAAGACCCGCCTCCTCAATCCCGCCAGGCAACAAGCCAGGCCGCAACAGGCGCTAAATCAACGGCAACAGCCAAGCCCGGAAATAGCCCCTTCGGCCTCAGGCAACCCCAGGACGTTGGCGGCAAACCACCATTCCTGGGGCCGGTGTTGGTTGCCGCCCTGTTGCTGTTCATGGCTGCGGTCGCGGCCTGGGCTTTCTCTTCCAAAACCACATGGTTTTCTTCAGGCCAGGAACCTGTCGCCGAAGAGACGGTTTCACCCCCCGTGCCAATCGACGCCCCTGTGGCGCCAAAATCGCCCGACCCACCCCTTGTTTTGCCGGCCCCGACAGTCGAGACTGGTCAAGAACAAGCGCCTGAAATTCTTCATCCTCAGGTCAGTGCCCGACCGGACGACCTGATAGACCGGATGATTGCCCCTGTTGAAAGCGCGCCCCAACCGGCTGGCCTGACAGGCACCGATATCGCCGTTTTGGAGGCCCTGCGGCAACCAGAGTCTACAGATCTGGAAGCCGAAGCCATCTATGATGGGGTTGAGGGCCTCCAGGTTGCGCCCGCTGCCGAGCTGTCTCAGGCCGCCCAATATGCCGCGGTTGGTATTTGGCAAAGCGTTCCAGAGGTGCCCGAGCTACCGGCGGTGATCGGCCTTGATGATCTCTATGTCGCCTCCATCGACAATACAGACCTGTCGCAGGATGCCGTGGCCCTGCCCCTTGCAAGCGGCTTGGCCACCGACGACCCATTGGATTTTGTCACCTCCCCGGCCATAGCTGGTAGTGCATTTGATCTGGATGAACGCGGTTTGGTACGCGCCACCCCGGACGGAACGATAAATCCCGACGGGGTGATGATTTTCCTGGGCCGACCCAGCCCGGTTCCTCCGCCAACGCCCAACCGCCCCGATCCGCAGGCTGAGGCACAGATCAATGAACAGCGGTCGGTGCTGGCGCGACTGCGACCGCGGACGCGGCCGGATGATTTGCTGGAACAGGCCGAACGGGCGCATCTTGGCGGCCTCAGCCTGGCTGAACTGGGCCAACAACGCCCGCGCTCTCGCCCCGCCAGTTCGCGCCCGGAAAATGAGGACGGCCTGCCCGCGACCGAGCAGGCCATTGCCACCTCAACGGTGCCCAGATCGCGACCGGTCAATTTTGCCAATCTTGTCGACCGGGCCCAGCGAAACACCAATAATACGGCGCCAGCCTCGGCCTCGGCCTCCATTGCCGGCATTCTGAATCAGCCCGTGACCATTGCTCCCAGCACTGTGACCCCCTCGATCCCAACCTCAGCTTCGGTCGCCCGGCAGGCGACGATGGAGAACGCGATAAACCTGCGAAAGGTCAACCTGATCGGCGTTTATGGAACCCCCTCGAACCGCCGCGCGCTGGTTCGCCTGGCCTCAGGGCGATATAAAAAGGTCATGGTTGGCGACAAGATTGACGGCGGTCAGGTGGTGGCCATCGGCGACACCGAATTACGCTACCAAAAGGGCAGTCGCAGCCTGACCTTAAAAATGCCAAACGGCTAGGCCAATTGTCCAATACTGACGCGTCCGGGGCCGCAAAATGCAGGCTTGAATTGCGCGTCTGCGGCCATATATTCACCAAAAACGCGTAAATCCTCCGATTTCATGTGGAATTATGACACAGGTAAGCAAATGCTGGATACAATAGACACCACACTCCTCGCCGCCCTACAGAGCAACGCCCATTTGACCGCGCAGCAACTGGGAGACTTGCTTAATCTCTCGCCCAGTCAGGCTGGGCGACGGCGCCAAAGACTGGAAAGCGAGGGCTATATTCAGGGCTATTTTGCGCGCCTTGACGCCACAAAAATAGGCCTTCTGATCCAAGGGTTTGTGCAAGTCTACTTGCACAGTCATGGCCCCGAACAATCCGCCAGTTTTGCAAGTCTGATCAGCACCCGCCCTGAAATCACCTCGGCCTGGACGATGACCGGAGACGCGGATTACTTGCTGCGGGTTTATTGCGCTGACCTACCTGGATTGAACACTCTGCTGCATGAGGTACTGCTGCCCCATCCCGCCGTGGCCCGGGTGCACAGCCAGATCGTTATGGACCAATTAAAACGCGACGCTCCGCTGCCGACATAGGCGGGGATTAACCGTTTCGGAAGGAGTTACCTATAAGAGTTTTGGCGAGCAACATAACCTGAATGGGATCGAACAAGTGTCTTTTCATGATCGTCGTAAAGAAAGCCGTCCAACATCTGGCGAAGCCCCATTTGGTTTGGGAGAGGTGTTCTTCTCCCGCACGGACGATCGCGGTATCCTTCGGGCCTTCAATTACGTTTTCCAACGCGTGTCCGACTATCAATCTGAAGATCTGTTGGGCAAACCGCATAATATCATCCGTCACCCGGACATGCCTCGCGGCGTATTCCAAATTTTTTGGGACACTCTGAAGGCCGGAGGCTCCATGGGGGCTTACGTCAAGAACAAAGCAGAGGATGGGCTGCATTACTGGGTGTTTGCAGTTGTTGTCCCCTGTGGCGATGGCTATTTGTCCGCCCGCATCAAACCCACCAGCCCCCTATTCACCACAATCGTCGCGGAATACGAAGCCCTTTTGGCGGCAGAACAGACCGAGGGTTTAAGCCCCGAAGACAGCGCCCAACGTCTGTTAGACCGGTTAAAGACACTCGGCTTTGACGATTATCACAGCTTTGCCGGCCATGCGCTGACCGAAGAATTGATGGCCCGGGATACTGGGCTGAAAAATGAAGAAGACCGGAAAATAAAAGACTTCAGATCCATGCTGCAAAACTCTGATGATCTGACCAAGGAAACAGCGGCCCTGGTTCAGGAATTTGAGGCGATGCGAACCATCCCACATAATTTGCGTGTCATCGCATCTCGGATCGAACCTGCCGGTGGACCGGTGACGGTTCTCTCGCAAAACTACGGCACCATGTCACGCACCATGTCAGACTGGTTTGCCACCCATGTCTTGGGTGAAGAAAGCAACTTTGCCTCGATCAAAAGCGCCGTAAACGACAGTATGTTTGTTGAATGCGTGGCCCGAATTTTGGTCGAATGTGACGTTCAACTAAAAAGTGAACAGCGGGCCACCACTGGAATTGTTATGGAGGACGAGCGCAAAATCCTTGCAAAACTTGTCTCTGAACAACGTGATCGCGCCCGCGTTGGCATGGTCAATGTCAATTCCGAAGCTGACCGTATCTTGAATGCCTGCAAAGTCATGCATCGCCACTTCCTCGGGCTCAGCTCGACGCGTGTTTTGTGCAAAATCGAAAGCGCCCGCCTGCCCACCGAAGGCGAGGCACTCACCGCCATCATCGATCAACTTGGTGTCTTTCAGGGCAGGATCTCGGCGCAGCTAGACCGGATCGTCACGCTCAGCACAGAAATCCAAGCAGTCGATTTCTAGCCATAGTTTCGAAATTTGGACAGCAAATACGCCCGCCCCCGGTCCTCTCTCTTGAGAACAAGGGACGTGCGGATTTGGGTCTCATGGTCGCGGCTTCGGTTTGGGCAGGCGGGTTGACCTGGAACCCAAAGTTCTGACGCCCTGTAAGAGCCGCGCCGACTGCAGTGGCAGCCGCAACCTGCTGGTCTGCGGGTCTGCGGGTCTGCGGAAATGTGACAGGCCTGCCTGACCACAGTATTTCCGCGCCGCAGCCCGTTGAAAAGCCTTAGAAACGCCGCGTTCTCCGATCAAGCGGCGCCTTAAGCGTCGCGTTCCAGAATCCATTCGACCTCTGGCGCCGCAACAAAACGCCACTTGCGCAGCGGTCCTGCCATCACGTTCAGATAATACATCTCAAAGCCATAAGGTGCTCCGCAGGGATGGTGACCACGCGGCACGCAAACCACGTCGCCGTCCTGCACCGCCATGGTTTCATCCAGTTGCAGATCATCGGTATAGACACGCTGGATTCCAAAGCCATTGGCTGGATTCAATCGGTGATAATAGGTCTCTTCGAGATAGGTAATATTGGGGTAATCATCCTCATCATGGCGGTGCGACGGGTAGGAGGACCAATTCCCCGACGGGGTAAAGACCTCGGTCACCAGCAGGCTGTCGCAATAGTCTTCGTTTTCCATGGCGATATTGTTGATGTGGCGGGTGTTGGAGCCCTTGCCGCGGGTGGTCAGTTTGATCCCATCCGGGCCAATCCGCCGCGCCTCATGGCCGGATTTGCCAGGCGCGGTGCACACGGCGATGGTGCAATCGGTTTTGGCAGTGGCTTTCCACTCGGTGCCGTTGGGCAGGTACAGGCAATGCGGAGCGGTCTTTTCAAAGACATTCATCCGGTCGCCCAGCACCCCCCAGTCCTGACCGGCGCCAGTGATCGCTGCCTTGCCTTCGATCATCACCAGAATGACCTCTCTATCGCCGGTCAACTCCTCGGCGGTCTCGCCCGGGCGCAGCTTGTACAGACCAAAGCCAACGTAGCGCCAGCCAGCCGATTGCGGCGTGATGTCATGCACCTTGCCGTGGTTGCCAAAAGGTTTGTGCAGAAGATCTCTCATGTCAGCCCCACTTCGTTTGCAATAGATTTCAGGGTTTTAAGCCCCAGAGATTGATATGTCAGCGGGTCGTGGACAGCGGGGTCCTGTTCGGCCTCGATCACGATCCAGCCGTCATAACCCTGATCCGCAAGGATACCGAGAAGAGGTGTGAAATCAATGCCGCCCTCGTCATCACCCGGCACCGTAAAGACACCACCGCGCACGCCATCCATAAAGGACAGTCCGTTGTCGCGCACCTCTGCCATCATCGCAGGGCGCACGTTTTTGGCATGAAAGTGGCCGACACGATCGATGTATTTCCTCAAAATCGGCGCCGGGTCCTGGCCGTGAGCGCCAAAATAGGCATGGCCGGCATCAAACAGCAGTTTGGTCGCCGGGCCGGTTGCCGCCATAAAGGCGTCAATCTCAGCCGGGGTTTCAACCACCGTGCCCATGTGGTGGTGATAGACCAGCGCGATGCCCTGATCGGCACAATATTGCGCGATCTCTTCGACCTTGCCGGCAAAGGCCACCATCTCGGCGGCAGACAACACCGGTGCGTCATTGACCGGATCTGCCAGGCCCTGCACCGAGTTCGAGGTCTCGCAGACAATCGCCACCTTGCAGCCATTGTGCTTCAGCTTATCGAGATGCGGCTGAATGGCTGCTTTCTCGTCCTCGACGCTATGCGCCAACAGGTTCAGCGAGTGCCAGCCCGAGATGAATTTCAGCCCGAAACCGCCCAGCAGCTGTTTCAGCGCCTCGGGATCGTGCTGCGGCCAGCGGTGGCCGTTCTCAATACCCTCAAAGCCAATCACCTCGCCGGCCTCGTGCAGAATGCGCTTGGTCGGAATATCCGCACCCAGGCTCTGGTCGTCATCATTCGCCCAGGCAATTGGATTGGTGCCAAATTGGATCATAGTCGTCTCTCCGAAACGGGCCATATCGCCCGCAATATTGGTCGTTCAGCGTTTAGTTCACCAAGCGCTGACCTTGTTTGTTTTCAAGATATGCCGCAAAGGCCTGTTGTTTCTTGTCGCTGGTGCTCTGCTCGGGCACCGCCACATCCCACCAGCAACCGGCCTCGCCAAAGCCCGGACCGTTGGTCGGGTCGGTATCGATGACGATGACAGTGGGGATGTTCCGACCTCGGGCTGCGGCAATCTGGGTTTCGAGATCCGCGATATCCCGGGCCTTGACCGCATGTGCCCCCATTGATCCAGCATGGGCGACATAGTCGATCTCGGGTTGCTGCTCGATGGTGCAGTCCTTGTAAAGGTTGTTGAATTCTTCACCGCCGCAGCCCTGTTGCAGCCGGTTGATACAGCCGAAACCACGGTTGTCGGTCAGCACCACGGTAAAAGGCACCCGGCGCATAACGGCGGTGGCCAGTTCCGAGTTCGCCATCATGTAAGAGCCGTCGCCGACAAAACAGATAACCTCGCGCTCAGGGCTGGCCAGTTTCAGCCCCATGGCACCGGCAATCTCATAGCCCATGCAGGAATAGCCGTATTCCATGTGATAGCCCCCCTGCGAGGGCTGCCACAGCAGTTTCAGCGCCCCCGGCATGGTTCCAGCTGCACACATCGCAACGGCATTTTCACCGGTTGCCCGCTGCACCGCCCCGATCACTTCGCAGTCCATTGGCAGGTATCCTTCGGGCGTATTACCGCGCGGCGCACAGTGCGCCGTCACCGCATCCAGCCAATCGGCGCGGGCAGCGGTATCAGGGGATGCAGCCTGGTGATCGCCAAGTGCAGCCGAGATTTTCTCCAGCGCCACCTTGGCATCCGCCATCAGCGGAACAGCGCCGTGTTTCACCGCGTCATAGGCAGCGACATTGATCGAGACAAGCTTGCGGTCGGGGTTGCTGAACAGCGACCAGGATCCAGTGGTGAAATCCTGAAACCGGGTGCCAACTCCGATGACCAGATCGGCCTTTTCCGACAGCGCATTTGCAGCCGCTGACCCGTCCACCCCCGCCGCGCCAAAGTTCAGCGCATGGCTCTGCGCCAGACAGGACTTGCCGGCCTGGGTTTCCACCACTGGAATGCGGTGTTTCTGGGCAAAATCCCCAAGGGTCTGTTCCGCCTGTGAATAGATCGCGCCGCCACCGGCAACGATGACCGGGTTTTGCGCGCTGCGGATCAGGCTGATCACCTCGGCCAGTTCATAGGCGTCCGGTTCCGGGCGCCGAATGCGCCAGACCTTGGGCGCAAAAAAGGCTTGCGGGTAGTCATAGGCCTCGGCCTGCACATCCTGGCAGAAAGACAGCGTGACCGGGCCACAACTGGCCGGATCCGTCATCGTTGCCAAGGCGCGAGGCAGGCAGGTCAACAGCTGTTCCGGCCGGGTGATCCGGTCAAAATAACGCGACACCGGGCGCAGGCAATCGTTGACCGACATCGCCCCATCGTCAAAATCTTCGACCTGCTGCAACACCGGATCCGGGCGCCGGTTGGCAAACACATCGCCCGGAATGAACAACACCGGCAGCCGGTTCACATGTGCCAGCGCCGCCGCCGTTACCATATTGGTGGCGCCGGGCCCGATCGACGAGGTCACCGCCTGCGCCCGAGTGCGCTTTTTTGCCTTGGCATAGGCGATGGCGGTATGTGCCATGGTCTGCTCATTCTGCCCACGCCAGGTGGGAAAGTCATCCTTAGCGCCGTGCAGGGCCTCGCCCAGACCGGCGACATTGCCGTGGCCAAATATTCCCCAGATACCGTCGATGAAACGCTCGCCGTCTGCGGTCATTTGCACCGACAGCCATTTGACCATGGCCTGGGCAGCGGTCAGGCGGATTGTCTTGCTCATTTGGTGGCCTCCAAAGCGTTCAGCCGCGCCTCTTTGCGGGACAAGTCCCAGATGTTGCACAGGTTTTCGTAGCGGCTGGCCATCTCTTCGATGGCCTCCTGATCGGTGATCGCCCCGGTCATCCAGGCCCGGGCCGCATCGCCAAAGATGGTCCGGCCCACCGCAAAACCTTTGACCAGATTGCGCTTGGCGGCCAGTTTGAAGCTTGCTGCAAGTTCGGCCTCGGGCGCATCAAGCCCCAGCACCACAATGCCACGGGTATGGGGATCGTTGCGCTCAATCGCGTCAACCGCGTGACCCCAGGCAATATCCGACTTCAGCGGCTCCAGCTTCCACCAGTCAGGGTAGACGCCCAGATCATAGAAATGCTGGATCAGCGTTGCTGTCGTGTCGTCATCGGTGGGCTGCACCTTGGACGGGATCAGCTCCAGCAGGAACTCCAACCCGTTGCGCCGGGCGGCTTCAAACAATCGCAGCACCACCTCATCCTGTTTGGCCCAGGTTTGAGCGTCATCATCCGGGTGGCAGAAGCACAGCACCTTGACGACATTCTCGCGCGCCCATTCGCGCAAGCCCCCGAAATCAGTGCCCAATTCGGGTTCCAGTGTCAGCGGCCGAGAGCCCGGCCATTCGGTTGGCCGGCCAATCCACAGGCCAGAGCCACTGGCCGCATGCAGCGCCGCCTTGCCAATGCGGTTGTCACACAGGATGCCATAGCCGCCCTGCCCGGCCTGCACCTGTGTTGCGGCGCTGAGGCAAAGCAATTTGAACGCGCCGCCTTTTTCCAGCGTATAGCCGTCCATTTCCTCTAGCTGCAGGCGATGATCAAAGGCAAAGACCCGCATGGTGGACCAGTCACCGGCGTTGCGGGTGTGACGGGTGGTCGCCCAATGCAGCTGCTCCAACGCGGCATCATTGCGCAGATCCGCCTGCACGACCCCACGTTCCAGAAAGAAATCAAGCTCTGTCGCCGAGGGGTACGCCGGGGTGCAACCATGACGGCTGACCGCAAAGGCGCCGCAGGCATTGGCGTATTTCAGCGCGGTGGGCCAATGGGCCTTTGCTGGATCATCGGCCTCCATCCAGCCTTTCATCAACCCGGAAAAGAACCCGTCGCCTGCGCCCAGAACATTGAACACTTCGATCGGAAATCCCGGTCCGGTCTGGCCGTCATCCAGACTGCCGGGGATCTCACCCTGAAACGCCACAGCGCCCAGCGCGCCGCGTTTGCAAACAAGGGTCGCACCTGATTGCTGGCGCACCCGGCCCAATGCGGCCAGCGTGTCGGTGGTGCCGCCGGCAATGTGGAATTCCTCTTCGGTGCCCACGATCAGGTCAAAGAAATGCAGTGTCGACAACAGCTTCTCGGTCACGGTATCACTGGCGACAAAGCGGCTTTCGCCGTCGCCGTGGCCCGCAACACCCCAGAGGTTCGGCCGATAGTCGATATCCAGTGCCGTGCGCAGCCCATGTTTGCGCGCCAGCGTCAACGCCTTCAGCACCGCGGCCTCGGTGCGAGGATTGGACAGATGGGTGCCGGTGACAACCAGTGCCCGCGCGGTCTTGATGAAATCTTCGTCGATGTCGTCTTCGCAGAGCGCCATATCTGCGCAGTTCTCGCGATAGAAAATCAGCGGGAATTGGTCTTCGTCGCGAATGCCAAGGATCACCAGCGCGGTCAGCCGGTCAGGATCGGTCACAACACCGTCGGTACAGACCCCCTCGCGGGTCAGTTGTTCCAGAATGAACCGGCCCATATGCTCGTCACCCACCCGCGAAATCAGCGCCGACTTCAGTCCCAGCCGGGCGGTGCCGCAGGCAATATTTGTTGGCGAGCCACCGATATATTTGTCAAAGGACCCCATATCCTCCAGGCGGCCACCAATTTGTGAACCATATAGGTCAACGCCGGAGCGCCCGATGGTGATTAGGTCAAGTGGTTTTGTCATAACATTCATCTCTCATGGGCTTCTTATAGGGAACTAATAGCTTTTGGCATCTATTAGGCGGAGCTGCTGCGAACAGGCTCGCGAGACCACACTGGCCCAAGCCATCCGGCTCAAGTCGATTTTTGTGCTGCCCGAGCAAAGTGGCCCGGCAAAATTAACTGAGGCTGGGCATGTATGCGCCCAGCCTCAATAATTACAGAACCTCGGCAAGTCTGACCGGCTGGCCCGTCTGCGCGGATTTGGTCGCCGCCTCGGCCATGGCCAGCGCTGCAACGCCGTCCTCCAGGGTCACCGGCATCGGCGACCCTGATGTGATCGCGGCAACAAATGCCGCCCATTCCGCCTGGTAGGCCGCCATGTAGCGTTCCAGAAAGAAATATGTCGGCTTGGCACTGGTCACCCCCGCCGCCGTCGATTTGACAATGGTGTTTTCCAGCACATTCTGCACCTGAAGCAGCCCTTCAGAGCCCAGCAGTTCAACCCGCTGGTCGTAGCCAAAGACAGCGCGACGCGAATTCTTGATGACGGCAATCCGACCATCGGCATATGTCAGTGTCACCACTGCCGTGTCCACATCGCCAGCTTCGCCGATCGCCGGATCAACAATGGCGCTGCCAACGGCGGTCACGGTCACCGGCGCATCACCCATGATGAAATTCGCCATGTCGAAATCATGCACCATCATGTCGCGGAACAGACCGCCGGACACTTTGATATAGCTAACCGGCGGCGGCGCCGGGTCAAACGAGGTGATCGACAGCAGCTCGGGCTTGCCAATTTCACCGGCATCCACAGCGGCTTTCAAGGCCTCAAAATTCGGATCAAAGCGACGGTTAAATCCGATCATCACCGGCTGGCCAGTAGCGGCTGCCGCTTGCTGACAGGCCTGCGCCCGCTGCAGGCTCAGATCAACCGGTTTTTCGCACAATACAGCCTTGCCTGCTGCGGTGGCGGCTTCGATCAGTCCCGAATGGGTATCGGTCGAGGTGGCAATCAAAACCGCATCAATCGAAGGATCGGCAATGATCTCTTCAGTGCTGCGCACCTCGACGCCATATTGAGCCGCCAGTTTTTCGGCGTTTTCGGCGAACACATCCGAGACCGCAATCAATTGACTATCGGGATGAGAGGTAATGGCCGTGGCATGCACTCCGGCAATGCGACCGGCCCCAAGAAGTCCAACTTTAAGCACGATTTGCGCCTCCTGATTCTGTGTTTGAAACCAGATAATCCACTCTTGCACGCGCGTGCAATACAATTTTGCACCCGGGTGCAAAAACCGACTGGTGAGCCGCGCGCTTTGCCATTAACGTCGCCTCAGGAGAAATTGATGACCGACACGCCCGATGAACAGATGCCTGAAACCGTAACCGCTGACGATGTTGCCGCGCTGGCCGGTGTTTCACGCTGGACGGTCAACCGCGCCTATAAGCAGAAAGCCTCAATTTCCGCCAAAAGCCGCGAGAAGGTCATGTTGGCCGCCGAGCAGCTGGGCTATGTGCCCGACCTTCTTGCCGCCAGCCTGTCATCGGACAAAAGCAATCTGGTGGCGCTGCTGATCGACGATTTTTCCAATCCGCATAAACTGGTGATGCTGGAACGGCTCACCCGTATTCTGCGCCAAGGCGGTTGGGATACTCTGCTCGTCAACACCTTGAACGAAAGTGACCCCTCGTCGGCATTGCTGAACGCCAGTCAACGTCGTGTCGATGCTGCCATTTTGATCGGCAGCCGGTATGATGACAAGGGTTTGGCGACAGCACTGGGGGCGCGTCGGGTGCGGAAACTGATTGTATTTGCACGGTTTTCTGAGAACCCAGACACGATTTCAATCTGCTGCGATGACCAGAGTGCGATGTCGACAGTCGCCGATTATGTGATTCAAAAAGGCTACCGCCGCCCGTTCTTCCTGGCCGGCCCGCAGACCTCGACGGCACATTTGATGCGCAAAGAGACATTTTTCAGCCGCTGGCATCAGGAATACGGGGTCAAACCGGATTTTATTGCGGTGCCAGCCTATGATCAGCGGCTCGCCTATGATCAGCTCGCAGAGCACCTGAGCACACTGCAGGTCGCAGATCTGCCGGATATCATCGTCTGCGAGAACGATGCTCTGGCCATGGGCGCGGTTGACGCGATCAAACACAGATGCGGGTTGCGGGTGCCCGAGGACATTGCCGTCATCGGTTTTGACGATGTTCCGCAGGCCAGCAGCCCGCACTATCGGCTGACCACCTACCGCCAACCCATCACCGCAATGGCCGAGGCTCTTGTTCAGGTGCTAAAGGGCAATCACAACGCCGAAGCGCTTTGCCAGTTTTCCGGCGAGCTGATCATACGCAGCAGCGCCTGACCAACCTGCCGGAAAACTGGCATTATTCATGACGCTACGGAGAGAGAGGCAATACTCCGCCCCTTGGTCAATCCAGCAACCGAGCGAACCAGCGCCTGCGCATCAATGCGGAAATGCGCGTAGAGTTCGGCCACCGTGCCGGTTTGGCCAAAGTGTTCAACCCCATGCGGCACCGTCTGATGACCCTGCACCGAGCCCAGCCAGGACAGCGTTGCCGGATGGCCGTCAATCACCGTGATCAGCTTGCAATGACGCGGCAGCTCTTGCAGCAGTGTCTCAATATGAGAGCAAGCAGAGGCATTGCCGTTTGAGCGCGCCCGTTGTGCCGCCGTCCAGCCCGCGTTCAGCCGGTCGGCGGATGTCACCGCCAAAACCCCCACATCACGACGCCCCTCGCCGATGATGCCCGCCGCCTTGATCGCTTCGGGGGCGACGGCACCTTGATAGGCAATCACAATCTCGCAATTGGCGCCAGGTTTGCGCAGCCAATATGCGCCGTCAATTGCCCCCTGCCGAAAAGCCTCATCAACCCGTTTCCCGGGTTGCTCAATCGGGTTGGTGGTCAGGCGAAGATAGACAGAGCCGCCGGTTTCATCGCGCAGCCAAGTGCGCTCATCCGGGTCGCTTTCACCGTCTTTTTGCAAATAGCCAAAGGCCCATTGCATGATCACGGCCAGCTCGTCTGCAAAGGCAGGCTCAAACGCCGCCAAGCCATCCTGCGACATGCCAATCAGCGGCGTGCCAATGGATTGGTGGGCGCCGCCTTCGGGGGCCAGCGTCACACCGGACGGGGTGCCAACGATCATAAACCGCGCATCCTGATAACAGGCGTAGTTCAGCGCATCGAGACCACGGGCGATAAACGGGTCATAGACGGTGCCAATTGGGATCAGCCGTTTGCCAAACACCGAATGGGACAGGCCAGCCGCCGCCAGCAGCAGGAACAGGTTCATCTCGGCGATGCCCAGCTCGATATGCTGGCCCTCGGGCGCAAACTCCCATTTTGCAGTAGACGGGATATTCTCGGCCCTGAAGGTATCGGCCTGATGGGTGCGGGCGAACAGTTTGCGCCGGTTCACCCAGGGGCCCAGATTGGTGGTGCCGGTGACATCGGGCGATGTGGTTACAATCCGCTCAGCCAGCAGGCTGTCGCCCTTTGACAGATCATCCAGAATTTTGCCAAAGGCCATCTGGGTCGAGATATCCCTGCCGGGGGTCAGCTCAATACTCGGCACCTCAATGATATCATCGTGGTAGCGACGCGCACCCTTGGCAAAGAACGCGGTCTGATCACAAAAATCCTGCAACGCCGCAGGGTCGGCAACGGTGGCGAACTTCTCCCACTCCTGCCCCGGCGCAACACCCATGCGGGTTTGCCAATCTGCCATCTGGCTCTTGTTCATCAAGCCGCCATGGTTGTCCTTGTGGCCGGCAATCGGCGTGCCCCAGCCTTTGACCGTATAGGCCAGAAAACAAACCGGGCGATCATGATCAATGGCGGCAAACGTCTCGGCCATGGTCTGCACACAGTTGCCGCCAAGGTTTTCCATCAACGCCGCCAGCTCATCATCGCTGCGACGCGCAATCAGCGCGGTGACATCGCCCTGATCGCCCAGACTGTCCAGCAACCGGTCCCGCCAGACAGCGCCGCCCATGTAGGTCAGCGCCGAGTAGAGCTGATTGGGGCAATCATCGATCCATTGCCGCAATTTCTCGCCCCCCGGCTCCTCAAATGCGGCGCGTTGCAAAAGACCGTATTTGACCCGCACAACATCCCAGCCAAAGGCGTCAAAGATCTGCTCGACCCGCTGGAACAAGCCTTCGCGCACCACCCCGTCCAGCGACTGGCGGTTGTAGTCGATGATCCACCAGCAATTGCGCAGATCGTTTTTCCAGCCTTCCTGCAAGGCTTCGTAGATATTGCCCTCGTCAAGCTCAGCGTCGCCCACCAGGGCAATCATCCGGCCAAGTGTCTGATCCTGCCCCCAGGATTTGGCCTGAATGTAATCCTGCACAATCGAGGCAAAAGAGGTGATCGCAACGCCCAGCCCGACAGAGCCAGTGGAGAAATCCACATCGTCAATATCCTTGGTCCGCGACGGATAGCTTTGCACCCCGCCAAAGCCGCGAAAGTTCTCCATTTTCTCGCGCGACAGGTTGCCCATCAGATATTGAATGGCATGGAAGATGGGCGAGGCATGCGGCTTTACCGCCACCCGGTCCTCAGGCCGGAGCGCCGAGAAATAGAGCGCCGTCATGATCGACACCATCGAGGCCGACGAGGCCTGATGGCCACCGATCTTGATCTCGCCACTCTTGGGCCGGATGTGATTGGCGTTGTGGATCATCCAATGCGACAGCCAAAGCAGCCGTTGTTCAATGATCTTCAGATGGGTCTTGTGGTCAGGCATAAACAGATCCCCCGTCAGGCTGCTTTGATCATTGACGATTGCGGCAATGCTTGGCGCAGGTCGGCCAGAATATCATCGACACCTTCCAGGCCAACAGACAGCCGCACCAGCCCTTCGCTGATACCATGCACCGCGCGTTCTTCGGGGGTATAGGTGGAATGCGTCATGCTGGCCGGGTGCTGGATCAATGTTTCCGCATCGCCCAGCGACACGGCCCGGGTGATCAGTTGCAGCTTGTTCATCATCGCCCGGCCGGCCTCCAAGCCACCCTCAAGCTCAAAGGCAATCATGCCGCCGGACTGGGCCATCTGGCGCTGTGCCAGATCGTACTGTTCAAAACTGGCCAGGCCGGGATACCAGACTTTTACCACCGCCGGCGCGGCCTCTAGCATTTCGGCAATGGTCTGGGCGCTGGAACAGTGACGGTCCATGCGCAGTTCCAGTGTCTTCAAGCCGCGCAGCACCAGCATTGCATTAAACGGCGCCATCACAGCCCCCGTCATGTCCTTCATGCCATAGAGCCGGATTTGCTGGATCAGCTCAGCGCTGCCAACCAGCAGGCCCGCAATAACATCACCGTGACCGCCAAGATATTTGGTGGCGGAATGCAGCGCCAGATCGGCGCCAAGTTCGATTGGCCGGGTCAGATAGGGGGTCGCATAGGTGTTATCGACAACCACATAAGCATCGCCTTCGTGAGCAATATCCGAGATCGCCCGGATGTCCACCAGCCGCATATTCGGGTTTGCCGGGGTCTCAAAATAGACAACTTTGGTCTTGGCACTGATGGCGGCGCGCAGGTTCTCGGGATTGGTCAGGTCAACATGGGTGACGGTGACGCCGAATTTGGCCAGCCCGTGCTGCATAAAGGAAAAGGTGCAGCCATAGAGCGTCTTGTCCAGGATCACCTCGTCTCCGGGGGCCACCAATGTCCAGATCGTCGAGGTGATCGCCCCCATCCCCGAGGCCAGCGCCAATCCCGCCTCGGCACCTTCCAGCACCGCAATGCGCCGCTCCAGCAGATCACATGTGGGGTTGGAGATGCGCGAATAGATGTGGCCTGCACGTTCCCCTCCGAACATCTCACCACCAGCCTCGGCCGTCTCAAATGCAAATGTCGATGTCAGATGCAGCGGCGGCGTCAGCGACCCTTCGTTTTCCATCGGATCATAGCCATGGTGAATGGCACGGGTGGCAAAGCTGTCGGATTGGTTGCGCATGGGGTTCTCCTGAATTCTTTACAGAAGATTAGATCGATCCACCGCCGCAGATATTGCGATTACTGCCAGAAATGATCCATACTTTGGCAGATCCTGCCAATGGAGCGCCGAATGGACCATAAAGACCGCCAGATAATCCGGGCATTGCAACGCAATGGCCGAATGACGAATCAAGACCTCTCGGCGGAGGTCAACCTGTCTCCATCGCCCTGCCTGCGCCGGTTGAAGTTATTGGAAAAAAGCGGCGCGATCAAAGGCTTCAGCGTCGATGTTGATGCGGCAGCCTATGGGTTGCCGGTGACGGTTTTTGTTCGGGTCACCCTGGAACACCACACCGAGAGTTGTGTGCAACAGTTTGAGCAAAGTATCCGGCAGGTTGACGAAGTTCTGGAGTGTTTCGTGATGACCGGCATGTCGGATTACCTGCTGCGGGTGGTCGTGGCGGATCTTGCCGATTACGAGAATTTTGTCCGCAAGCGCCTGCATCCCATTGGTGGCATTGCCTCAATTGATACCAGTTTTGTTTACGGCGTGGTCAAAAAGACCAATGTGTTTCCGGTGGTCGCGTGACCGGTGCGCCGGTTCATTTTTGGCTGTTGCGTCGCCGATAGGCGCCCGGGGTGGTGCGCGTCCACCGCTTAAAGGCGCGGTGGAAATTTGCCGCCGAGGCAAAACCGATATCTTGCGAAATCGCCTCGATGCTCTTGTTGCCATAGGATAAATCGCGCAGCGCGATGTCCCGGCGCAACCCATCCTTGATGCCCTGAAACGATGTGTTGTCCACATCCAGCCGCCGGATCAAGGTGCGGGGGGTCAAATTCAACGCCCTCGCCGCATCGCCAAGATGATACTCCAGCCGGTCGGACAGCAGTAGCAATTCACGCACCCGCAGCGGCAAGGCGTGTTCGCGCGAGCTGGTAAAAATCCAATCCCGCGGTGCCCGGATCAGGAAATCCTGCATCTCACTCTCATCGCGGGACACCGGCAGGCTGCCCAACACGCCGTCAAAGGTGATCGAAGATTGTGCCTGGCCAAAGCGGATCGGCGCCGGAAAGAGAATGGGATAGTCCCCGGCAAAATCGGGGCGCTCAAAAACAAAGCTGACATCGCGCAGCGGCAGTTCGCGCCCGGTGAGCCAGCAGGCAATTCCATGTGCCAGCTTCAACAGCAGCATGTGACCAAACCGTTGAACATCCTGGCACCCGCGCGGCACCAGCAGCAGCCGCAGCGCATCCGCCTCAGTCTCGAGCACAATGGCGTAGTCATCCAGCAACAGATTCCAGAACGACGAAAACCGGAACAGCGCCGCCGACAGCGATGAGGCGCCGCGCACCGATGCACAAAGATGCTTGAGCGCGCCGGTGCGCACCGTGCGGCTCCACAGGCCCATCATCTCGTCCCCGGTTTCAACCGCGACCAGCTGATACAGTCGCACGATCTGGTCATGGGTCACCCGGGCCTGCGGCTGCACGGTGCTGGACAGCCCGATCTGATTCAGAAAATCTGCCAGTTGCGGCGGCGGGCAGTAAAGACGCAGCGCCGCCAGCCAGTCCTCAAGAAAAGCGCGCGACACAGTGGGCAGGATCGGGATCGAATTTTGAGAAATCATATCAGCTGCTATGTTGCAAGATTTGTCACTTTTTGCAAGTTTTACGTCTGTAAGAGAGATAGCGAGCCGGTAGACCTTGGTATACTTGGCTCAAATAGCAAATTCAGTGAAGGAGGTCAGCCAATGACTTTTGAGGCCCCTATCAAAGACATGCTTTTCAATATCGAGCACCTCTCGGGGTGGTCCGAGGTGAATGCCCTGCCCGCTTTTGGGACACTGGATCTGGACGATGTCGCGGCCGTCCTGTCGGAACTGGGACGGTTCTGCGCCGAAGAAATCGCGCCGCTGAATGCGCCGGGCGATGCGGTTGGATCGCAGTTTGAGGATGGCAAGGTCACCATGCCGCCGGGGTTTGACGCCGCCTATGGGCAGTTTGTCGACATGGGCTGGCAAAGCCTGCCGCACCCGGAAGAATATGGCGGACAAGGCCTGCCACGGGTTGTCGGCGCCGCCGCCACCGAGATTCTGAACGCCGCCAACATGAGCTTTGCGCTGTGCCCGCTGCTGACCGACGGCGCCATCGAGGCGCTTCTGACGGTCGGCTCGACTGAAACAAAAGACACCTATCTGGCCAAGCTGATTTCCGGGGAATGGTCCGGCACCATGAACCTGACCGAACCGCAGGCCGGCAGCGATCTGGCGCTGCTGCGCAGCCGCGCAGACCGGCAGGATGACGGCTCATACCGGATCACCGGCACCAAGATTTTCATCACCTACGGCGAACATGACATGTCGCAGAACACCATTCATCTGGTGTTGGCCCGCACTGCGGATGCGCCTGCGGGGGTCAAGGGCATCAGCCTGTTTCTGGTGCCCAAATTTTTGGTGAACGCGGATGGCACACTGGGCGCCCGCAACGCGGTGCGCTGCCAAAGCATCGAACACAAGCTGGGCATCAAGGCCAGCCCCACCGCGGTGCTGGAATTTGAAGGCGCGACAGGCATTTTGATCGGCGAGGAAAACGCCGGTCTGGGCTATATGTTCAAGATGATGAATGCGGCACGTTATGCTGTCGGATTGCAGGGGGTGGCGATTGCCGAACGCGCCACGCAAGCGGCGCTGGCCTATGCCAAAGAGCGTATTCAGGGTCGCCCGGTTGATGGCTCCTCTCGCGAGGCTGTCACCATCGTCAACCACCCCGACGTGCGCCGCCTGTTGGCGCGAATGCGGGCGGTGACCGAGGGCGGCCGCGCCATGGCGGCGTTTACCGCAGGCTGGCAAGATCTGGCGCAACACGGCGCCACCCCCGAGCTCAGAGCTGAGGCCGTCGCCCTGCACGAGTTCCTGGTGCCGCTGGTCAAAGGCTACTGCACCGAGATGAGCGTCGAGGTCGCCTCGGCCGGGGTGCAGGTTCACGGCGGCATGGGCTTTATCGAGGAAACCGGCGCCGCGCAGCATTACCGCGATGCCCGTATTCTGCCAATCTATGAGGGCACCACCGCCATTCAGGCCAACGATCTGATCGGCCGCAAAACCCTGCGCGACGGCGGCGCCACGGCGCGGCGCCTTGCGGCCATGATCGAGCTGACCGAGCAGGATCTGCGCCAGGGCTCCGCCACTGCCCAGACCATCGCGACACGACTGTCCCGCGCGCGCATTGCGTTCTTGAATGTTGTGGATCATCTGCTTGTTACCGGCAAACAGGACCCAAACGCAGGTTTTGCTGGCGGCGTTCCTTATCTGATGCTGGCTGGCAACCTGATTGCGGGCTGGCAGCTGGCCCGCTCAGTCCTGGTGGCAGAAAAAGCGCTATCGGCCGACCGTGACCCCGCCTTTATGACCGCCAAAATTGCCACTGCCCGGTTCTATGCCGATCACCTGCTGCCCGATACCGAGGCGCAGCGCGACCGGATCATTGAGGGCGCCGAAAGCCTGCTCGAGCTGAAGTTTTAACCGCTTGCTTGCTGCCGCCCCTCCCCTTCTAACCTGCTGAATAGGATCCCAATATGACCCTGAAGATTGACCTCTCCCGCTTTGAAAACCTTGCCATTGAGGCACATGACGATGGGGTCTGGGTGGTGACGCTGAACCGCCCCAAGAAACGCAACGCGCTGGATGCCGACACCATCGAAGAGCTGGTTGATTTCTTCTCGGCAGCGCCGCGTGCCGGGGTGCGGGCGGTGGTTCTGGCAGGTGCGGGCGATCACTTTTGCGCCGGGCTTGACCTGATCGAACATCACAACGCCGATCGCAGCCCGGCTGATTTCATGCATGTCTGCCTGCGCTGGCACGAAGCCTTCAACAAGATGGAATACGGCGGTGTGCCGATCATTGCCGCCCTACAGGGCGCGGTTGTTGGCGGCGGTCTGGAACTGGCCAGCTCAGCCCATATCCGGGTGATGGATCAAACCGCCTATTTTGCCCTCCCCGAGGGTCAGCGCGGATTGTTCACCGGTGGTGGTGCCACCATCCGGGTCACTGATCTGGTGGGCAAGTCGCGGATGATCGACATGATGCTGACCGGCCGGGTGTATCAGGGACAAGAAGCGGTTGACCTTGGACTGGCGCAATACATTGTCGAGGGCTCCAGCCTTGATCGGGCGATGGAACTGGCGCGCCAGGCGGCTTTGAACCTGCCGCTGTCAAATTTCGCAATCTGCTCGGCGGTCAGCCATATGCAAAACATGTCGGCGATGGATGCCGCCTATGCCGAGGCGGTGGTGGCCGGTGTGGTGAACACCCAGCCCGAGGCGCGCGCCCGTCTGGCGGCCTTTGCCGACAAAAGCGCCGCCCGTGTGCGGCGCAACAGTTAACTGCGATCGGCAAGCGGGCCTCTGTTTCAAAGGCCCGCAGCTGGTTACAGCCCCAATCTGCGTGCCCTCCCGGTGTTTGGTCACAAACACCGGGAGGGCAGCGGCACGAATGGGTCTTTCGTTTCGGCATTTGGGATCACCTCTCTCACAAGGTGATCCACCTTAACCAGTGGACGCAGCTTATTCCGCCGCGACCTGCTTGGGCTGCAGCATCGCCTTCAGGTAGCGCCCGGTATGGCTGCGCGGATCTTCGGCGACTTGTTCCGGCGTCCCAACCGCCACGATTTCGCCGCCGCCATCGCCGCCTTCGGGGCCAATATCGATGACCCAGTCGGCGGTCTTCACCACGTCCAGATTATGTTCGATTACCACAACCGAGTTGCCCTGATCCACCAGTTCATGCAGCACTTCCAACAGCTTGCGAACGTCCTCGAAATGCAATCCGGTGGTTGGTTCATCCAGAATATACAGCGTCCGCCCGGTTGACCTCTTGGCCAGTTCCTTAGACAGCTTGACCCGCTGCGCCTCACCACCCGACAGCGTCGTCGCCGACTGGCCGACCTTGATATAGCCAAGCCCCACCCGTTTCAGCGCGTCCATCTTGTCGCGGATCGGCGGCACCGCCTGGAAAAACCCCTGCGCGTCTTCGACCGTCATATCCAGCACATCGGCAATCGACTTGCCCTTGAACTTGATCTCCAGCGTTTCGCGATTGTAGCGCGCCCCCTGACAGGTTTCGCAGGTGACATAGACGTCGGGCAGGAAATGCATCTCGATCTTGATCAGCCCGTCGCCCTGACAGGCCTCGCAGCGGCCGCCCTTGACGTTGAAGCTGAACCGCCCCGGTTTATAGCCGCGGGTCTTGGACTCGGGCAGGCTGGCAAACCAATCGCGGATCGGGGTGAAGGCGCCAGTGTAGGTTGCCGGATTGGAGCGCGGCGTGCGGCCGATGGGGCGCTGATCAATATCGATCACCTTGTCCAGATGCTCCAGCCCCTTGATGGTTTCGCAAGGCGCCGGAGTTTGGCGCGCCCCGTTCAATCGCATCGAGGCGGTTTTGAACAGGGTTTCAATGGTCAGGGTCGATTTGCCGCCGCCCGACACCCCGGTGACACAGACGAATTTCCCCAGCGGGAATTCAGCGGTGACATCTTTCAGATTGTTGCCGGAGGCCTTGACCACCTTGATCTTTTTCTTGTTGCCCTTGCGCCGTTTGGCAGGCACCGCGATCTCGCGGGTTCCGGCCAGATATTGCCCGGTGATCGAGTTGGGGTCGGCGATGATTTCGGCTGCGGTGCCATGGCTGACCACCTCACCGCCGTGGATACCGGCACCGGGGCCAATGTCAAAGACGTAATCCGCCGCGCGGATCGCCTCTTCGTCATGCTCCACCACAATCACCGTATTACCTTGATCGCGCAGGTTTTTCAGCGTTTCCAGCAGCCGGTCATTGTCGCGCTGATGCAACCCGATTGAGGGCTCGTCCAGCACATACAACACGCCGGTCAGGCCTGAGCCGATCTGGCTGGCCAGACGAATACGCTGGCTCTCGCCGCCCGACAGAGTGCCCGAATTGCGGCTGAGCGACAGGTATTCCAACCCGACGTTGTTCAGAAAGCCCAGCCGTTCGCGGATTTCCTTGACGATGGCCCGGGCGATTTCCTGCTTCTGGACGCTCAGATGGTTGGGCACATCCTCGATCCAGGCCAGTGCCTCGCGGATTGATTTCTGCACCACCTGGCCGGCATGATCACCGGCAATTTTCACCGCCAATGCCTCTGGACGCAGGCGATAGCCGTTACAGCTGCCACAATGACGGTTGTTCTGATAGCGTTCAAATTCTTCGCGAATCCAATTGCTGTCGGTCTCGCGATAGCGCCGCTCCATATTGGGGATCACCCCCTCGAACACCCGCTCGATCTGATAGACCCGGCCGGAATCGTCATAGCGGAACATGATTTCCTCGTCGCCCGATCCGCGCAGAAACACGTTCTGCACCTTGGGCGACAGGTCCTTCCAACAGGTGTTCTTGTCAAACTTGTAATGCTTGGCGATGGATTCGATTGTTTGCAGGAAATAGGGCGACTTGCCCTTGCGCCAGGGCGCCAGCGCCCCGTCATAGATCTTTAGTGTCTGGTCCGGCACCACAAGGCGTTCGTCAAAGAACAGCTCAACCCCCAACCCGTCACAATCCGGGCAGGCGCCAAACGGCGCGTTGAACGAGAACAGTCGCGGCTCAATCTCGGAAATGGTGAAACCGCTGACCGGGCAGGCAAATTTCTCGGAAAAAGTGATCCGCTCGGGCTCATCGCCAAGGGTTTCCAGAATGGCGATGCCATCGGCCAGATCCAGCGCCGTGCGCAGACTATCCGCCAGTCGCGTCTCTAACCCTTCGCGCACCACCAACCGGTCCACAACCACGTCGATGTCATGGCGGTATTTCTTGTCCAGTGTCGGCGGCGCGTCCAGTTCATAGAACTCACCGTCCACTTTGACCCGCTGAAAACCCTGTTTTCGCAGCTCAAGAAAGTCTTTGCGGTACTCACCTTTGCGGTCGCGCACGATGGGCGCCAGCAGATAGCCACGGGTGCCCTCCTCCAGCGCCATGATCCGGTCGACCATATCCTGCACCTGCTGCGCCTCGATCGGCAATCCGGTGGTGGGGCTATAGGGGGTGCCGGCGCGGGCAAACAGCAACCGTAGATAATCGTAAATTTCGGTCACGGTGCCGACGGTGGACCGCGGGTTCTTGCTGGTGGTCTTTTGCTCGATCGAGATCGCCGGGCTGAGACCGCTGATATGGTCCACATCCGGTTTTTCCATCATATCAAGGAATTGCCGGGCATAGGCGCTTAAGGATTCCACATAGCGGCGCTGGCCTTCGGCATAGATGGTGTCAAACGCCAGACTGGATTTACCCGAGCCGGACAGGCCAGTGATCACCACCAGCTGATTGCGCGGAATATCCACGTCAATGTTCTTTAAGTTGTGCTCGCGCGCGCCGCGCACTTCGATGAATTTCAGTTCAGCCATAATGCCCCCCAGAAGACCTCTTAGACATAGGCAAAACCGGTCCGCTTTCCAACCGGAAAATAGGAACGTTCAGCGAACATTTTAATATCGGCGGCGCATTGCCAATAGGCCATGCACCACAAAGCCACCAACAAACAGTGCCACAACAGTGGCCAGCATGCCGGCGTAACCGGCCAAGGACAATGCCGTGACCATCAGCGGAGTGCCGATGGTATTGCCCAGATTGCCCGCCTGCGCCATTGCGCCGCTGGCTTGCGCCCGGTCCGCCGCGGTTTCGTTCAGCTGCGGCACCATCGAAAAGCTGCCGCCCTGCACCAGCCCCATCGCGCCCGCCAGCGCAATGCAGGCCATCGGCGACCCCGGCACCAGCAGCAACCAGACCCCGATCAGCGCGCAGAGAGCAAAGCCGATCAGTACCAGACGCACCGCCGCCATATAACGCAGCAGAAAGACACCCAGGGTCATCGACACCGCAATACTGGCCAGCGGCATTGCCCCCAGCACAAATCCGCGCAGGTTTTGTTCAATAAACGGCGGTATCACTGTCAGGATTGCCACAAAACAGGCGGTGTAGAATAGCCAGCCCGCCGCCGGTGCAACCCTGTGAGATGAGCGATAGATCTGCCAGTGCAACGCCGGCAGCTTTGCCAGTTGCGGCACCGGCTGTCGCTCCGGCACCGGCACATTGCGCAGTGCCACGCCCAGCAAGATCGCCAACCCAGCCATAATAGCAGCATGGGCGCCAAACAGCGACAAAACCCCAAACCGGTCTACCAATGGCAGCCCCAGCCAGGCCAAAAGGGTAAAGGCCACTCCAAAAAACGTGCTCCACAATGTCATCGCCAGACCTCGGGATTTGTCGCTGGCGACCTGTGCAATCAGCGTCGGCCCGGCCACCACCAGCCCCAGATGCGACAGGCCCTCGACAACGCGGGTGGCCAGAAAGGCAGGAAATGGCAGGTGCAACGCCTGCAGCGCCGACATCAGGGCGCCGATCCACAGGGCCCAGACCAGGGTGCGGCGATAGCCAAACCCCGCGACAAACATGCCGGCCACCACGCCGAACAGGATCCCCAACAGCCCCACCAGAGACACCGTAAAGCCGATCGATCCGCCAGCCAGCGGGTACAGCTCGGCCATCCGGTCAAACACCACAGAGATCTTGCCATATTGCGCCGCCGCCCCCAGGCCCGCCGCCCAGATCACCAGGATCAGCCCCCAGCGGGTGTCGTCAGAAGCTGTCATTGATCTGCCTTTGCTCTTGGACCGGACCGATCCCTTCGCAAGACTCAGTCGCAAGTTTTGCTGTCGCCAGCAGTAACCGACAGCGCCGCCACCCTCCAGTGCCTTAGCTGTGGGAATTTGCACAGGTTGGTCGCGCGTTTTCAGGTTTTCTGGGCAATGGCCCAGGCGCAGACCGGCATGTCAGGATCATTGTCCATCGGGTCAGTCGCTTCATCGTATTCTGGCGGCCATTTAGCCTCCAGATTGCGCAGTGCCGCGTTGCGGTTGCCCCATTGCTCGGCGCGGATCGCCTCCGGCTCAAATCCGCATTCAATCAGCAGGTTGGTCAGCCCCCGCGCCGACCAGCGCGAGCAATCATTGGGGGCGGCATGGAAGGGGATGTGAAACGGCACTGCCAGCCAGAAATGCCCGCCCCGCCGCAACATCTTGCGTATGTTTTTGGTCGCCGCATAAGGCCGGTCCAGATGTTCCCAAACCTGATTGGCCAGCACCAGATCAAACTTCTGAGGCCTGCCGTCTTCGCCGCAAACCGGGCCCTGACAGATGTCATATTCGGGATAGCGAAACTGCTGATACGAGGCGAAATCAAACATCTGCCCCCATTTGCCCGAGATCTCGGCCACCCGCAGCTTATTGGGCCCCAGCTGACGGATCATGCCGCGACTGGACTTGCCCATGGCAATTCGATTGAGACTGGGCATTGTTCCCTCCGGTTGTTGCCCCCACAGGACCACAATCGCAACCCAGAGTATAGAGACTGCCTATGGGGCTAGGTCAAAAAAATACCCCCGGCCAGGCCGAGGGCATTCAAAGTCACAATGGACCCAAGATTACATGTGGATCACCCGGTCAAAGGCATCCAGCACGCTTTCGTGCATCATCTCGCTCAGCGTCGGATGCGGGAACACCGTGTTCATCAGGTCTTCCTCGGTGGTTTCCAGCTGACGGCCGATCACATAGCCCTGGATCATCTCGGTCACCTCGGCCCCAACCATATGCGCGCCCAGCAATTCGCCGGTTTTGGCGTCAAATATGGTTTTCACCAGCCCCTCCGGCTCTCCCAATGCGATCGCCTTGCCATTGGCCATGAACGGAAAGCGGCCGATCTTGATGTCATAGCCCAATTCCTTGGCCTTGGCCTCGGTATAGCCGACGCTGGCCACCTGCGGATGACAATAGGTGCAGCCTGCGATGCTTTCGGGTTTCACCGGATGCGCGTGTTTCCCGGCGATCAGATCAGCAACCATGACGCCCTCGTGCGAGGCCTTATGCGCCAGCCAGGGGGCACCGGCGATGTCGCCAATGGCATAGAGCCCGTCGATGCCGGTGCGACAGAATTGATCGGTCACAACGTGGGTGCGGTCAATCTTGACGCCCAAAGCCTCCAGCCCAAGCCCCTCAACATTGCCGACGATGCCCACAGCCGAGATCACCGTGTCAAAATCCTGTTTCAAGATCTTGCCGCCCACTTCGATATGCGCGGTGACGGTGCCCTTGCCACGATCCAGCTGCTTGACCATGGCTTTCTCCATGATCTTCATGCCCTGTTTTACAAAGGCCTTCTTGGCAAAGGCTGAAATCTCGACGTCCTCAACCGGCAGCACCCGGTCCATCACCTCAACCACGGTGGTGTCAGCGCCCAGTGTATTATAGAAACTGGCGAATTCGATGCCAATCGCGCCCGAGCCGATGACCAGCAGTTTCTTCGGCATATGCGGTGGGTTCAGCGCGTGCTTATAGGTCCAGACCAGATCACCATCGGCCTCCAGCCCCGGCAATTCACGTGCCCGCGCGCCAGTGGCAATAATGATATTCTTGGCGCTCAGCTCTTCGCCACCCTTGTCGGTTTTAACGCTGACCTTACCCTTGGCCGGGATCGTCGCAGCGCCCATAATGACGGTAACTTTGTTCTTCTTCAGCAGGTGGCCAACACCGCCGGACAGCTGTTTGGCGATCCCGCGCGAGCGTTTGACAACCGCATCAATGTCATAGCCGATGTTGTCCACTTTCAGGCCAAACTCTTTGGCCCGGTGCATCAGATGGAACACTTCCGAGCTGCGCAACAGGGCCTTGGTTGGGATACAGCCCCAGTTCAGGCAGATGCCGCCCAGGTGTTCCCGCTCGACGACGGCAACCTTCAGCCCCAGCTGGGCGCCGCGGATGGCCGCAACATAGCCCCCCGGTCCGGCCCCGATAACGATCAGATCAAAGGATTTGGTAGCCATTGTAATTCCCTCAGCACTGCGGTTAAAAAACTAGTTCACCATTAAACTATTATCTTTCTGACTGCAATCATTCCGTGCCGCGCTGCGCCCGGCCACTGTTTTTCGCGGTTCTCAATAGCATTTCTCCCCCGGGTCTGAAACCATGTGTCATAAACACCCTGTCCATTTCCCGCAGCACATATTCAAAGCAAAGGCCACCGCCATGACAAAAATCATTCTGGACCTGCTCAAGGCCATGATCAATGCCACGCTATTGCTGCTGGCGCTCTGTCTGTTTTTGGGCTGGATGCTGATGTCCTCGGTCCAGGGCGTGACCGCCAAGGTCACTGAGGCCATCACTCAGGTTGCCCCGGTTCAACACCGCATCGAGGGTCTGCGGCTTGAAGTCGCCGGGCTGCGCACCGATATCAGCCGCCGCCCGGAGCTGGCGCTGTCAGGCCAGTTGACTGCGCTGGACCAGCGCCTGACAGCGCTTCAGCACGAGATGTCAGAGCTGCGTCAATTGCCCAGTGACATTATTGCGATCGCGGCGCAGACGGCAGCCAGCGAACTGGTCGGGCACTTGGGCCAACTGACCAGCTGCTTGCCGCCGCCGTCCTGAAAGCCTTAGCCTGCGGCCTGCAACAGGCGCACGGTTTCACCGTAACCGCCCGCGATGACATAGTTCATTTCCGGCTGAGTGCTGCTGCGCTCCAGTGCTTCGTTGCGGTAAGGGAACCGCCCGAACAACCGGATCACTTCGCGGTGGGCGCGGGCGTGCAACATGTTTGAGGGGCCTTCAACCGGCATCCGATCCTTCATCAGACGCACACAGCGATCCTGATCACAGAGGTTTTCGGAATGCATCAGCGGCAGATAAAAGAACTGCCGGGCCGGCTCGTCGATCCGCATGTCCCATTTCTTGCTGATGGCCGCCTTGGCGGCGGCCAGCGCCCGTCTGTCGCTGGCAAAGGCGGTGCCAGAGCCACGGAACATGTTGCGCGGGAACTGATCTGACAAGATGAGATAGGCCAGCGCCCCGGTGGGATAGGTCAGCCACATGGAGAATTTCCCCTCGCACAGCCCCTCCCAAGCCTTTTCAAACCGGCTTCTTATCTCGGCGTCAAACGCCGCGTCCTGTAAATACCAGCTCTTCGGTCCAGCTTCATCGAGCCAGAACTCCAGAACGTCATCGGGACCAACCATGGGTCATACTCCAGTTTTTGCCTGCCCTTTATTAACAGTCGATTTTGCACCCAACTTACAAGCCTGTTGCGGTAACATTTTGCAACATGTGTGTCCATTTTGTGAAAGTCTAAGCAAAGATCCGGCGCATTTGCGCAATTATCCTTAATCCTGGGCTGCCTCCTGCTCTTCCAGCTCGGTTTCGATTGCGTGTTCCTGGGCCAGCTCAACCATGACCGGCGAACCGCTCGGCCACATCGGAGCCATGGTGCCGGTGTCTTCCACCGGAATCGCCGGACGCTGGGTGATGCGATAGCCGGCATAGATCGCCAGAGCCGCCAACAGCACCGCCATGAAGATGAAAAATCCCGCAGGCCCGAACACGGTGTCGCTCATCAACCCGCCAATAATCAACGGCCCGGCGATCGCCCCCAGACCGTTGATAAACACCAACCCCCCCGAGGCCGCCGCCATATCATCATGGTCCAAATAGTCGTTGGTATGGGCAATCAGCAGCGAGTACAGCGGGTTTGCCAAGCCGCCAACCAGAAAGGCCGCCGCCAGCAGCATCCAGAAATGGCCGCCAAAGATGATAGCCAGGACCGATCCAGCCGCGGCAAAGGCCGCAACAAACAACACCAGGATACGGCGGTCCATGCGGTCCGACATCCAGCCTATCGGGTATTGCAGAAACAGCGCGCCAACGTAGAATGTTGCCACAAAGGTCGAAATCTCGGTCAGGCTCAGCCCAACCTTGACGGCATAGACCGCGCTCATGCCAAACTGGGCCGAAAACACCCCACCCAACAGGAACATGCCAACGCAGCCCAGCGGCGACGCCTCCATCAAGCGGCGCAGGCTCATCGGTTTGGCGGTATCAAAGGCCGGCGTTGGTGAAATCGACAGTAAAATAGGCGCAAATGAAATCGAAATCAAAACTGAGGCCAGCACGAAGATTTCATAGCCCGCCGGATCGCCAATCAGCACCAGGGCCTGGGCTGATACGATGCCAAACATCTGCACGATCATATACAGCGACAGCGCCTTGCCCCGGTTTTGATTGTCGGCAGCGTTGTTGAGCCAGCTTTCAGCGGTGACATAGACGCCGGAAAAGCAAAAGCCAATCAGCGCCCGTCCCAGGCTCCAGGCCACCGGATTGGTGAACGCCGGGTACAGGATCATTACGGCTGAGATGAACGAGGCCAGCGCCGCAAACACCCGCACATGGCCAACCCGCCGGATCAGTTCTGGGGTCATGCGTGAGCCGCCCAGAAAGCCGACAAAATAGGCCGACATCACAAAGGACATCTGCAGCGTCGAGAAGCCCTCGATCTCCCCCCGCACCCCCAGCAAGGTTCCCTGCAGGCCGTTCCCGACCATCAGCAAACCCATTCCCAGCAACAACGCCCACGCGCTCGACAGAACCTGAAACATCTTCGACATTCCTTCTCATTTAGGGACAGTACCATGCGGCCTGCCCTAATGGGACATGACCTCTCAGTTGCGCGCTTGTCCCCGAGAATTATGTCTCGGTCTGCGTGATTTCCGTCATCTGGGGATCAAAAGCGACGCATCGCCATAGGAAAAGAACCGATACTCAGCCGTGATAGCATGATCATAGATCTCCCGCACCCGCTGCTGGCCGACCAGTGCCGAGACCAGCATCATCAGGGTTGATTTGGGCAGGTGAAAGTTGGTCATCAGCGCGTCAGCCACGTGAAAGGTGAAGCCGGGGTAGATAAAGATATCGGTGTCGCCTTCCCAGGGTGCAATCTCGCCGCCGCGCGCCGCGCTTTCGATCAAACGCAATGCGGTGGTGCCCACCGGGATCACCCGACCGCCCGCCGCCTTGGTTGCGGCGATCTCCGCCGCCGCCTCGGCGCTGACCCGACCCCATTCTGCGTGCATTTTATGGCTGGTCACTTCTTCGACCTTGACCGGCAGAAAGGTGCCCGCCCCCACATGCAGGGTAACATGGGTGAAGCTCACCCCCCTGGCCGCCAGTGCCGCCAGCAGGGCCTCATCAAAATGCAGGCTGGCGGTGGGCGCCGCCACCGCCCCGGAATGGCGCGCCCAGACCGTTTGATAGTCCTGTTTGTCCTGCGCATCCGCCGGCCGTTTGGCCGCGATATAGGGCGGCAGCGGCATCGCCCCGGCCTGAGCCAATGCGGCATCAAAATCATCGCCCGCCACATTGAACCGCAACCTTCCCTGACCATCAGAGATTGCCTCTAGTGTGGCGCTGAACCCGTCGGTAAACACAATGTCTTCGCCGATCTTGATCTTTTTCAGCGGCTTCAGCAGGGCGCTCCAGCAGCCATCGGCCCGCGGCTCCAGCAAGGTCACCTCGATCTTGGCGGCAACGGCCCCCTGGGCGCTGTTGCGATGGCGCCGTCCGCTGAGGCGCGCCGGGATCACCTTGGTGTCGTTCAGCACCAGCCGGTCGCCGGGCTGTAGCCAGTGCACCAGTTCGGTGACCGTGCCATCATGGATCACATCGCCATCGGCCACCAGCAGCCGCGCCGAACTGCGGGGGCTGGCAGGCCGGGTGGCAATCAGCTCCTCGGGGAGCTCAAAATCAAAATCACTCAGTTTCATGCCCGCGCTATAGGAGGTTCTCAGCCGCTTGGCCATGCTTTGATTGCCCCAAGGCCAGCCAACGCGCTTCGCTCTAACGCTCTTCGCTGGACCGCTGGGCGGGCGTCAAGCCGTCACCGGGCTCCTGCCGCTTGGGATCAACCTGCCCCGGTATGGTTGGCGCCTGGCCGCGAAAAATCTCACGCAGCATCCCCGGTGCCAGCCCTGACAACGGGTTCACCTTGACCTGAGGCGACGCTGCGGTGCCGCGCAGGGTAAAGGCAAAGCCGAACAGTCCTTCGCCCTTGCGGGTGAAAACCCGGCCAATGGCATTCAGCATGTAGATCGGCGACAGCACCCCGCGCATGTTCAGCACCCCGGTCAGCAGATCATAATTGCCATCCATCGACAGCCCCATCGAGGGCCCCACCGCGCTGCTTTCATGCACCACCAGATGCGAGGCCCCAAGGCGGAACCGTGCATCGACCTCGGTGAACAGGATGCCCTGCCCGGTCAACTCATCGAACAGGCCCACCAAGCTTATGGAATTGATCAGCGCGGCAATGGCCGGCGCATCTTTGACGCGGATATTCTGCACCTTAAGACGGCCATCATATTCCCCCGGCCTGTTTGACGGGGTCAGGGTCATGTCAAAATCACCGCCCCGGCCATTATGCAGAACCCCCGCCGAGCGGAACACGCCGCCCGCATTTGCCGAGCGGATCCGGGTGGCCACACCGCCCTTTTGTGGCGCCACCTGCCCCTGGATCACCGTCTGCCCATTCAAGGCGCCGCTGAATTGGCCGCTGAAACCGCCCTGGGTTGAGAAATCGCCGCGAAACCCATGCAGCGCAAAGCTATCGGTCACCTGCAGCCGGTCCAGCTTCAGGCTGATCGGGCCACTGCCGCCGCCGCCGCCCGTTACCCCACTGGCGCCGGAAAACGGCATATGGCGCATGTCCAGCACACCGCTGGTCACATTGACCGCAGGCCCGGCGCCTCCCCGTCCCACCAACTCCGCCGATCCGCGCAGCCAGTTGCCCACTGTCACCTTGCTAAACTGGGCGCGATCCAGCCCTCCGCCGTCTCTGGTGCTGATCGTGCCCGTCACCGACAGCCCCGGTGCGCTCAGCGACAGCTGGTCCACCTGAGCGACCTTGCCCAAATGCGCCGTCAGCTTTAACTCACCCGTGGCCGCAGCGCCCATCGACCAGCCCAGCGATGGGATGCTCAGCCCGGCGCCAGCCAGATCTGAGAGCAGCGACAGTATGGGCGGTTGCGCAGGCGTAAGATCGACCGAAAACACCGCCTTTGCCTGACCGCGGATAGTGCCCGCCGGAAGCCCCAGGTTGAACGCATCGACCGTCGCCTGTGACAGCTCCACCACGCCCTCGACCCGGCTGGATTTGGAGACCCCTTTGCCAAGCGCCATCCGCCAGGTGGCACTGAGCGGCACCCCGGACAACAAGCCATCGCCCTGGATTTCAACGCCATGTTGATCGCCGCTCAGCTGCAGCCGCCGCGCGGTCAGCTGATGCCCCGGCACCAGCACGGTACTGCGCAGCTGCTCAATCTGGCCCCGGTAATGATAAAAGATTTCTTCAACCAGAACTTTCTCTTTCAGCGGCAGCGACAGGGTTCCGGCCACCCGCACCAGCCCCGAGGCCAGATCCACCGGCAAATTGCTGTTCTTCAGCACCGACAATGGTGGCCGGTTCAACAGGGATAACACCGCCGTGACCGGCCCCGAGGCCACCACCCGGGCAATCCCCGGTCCGCCCTTCTTGACCGACATATCGGGGATGATGAACGAGGTGCCGGCAACATCGATCTCGCCGCCCTGATCCGCCGTCACCGTGCCTGCGGTCGCCATCACCACCAGACGCTTGCCATAGATGCTGAACTGCCCCGAGGCATTGCGCAGCGGCGGCAGGTTCTTTTGAAACTGCACCACGCCGTCTTCGAACCCGAGGTTAAGAGACACAAATGGTTTTTTGCCACCGCGCCCGCGCAGCGCCAGATTGACATCCCGCGCAGTGCCCTGCCACAGGTTGTCGCGCACCCATTTGCGCGGTTTTGGTGGCGCCGCTTGCGGCCACAACTGCTTGATCCGCTCCACATCCACCTGGTCCACATGGCCGGTCAAATCATAGTCCCAGCCCTCAGCCCCGGCACGCAATTCACCGCTGAGCAAAATTGTGCTGTCACCATCCTCGATCAGCATCTCTCCCAGACGCAGTCGAAACGGGTTATACCCCACCTTGAGATCGGCACTCACTCCGGTCAGCTCCAGCGGCGCGTCATACATGTTTTTGGGATTCAGCCGCAGGTCGGAAAATTTCAGCTGCCCAACCAGATCAGTCAGCTGGCCCGTCTCGACGCCGCTGAGATGCGCCTGCCCCACCATGGTTCCCGCGCCCCAGCCGCTGTTCACCGTCAATTCATCAAAACTAAGGGTCTGAGTTTCCGGCGCATAGGTGAGGTAGAGACTGGCGCCCTGGAACGGGATCGGCAGGGTCTGGTCGGTCGGTTGCAAAACGCCGGTGCCGATCACCAGGCTGGAGGAAAACGTTAAAAACGCCTCGTCACTGCCGATGCCGCCGCGCAATGATCCCGAGATCGGCGCCCGCAGCACCTGCAACCAGCCCAGTGCTGGGCTCTGCAAGGCGATATCCTCGCTGGCGATTTCACGGATCAAAATACCAAACTCCGCCGCCGGATCGCCAATCACCGAGCGGTAACTGGCTTCGACCGTGCCGGCATAATCGCGGCCGCTCAGAACAGAGAACCCACCTGCAATGTCAAGCTCCTGGCCCGTGCGGCTGAGCCGCATATGGCCGCCATCCAAGGTCCAGGCCCGGCCCTGCCGGAGGTCTTCATATTGCAGGGTCAGGGCTTCGGTCTCGATCTCAACCAAAGCCGCCAAAGCAGGCATCATCAGCAGGCTGTCAAACTGCTCGATCAATTGCGGCAGCCCTGCCGCCTGGCGCAATGGCGCCTCACCCCGGGACAGGCTCAGCGCCACCTCACCGCTTGCGTCCCGCCGCAGGGTGGCAAACAAGCCGCTGATGCTGATCCGCTTGGGCTGCACCTGCCCCGACAGCAGCGGCCGCATCGCCAAGGAAACCTGTGCATCCGACAACTGCGCCATCATGGTACCATCCGCCTGGCGCAGGCTGACATCCCGCAGCCCCACTCTGGGCCGCCAGCCCTGATTGACCACCATATAGATCTCGCCAAATTCGATCTGCATCCCGCCCAGGCTGCGCTCAATCCGCGCCTCAACCCGCTGGCGCAGCCAGTCAGGCGCGTCGAAGCGGCGACCAAGACCAAAATAAATGGTGCCCGCCAGCAGCGCGCAGAGCAGCGCCAAAACCCAGCCCAACGGCCGCAGCAACCGCCTGTGCCGCTTGCCCCGTCCGGCACCAGTTTTTGCACCGGACTTGGCCCCGGCCTTGGCAGCGATCGCGTCACCGCGTGCGGCAGCCGCTGCGGCGTCTGGCTCTGGGCCCGGGATTTTCACGGCACGCGTAATCTTTGTTTTTCCTTTGCCTGTGGCCACCGTTCTGTGGCAGCCAGCCCCCATCGTAGTCCATGGAGACCTCAAAAATGCTCAACACCTCAGACCCAGCCCCCGATTTCACCCTGCCCCAGGCGCCAGATGGCGGCGAGGTTTCGCTGACAGAGCTGCGGGGCAAAGCCATCGTGCTGTTTTTCTATCCCCGTGACAATACGCCGGGCTGCACCAAGGAATCCATCGGATTTTCCAGTCAGTTGCAGGCTTTTGCCGAGGCCGGGGCGCAGGTGTTCGGGATCTCCAGGGATAGTCTCAAAAAACATGCGAACTTCATCGCCAAACACCAGCTGACCACGCCGCTGCTGTCGGACGCAGAGGGCACCACCTGCGAGGACTACGGCACCTGGAAAGAGAAAACCCTGTACGGCAAGACCCATTGGGGCATCGAACGATCCAGCTTTCTGATCGACGCCGAGGGACGCATTGCCCAGATCTGGCGAAAGGTCAAAGTCGACGGCCATGTGGAGGAGGTTCTCGCCGCCGCCCAGGCCCTGCAATCTGATGCTGTGACCTGACGCTGCAATCTGCCGCCACCGCGCCGCGCGCCAGCGCCAAGGCCGCAGGGTCAGCCCGGCTGATCCTGCGGCCTTGGCAGCTCCCGCCCGTTGCCGGGTTTTTGCAAAACCCGCTCCCGTTGGGCCGGGCGCCGCGCTGACGCGCGGCGCTGCCGTGGCTAGCTCTGGCGCTGTGATCTGGGAGGGGATCTGGACAAAGCCCCCTAAATCAGGGCAAGCGGGGGTGGCAACCACCGGACATCAGACATGACCCAGCCAAACCTCTCTCTTGCCGACCGCGCAACACAGGTGCTGAACACCGCAGACGGGGTCGAGAAAACCGCCCTGTCGCGCCGCCATGCCGCCGATTGGCAGGCCTCCCGTGCCGGCACCCATGCGCCAATCGAGATCGGCACCGCCGAGCCGCCCCAACACCCGGCCCGGCCAGAGCATCCGGTCTTGCTCTCGCCCCGGGATGTACCCAAGCGCAAGCCCGGAACCCCGGCTGGCCGGATCGCCCTGCTGCATGCCGTCGCCCATATCGAGCTCAACGCCGTTGATCTGCACTGGGATCTCATTGCCCGCTTTTCGCATGTGCCGATGCCGATGGGGTTCTTCGACGACTGGGTCAAGGCCGCCGACGAGGAATCCAAGCACTTCAATCTGATCTGCGATTGCCTTCACACCCTGGGCAGCCACTATGGCGCCCTGCCAGCCCACCATGGCATGTGGCGCGCCGCCGAAGACACCGCCGAGGATCTGATGGGCCGGCTAGCGGTGGTCCCCATGGTGCTGGAGGCGCGCGGGCTCGACGTCACCCCCGGCATGATCGAGATCTTCCGCAAGGCCAAACTGCCGCAGGTCACTGAAACGCTGGACATCATCTATGCCGAGGAAGTCAGCCATGTGGCCTATGGCAGCAAATGGTTCCACTTCCTCTGTGGCCGCGAAGACTGCGACCCGAAAGAGACATTTCACCGCCTGGTGCGACGCTACTTTCACAGCACGCTAAAGCCCCCCTTCAACGAGGAAAAGCGCGCCGAAGCCGGAATTCCACCGGATTTCTACTGGCCGCTGACCGAAGATCCGATTGATCCTGCGCCAGACAAGACAAAGAACTAACCGGCCCCCAACGGTGCTGGCCAGGGCTGTCGGCGGGTTGTTGCCCATGACTGCCGGTCTCCGCCCAGACAACGGCGCAATTGGTCAATAGACTTGCCCAATCTCTTGCGGCTGGCTATTCATTGGCGTCGAGGGGTCGGCCGCAGACAGGCAGCGGACCCTTTGTGATGGGATGGAACAAGGATCAGCGCGTGCGCACACGTCTGGCTATAAAAATTCACGGCTTTCTGGAGCGACGCTTCCCCGAACGGCGCGTTTTCCTGAAATCCGACACCGATACGCGCTTTATCCGGCTGCGGCCTGAAACCCAGTTGGTTGCGGTGGCCGGCACCTGCGTCATTGTCGCCTGGGGCATCATCGCCACCGCCATTGTGCTGATGGACAGCATCGGCTCGGGCAATTTCCGCGAACAGGCCAAACGTGACCAGGAGACCTACCGTGAACGGTTGAACGCGCTCTCCGTAGAACGCGATTCCCGGGCCGTCGAAGCGCTGGCCGCGCAGGATCGCTTCAATGCGGCACTGACCCAGATCTCCGTGATGCAGTCTGAAATTCTGGCGTCGGAAACCCGTCGCCACGAGCTGGAAACCGGCATCGAAGTGATCCAGACCACACTGCGCAAAACCATGCAGGACCGCAAGGCCGCCGAGGCGCAGCTGTCGCAGCTGCAAGATCAGGGCGAGACCGGACCACAGGCACTGGCGCAGGCCTCCTCGGCGCCGACCCAGATGGATTTTGTCGCAACGGTGCTGGCTGAAACCGCGCGTGAGCGCGATCAGATCCTGGCGGACGCCCAGGCGGCGCTGGAGGCCCGTGACGCGCTAGAGCTGGAAATCCGGCTGATGGATGACCGCAACGACCAGATTTTCCGCCAACTCGAAGAGGCGATGGTGATTTCGGTTGAACCGCTCGACAAAATGTTCCGCTCGGCCGGAATGCCCACCGATCGCATCCTGGAACAGGTGCGGCGCGGCTATAGCGGTCAGGGCGGTCCGCTCGACCCTTTTTCCCTGTCCACTCGCGGTGAAGAACCCACCGCGGATGAGGCGCGCGCCAATCTGCTGCTCAATCAGATGGACCAGCTGAACCTCTATCGCATTGCCGCCCAACAGGCGCCTTTTGCCGCTCCGGTCAATCTGGGAGCGGTGCGACAGACCTCGGGCTATGGTTATCGCCGCGACCCCAAAACGGGCGGCCGCCGGTTGCACAAGGGATCAGATTTTGCCGGCCGAACCGGCACCGACATATTCGCCACCGCCGACGGTGTTGTCACTCAAGCAGGCTGGCAATCCGGCTACGGCAAGCTGGTCACGATCCGCCATGCCTTTGGCATCGAAACTCGATATGCCCATAACTCCAACATCCGCGTCCGCGTCGGCCAAAATGTCTCGCGCGGCGATCACATCAGTGATATGGGTAACACCGGACGGTCCACCGGGACCCACCTCCACTATGAGGTTAGGGTCAATGGAAACCCAGTTAACCCGATGATCTATATCAAGGCTGCACGCAATGTTTTCTAAAAGCAAAATCAACGAACCCAGCGCTAAAACCCCCGAAGCCAAACCGACATCCTCGGTTCCGTCTTCGACCCCTGCCGCGCCGGCACCAAGCGATTTCCGGGCCAGCGCCCCCAAGGCCAAACCGCCGGTCTCCATTTTGTCTTCTGACCTGCATGTGACTGGCAACATGAAGACCACCGGTGACATTCAGGTCGAAGGCACCGTCGATGGCGACATTCGCGCTCATCTGCTGACCATTGGCGAATCCGCCACCATCAAAGGCGAAGTGATCGCCGATGATGTGGTCATCAACGGCCGTATTGTTGGTCGGGTGCGCGGACTTAAGGTCCGCCTGACAGCCTCGGCGCGGGTTGAGGGTGACATCATCCACAAGACCATCGCCATCGAAAGCGGTGCCCATTTTGAAGGCTCCGTACAGCGTCAGGACGATCCGCTGAACCCCGGACGCACGGCGCCCAAGACCGCAGCGGCCGCCGCCGCCGGAGCACCGGGTGCCAAACCCCAGGGCTGACAGCGCCCCCGGACCTGACGATTGGATCCTCGCCGATCTGGTCCTCACAGAAAAACTGCCGCCGGAACACTCCGGCGGCAGTTTTATTTCGGCGCTTAACCTGCCCCCCCAATCCGGAGGGTCTGGAAGTTCAGTCGATCACAGTTTGGTCGATTACGGTTTGGTCGATTACGGTGACCGTTTTCATCACATCCGGCGCGCCAACAACAGAGCCATTCTGGCCCTGCCCCAGCTTGATCGCATTGACCACATCCATGCCTTCGGTGACCCGACCCACAACGGTATATTGCCCGTTCAGGAAATGCCCGGCATCAAACATGATAAAGAACTGCGAGTTGGCGCTATTGGGGTTCTGGCTGCGTGCCATGCCCACAACGCCCGCATCAAACTTCAGATCCGAGAACTCGGCGTCGATATCGCCCAGATCGGAACTGCCCGACCCGGCCCGGCTCATGTCCTGACCCGCCAGACCATATTGCACGTCACCGGTCTGCGCCATAAAGCCATCAATAACCCGGTGGAACACCACCCCGTCATATTTGCCCGCCGCCGCCAGCGCGGTGATCTGCGCCACATGCTTGGGGGCGACATCCTCCAGCAGGTCGATCACAACCTTACCGATAACTTCCATGCCATCGGCACGTTCGCTTTCGATGGTGATCTCGATGCCCGAGGCCAGCGCAGGGCTGGCCAACAGGGCGAACGCCGCTGCTAACTTAAGCATCCGCCGCCACCTTGACCGAGATCATCCGATCCGGATCGGTAGGCGGTTCGCCGCGCACAATGGCGTCAACGTGGTCCATGCCTTCGATAACCCGGCCATAGACCGTGTACTGGTTGTTCAGGAAGTGGTTGTCGCTGAAGTTGAAAAAGAACTGCGAGTTGGCGCTGTTCGGATTGGCCGAACGGGCGGCACCAATGGTGCCACGATCATGCGGCAGCTTGGAAAACTCGGCCGGCAGATCCGGCAGCTCAGAGCCCCCGGTGCCCGCACTGCGCAGGTTGAAACCCTCTTCCATGTTGCCATTGGCCACATCGCCGGTCTGCGCCATGAAACCGTCAATCACCCTGTGAAAGCAAACATTGTCATAGGCGCCGCTGCGCGCCAGCTCTTTCATCCGCTCGCAGTGCTGCGGCGCAACATCCGGCAGCAGCGCGACGACGACATTGCCGCCCGTCAGCTCGATGATGATGGTGTTCTCTGGATCTTTGATCTCGGCCATTTGGCTCTCCTGACTTAACTGATTGCGCCGACAATTAATCTGCGCGCCGCCAATTGCCAAGGGGCATTGACCTCACAGCCAAAAGCCCTGACATAAACCACAGACTGACATAGGTTTTCAGAGGAGACACACATGGGCTGGAACACGCTGGACGATATGGAACTGGCAGGCAAAAAAGTGTTGCTGCGCGTTGATATCAACGTACCGATGGAAAACGGCCAGGTCAGCGACGACAGCCGCATCCGCCGCCTGGTGCCCTCGGTCCGCGATATTCTGGCCCGGGGCGGCACCCCGATCCTATTGGCGCATTTTGGCCGACCCAAGGGCCAGGTGGTGCCCGAGATGTCGCTGCTGCCGCTGCAACCCGTGCTGGCGGCTGCCTTTGGCGCGCCGGTGGTGTTTTGTGCCGACTGCCGCGGCCCCGCCGCCCAGGCCGCCATTGCAGCCCTGCAACCCGGTCAGATCCTGCTGCTGGAAAACACCCGTTTCCATCGCGGCGAAGAAAGCAACGACCCAGGTCTGGCCGCCGAGATGGCGCAGCTTGGCGATATCTACTGCAACGATGCCTTCTCCGCCGCCCACCGCGCCCATGCCTCAACTGAAGGCCTGGCCCATTTGCTGCCCGCCTGTGCCGGCCGCCTGATGCAGGCCGAACTCTCGGCGCTCGAAGGCGCCCTGGCTCAGCCCAAGCGGCCCCTGGTGGCCGTTGTCGGCGGTGCCAAAGTGTCGTCCAAGCTGGAACTGCTCGGCAATCTGGTCGAAAAAGTAGATCACCTGGTGATCGGCGGCGGCATGGCCAATACCTTCCTCGCCGCCCAGGGTCACGCGGTTGGCAAATCCCTGTGCGAACATGACCTCACCGGTACCGCCCTCGCCATAATCGCTAAGGCCAAGACCACCGGCTGCAAGATCCTGCTGCCCAGCGACATCGTGGTGGCCCGCGAGTTCAAAGCCGGTGCCGACAATGAAACCGTTGCCGCTGATGCCTGCCCGCCAGATGCGATGATCCTGGATGCCGGCCCCGCCACCGTCGCCGCCATGGCTGCCATATTGGCCACCGCCAAAACCCTGATCTGGAACGGTCCCATGGGCGCCTTTGAGCTACCGCCTTTTGACGCCGCCACCACAGCCGCCGCCCAACAGGCCGCGGCGCTGACCAAATCCGGCGACCTGATCAGCGGCGCAGGCGGAGGCGATACGGTTGCCGCCCTCAACCAGGCCAATGTCGCCGCTGATTTCAGCTATATTTCCACCGCCGGCGGCGCCTTTCTGGAATGGATGGAGGGCAAAACACTGCCCGGCGTTGCCGCCCTGAGCTGCTAACCCTGGCCCCAACACTGGCCACAGCCCCGGCTTCATCTGGCCCTAAATATCCCCGCCGGAGGCCGTGGCTGTCAAGGCCGCCCCCTAATTCCCTACCAAATCCTTAACGAAAAAACTTGCAACATTGGACCCAAAGGGGATTCACAAGCTGATTCGCTTGTGTCATACCAATGACAGACGCGGGATCAACCGGCGCTACATAAAACTTGAGCAGACCATACAGGCACTTCCAAATTGACCCGAAACCATCGACCCAACCTTGGTTCATTGCCCTTCTTTGCCGCCGCATTTGCGCTCAGCGCATATTTTACATTTGCGGCGGTACAGGGGGATTTCGGGTTGTTTCGCAGGGTCGAGATCGCGGCAGAGGCAGAGACTTTGAACCGCGATCTCACCCGGCTCAATCATGACATTGCGCAGATGGAAAACCTCACCCATCGGCTATCCGACACCTTCCTTGATCTGGACCTCCTCGACGAACAGGCCCGCTCGGTTCTCGGCGTATTGCGCGCCGACGAGATCGTGATCCGTTAACCCCCCTTGCACCACCAGCAATACCACCGGCGCTGCCCCCTTACACCGGGCACCAGTTCTGGCAGCCTCTGCAACGGTATCCAGCCGGGCTTAGCGGCCCAAAACCCCACGTCACAAAATCTCTCGCCACCGGCTTGAAAATCCTTTATTAGATAGTTTAACACTAAACTATCTAGCCTACAGGGGGAGTTTGCCACCATGGCTGCGAGAAAAAGCGTTAAGAAAACAAATGTTTCCGCCGAGGAGCTGACCGAGCACTACCGCTCGATGTTGCTCATTCGTCGATTCGAAGAGAAGGCCGGCCAGCTCTATGGCATGGGCCTGATCGGCGGTTTCTGCCATCTCTACATCGGCCAGGAAGCGGTTGTTGTTGGTCTCGAGGCCGCCGCCGAGGAAGGCGATAAGCGTCTGACCTCCTACCGTGATCATGGCCATATGCTGGCCTGTGGCATGGATGCAGGCGGTGTGATGGCCGAGCTGACTGGCCGCACCGGCGGGTTGTCCAAGGGCAAGGGCGGCTCCATGCACATGTTCTCGAAAGAGAAAAATTTCTATGGCGGCCACGGTATCGTCGGCGCCCAGGTGCCCATCGGCGCCGGTCTGGCCTTTGCCGACAAATACAACGGCAACGGCCGGGTCTCGTTCACCTACTTCGGCGATGGCGCCTCCAACCAGGGTCAGGTCTACGAGACATTCAACATGGCCGCCCTCTGGCAGCTGCCGGTGATCTTTGTCATCGAGAACAACCAATATGCCATGGGCACCTCGCAACAGCGCTCCTCTGTCACCCCGGACATCTACACCCGCGGCGAGGCCTTTGGCATCCCCGGCGAAGCGGTCGACGGGATGAGCGTGCTGGCGGTGAAAGAGGCCGGCGACCGCGCCGTGGCCCATTGCCGCTCCGGCAAGGGCCCCTATATTCTCGAGGTCAAGACCTACCGCTACCGTGGCCACTCGATGTCGGATCCCGCCAAGTACCGGACCCGCGAAGAGGTGCAGAAAATGCGCGAGGAACGCGATCCGATCGAACAGGTGCGCACGCTGCTGCTGGACCATAAATACGCCACCGAGGATGATCTCAAGGCGATCGACAAGGAGATCAAAGCGGTGGTCAATGAGGCCGCCGACTATGCCCGCAACAGCCCGGAACCAGCGCTCGAAGAGCTCTGGACCGACATTTACGCCTGAGGGGACCATACAACATGGCAACTGAAATTCTGATGCCCGCACTGTCCCCCACCATGGAGGAAGGCACGCTGGCCAAATGGCTGGTCAAAGAGGGCGATACGGTCAAATCCGGCGATGTGATGGCCGAGATCGAAACCGACAAGGCAACGATGGAGTTCGAAGCCGTTGATGAGGGGGTGATCGGCAAGATCCTGATCGCCGAGGGCACCGAGGCGGTCAAGGTCAATACCGCCATCGCCATTCTGCTTGAGGACGGCGAAGCGCTGGATGCAACCCCGGTAGCCGCAGCTCCATCCGTAGCCGCATCCCCCGCTCCTGCGGCAAGGGCCACCGTCAGCTCTCCAGAAAGCCCGGTTGCTGCAGCCGCCGAGCAGACCCCAGATTGGCCCGAGGGCACCGAACTGGTGCAAACCACGGTCCGCGTCGCCCTGCGCGACGCTATGGCCGAAGAGATGCGCGCCGACGAAAACGTCTTTCTGATGGGCGAAGAAGTCGCTGAATATGAGGGCGCTTACAAAATCTCGCAGGGCTTGCTGGACGAATTTGGCGCCAAGCGCGTCATCGACACCCCAATCACCGAGCACGGCTTCACCGGCATCGCCGTCGGCGCCGCCTTTGGTGGGCTGAAACCAATTGTCGAGTTCATGACCTTCAACTTCGCCATGCAGGCGATGGACCAGATCATCAACTCGGCGGCCAAGACATTGTATATGTCCGGTGGTCAGATGGGGGCCCCCATGGTGTTCCGCGGTGCCAATGGCGCCGCCTCCCGGGTTGGCGCCCAGCACAGCCAGTGTTTTGCCGCCTGGTACATGCAGATTCCCGGTCTCAAGGTGGTGACGCCCTACTCGGCCTCCGACGCCAAAGGCTTGCTGAAATCGGCAATCCGCGATCCAAACCCGGTGATCTTCCTGGAGAATGAAATGCTCTATGGTCGCGCCTTTGACGTGCCCAAACTGGATGATTTCACCGTGCCCTTCGGCAAGGCCAAAATCTGCCGCACCGGCACCGACGTCACCATCGTCTCCTTCAGCATCGGCATGCAGTATGCGCTGGAAGCCGCTGATAAGCTGGCCGAAGATGGTATTTCAGCCGAGGTCATCGACCTGCGCACCCTGCGACCGATGGATCTGCCCACGGTGATCAAATCGGTGATGAAGACCAACCGCCTGGTGACTGTTGAGGAAGGCTGGCCCCAGGGCTCGGTCGGCAGCTACATCGCCTCCGAGGTGATGCAGCAGGCGTTTGACTATCTGGACGCGCCAATCATCACCTGCACCGGCAAAGACGTGCCAATGCCCTATGCTGCCAACCTCGAAAAACTGGCGCTGATCACTACCGACGAGGTGATTGCCGCTGTGAAACAAGTGACCTACCGGTAAGGAGACAGAGCTATGCCGACAGAAATCCTGATGCCCGCGCTGTCCCCCACCATGGAGGAAGGCACTCTGGCAAAATGGCTGGTCAAAGAGGGCGACACCGTGTCGTCTGGTGACCTGATCGCCGAAATTGAAACCGACAAGGCGACGATGGAATTCGAAGCTGTTGATGAAGGGGTGATTGGCAAGATCCTGATCCCCGAGGGCTCCGAAGGGGTCAAGGTCAACACTGTCATCGCCGTACTTCTGGAAGACGGCGAAAGCGCCGATGACATCAGCGCCGCACCGGCTGCCGCTGCAACCGCGGCGGCTGAGGCCGCTCCTGCAGCGGGTGAGGCCGCCGCCCCTGCGTCAGCAGCAACCGCCCCGGCCGCGCCACCTGCGGCAGACGGCAGCCGCCTGTTTGCCTCGCCTCTGGCCCGTCGCATCGCGGCGGACAAAGGTCTGGATCTGACCATGCTGTCCGGCTCCGGCCCCCGTGGTCGTATCGTCAAGGCCGATGTCGAAGCCGCCGCCGCCGCGCCCAAGGTTGCTCCGGCTGTCACCGCTGCCGCTGCCGCCCCGGCTGCTGCAACCGCTATGCCAACCGGGGCTTCAGCCGAAATGGTCGCCAAGATCTATGCCGACCGCGACTACGACGAAATCAGCCTCGACGGCATGCGCAAGATCATCGCCGCCCGTCTCACCGAGGCCAAGCAGACCATCCCGCATTTCTACCTGCGCCGCGACATCCAGCTGGATGCGCTGCTCTCGTTTCGGGCCCAACTGAACAAACAGCTCGCAGCACGCGGGGTAAAGCTCTCGGTCAATGATTTCATCATCAAGGCCGTCGCCATCGCCCTGCAACAGGTGCCCGAGGCCAATGCGGTCTGGGCTGGCGATCGTGTGTTGCAGATGAAATCCTCGGATGTGGCCGTGGCGGTCGCCGTTGAGGGCGGCTTGTTCACCCCGGTGCTGCAGGATGCCCACATGAAGTCACTGTCGGCGCTGTCGGCGCAGATGAAGGACATGGCCTCGCGTGCCCGCGAGCGTAAACTGGCGCCCAGCGAATATCAGGGCGGCTCCTTCGCGATCTCCAACCTTGGCATGTTCGGCGTCGACAATTTTGACGCCATCGTCAACCCACCTCACGCCGGTATTCTGGCGGTGGGGGCTGGCACCAAAAAGCCGGTTGTCGGCGCTGACGGCGAGCTGAAGGTCGCCACCGTGATGTCTGTCACCATGTCGGTGGATCACCGTGTCATCGACGGCGCAGTGGGCGCTAACTTGCTGAAAGCCATCGTTGAAAACCTGGAAAACCCTCTTGCCATGCTGGCCTGAGCCAGACCACAAGATACAATTCAAAAGCCCCGGTCACTGCGACCGGGGCTTTTTTGTCTCTAAAACTTTGTCCGGTCTGTCGACCGGACCGCGCCGAGCCGCCCCCATGGGGGCGGCTCGGCGCGGTTGCGTCCCTCCGCAGGTCTCTGCGGTTCTTCGATCTCAGTACCTGAACCCCGGCGTTGACTGCGACAGCGCCAGTTCAGCCGCGTCCATCTCGGTCTCGATGCCGTCATACAGCGGCGTCGACAGATAGCGCTCGCCGGTATCCGGCAGGATCGCCAGAATGACCGATCCCTTGGGTGCGGTCTCCGCCAGCTTCACCGCCGCCGCAACTGAGGCGCCACCGGAAATTCCCGCCAGAATGCCTTCCTCGGCGGCCAGACGGCGCGACATGGCAATGCTCTCGGCACCGCTCACTGGCTGCAAACCGTCGAAATAACTTTTATCCAGCGCCTCTTGCAGCACCAGCGGGATAAAGTCAGGCGTCCAGCCCTGCACCGGATGTGGCGCAAACGCCGGGTGGCTCTCGCTCGGCTCACCTTCGCCGTTGCGCGCCTGCGCGGTGCCAGAGCCAACCAGTGCGGCGTTTTCCGGCTCACTCAGGATGATCTTCAGACCGGGACGCGCCTGTTTCAGCACCCGCCCCAATCCGGTTGCGGTGCCGCCGGTGCCAAAGCCCAGCACCACCTGATCCAGTGATTTGCCGTCAAAATCCCCCAGAATCTCGCGCGCCGTGGTGACCTCGTGAATATCGGCGTTGTCCTTGGTTTCAAACTGATGCGCCAGGAACCAGCCATTGGCCTCGGCCAGTTCCTTGGCCTTGAGCACCATGCCCAATCCCTTGTCTTCCTTGCGGGTCAGCACCACCTTGGCCCCCAGCATCCGCATCACCTGACGCCGCTCAACCGAGAACCCGTCATGCATGGTGATCACCAGCGGATAGCCCTTGGCGGCGCAGACCATCGCCAGACCAATGCCGGTATTGCCGCTGGTGGCCTCGACCACGGTTTGCCCCGGCTGCAACCGACCCTCACGCTCGGCGGCCTCAACGATGTTCAGCGCCAGCCGGTCCTTGACCGATCCACCGGGGTTGAAGGCCTCAAATTTCACATAGATATCAACGCCCTGCGGCGCCACCCGATTCAGGCGAATGGTCGGTGTGTCGCCAATGGTCTGCAAGACGTTATCAAACAGCCGCCCCCGGCCTTCCGTTGTATAGATCATCCAAAATCCCTCATCCCACCGAGTCCAGAATTGGCCCGCTTGTTTACCGGCCAATATCATTTGACCGGCCCAAGGTTGCAAGGGAGGCCGGTCAATTCAGCACACAAACATGGCTCAAAGCGGCGGCAGTGCGGCGACAGATCAGCGCCAAAAGAGGCGCCCACACGAATACCAACCCGCAAACCGGTCTGAGATTGGCACAGCAACACTGCCATTGGCCGCGCTGCGCGAACTGTGTTTTTTGTGCGGCAAGCTGTGGCATCCGGCAGCCACAGCCGCAGCGGTGGTCAACAGATAAGGGCGGCGAAAGCCGCCGCCCTTATCTGTTTGAGGTCCAATCAGCGCCTTAGTCGGAGTTACTGCCACCGCAGGGCACCAGCTGATCCATATTGGCCGCAGGCTGATCACAGCCCGCCTCGCCGACGATTTTGGCGGGCACCCCGGCCACCGTGGTGCAGGCGGGCACGTCGTGCAGCACCACCGATCCGGCGGCAATGCGACTGCAGCGGCCCACTTTGATATTGCCCAGCACCTTGGCCCCCGCCCCGATCAGCACGCCGTCAGCGATCTTGGGATGGCGGTCTTCCTCTTCCTTGCCGGTGCCGCCCAGAGTGACCGAATGCAGCATCGACACATTGTTGCCAACCACTGCCGTTTCGCCAATCACGATGGAATGGGCATGGTCGATCATGAGCCCCTGCCCCAGCCTGGCACCGGGGTGAATATCAATGCCAAAAATTTCTGAGGTGCGCATCTGAAAGAAGAAGGCCAGGTCCTGTTGCCCCTGGATCCACAGCCAATGGCTGACCCGGTAGGCCTGCACCGCCTGATAGCCCTTGAAATACAGGACCGGCTGCAACAACCGGTGGCAGGCGGCGTCGCGATCATAGATCGCCATCAGATCGGCGCGGGCGGCCTCCACAATCGCCGGGGATTTGGAAAAGGCATCGTCAACGATTTCGCGCAGCACCATCATCGACATCTCATTCGAGCTCAACTTGGCGGCAATCCGGTACGACAGCGCCTTGGCAAGCGAGGTATGGTGCAGAATACAGGCATGGATCAACCCGCCCATCAAAGGCTGCGTGGCAACCGCCTCCTGGGCCTCGGTGGTGATCTGGTCCCAGACCGGATCCAGAGAAGTGACGGAGTGCTGTATGTCAACCATGGTTCTACGTCCTATGCTGCGCTTAACTCTGGCATTTAAGAAGTCTTTTGCCAAATGCAAAGTCCTGAGGGGTCACATTGTCGTTTGACAGGGCGATTTCACCTTATGAGGGATGCCTTCAATCCAGCGTCGCCTCCTGGTCGCGGTTGTGCGCCTTATGCCCCGGTGTTTCCCGGTTTCCCTTTGGGCTTTGCCCAAAGCGATCCGCGCCGGGCCTGCGGCCCGGCGCGGGAAAAAACTGAAGATCTTCTGAGGGTCACATCTGCCCTCAGAGAGCCCGATCAAGGATAGACCTGGATTCTCAAGGGTCGTTGCGACAGTTATCCCTATCTCCGTTTCATAAGCTCGTCCCTGAAGGCTTCAGTTGGAGTTCTCCATCCCAGGCACTTTCTTGGCGTGCCATTCAAGCACTCGCAAATCGGCTTTATATCTCGATCTGAGAGTGCGGCCACGGGCGTGTCCCTTGGCAGATAGCGGCGTGCCCGCTTGTTTTGATTTTCGACCGAACCCTTTTACCATGCATTGCCCGGCAGGGCATTGCGCAGCAATGTCCCGAGAGGGGCGCCTGCGGATCGTAGAAAATGGGGTAATCGCGGGGCGCTTCGCTCCGAGCCTTGAGCGTTTGGGAAAGGGGCACTCACCGATATGATTGAGAACCGAACTCACGAAAGGGTTGGGTCTAACCATTGGATGGAGATGAACCATGGGTCAGCATATAGGGCTTGATGTTTCTTTGAAAGATACAGCGATTGCGATCCGGCAGGAAGGCAGACGGATTTGGCGGGGGAAATGCCCGTCTGACCCCAAAACGCTCGCGCGAACAATTCGCAAGCACGCCCCGGAGCCACAGCGCGTGGTATTCGAAACCGGCCCACTCGATACGTGGTTTTTCCATACTTTGACGGCAGAAGGCTTACCCGCACTCTGCATCGAGGCGCGGCATGCACAGAAAATACTTGGCGAAACACTCAACAAGACTGACGCCAACGATGCGGACCGTCTGGCTCAGCTCGCAGAAACCGGTTTTTACAAGGCCGTGCGGGCCAAGTCGTTCGACGCCATGCTGATCCGCACGCTGGTCGGCGCACGCACCCAACTCCTGACCATCACCACCCAGCTCACAAATCAGATCCGGACTGTCCTGAAGACCTTCGGCCTCATCCTACCTAAAGGTATAGGTCGCGTATTTGATTTTAATCTCCGTGAGCTGCTGGAGGGGCAAACCCAGCTCGCGCAAATTATCTTACCGCTGCTCGATGTCTGGCACTTGTCGCGTGAGCGCGTGGCCGCATTTACGCGACAAGTGCTTGCAGCAGCACGGCAGAGTTCGGACGCAAAACTGCTGATGACGATACCGGGTAGTGGGGCCATCACGGCGATTTCCTATGTCGCGGCGATTGAAACACCGCAAAACTTCCGAAATTCGCGATCCGTCGGTGCCTGGCCCGGCCTCACGACCCGCCGCTATCAACCCAGAGAGGTGGACTTTGGCGGCCGTATTTCACGTAGGGGCCAACCGTCTGCGTGGCCTGCTCTACGCGGCGGCGACAGCGGTGCCAACGAGAACCAGCGCCAAAACCGAAAGCGATCTCAAGACCTGGAGCCTGCAACTGCGTGAACGGCTTGGCTTCAAGCGCGCGGCCGTGGCCCTTGCCCGCAAACTTGCAGTCATCATGCACACCCTGCTCAAGACCGGAGAAACCTTCAATCCATCTGCTGGAGGCATTGCTTAAGCACACCTTCCAGCACACCGATCTCAACGCGTCATCAATCTGATGCGAGGAGGCGTCCCTGTCGTGGAGGTAGGTCAGGCCATTCCGAAAGACTTGGCTGCAGCTCTCAGAGACTGCGTGCAGAACATAGGACGTCCTTACTTGCGGAGACCCAAATGCGGCGGTCATAGGTGCCGACCGCGAAGACAACCATGCCTCTGTTCCAATCCCTGGCTTGAGCTTACGCCAATCACGGACCTCAATCCCGCGATCAAAGGTGATGGATTTGCGGGCTGGTTGGGACAGGGGTTCAAGCACCATCATGAGTTTGTTCATCAGGTGCGTCGAGCTACACTCGTTGTTGCGAAACAGGACCGCAAAGCGTGTCTTACGTTCGACCAAGGAGGCCACATTCATTTTGCCCTGTGCGCGTTCAAAGATCATCAGATCGCCTTCCCACTCAGCAAATACGTCACCGGTTTTGACGTAGTCAGGTCGCTCCTGGATTGACCATCTGAGCCGTAAACGCAGGCATAGATTGCCTCATGACTTACACGCACAGGTTGGCCCTCAAATTGCAGGCGGCCGGAGATCTGTTCGGGCGATCCCTTTGCCCGGCAGTCGCGGCTTGCAGCGATAAGAGGGGGCCTTCTTTGAGCTCTGTGATGATCGCCTTACGCAGGTCAACCAACCGCACCAGTTTGCGACGTCATGCTCGACAATCCCGCGCAGATTTTTGGCCAACCATTCCATAGTAACCACTCAGCGGCGGCAGTTCTTCATCTACCAAGCCGTTGCGTTTGACATCGTGATAGATCGTTGAACGATGCCTGCCGATCTCGGCAGCGATCTTGCTTACAGGCATTTGCGCGTTCAACATGTCTTCAATTCCACGCCGTTCGCGCAAATCTAACTCAGTATGGACCATATTCAGTCTCCTTGCTTTCCAGCAAGATAGGGTAAATGTCGCAACCCACGTGTGGATGCCCCGGTTTATGTGGGCGAATATCTCGACTTTTAGATAGCATGATCGGGTGCAGTCACGTGTCCGGCCTGTTTGTGCAGCACGCATGGCTGCTGGCCCTTA
>JABSSD010000069.1 GCA_013214575.1 Paracoccaceae bacterium | reverse complement strand
GATCTCACAAGGCAGTTCACGCTCGAACAACACCGCCCCCTTGCTATCAAGAATGCAAAGCGCACAGGATCGTAGCGATACATCTAGTCCAGCAAAATATTCCATCTTCCTTCTCCCTTGGTCACAAATCATCTTGTGATCCTATCGGGAGCTCGACCTCAGAACAGAGGTGGCCCAATTACGCATGCTGAGGGCCGAGGCTGTGTGAAAACGAGTATTTCTGCTACTCTCATTGAGTAATCAGGAGATGTCGGATGAAGCGTTTCATTGAAGGCGATGACCGAGAACAAGGCGTTCTTTTCCCCGATCATCTTGAGGGTTTTGTGAACGACGATAATCCGGTTCGGGCTGTGGACGCCTTTGTTGATGCACTTGATTTGGTCGATATCGGTTTCAGGGACGCTGCCGCGACAGGACGGCCCGGTTATCATCCGGCAGTATTGCTGAAAATTTATGTTTACGGGTACCTCAATCGTATTCAGTCGAGCCGTCGGTTGAAGCTGGAGGCAGGTCGAAACGTCGAGATAATGTGGTTGACCACTCGCCTTGCGCCAGACTTCAAAACAATTGCACACCTTCCGGCGCGATAATAGCAAAGCGATCCGGAAGGTCTGCAGTCAGTTTGTGATGCTGATTGTGGCGCACGAGGTGACAACATCGGGCAGTGATCGAGGCCAATTGGTGAAGATGGCCAATCAAGCGCGCCTGGCAATTGGCGGCGAAGAGATCACGGTTGTCGCAGATCGGGGATACTATGGCGGCGAGCAGCTGCTTGAGTGGGCCAACACTGGCATCATCACCTATGTGCCCAAGCCGCTTACATCGAGTGGTATCAAACGAGGGTACTTCATCAATCAGGACTTTATCTACGACGCACAGAACGATGTTTATATCTGCCTTGCAGGTCAGACCCTGACCAAGGGTGCCCACCGATCAGATCGCCGTAGCGACATCAACGTCTACCGGCACCTGTCGGCCTGTTCCAACTGCCCCCTTAAGCCGCGCTGCACGACAGAGAAACTGCGCCGCATCCGACGTTGGGAACAAGAAGACGTACTGGATGATATCGAGCTCAGGTTGGAAGCAAAACCTGACGCCATGCGGATCCGCAGATCAACCGTTGAACATCCCTTTGGAACATTGAAGGCTTGGATGGGCTACACCCATTTCCTGACCCGAACACGAGAAAAACTCGCCGCAGAGATGAGCCTCCATGTCCTGGCCTATAACTTCAAACGGGTCCTCAATATCATCGGGATTGCCCCCTTGATGGCCGCGCTGAAGGCATAAATGAGTCGTACACCGATAATTGTCGGGCAGAACCCGCTATCAAAGCCCCAACTCGATCAAACAGGACCCCAATGGGGACAAATGGCGTTCTTGGAATAGAAAAACGCCAAAGACGGAAAAGCACAGACACAAAGCCCGCAATCAAATGCGTTTCCACACAGCCTCGGCCCAGACCGGATCTTCGTGGACGGCGCAGCGAATGGCTGGTCAGAGCTCATTTCATCATTTCTGCGGTGCAGTCAAAATCTGTTCACGGGCCTAGCGAAGTCTCAAGATATGTGTTCGAGAACGCATGCCTAGCCATCACTCAAGGCGGTGATAGCTGACCGTTGTCGTGATGTGTCGGGTGCGCACAGCGAAGACGCGCACCCGACATTCTGGCTTAGCTGGCGTTCTGAATATTTTGAACAGCCTCTTCTGTCGTCCAGACGGCATTCGCCATATAGCGGAAGTTGGTGAGTGCCGCGAGGTATCCGTCGCCCTCAGGTAGCATCGCTGCTGCGGTGGCGTCTTTGACCACGGCGACCTCGAACCCGTTTTCAAGCAGTTCACGCATGTGGCTTTCGGTGCAGAGATTTGCTGACATACCCGCCAAGATTACCTGGTCAACGCGATTCTTGCGCAATTGCAAAGTCAGATCATTCGAGTCGTTACCGTACATTTTATGCGGCGATGTGATGATGGTCTTTCCGTCTTCGATGTACTGTTTGTACTCCGGCATCCAGTCCGCGCCCGAGCTGTCAAAGCCGTCCAGATTCAGCGGGCCTTTGCGGTCGAACATGCCAATTTTGTGCATCAATTTTTCAAGGGCCCCTTCAAATTTCCAACCATGGTCCGTTGGGTAGTAGTAGTGCGGTGAAATTGCGACCGTGATGTCCCGCTGTTTGGCTGCCTTGAACAGACGTTCGATGTTTCCAACCGTTCCGTTCCTTGTGACCGACTCGCCCACCACGCCCCATGTCACGCCCTCCGGGTGAAGGAAGTCTATCTGTGGATCGGTGACCACGAGAGCAGCACGCGACAGGTCAAGAACCATATCACTAGGAGGCAGGGCTGGATTTACCGGATCCGCATAGGGATCTTCGGCGGTTTGTGCACTGACTGCAGTGGCACTCGCTGCGGTGGCTGCGAGCACAACTCCCCCAGTCAGGGCCTGACGCCGGTTGATTGTTTTTTCATCATGATGTTCACACATTGTGCAGTCCTCCATGGTGTTGCTAAACAAGCAACATGGTAACCAAGATGCGCCTTTTAGGCCGAAATTCGAGCCCCTTCAGCCAATAATATGAACTTGCATCCGCCAGACATTTAGGAATTGGTTATGTCTGGTTCACATATCCTTGAGGACCGGGACGTTCTGACTGAAGTGGTCCTGCTCTTTGGACGCGTTTTCCGGACTATGAAATATGCGTCTACGTAAATGCGGTTCCCCTTCAAAGGGTAGGTTTGTCCGGCACTGCAGGCATTGATGCAAGGCGCAGCGAATGGCCGGAAACCGCCCTTAGTTACAATTTTCTGCGGCAGCAGCATTGGGCAGCATATTTGTCCGGTAAACTTCGTCGATACGTCCGGACGGCTGCGCCGCGCTATACATGGCCGACCTTGCGTCTTTGGGGACTGTGAGAACCACGTAGTACGTGCCTTTTCGCAGGCTGATCGCGGCAGGGTGCCAATCCATGGCTTTGTTGCACAAATCGGCCTGAGGTCGGGCTCCCCCTTACCCCTGACGGACTTATCCTACGGTAACAGTTTCAGGTATGCCAAGAGCTGTGAATTCGTTGAGAATTGCGGCGCGAATTTGGATCTCCGCAACCTG
>JABSSD010000068.1 GCA_013214575.1 Paracoccaceae bacterium | reverse complement strand
GCCGCGCCAGTTTGCGAAGGGCGATCTATTTGCCTGCCGTTGTCGCCACGCGCTTCAATCCCGATATGAAGGCAAAATACCAGCAACTAACATCCGCAGGAAAATGCAAAAAGCTGGCAATCACTGCAATCATGCGCAAGCAAATCGTCATGGCAAACGCGTTAATACGTGATGGTCGGAAATGGACGGAAACACGGGCTTGACCAATACGGATACTCGGCAGATTGCTACGCAATGGCCTGCCGGGCAGTGGTATGTCGCCTGGCTATGAAGATGGATCAGCATTGGAAGCCCTCCCGAATACCTCTGAGTACTGAACGTGCCATGAAAAATGCAGAACGACGAGGGTCTATGTGATCATCCGGGGTGGCACACTTACACGCCATCTTTGCAAAAAGACTAAAGTGTTGCGTCGACCAGTTGAAACCGCCTGGAATATCGGACAATTGCGCTTCCTTCTCAAGCGCCACAGCCAAGGGTCATCTGATACCCAATCCTGCTGCCCGGTCCAGAACCTCTTCCGCCCACTGGTTCAGGCTCTTGCCTGACAGTTCGGCCGCAAGGGCCGCTTTACGGTGAACCTCTGGATCGACACGGAACATAACTTGACCCGAAAAGGCTTTCTGAGGCTCCTTGCCGATCTTCGCGCATGTCTCAATATAATCACCGACAGCCTCGTGAAACGCTTCTCGTAGGCCCTCTACGGTATCGGCATGAAAGCCAATGCCATCGCGGATACCTGCGATGCGCCCTGTGAAGATTCCATCGTCGTCGTCATACTCGATCCGAGCCGAGTAGCCTTTGTGGGTCATAGTGTTGGTCATGGCGTTACTCCGATCCGCTCCAGAAATGCGCGGGCGGCGCGCACCTGATAGCGCTTGGCTTCCTTGGCGGGATGCGGGCGATGAAACGTCTCGACCTCACCACCTTTCTCGAACCGCACCCGCGAGCCGCGCCCTTCAATTACCTGTGCGCCAGCCGCGACAAGCAGGCGCTCAACCGCTGACCATTCGATTGTTCCAGACACCGGGTCTGTGAAGACAACGGCCAGAGCCTTGCGGTGTTTGCTGTTCATAAAACTATGTAGCAGTTGCTTGCATTATATGCAAGCTTGACGATGTCGTAGCCCCCCGACCCTATCGCCTGCACGGGAAAGGAAGCAGGCTAGATCCCTGTAGAAATTGACAATTTCAGCGGGCATTCTCTTCGTGTTGGTGCGGCTCAGGATCTGTTGGGCGCCGGATATGATGCCAGCGCGATCATGCCGACTAGCGAATGGACGCCGATCAGCGTTCTTGCCCAGTATATCGAACATGCGGAGCACAATGTTTGGACCTGAAACGCCCGGAGCCCTGATAGCGGAGATTAGCGGGATTTTGATTTGAGAGTAAAGTGGCGGCGGCTGATCTGTTGCCTTATCGGGCGTTTGGTGTTCGGGTCGTAAGCCTCAGAAACCGGAAGAGGCCGGAGGTTTCCGGAAGAACCCGGATCAATCGGCTGAATACTAGGTGATTAGAGTTTACCGGTTTTGCAAAAAGGTTGCCTCAAGCGTCTTTTCTCTGCAACGGGGCGCAACCCTGAAATCGCTCCCCTCATTGGAAGCATGCTCAGAACTCTGAGTACCTAGGCAAATGTTGCAGCAGATCAAAACTGCACGTCAGGACAGGTTTTCTCGTCGAATTCGGGACAAAAGCAAACCCCGTGAGGCAAGGCCTACGGTGGTTCCAATTATTATGCCAACGACATCAGCCTGAAAATCCTTCCACTCGCCGAAGCGGCCGGTGTAGGGCTGAATGATCTCGATAATCCCCCCATAGGCAATTGCCACAGGCAGAAGCAACATCAGTGATCGCGGCGACAGAACAGAGACCGGCAGGATAAGGACTGCAAAGGCAATCACGTGGTGAGTCTTATCTGTCCCGGGCACTCCTTGCGGCACCGTCAGTGGGAGCAAGGCCAGAAACCCGATCAACACTGCAAGCAAACAGGTTAGAGAGAGTGCCATACGTTTGGGGGAGGAAATCAGCATTCGCTATATCGCCACGGTAACGCGGTCCAAGTCAATCCTGGGTGTTTCGGGGATGGATGCGGATGCCAGGAGCGTCATCGGGAGAGCCGATGAATTCAATGCCGGCCGCCTCCAATGCATTTTTGATCTGCACAATTATTTTGACAGTGCTTTCCGGAATTCCGTCGGCACTTTCCATTTTTGCAATGGTACGCAGCGAAACGCCGGAAGCTTCAGACAGTCCTTTCCCCGACCACCCCAGTGCCCCTCTTGCCGCTCGAATTTGTGATCCACTTAGCACTTGCTATCGCCCAATTGTGCACGTAATGTGCATTTATGTGCACAATAAATCCACACTCAACGAGTTTGAATGATTGGCAGCTGGAATTCAAGCGCTTGGAAGGCGCCTATGCGCCAGACACAATGCGTGCTTACTATGCAGATGTCACGATCTTCGTGAAGTGGTGCAAGTCCAACGCCTTGCCCGCCTTTCCTGCAACACCGTCTGGTGTAAGCCAGTTTCTAGAGGAGCAGTCGCAAGGGAAATCCATATCAACTGTCAAGCGGCGCCTTTATTCGATCCGCAAAGTGCACCAGCTTCTCAGGCTACCAGACCCAACCACAGATCAGGGCGTATTCTTGACGCTGCGACGCATTCGTCGCTCAAAGCTATCCCGACCGCGTCAGGCCAAAGGGTTACCGCAGGACTATCTTCAGAAATTTCTGGAGGTGCAGCCCGACACCCTTCTGGGTCTGCGCAATAGGGCAATGCTGGCACTCGGCTACGACCTGCTGGCCCGAAGGTCAGAACTCGTGGCCCTCAATGGGCAGGATCTGCTGTTTCGCGAGGACGGCACACTCAAAGTGCTTATTCGTCGCAGCAAGGCAGACCCCTTTGGGCAAGGTCGACTGGCTTTCGCATCTCTCAATACAACACAGTTGGTCAAGTTGTGGCTTGACTGGAGAGGCCCAGAGATTGAACCGCTATTCTGCCCGGTCTATCACGGCGTTCCAATTGATCGCTGCCTGAGCGTCACAACAGTCAAGCGGATTATCAAATCCTCTGCCAGAGATATAGGCCTGCCGGAGGCCGATGTTAAGGCATTCAGTGGCCACTCCATGCGTGTCGGGGCCGCGCAAGATCTTTTGACGAAGGGCTTCGACACTGCCGCCATCATGCGGGCTGGCGGCTGGAAGTCCTTGAATGTGCTCGCCCGCTATCTTGAGCATGCGGAGCACAATGTTTGGGCCTGAACAGATGATCGGGCTGAATTCCTGCCCGGACACGCCGATAAGCGACTGTGAGGCTATCTGTAACCGGGCTAATCTGCCGTTCATTTTGAGAGGGAGATAGCCTTTGTGAAGAGATTGCCAATGCTGAAGATGCGGGAATCTTTATGGCTTCGTACAGATGGATTTTGGGGGCGAGGCTCAGGCATTTCAAGTGAGAGGAAGCATGACATGGGCCTGATAGGCAGATCGCTCGGAGATACGGCTCCACCAAGCTTGAAAATTGGGCAAATTTGGACGTGTAAACTCCATTGAATGCCAGCGATAAGCAGCGCATCCAAGCGGGATGTCCGCCATGCTGATCTGATCTCCCAGAATGTACAATCTCTCCGCCAGATGCTGATCCAGCATAGTCCAATAATTTGCACATTCACCAATTGCAGCTTCAATTGCTGCGTAATCTCGGTTTTCCGCCTTGGTTCTGATCAATTGCCAAAACAAAACTGTCATCGGCCGATGCAGCGCAGTTTGATACCAATCCATCCACTGATTAGCATGTCCGCGCTTCCTGGACGTTTCCGGGAGCCAATGGCCTATCCCGTATTGGTCGCAAAGGTAGCGCACAATCGCGTTGGATTCCCACAGCACGTAGTCCTTATCAATCAAAGTTGGAATTTTGCCATTCGGATTTCTGGACAGGTATTCAGCGCCGTCATTGCCACCAAACGCCCCGCCAATGTCGGACCGTTCAATCTCGAGCCCAAGCTCAGCCGCACACCACATAACTTTTTGAACATTGACTGAATTTGGTCGTCCAAGAACCTGCAACATTAATACGCTCCCCTCGAAGACACCCATACGGGCAAATTGCCCTGTCGTCACATCCTATCTGGTCGCCATGGAACCACTGAACGTCAATGCGGGTTGGTGGACTGCCTGGACGACCGATTTGGTCAGACATTGGGCAATATATTTGCATGTGGCGGCACAGATCTTCGGCACATCCCGCTTTGCGTGCTGCCTGAGCTGACCGTAACAGACGAAAAATTCGGTCGCGTGCCAAAGGTCTATATCCGCACGTCTTTGGACAAAATGGTGTCCCCGAAGCTGCAGGATGAAATGCAGAGCAATTGGAAGGTGGAGCAAATTCATACCCTGGAGGCCGGGCATTTCCCAACCCTGTCACTGCCCAAGCAATTGGCAGATCTATTACTCTGATCAGTTCCTCCACCCCTTGCATATCAGTTGCGTGCAAGGGGTGCCTCTTAAAACCCTGGCCACTCAATTCCACGAACGGACAACCCATGACCATCAACCTATTACGGCGAAAAGCCTAATTTCCACCATCACTTCGCAGTCGCGCTCATCAATTTGGCAAAAGTCCCACTGTTTCCAATCGAGGCTCTCCACGCCTGGAGGAAGCGCTTGCCGCAATCCGAAGTCACCGAGTTGCCCGAGGCCACCCAAACGGATGGGTAGTTCTGCATATCCATACCTGTGGATTGATCATTTCATCGGTTTGAAAACGGCAAATTGTGGGTCAATACAGGGATCGTTGGGGAACACTTCGCCACAGTCGGCATTCATCGAATTGAGCATTGCATTCAGCAGATCCGGCGTCGGCTCCATGTGGTCACGCGGAACTGCGTGCACTTCAGCCTTCTTCGCGTCCAGCAAGCCCGGCCCAGCGATAGCTTCCGTCACGTCGCCAACTGGAAGATGGCCACGAAACTCCGCCGTGCCGTCGTTAGAAACGATCAGACCGTCCGCCCGCAAAAGCGAAAGATTGGTAGCGTCCCACTCTGCCCTATTCATTGGCGGGGAGCCGTCATCGTTGAGTATGAAGCTGCCGACGGCATTGGGGTTGAAAACGTCATCCTCTCCGCACTCGCCATCCGAGCACAACTCCGGATTGTTGAATGCCACGTACCACATTGTGACCACATGCCCGGGTGAAAGATCATTGGTCTTCACATTCATGTAGATCACCTGATCCATTCGGGTCAGCTCTGCTTTGCAAAGATGCTACCCAATGGCTTGTGCGGGAGAGTGCCCCCTTGGCATCAGAAAGACGCCTGCACCAGTTCCACGAGAGCCAATCATCAAAATAAAATGCACAAGGCCAGGTATAGTTACCGAAGGGTTATGAACATCCCGAGAGAATATGCCAAATGTGGGTGGTAAGTATAGGCCTCCCGCACGGAGCGCCTAAAACTGAATACCTGTTAAACATCCGCCGGTCGCGCCCAACCACGTACCAGTGCTGCAATCGCATTTGCCATATCCGCCCCCGCTGCGTTCCTACCCGAGGCCCGGATCACAATGTTCAACCCGATCGCGGCGCTCAACAAAACCTCGACCATAGCATCCACGTCGAAATCCGCACTGACCCCTCCGGTCTCTTTCACTGCATCCAACGCGCCTCGAAAACCACCACGTACCATGTCAAAAAAACGATCGGCACGCAGGTTCACTTCCTCGTTCTCGCCCACAAACTCGACGGTAGAGTTCAGCAACAGGCAGCCATAACAGGTCACTTCCGGAAACATCACCGGATCGCTGCGGGTCTCGAACCACGCGGCAATCGCATCCAAATTGCCATCGCTCATGGTCGGAGCGGCGTGGACCTCGAACGTATCCAGATACCTATCCAGCGCCTTCAGAAACAATGGCATCTTGCCGCCATAAACGGTCTGCAGGGTAAACCGGGTTATACCCGTCTCTTTCTCGATCTGGCGTGTGCCAAGGTCGTGATACCCGTGCTTCCAGAACAGCGCCATCGCTGCCTGAATGGCCGTCTCCGGCTCAACTTTTCTTGAACGTGACATATTTGCGTCCCCGCACTTGACTAATCTATCCATATGGATAGCTATGCAACCAATCCACTTGGATAGAATAAAAATCAAACGCTCCAACATCAACTCAAATCTTAAGGGACAGCAAATCATACGCAACGCAGCGCACCCACGTTCCGCCCCCCGCGCCCCCTACAAGGACACCTGAAATGACGCTTATCACCTCCCTCATCGCCTTCGGTCTGCTCACCCTTGCCATGGTCGGCTTCGAAATTTTCTTCACATATGCGACGCAAGGTTTCGCCTTCGGCTTTTCCTCCAATCGCAAACCGGTCGACCTATCCGCGTTCGCAACGCGGATGAAACGCGCCCTGCAGAACCAGACAGAGGCTGCCTCGTACGGCGCCCCGATCATCGCCGCTGCCGCCTTCGCGGGCCTAACTGGTGGCGTCGAAACTGCGGCCATGCTGTTCGTCGCCGGACGCACCGCTTTCGTACTGCTCTACTACACCGGCATCACATTCGTGCGCGTGCCCGCTTTCCTCGTCAGCACACTGTCGATTGCCTACATCGCCTACGTCCTGTTCACTACGGCAATGGTTTGAGGTCGGCCATGAGCATCATAGTCATCGTCGAGTTGCAGGTTAAACGAGATCACCTCAATCAAGTGCACCCCCTGTTCACCTCGCTGCTGCCTCAAACCCGCAACAGTGAGGGCAACGAGGGTGTCACCGTCCACCGCGATCAGGACAACCCGACCAGCATCATCCTGATCGAGAAATGGGCCTGCCGGGAACAGTACGAAACCTACAATTGCTGGCGTGCAAAACAGGGCGATCTGGAAACCCTCGCCAGATTGCTCCAATCCCCGCCAAAACGCCGTTTCATGGAACATTTGACGCTGTGATCCGCAGTAACACTTCCGGAAAACCCGCCTGCTTAACGCACCCAGCCAGTTTTCCAACATGGCTTGATGCAGATATATACGCTCTTCAAATCGCGTTCCACGACTAACGCGGGCTCCGGATCCTCTTGTAGATACCGGTCATTCTGCTCGTGGGCAACGCACTGTACAAACGGCGTCAGCCACGGCCTGTTGCCCGGCCTTCACGAAGGTTAGTTTGGCCGGAAAATGAACTGGCCAGACCATCCGGATTCGGGATGAAACCGTAGCACCAAAGCGGGACTGATCCATCTCTCAGCATTTTCATCTGTCTTTCTGGGCAAACGCTGACCCGAAAGAAAGACAAACAGAAATCTCAGGTGAGGACCCAACCATGCTTTCGCTAACTATTGAGATAACGAAAGCATGTGCGAGTCGCGGAATACTTGGTCCAGGCAGTTTCCACGGCCAACATGTCACCGTCCTCAACAGGAGGGCGACGACGAGATCCCACCGCAGATTGCCCGGCAAGTTACTCACGGCCACTAGGACAAGCACTATCGCGAGACCCTGGACGCGCCGGTGCCTGCATTGGGTGGAAAGTCTCCCCGCCAAGCCGTGCGCAGTGAGGTTGGCCGCGAGAAGCTGCTCGAGAACCGGAGCGCCAAACATGATGATGCTGCTATCGGCGAGTATGACTTCGGCTGGATGTGGGCTGAACTTGGGCTGCAGGACCATCCAAAATGACGGGAATTCGCGCGATTACCCTTCAAGACTTGGCAGGGCAAAGGATCGGCTTTGTCTGCCGACGGACGATGTAAGCCGCGAGAATCCTGCACTTAGCCGAATGGCTGGACCGAGCCCATCCAGCCAGTTTTTGTGACGTAGCCGACGTTTGCTTTGCCTTGTTGCCCCCCCCTAACCTCTTGCCGCTAAGCAGGCCAGGTATCGCTAAGACGATATCCACCTGGCCAAGGATCACTCGGATCTAAGGTTAGTTGGTGGGTACCAGTAATCCAGGCCGTTCCAGCTATTCTCGGGATGATTGCATCACGGTTTCCAACTTTAGTCTGAGCCACGATCTCCCCCTCAAATTTCGACCCGATGATAGAAGTGGAAACAAAAGTCTCACCCACGTTCATATTACCCTTAGCATGCAGGACTGCCATCCGCGCGCACGTTCCGGTGCCGCAAGGCGACCGGTCCAATTTCGCGGGTTTAATCGACACGGTATTCGCCCCTGTCAGGCTCCCTAAGACTGTCTCAACTGGCCACGTGAATTGGCAAAACGAAATATGGCTCCAGTCTGGGATTTCGGGATGCGAAAAGCCGATTTGATCATTTGCAGCATTTGTGATTTCCGCGCCAATACTTGCAAGCTTACGTGCATTTTCGCGTTTCAAATCAAGGCCAATCTGACTCGCGTCAACTAAAACAAAGCTGTCTCCACCAAACGCTGTATCCACGATGATCGTTCCAATCCCGGGTACACTTAGCTCGACGCCCAGTCTGTCTGCAAAAGACGCAACATTGGTAATTGAGACCCGTGACACTTTTCCATTGGTGCAGTCGGCCACAACGCGCAGCAAACCACCTGGAGCTTCTAACGTCAGTTCAGTCACCGGTTCGTTCATCGGGAGGATGCCAGTTTCCAACAACACAGTTACCACGCACATGGCGTTTGATCCGGACATCGGCGGTGTGTCTTCGGGTTCCATAATTATCCAAGCCGCGTCAGCGGCTTTGTTAACCGGCGGCACAAGTAAATTTACGTGCCTAAAAACACCGCCTCGCGGCTCGTTGAGTACGAAATTTCGGAGTGTCTTGTCTTGTTCGATCCACGTTCTTTGCTCCCAAAGGCTTTCACCAGGTGGCGGTGCCACACCGCCGACAATGACATCGCCGACTTCTCCCGCCGCGTGCGCACTTACAATGTGAATAAGTTTCGATGTTTGCATTAAAAACCTCTGGGCTCCCAGTCAGTGATTATGTTGCAGCGCAGGGTTGCCCTATATGCGCGTCAAATCAACGATATAGATTGAATTCACGTTAGTGCGTCAGCCGTCAAGTCGGCAACTTCTATTCGTCAAGACAACCAAATATGCAAGTTTACTCCAGTTCGGCATACACAAGAGATCCGGCCAAAACTCAACCGCTGCAGTCAAAGACAGAATTTCACATGTTCAGAATTCGCGTGGTCAACCGACCTGGCAGCTTAAATGGGTCCAGCCAGATAATCCGGCTGGACCACCGCAGCTCTAATCGGCCGCAACATGGATCAGGCGGCTGCCATGCGGATTGTCGATCACCATCAGCCATGCCCCATCAGCCTGACGCCGCAGCACGGCGACCGACAGGCCCGACTGCTGAATTTCAGTTCCATCCGGACCGGTACCGGTCATCTGCCACGGTGCGATATGCAGCGCGGTGTCGCCCGAAACCATCACCTCATGACCGGCATAGTCAAACACCGGGTTCACCCCAGACATAGCCGTGAACATGGCAGCCATCGCCTCAGGGTCGGAAATCGGCTTACCTGGCTCAAAGGCTACAACGGCTCCCGGCTCATAGGATTGCATCACAGCTGTGATATTTTTGGCCATAAAGGCGTCGGTCATGGTCTTGACGAGGGCTTGGACCTGCGTTTGATCTTGGGTCATTTTAGTTCCTTCAGTTGCGTGGAGTTGAGGGGCCAATAGCGCAAGGGCCATCAGCCATGCGGCTGCATGTTTCAAAGGATCTTCCTTTCGGTTTCGGTTTGGTGATTGGGGGAGTGGTTAGACCGGGTCGGGTGGGTTCACGATGCGCAGCACCTCAAAAACCATGTCTTTTGACACAGACAACGGCCCGGTCGCCCGCTGCAATTTCGCCGCAACCAGACCGTCGACGGTCCGGCTCGCCAGATCTCGAACCGTTTTGTAGTCAGGGGCTGCGCGGCTCAACACATCGGTATCCGCCCCGACGCGCCCAATCGCCAAGGCTGCTGGCAATCGGCGCGGACAGGAGCAGGCCGCCGCCTTGCTGGCCAAGCCACAGCTTTGCGCGGTGAAATCCTGGACTTTCGAGCGCGCCCGGGACAGCCGTTGCCGATACGTGGCCGGCGCCAGTTCCAGCGCATCGGCAGCTTCGAGGTGCTCCAGTTCCAGAATATCCCCCAGCACATAGGCGGCGCGGTGACCGGGATCGAGGCACAGCATCATTGCCATCGTACAGCGCACCCGCAACTCATTCAGCATGACATGGTCTTCGGGGGCTGCGGCGTTCTCGTCCACCAGCCCTTCCAACAGGCCCTCGGCGAACATCTCAAATGTCAGACCCGGATCGCGGGCCAGCACTTTCTTGGCGGTCAGCAAGTAATTTGTGGCCACGCGGTAGACCCAAGTCTCAAACTTACTGTCCCCATTGAACGTCGACAGCTTGGTCACCACCCGGATCAGGATCTCCTGCGTCGCATCTTGCGCCAGCCCTGGATCAACCAACATGCGGATCGCCAGTCGGTGTATCCGGTCCTGGACCTGCCGCACCAACTGTTCAAGCGCCTCCGCCTCCCCTTGCTGAGCGCGGATGACGATAATGTTGATATCCTGGTTCATGTGACTGTCTTTCGCTGTTGTCTAATAGGTTAGACACCAAGGCAGCGGGATGTGTGACAGCTTTTATATTTTTGTCGCAAAAGCACGGCCGCACGTCAGATGACGGGAAGGTCGACACTGTGCCTCCCCTTGGGAACCGCCGAGGGTGTCCGTGAATGTCCATTACCCAAACACTCAGTATGCTCTGCGGTGTCTCTAACCTACAAACGCAAGCTGACCCTCTCATGGCCAGCAAATACGTCAACGCTTCATGTGCGCTGATCTCTCAACCAGAGAATCCACCATCACTCTGGTTTTTCGCGGCAGGTGTTCTCGGTTTGGGTAAACCAAGTTTACCCCGGCAGGCTTCGGCTCGAAATCAGCCAATAGCCGCACCAGACGTCCAGCCCTGATATCATCACTGCAAATGAGCGCCGCGAGCCTTATGATCACAGTTTCGGCAATCGCAAGCGATCTCTCCATTTCGGCATCGTTGCACCGGGTTCTCGGGTCGATCGCAAAAGAAATAGGCGGGCCTCTCTTGCCCGGATAAGTCCACGCATGAGCGATATCGCGATGAGTGAAATCAATTAAACTATGGTCAACAAGTTCTGCTGGATGTTCGGGATCCGGGACGAACTTCAAGCCCCGCTGGTCCCTGTGTCAGTCGGCCAGAGATTTCTTGATTTCTGCCAATAGATCAGCGCGCCTGACTGGTTTTGTCAGGCGAATGTCTCCTGGTTGCAGGCCGTTGCCGTGTGCGGTTGCCTCGCTTGCATAGCTGCCGGGATTGGCCTGGCGTGGCGCAGAATGCCGCCAATCCGAAAATGGCCCTGCTACAGATCAAGATTGTCGCGGGTTTGCTCAAGCGTGAGTGCCTTTAGGATCCTGAAGACGGGATGCCAAAGGAGCGCTACGCGGCGAGAGAGGCAAAGTGGACGAACCGCTGCGCATCTTCGTTACATCACTCGCTTCAAAGGTTCGGGTAATGCGATGACATTTAGGTTGCAGATGAACTGCGGATTGCGGCCTGTCCAAAGACCTGTGAAATATGATCCAGGGCATCAAGATCTGCTTTGTAAAACACCCAGTTCTTGATTTTCTTGGAGGTGACCAACCCGGCGGCGTCGAGCATTTTCATGTGCGACGTCACGGTCGGTTGGGTCAGAGTGGTCTTGTCCGTGATTGCTCCAACACAGACACCATCCTGAACCAGATCACCGTCTCGTTGCGGTGGGAAATGTACAGTTGGGTCCAGCAGCCAATCCATAATCTGGGCGCGCTGAGGGTTTGCCAACGCGCGGAGCGAAGGGACAATATCTGGCAGCGGCTTGTTCATATTGGAAATTCTCTATATAGATAGTCTTCGATATTGAATCACATTACGAGGGAGACTGCCATGGATGAGCTGGGAATTCTACAGGAGGCAGACCGGCGCGCCCAAGCCTATGTCGCGGGTATAGAAACCCGCCGGGTGTTTCCTGGCGCTGCTGAGTGCGCCGCGTTGTCCGGGTTCAGCGAGGATCTGCCAGACGTGGGAGTGCCTGCTGTGGATACAGTGAAATTGATGGATGAACTGGGATCTCCGGCGACCGTGGCCTCAAACGGGCCGAATTATTTTGGTTTTGTCATTGGTGCCAGCCTGCCTGTGGCGGCAGCCGCGGAACGGCTTGCCCTGGCCTGGGATCAATGCGCCTCGACCCAAGATGGCAGCCCGGTTGCTGATGTCTTGGAAAAGCAGGCTGGGCGTTGGTTGTTGGAAATACTTGATCTCCCGCGTGAGAGTGCCGTTGCCTTTGGAACCTCGGCCACGGCCTGTGGGCTAAGCTGTCTTGCGGCTGCGCGGGCCGCTCTGCTGGATCGCATGGGGTGGGACGTGGTGAATGACGGGCTGATGGGGGCGCCGGAAATCAAGGTGATTGTCCCGGCGTCGACCCATGTCACTGTGCGCAAGGCGCTGCAAATTTTGGGTTTTGGCTGGGCCCGTGTGCTGAAGGCACCCGTCGATGGGCAGGGGCGGATTCTGCCGGATCAACTGCCGCCAATTGATAGCCAAACCATCCTGGTTTTGCAGGCGGGCGAGGTGAATACGGGAGAGTTTGACCTCTTTGAAGAGATCATCCCCCAAGCCAAAGCTGCCGGGGCTTGGGTGCATGTGGATGGGGCCTTTGGTCTGTGGGCGCGGGCTGCTCCTGCTTTGCACAACCTGACCAATGGCATTGAGGGGGCAGACAGCTGGACCACCGATGGCCATAAATGGCTCAATACGCCTTATGACGGGGCGATGGCGATCTGCCGTGATCCGCAGGCGCTGGCGCGGGTGATGAATAGCGACGCGGCGTATTCCAGTGCTTCGGCGGATGCGCAAAAGAACCTTACGCTGGAGTTCTCACGTCGGGCACGGGGCATCCCGATCTGGGCGGCGTTACGCACGCTTGGGCGAAACGGAGTCGCAGAGATGGTCGAGATGCATCATATGCAGGCGCAGCGCATTGCTGCGGCTTTGTCAGAGGCTGGGTTTGACGTTCTGAACCGGGTAGTTCTGAACCAGGTGCTGGTGCGCGGAGTGAACGATGTGGCGACACAGTCGATCCTGAAACAGGTGCAGGACAGTGGCACATCGTGGTTTGGTGGCAGCGTCTGGCAGGATCGACCTGCGTTTCGGATCAGCCTATCATCATTTCGCACCCAAGAGCACCATGTGGACCGGCTGATTGCGTTGATGCAGCGTATCGGTCCGGCGGGGTAAACCCGACAAACTGGGTGTCCCCGGCGTTACTAATTCCCCGCCCGACCCCGGTGTTTCGGGATCAATCATGACAACCTCATGCCCCTGAAGGGCGAGCCGGTGGCCAATTGCAGGGCCTATCACCCCTGCCCCTACAACAGCGATTTCCGTGCCTTGAGCATTGGTCATGATGTGAGCATTTTGACAAACACCAACCAAATTGGCCCGCAAAGAAAACTATGATCACTCCCGCATTATGGTAAGTTCCATTGCTCCGGATCAAAGGCTGGCTCGAGTGTCTTGGCTCTGCGGCCTGACACTCCACGCCTCGAACAACTCCCGATGGCTGGTACGGGTTCCCACCTACATCAGATCACCCATGAAAGCCGAAAGCACCAGTAGGACCTATCCGTGTCAGGGTTCGGAGTTAAACGTTTGTTGGCGTCACACCACAACCACATTGCCTCGCTTATGCCCTGACTCCATGTAAAGATGCGCTTCGATTAGCTGATCAAACGGATAGGTACGGTCCATGACCGGCGCGAATTTGCTGTCGTCGATCAACTCGATAAGTTGGCCGAGCATGAAGCGCTGGATATCTGGTTTCAGCATCCCGGTCGCCGCGAACCGGGCTTTGCGATTACCCACGATCGACGAGCGCAGCATGGCACGAAGCAGGTCAAAGCTCAGCACTGGGCAGACGTACCTGCCGGAGCGAGCCAGGGCCGACTTGGATTGGCGAAACGAACTGATCCCAAGCGTATCATAGATCACGTCAAAGCGCTCGCCTCTCCTGGCGAAGTCTTCTTGGTTGTAGTCGATCACTTGACGTGCACCGAGAGAAGCCACGAGCCCCGCATTGCGCGCGCTACAGGTGCCGGAGACTTCCGCCCCCATTGCTGTGGCGATCTGAACGGCGGCACTCCCAAGGCTGCCTGATGCGCCAAGAATCAACACCTTTTCCCCGCCTCGCAACTCTGCGATCTTGTGCAGGAAATTGAACGATGTCAGTGGCCCGTCGCACATCACCGCCGCCTCTTCATGTGAAAGGAAATCCGGCTTGGGCATCAAAACGCCGTTTTCGCAGAGGCAGATATGGCTGGCATTCGCGCCGAAATTCAGACCGGCCTCGCCAAAGACCTGATCCCCTACTGAAAACCGGGTCGCATTTGTACCAGTGGCAATCACTTCACCGGAAAGGCCAGTTCCGGACAGGTCATTTCGCGGGCGCCTAAAACCCAGGAAAGCCCGCGCAAACCGCGGAGTACCAGCCCGCATCATCCCGTCAGCGCGGGTTACCGCCGATGCGTGAATACGGATCAAGATTTCATTCGGCCCAGGGTCAGGCATGGAACGCGAGACCGGGCTAAGCTGTTCAGGGGTGCCATAGCGCAGGATGCTCCAGGCTTTCAATGTGGGGGTCATTGACTTCATCCTTCATTTGACTTGACACAGGCGTTTTACCGTATGACAAATGATCCTCATACTGTCGAAAATGGCCCGCGGTGGTTAAAATATGTTCCACTCATGATGGATTGGAAATCACTTCCCGCCTTTCTGGCTGTCGCCCGAAAAGGCTCATTGCGCGCAGCGGCAGAGCAGCTGGGCGGCACCCATGCAACGGTAAGACGACAGGTAGAGGCACTGGAAGCGCAGCTTGGGGTGCAGCTCTTCCGTCGTGGGGCAGACGGATTGCACCTGACGGCAGCGGGCCGCACCTTTCTACCGCAAGCGCTGGACGCCGAAGCGGCGCTTCTCCAGGGTTTCAACGCGGTGCAGGGTCTGGACAGAGAGGCATCAGGCCGCATCCGCGTGTCAGCCGATCCAATGACAGCGCATTTTTTGCTTGCCCCGGTATTGGCCGACTTCGCGGCACTTTATCCTGAAATTGACATCGAGCTTCAACTGTCCTTTAGCGTCGATTCCATAGAAAAGCTGGAAACAGATGTATCGGTGCGTCACGTGGTCGAAGTTGATGAAGATGTTGTGGGACGCAAGCTTTTCCCGCTGGCCATTGGCATCTATGCCACTCGGGACTATCTGGATCGTGCATTGCCTAAGGCAGGACCTAAAGGACAGGGATTGGAATGGATCGGATATGGGTCGGAGCCTGAATTGCTCACTTATATCCGCCAGTCCCCTTTCCCCGAGGCACGTGTGCGCCATGCAATTCCTGACCCTGAAATGCATCTTCATCTAGCTCGCGCCGGAGCCGGGATGACGGTACTGGCCGCATGGGTTCAGGCGAAGTTTCCTGAATTACAACGCGTTCCCGGCACAGATTTGGACGAGCGACGTTCAACATGGGTCTTGCTGCATAATGATCTTCGTCGCGTTCGCCGAGTCCGGCTATTTGTAGACTACCTTTGCGCAGCTTTGCTTGAACGACGGGCGGACTTCATCGGCAGTTAGAGATCCTCGCAACCTCAATTCAAGTGTCTCTAATCCGGAGGCAAAAAGGCGCACTTCTCGACCGGCGGCCCATCATGTCCACATTCTGGAAATGAACGGCGAGAGCTACCACCTCAAACTCAGCCGTCAATCAAACAAAGCATCATCTGATACCGCTCCCCCCGTTTGTCCAACTATTGTATTTCCCCTTCGGCGTTTGATGCAGTTTTGGTCCGCCAGATGATACTGCCACACCACAACCACTGAGGCGGAAATTAGGCAAATCCGCCCAAGGCAATTGAGATGACCAGTGCAAACAAGCTACCCTGTCCGACCAGCCATACGGCTGTGCGCAGATAGGGCACGTTTCCGATATATAGCAGCACAAAGATCACGCGTGCGCCGACAAAGGTGGCCGAAGCGATCAGTGTCAGGCCAGTTGATAGCCCGATCAGGTGAATCAGCACCATTATCGGAACAAAAACCGACAGGGCTTCCATGTTGTTGATCAGCGATCGCTCGATCCGACGGCCCAGGTCGGGAATGTCGACCGCGGTGTCACGCCGCCCTGTGCCCCATGTTATCCCCATTGCGACTGATATGTAGATGCCGTGGGTCGCAATCAATGCCAACTGTAGGGTCGCAGCCGCAAACAGCATTTGTAGTTCGGGTGTCATTGGTTTTCCTTTGAGAACTTGCCGGTTGTTGTCCCGGGCAGAGGTGAGATATTTGCTTGGGTATTCAAAAATGCGCTTGGGCATGGAAAACGACGTGGTTGTGCATGAAAGTTGCACCCAAGAAATCTCTATAATCATCGCCAATCTGGAAACGGGCTGTCGGCACCTAACCGTGGATGCCCCCCGTAGATCGTCGAAGAATTTGGTTTTTCATATAGTTTCCATCTGATCCTCATCGTGTTTGCGCGGCAGTTGACTGGGTCCAGATCACCCGGCACTTGCCTGTTTGATATCCCACCGATAGATGTAAAGAAACGGATGTATTTTTACAGATTAGGTAAATAAATGGACCACTCCGGACTTCCGAACTGGGATGATATGCGGGTTCTGCTGTGTTTTTGGCGCGCCGGCAGTACGCTACGCGCCGCCAGCCAGCTGGGGGTCAGCCACCAGACGGTTTCGCGCCGCCTTGGCAATCTGGAGACCTCTTTGGGGGCCCGGCTGGTTGATCGAAATGTATCGCCCTGGCAACTGACGCTGACTGGCGAAAAGATTGCCCACGACGCTCAGGACATAGAAACCGTGATGTTGGCTGCGGGCCAAAGCGCCCGGCAGGGAGGACATGACATGTCAGGCAGAGTGCGGATTACCAGCGTGCATCTGGGATTTGAACTGTTGTTGATGCCAGCGTTGCAAACATTGCAGCAAAAATTTCCGTTACTGGAGTTTGATCTGGCATCGGATGACACCCCGGCCAATATTCAGTCGGGCAATTTCGATATTGCCGTGCGCTTCACCAATTCACCGCCGCCGCATCTGCTGGGTTGCCATGTTGGTGATATTCGTTTTGGGCTTTATGGTCGGCCAGATCTGATCCAAAAACTGGAACAGGGGGGCGGTGTGCAGACCGCTCCCGCGCTGCCCTACGTTGGCTTGGTTTCTGCCCGCGCACAGCAAATTCACCGCGCCAAGGTTCCATTTCCGACCAGTAAAATTACCAATGTGAACGATCTGGCGACGCTGGTAACAGCGGTCAGCGCCGGAATGGGAATTGGTTTCATGCCCGATATTGTCGGTCAGAAACACAGTCATTTGGTGGCCAGCAAAACCGTAGAGGGACCACAACCGATGAATGTCTGGATCCTGCGGAATGAAGACAGCCGCGGGTCGGCAAAAATACGTGCCATTGAAGCGAGTCTCGCCGACAGTATGCGCGCAACTCTGCAATGAAACGGGTATTGCCAGGGGATCATGATAGATTCAGGCGGGACGACTTCCAGACACTCGACGACGAAATCGCAAGGAATCTCGGCCAACCATCATAGGGAACATCTGAAAAACCTCGGCATGTCGGAGTGACCTGTAAGCCTTGATCAAGCGATCAAGGAGATTCCCATACTTGAGGATTGATCAATTCACCGGCTTGAACACGGCATATTGTGGCTCAACAAGGGATCGTTGGGGAGCACTTCACCACAGCTTGCATTCATCGAATTGAGCATTGGATTCAGCGATTCCGGCGTCGGTTCCATATGGGCGCGTAGAACTGCAAGGGCTTCAGCCTCCATCGCGTCCAGCAAGCCCGGCCCTTCAACCGCATTCTGGTGGCTATACATTGGTTGCGCACACTGCCCCGCAATCTGCGAAAGTGAGATTCAGATTGAAAAACTTCGCCCTTTGCGTGACTTTGCCTGCTGGCGCTCTACTTGGGAAATGTTGGTTTAGAGGAGCATTAAAAATGACTTCAGTAGTCATGACGCACAAAGTTGGAAACATGGAGACTTGGCTCAAAGGTGGTCACAACCGAAAACCCGCGTTTGATCAGTTCTGCAAAAGCTACAAAGTCTTCAGGCACACCGAGGATGATCGGGTTTCGATCGTCTGCGAGGATGTGAATATCGCGGCGATGAAGCAGGTGCTTGGTAGTCCTCAAGCTGCGAAAGCCAAAGAAGCAGACACCGTGCTCGAACCGATAGACGTTTTCGTCGAGATTGAAGGTGGCGACTAACCATTAGTTTATGCTCGCTGGAAGCGGACCTTCTCTGGCGTTTGGTGAATGCTCAAAGCTTAGAAGAGGAGAACGGTTTGATGGCCCGACAAACTGCGAAAGACTTTGGCCCCAAGCTTCTGGAACTTTAAGATTATTACGCCCACGGAATGATTACCAAACGCCGATTCCTGGATGGTGCGGCGTTGTTGCAGAACTGACGCCTGAGGCGTGATTTCCCCTTTCCCCATTGAGTTCAATCCACGCGAACGATCTCGGCCGTGCCGAGGGCCGAGAAGCGGTTCATCAGTGCAATGCGGATGTGGATTTCGGCGGTTTGTCGGTCCGGGTCTCGCGCCATCATGCGTTCGCCGAATGCTTTGAGGCATCGCATCCACTGCCCGTCAGGGCATTGCTCAGCAATGTCCCGAGAGGGTGGCTTCGACGCGACCTCGGGTGTGATAGCCGCTCCATCGTTTCCAAAATGCTCGTCCGAAGTGCCTTGACGCGCGGAGGATTTCATTGCGTGCTATGGCGGTCGGGCCGTCCTCCTTCCACAATCGCCCAGTCCGTCTGACTGGGATGATTGCTTCCGCGCCTCGCTGGATGATGGCGTTGTGGCACCTGCGGGTATCATAGGCGCCGTCCACTGCCCGGCAGGCGGCTTTGCCACCGAGAGGGGCGGTCACGGTGCCGATCTGCTCATCTTCAGGTATTTGGTCCAACAGGTCAGGCCGAACGGGACTGTCACCGTCGCTGCTGGGAGTGAGCTCCACGGCCCGGATGTCCGAAGTTGCTGTATCCATGGCCAGATGTACCTTGCGCCACTGGCGCCGACTCTGGACGCCGTGCTTGCGGGCCTGCCATTTGTCACCAGGCAGGCGATTGCAAAGCAATCTGCCGAAAGGGCCCCATCGCCCAGGAACTTGATGCCGGTGCTGTCCACCAGCAGGTTGAGCGGCCCATCCGAACGGCGGTAGGGGATCTGGACAGCCAAAGTCTTCTGCCTGCGGCATAGGGTCGAATAGTCGGGCACCGGCCAGTGAGGTTCGCCATCCGCAGCAACCTGACCTACCGATCAAGGAGATCACCCATGACCAAGGAAACGATATCAGAAACCGCCGCGCTGAAAGCGCTTCTTTCAGAAACTTCCGACCACCAGATTCTGGCCGAGATGCTGGGTTTTGTTGCCGACCGGCTTATGGCGCTGGATGTGGACCAACTGTGCGGTGCCGGGGTGCATGAACGCTCTGCCGGGCGGGTAAACCACCGGAACGGATATCGCCCGCGCCGATGGGAGACCCGAGCCGGGACCGTCGATGCCCAGATTCCGAAACTGCGCAAGGGGACTTATTTCCCAGAGTTTCTGGAGCCACGCCGGGCCTCAGAGAAGGCCATGACGGCAGTGATCTAGGAAGCCTACATTCAGGGCGTCTCAACGCGCTCGGTAGACGAACTGGTGAAGACGATGGGCATGACGGGTATCTCCAAGAGCCAGGTCTCCCGCCTGTGCGTGGAGATCGACGAACGCGTTGACGCTTTCCTAGACCGGCCGCTGGAAGGCGAATGGCCCTATCTCTGGCTGGACGCCACCTACATCAAGGTGCGGCGCTCTGCGCGGATCGTCAGCGTGGCGGCCATAGTGGCTGTTGCGGTCAACACCGACGGGCGGCGTGAGGTTCTGGGCATCGCCATCCAGCTCAGTGAAGCCGAGGTGTTCTGGGAGGAATTCCTACGTTCGTTGGCGGATCGCGGCCTGCGCGGAGTCAAGCTGATCATCGCGGATGAGCACAAGGGACTGAAAGGGGCCGCTGCCAAAGTGCTGGGTGCCACCATCCAGCGCTGTCGGGTGCACTTCATGCGCAACGCGCTGGCCTGCGTCGGCAAGAAGGACCGCCCCATTGTCACGGCAGCGCTCAGGATGGCCTTTGATCAGGACACGCTGGCAGACCCGAAGGGACACTGGACCACGCTGATTGAAGCTTTCCAGCCGCGTCATTCCAAACTCGCAGAGTTGATGCTGCGCGCCGAGGAATACGTGCTGGCCTACAAGACGTTCCCGCAAGCTCACTGGCGGCAAATACACTCCACCAATCCGCCATCTCGGGCATGCAGGCATGCCCTGCCTGGTAAGACTTGAACGCCTCAAGAAAGAGATCAAGCGCCGAACCAATTTGGTGGGGATATTTCCAAATGAGCTAGCCATCAGACGCCTCGTTGGCGCGTTGATGCTGGAGCAGAACGATGAATGGGTCGTAACACGTCGATACATGACTCTGGAAACCGTCGCCGCCATCTGCGAGGATACCACCAAGGACCCGGCGAAAATCGCCGCCCTGTAAACCGGCTCAACACCCGGCCGGAGAACAATTTACACCACGCCATGGGGCACTATCGGATATAATGAGGCCGTCTTTGGCCTCACCCATCTGCTGGAGTTTTCCTTCGCACCCCGCATCAAGAATATCGGCAAACAAAGGCTTTATGTATTCCGTGGGCATGATCGAAGAGATAGAAGCAGTTGGAAAGTCACCCCGGACAATTACATCAACGACGCCCTAGTCCGAGGAAACTGGGATGATCTGCTCCGGCTCGTCACTACCATCAAACTCAAGGAAAACAATGCGTCCGATATTTTCCGGCGGCTGAACTCATACTCGCGCCAGCATGCGCTTTATCAAACACTCAAGGCCTTCGGGCAGATCATCAAGTCGATCTTCATCCTGCGTTACATTGATGATCTGGAACTACGGAAAGCCATCGAAAAGCAACTCAACAAGATAGAGTTGGCCAACCGCTTCACACGCGCCGTGGCTGTCGGCAACCCTCGTGAGTTCACACAGGCCGAAAAGGAAGAGCAGGAAATTGCGGAAGCCTGTAATCGATTGATCAAGAATAGCATCATCTGCTGGAATTACCTCTACCTCGCACGCCAACTCGAAAAAGCCCCTGATGATGAAACACGAAAAAACATACTGCGCCTCATCGCCACGCGCTCTCCCATGTCATGGGCCCACATCAACATGCTCGGCGAATGCGATTTCTCAGAGGAAAAATTGCGCGACGCACTTGGAATCCTCCCCCTGAAATCAGTCGCATGAAAGTCCACTGAATTCGGGAGGCACAAAAACGCAAAAACTAAAATAATATCAAGCAAATGCGCGAGCGGTTATGTCGCCTCACGTACCTTTATGCAGATGGACCCAACTTTCAGCCGTATGATTTCCGTTGGTGCCGCCATTCAAAAGTCATGGCACCGCTCGCGCCTCAACGCAATTGCCCCACACTTTTTCGTACTCTCCCATATAGGCTTGCCGAATAAAACTTGCGCACCCAAGGCCATGTTTGACTATAGGTTTTTGAGCCCTCTGCGGACTGCGTTATTCATATTTCTGGTAAGGATGTAGTTCCCAAGGGAGCGGGCAAGATCAATGTGTCCGCTTGCTATGGCTCGATTGAAAAGCTCGCGCTGATAGCGTGGGAATTTTTTACGAGCTCGAAGCAAACTATAAAACTCTTGACCGGTCAGTGTTCCGGATAATGCGCCGAGAATAATCGGCGATAGCACTCCCATTTGGTTCAAGGATGACCCCAACCTGTGTCCCATCAGGGGCGCACGCAGGTGCCGCACATTGTCATGTTTGAAGCGGGCAACATGTGCTGCGTCCAAAGGTTCATATGGATCGTAAATAATCGACACAGTTCGTGCGGATTTTGAAACCTCGGCAGCATCGCCATACTGGCCGGAAAAGTCACGATCCCAGGCAACCTTGTAGCGTGTTTCCCAGGGTACTATTTCTTTATCTAATGTCGATTGAGGACTTATCACGACAACGTCTGCACCCGGTGCCGAGGCCGAAAATGCACATGCAGCGTACCCTCCCATCGATGCCCCGTAAAAAATTACCCGCTTGAACTGGTCGAAAAACCCGCTGTCGCGCAGCTCATCAAACCGCTGGCAGACCCAAGGTTCGCGGTACCATGTCCAACCACCTGCCATGACCCCCAGCATGGACCAGCCCTGCTTCTCGATTAGCGAAAATCCCCACGGTCGACGATCATCGCGTTTCGTCATTGCGATATCCAGGTTATCGAAAGTGACAACAAGCGTATCATTTGATCGTGGCACGTACAAAAATGAGTGACCTGCAACACCGCCCCAATAGAATCCGTCTTTGCCACAAAGCTCTTTTGCAATCAGATCCCAGTCATTTTCATTCCCGGATATTTCTGGCGGCTTTGGCGTGAACATCACGCGCGACACTTTTCTTCCCTCTTCAACACCCTCCGATAGGACCACAGAACTGCCGTAGTCCTTCAGGAAAGGAAAAGCGCCGGATCTTTGGCGAATATCCATGAAAAGCCGTGTGTCTGAATGAAGACATCTGTCTAGAAATGTTTTCAATCCGGGCACTTTGAACTGATCGCCAAATCCGCGCAGATTGCAGATAACGTCGACAGGACGTAAATCCCTTTTATTTTCGATCACCTTAATGCTGTCCGAATTCACATCATGATCTATCAGAAACTGGACATATCCACTGATCCAATCCTGAGGATTTTTTGATATGTAACCTTGCCGGTCAGCATTCACCAAATGGATGTCACAGTCATGTTTATGATGCAACGCCAGCACGAAACTTCGCGCTTCCCCCGTCAGATCCGCGACTGTTTCTACAGTGTCGAGATCAAGATCATCCACTAATCCGCCGTCAAACTTTGCTTTGGCACGACCCTTTATGGGCGCTAAAGCAGTGTTTATGCCGTGAAGCCGGGTCAGATATTCCAGATAAGAACCCGCAGGCGGAAGGCCGAAATGCTTGTTCCCGAGCGGTCTTTTGGTGGACGCCCACAGATGCAGCCCTGTGGTTTCTTCTGTGATGTATTCTTTTACAATACCTGCATCACGAAGAAATTTTCCCCGGTCGGGGAATGTGACAGGGTAAAAGGCTTCAAGGGGCAGTACGTGATTTTTGAGGCCCAGCCTATGGACGTAATGGGTGACCATCAACGGCCCCCAAACCCCCCAAGGCTGCTGGCTTACATGAACCGGATTTCCAGCATCTCGCGCGGTTCGGATTGCCTGCTGGCGTTTTTCAGGCAAGAAAGGCGCGATCGACATGCGGTCGGATGTAAACTCCAGCATTTCAAGCAGTATTTCACTTTCGGCGGGCAGACCCAGAATAGCGTTGTTCACACGGTGTTCGCCGGGCAACTCAAACGCCATGACATAGCCGTCCTCGCAGTCGATCGGCCGGTGACAATAAACATCCGTATCAACCCAGATCATACCGGGGCACTTGTGTATCATGTGCAGGCGAAACAAATCGGCAAAAAGGGCAAAGCTGTCTTTCTGCTCGTATTTTATGAAATCGTCTGTATCGATGATCTCGCGTCCGCTGCGTAAAACAACACCCGTTGGGATATTTGGGATATCCTCGTAGCTGAACAGTGTGATTTTTTGCCCTTTGTCCACAAAAGACTTCAGGCAAAGCTGCTCCATCCAACTCAGCGGACCACCAATCCAAAGGGTGCCGACTTCACGTGTGCATGCCATATTGAGTTCCCGCAAACTGCTCTACTTTTTCAGTTACTATATGCGTGCAGCAGGTCTGGGTACAGGCAATTCAAGGGTTGCCGCAAAGGGCAAGAGATGGGCGCTTCATTTGGAAATGTCCCATGCAGCGGTGCAATTCAGGCAAGCATCGGGTCGCGTATTAGTGCTAAAGCGTCAACATAACCCGATTAGCACTTCCGTTCGCAGATGCTCCAATTACGTCGACTGTGCCAAGTGCTGTCATTTCTGCTTGGGCAGCCGCAGATTTGCGACGTCTAATGTCAAGAATAACCGCCCCGCCCTTATTCAAAGAGGTTTCAAAGAAATGTTGGTAAGTCTGCCAAGGGTAATGAAAACCACAAGAAATAAAGCTGAATGCAAAGTCGACATCGGTCACCTTATCCAGGTCGTCTGTTTCGGGGTTCAACGTGAAAATTGAGCCGTCCGTTAATCCATTATCAATCAAAAATTTTCGCGCTACATCCAAATTTGAATAGGCTGCACCCTCGGTCTCAAAGCCAAAATGCCTGTGGCTGTTTTGTTCCAAGTCAATTAGCACCACGCCACAACCGAAATCGCGCGCCAGAAAAAGATCAAAAAAGGCGTAGCCACACCCAATATCAGCAACTTTTCTGGGGGGGGCATTTTCGAAGATCGGTTTCAATTCGAGATATTCAAGATAGATCACAGCGCCAGCGCGTTTGGCTAGCAGATCGGTCCCAAGCTTTTCAATAATCTCCATTATGGGCGCGCTGTTTCCCCGCGTCCACGCCTTAATATAGCTATTATAATTATCCTGATCGCGGATGATTTCGGAGCGCTGCAAGATCAGATTTAAAATATCCTGATTGCTGAAAGCGCTGGTATCAAGCGAAGCTATTTCGTCGATATTCATAGCCGTTATGAACTGGTCAAAAATAATCATGCTCAAACCTTTTTAGCCGCAGCTTGCGTCGCATCTGATTGCTCGTGGTCGTCGATACCTATTATCAACGCTATCCGGTTGCAACTGTTGAGTTGCAATCGTAGGGGTTCCCATGAGTAAGAGCTGCCGGATAATATCTGAATTTGGGGACACAATTTAACTATTCGTGCGTCGCCTCGCGTTTGGAAACAGTGAAGAATAGGTTTTCATCCGGATCCTGAGACAGGATTTCGTCTGGAATTACGTCCGGCCCGGCCAGAAAAACATTGGCGCCAAAATGGGCGTGCATTTTGGACAATTTTTCAAGCCGTTGGCTTGTTAAAGCTGCATAAAACTCCGCGTAGTGGGTCGACCCTAAAAGTTCCCGTATCTTTTCTTGGTGCATCTTAACGCAATCAAAATGCATTGAAGCGATCTGTTCATCCGCCAGTATCGCGTCATATTCGGACATCAAAGTTTTCGATTTGCTGGCAATTGAATGGTCCAATTCAGCATTGTTGTTCATCCGAAACCAGTAAGCTAGCCCCTGATCTCGGTCCACATGGTTGACACGCCCACGGTCACGTTTGACCAAGAAGCTTTCAGCCGAGCGGACGGCATAATGGTTCAGCGATACGAGATCATAGCCATAAGTTTCGACGGTAGAGCGCCATGCATTTCGGTAATGATTACGCGGCAGGGGGGTGCCCGATCCATTGACCCAGTTGATCTGATCCACAAGCTGGGCGTTCAGACCTTTGGGGCGATGAACCCCCAGTTTTTTGAACAGACCGCTATTTTGAAATAGGGTCTTAAAACCCCATGCTTGATGTGGTTTGCGTGCAAGTTCGGGTGCGCATCTAGTAAATTGCTCGGTTATAAAGCGATCTGCATATGTGTGAATATCGGCGTTCCCGAAAAGCCGCCAAGTCATCGAAATCATGTTGGCGTCAGGGATAACTGCAAACAAGTCATCAAGCGTACCAGCACCCACCTTAATGTTGATATATTCGTCGACATCAATACAGGCGACCCATTTTGCGTTTTGAATGACCGACTCTTTTTCGGCGGCTTGCAAAGCGGCATGCTGCGGTTTTAACCCTGTTAAACGAAATGGGTTGGCGCGATGCTGAAGGAAGCCTTTTGCTTGTAGTAAATCTAAAAGAGTGTCGGTTCCGTCGGTACAGTCATTTGTATAAACCAAAAAGTCACTGAAACCAATTGCGCGATGATATGCCAGCCATTCCAAAATAAATGGCCCTTCATTCTTCATCGTCGTCACGATCACAGAACGGTCTCGCTGAGATATTGGCGGCTCCAATGATAGTTTGGGTGCGCGAACTGGTTTGTGTTTGAAATAGTTCTGAGAGAATTTTAATAGATACCGCTGCTCAATCAAAGACGACTTCGGAACGATCTTCGATACTGACCGTTCCGGATGGCGAAGCGCCATGAAGCGATTAAATCTAGTTATTTGTGTCTCATCCGGCGCTGCATTCCCAATGCGCACGGCGCGCCAAACAGATTTTTCAGGCGCACGGGCGGGCGCAATACACCACTTTTTAACCTTGGAATCATTATCAAACTGAATACAAATATGATCCGCAAAATGTATGGGTTTATCTTTACGGATCCGCCACGGATAGCATTGAGTGCCCAGAATTGAGATCACTCCACTTGCAGCTTCATCCGCGCGATCAAAGATATTTTTTGCCTCATCTTCCAACAGCAAGTCAGAAACATCTATGTTTGCAATCGCACGGGCTTTTGCCAAATGCCGTGCCCGCGCAATTTCATAAAATAGCGGCGTTCCAAAAGGTGAAGACCAGGGGTCGGGCGCCGGAACAACCATCCTGTCCTTACCAGGGGCTGCGGGTGCGCAATATGGGTGAGCATCGGGCGGCAAGTCCGGTTGTCCCAAAGGGACCGCCGCATCTATGACGACGACGTCGCAGCCGAACTCTGCTTTCTTGAGGCCCTTTTTTAAGGTGGTTAAAAAATTCTCATCAGTATCAGGTTTCGCCCTGTTCAGAATAACGGCTGCGGTCATGCCGTGCGACGTACAATGATATTTGAGCCACGTAAGAACAGTGTCGGCGTCTTCACCGTTGCGAATGGCAACCATCGCATTTGCGGCTGAAAGTAAATCCAACTCAGCATTGGCAGGGTCTACCTCTACGCTTTCGCTTCCCAGGTGAAGTTCAAGAGGGCCGGCAGTGCTGGTTTCAACGACATACCAGAGCCCCCCGCTAACACTACGGGTAACTACGATTTTCCAGCCCTTTGCAAAGGATATACGCTCTGGGTTTGCCCCTGCCCCAAAGAACAACGACACTTGTCGCACACCTTTTTCATCAGTGTTTTCAACTGCATCCAGCAACGTTATTCCGCAAGACTGAATACTGACCAAGCGACGTTCGGTCAGTTTGCAAATTAGATTGACTTGACTAGGCATTTGCGACTGCGTTTCTTACATACAGGAAATTGCCGCTCGGGGTTACACCACCACGAAAACTCTCAGAAAACTTATTGAATCGACGCTTGAGGTGAATGAGGGAGAGCAACGTTGGAGCCGACTTTTTCAACCTAGTTGGCAAAAGTTTCACTTTTCAAAAGAGATTGGATGTTGCTTGAAACATCTAAAAGTGTGTCGACCAGGTTTTCAACTTCGGTGGCAAATTTGTTTTCCTGCTCAATTGTTGGGTCATCTTGATTGTCGAGATACCTACCATACGAGCGCAGTAAACCCGCAAAACTAGAAATCAACTCATCGGTAGCGGCAAAATCACGTGGAGCAATGTCCCTTACAGACAAATTTATAGATTGAGTTTCTTCCTCAATATTTAGTATCTCTATCACTTCATACCCTAACAATGTTTGCGCTGCTTCAGACAGTAATTATTGCTCTATCAAAAGATAAAAGGCAACCCATACGACCTGCCTGACATCAGTGCTTAGACAAGTGTTGCAGAGGTGTTGTCACGTTTGTCTGACGACGGACAGTCATGCGGGCCCGGGGCCCATGTATCTGTTCAGGTCAAAAGAAAAGACGGGGGCGACCATACTCAGCAACGGCCCACAGCGACCAAGAGGGGAACGATCCGACCCCCGCCACTGCCCGTCATAAATGACGTGCCGGGCAGTGGCTCCACTCTCGCATGGGAGCCTTCACTTTCATAAGACAAGAGGGGGCGGCCGACACGGCGGTGACCAATGTCTAAGCCAATCTCTTTCAGCTCTTCTGTCATCCGTGGGCGGCCATATCGCAGTTGTAAGGCTGGGTGGCTTGCGTGAGGCCAGCAAATCCTGTGCGCAAGTCGCCATTCCATGCAGACGCAGAGTGGTCAGTTGTTCAATGAGGGCATTCATACGGCCACCTCCCGGCGTGCGTACAGTGTCTCATACCGTTTGCAGTTGGCTTCCCTGTTCCACTCATCCAATTGTTCCTCACTAAAATTGAAAGTTGCCGCGCTTGCATAAATGTTGCAGGGGCGGGTTCGAATTGGTAAGTCTAAGGCATAGAATTTCACGCGCTTGTCATTTCACGTCTTGAGGCATTTTATTGACCGCTCCTATCCATATCCCGATGACCAAGGCCACCGGATTTCGGTGCGATGCCGGAAATGGTGGAGCAACGGGCAAGTTACTCTGCTCTGTTGGACGTGTTTTGCGCCGAAAGCCTGCCGCTGGAAATTCTGGAAAACCGGGAAACCCGGCTGCCGGTACGCGCCATGATGGGGGCGTTTGAGAAGGCCGCGCGGGCCACTGGCGAACGGGTTTTCGGTCTGGATGTCGGGCAGTCGATGTCGCATGGAGCATTTGGCCTGTGGACGGAATATTGTACCGCCGGGGAAATCTTGGGGGAGGCCTTGCTGAGGTCTGTCCGGAGTTGGCATTTCCATCAAACCGGCGGCGTCAATGCGCTTGAACGTGAAGGCCCGTATGCGATCTGGCGGTATTATCCGCCACAATGTGGCGAGACGAATATTCAGCACTCCGATCGGCTTTGTTGCATAAATCGAATGAGGGGATTCATGTTGTGAATCCAGCGTGATAGCTGGCGGTGATGAGCAACTGGACACCAACGACTTACAAGACTAAGAACTGGTCGGACTACAATCGAGCCCTGAAGCAGCGTGGTT
>JABSSD010000067.1 GCA_013214575.1 Paracoccaceae bacterium | reverse complement strand
TGTCGATACATAGTCAAGCAAAGCTGAGTGCTGTCGCGAGACAGCTCAATGAACGACCTCGAAAAACGCTAGGATATGAGACACCAGCCGAGCGTTTCAATGCATGTGTTGCGTCGACCCGTTGAAACCGCCGCTGGAAGCCGCCGTTAGACGCGATCACCACCAACGGCAGCAATGCGCAGTAAGTCACCTTTGCAAAGTAGGGGCGCCAAGTGTGTCGGATCGACAGGATCGGGCCAGAGCCGCCGTTCGTGGACGGCGCAGCGAATGGCAGATAGCGACATTTGCAAAGTGGTCGCCCCAGATGCCTTGAAGCGTCACAACCGGCCCTGAGCCGACCTTGGTGCGAATAGCGTCTAACGGCAGTTCGCAACCCAAAGCGGAAACGTGTTTTGGCAAATAAGTGCGGATTGAGCCGTTAGCTGCGAATGCGATAGCGCTAGGGCTGCTTCGCCAATCCGGCCATTCACCGGCAAAACTCCCAAAAAAGGTATCCCAAGGTCGGTAGTAGCGGGTGAAGCCGTCATTTGTGATTGGACCGGGCTCATTGGAGAGTAATAGCAACCATGGTTCCCTTGTTGGTGTCGGCCGATTTTCACAGCTTGCCTAAGTTGTTGCCAAACTACGAAAATTTCCGGCTCCAGTTACGAAACTGCCGCGGCGTTTGGCCCCTTGATGCTCGGAATGCGTTCGAAAAGCTCTCTGGGTAGGAGTAACCGATCTTCCTCGAAATTTCTGATATGCTATCTCCGGTTGTTGAGAGCAGCCTTTCTGCTAGGCTTAGACGCAGTTCACGTAGGTGTGATCCCGCTGAGTTCCCAAAGGATTTCCGATGGAGCGATCGAAAGGCGCTTTCACTCAATCCGAGAAAATCCGCAACGTCCGTCAAATCCCGGATTGTCGAAAGTCGATTGGCCGCGTCATGCCAAGCTTGGGTTATCCGGTTCGGGTACTCTTTGGGAATCCTTCCCTCAACAAAACAATCCAGAATGGCCCCCAACAATCGGGCTCTGACCAAATGCTCGGCTTCACGTTCCGCGTAGGCCAAGGACAACCGAAGTAAGTTCTGCACGTGCAGTGTATCTCTTGGGTCCGGCTTGGCAAATAGCATCGTAGTCCGTTCGTCCTCGAACGGCCCGCCTTGGAAATGGCAGATTGATGCATTTGCTTTTCCATTTACTGACCTGCCGCTGAAGGGAACATTGGGGAAGATCAAATGACCATCCGGCGCGGTCAGTCTTACTGTTTCACTCTCAGTCCCGATTTTCAAAGTCACTTCACCCTCATGAATCCAAAGCAGATCGAAATGTGGCCAGCACACTGGTCCAATTGGAAACCGTCGACCAAACTGGCCGGTTTCCTGGCGAAGAATGCGAAGTTCACGTCGCTCTATTTTCACAGAAATGTCTCCCATGGATCGCCACACTAATCGGTATTCGCAGTTTCTAGCCGATCTGCTCACTTGGTGCACGCAACATTCTGCTTTAAAAAATGTTGAGAGGAAAACCAATCTAACATGAAGGAAACAGGATGCCCGCGACATTGGAAAATCACGAACAGATGGCGGCCAGTTTTAAAAATGATGGCTACCTCGCAATTGAACCACTCTATTCCGAAAGTGAGATGCTAGCCCTCAATGGTGAAATTCGCCGCTTCATCCAGGACGTGGTTCCGAGAATGCCTGCCGAACGGGTCTACTATGAAGAAAAATCTGATCGGAGCTCATTGAAACAGCTACAGAAAATGTTCGAGTACGACTCGTACTTCAAGGACCTGATGTTAAATGGCGCCGTTCGACGGATCGCAGAGATTGTGTTGGGTGAAAAAGTAGTGCCGGTGAATATGCAATATTTCAACAAACCGGCAGGCATTGGGAAGCCGACGCCGCCACATCAGGACGGATACTATTTCCACTTAAAACCGTGCAGAGCTGTTACCGGGTGGTTAGCGCTCGAAGATGTAGACGAGGAGAACGGCTGCATCCACTACGTGTGTGGTTCCCACAAGGTGGAAGGTTTCCGCGACCATGGGCAAACCGGTGTTTTGGGCTTCTCGCAAGGAATGACAGATTTCGGTACGCAAGAAGACAAAAGGCAATCAATTTCCCTTCCAGGAAGCGCGGGTACGTTCTTGATGCATGACGCTAAGACCATCCACTGGGCGGGAGCTAACAAATCAAAGACGCGTTCGCGTAGGGCTCTTGGCTTCATCTACTACGCTGAAAGTGCCAAACTCGACGCTGAAGCTAAGGAAGCATACCAACTTGGGCTGGATGCGAAACTTCGCTCTACTGGCGCAGTTTAGGTTTTTGCGCTTGGCAACTCCGCGGCGCCAGGGGTGAAGAAATTGAACAAGATACCGTTGCCGCACTGCTTCACGCGTTTGCTTGCGGATTACAAGTCGTGGTAGCCGCCGAGGCCCAATTCGCAGTTCGCAGCGAGCGCTTGGTAGGTCAAGCGTTAGCCGCACGGAGCAACGACGATAATAACGTTGCTTCCAAGGTCCCGCTGCTCGGCAATTTATAGAAATGCTGCAGTCCGAGCGAACGGCTGCATCGGCGGACCGCAACGCAGCAATGTTAGCTGCAATTGAGAGAATGGTTGGGTCGTTGATGCTGGTTTGCAAAGACTGCTGTCTGCGCATTGCTGCCGTTGGAGCTGACCGCAGCGAAGGTCGGCTGTTCGCCCTTTGTGCTCTAGATGCCGCCTCATGCTGCGCCGGGCACGAATGTCGTAGAAGGGCTGAAAGGAGCCGTTGGCTGCGGCCAGCACCAAGGTCTGCAATGCGCAGGTAGCGCCCTTTGCAAAGTCGTGTTCCGCGCTGCAGTTTGGCGGACCAGGTCAACCCGCGCCGCTGGCAACATCGTACCGGTGGACCAAAGGCCAACCATGCACTAACTTTCAACTTGGACCACGCAAGTGGGGCTGCTCAATATACCAGCGCAGGTTTGAGACCGATCTTTCCCAACGATGCCTCAATCCTACGTCTGGTCCGCGCGCTGATGTTGAAAAAGTACGATGAGTGGGCTGTGACACGCCGATACATGGCACTGGAAACCATCAGACTGGAAACCGTCGCCGCCATCTGCGATAATGAAAACATGGATTCGACGCAAGTCGCCTCCCCGTACACCGGCTCAAAACCAGGTTGGGGAACAAAATCCACCGCCCCTCGCAACGCTACCAGATCGAGAGAGGGAAACCTATTGGACAATACTCTTTTGCAGGCAGAGCTGGCCTTTGACGGTGCACAAGGATTTGGCGCCGAAGCAGATGGCGGACGCAGCGGCGAGATCGTAAAGGTCACCACTCTCGCGGATTCTGGACCCGGGTCACTCAGATGGGCTCTGGAAGAGCTCGACGGGCCGCGGATCGTGGTCTTTGAAGTCAGCGGTCAAATCAACCTGACAGACGCCATTAAAGTCAATGGCGACGTCACCGTTGCCGGTCAGACTTCACCGGAGGGCATTACAGTCATTGGAGCCAAACTCCGGATCGTCGAAAGTGACGTCATCATACGTGGCCTGCAGTTCCGCCCTGGCGACGGGGAAGGTGATGAGCCCGAGAACCGGGATGGGATCTCGATCGGCAGCAGCGATCAAACCGTCGAGAACGTTATCATCGATAGCAACTCGTTCAGCTGGTCGATCGACGAACTTGTCACGGTTTGGTACGGATCTCAGAACATCACGATCTCCAACAACATTATGGCCGAGGCGCTGCGAAACTCGCTCCACCCCAAGGGCGATCACTCGATGGGTCTGCTGATTGGCGCCGGCAGTTCGAATGTCACAATCGTTGGCAACCTGATCGCCCACAATGAGTTCCGGAACGCCACGGCCAAAGATGACTCCAAGCAGATCGAATTCATCAACAACCTTGTCTACAACTACGGACTGAACGGCTTCCTCGGGCGCGATGGGACGACGGCCCACATCATCGGCAACGTCTACATCGCAGGCGAGGATTCGGCCGACCGCGCGGCCATCCAACTGAAATTTCCTGAGGAAGGTACGGCCTATAACCTTGAAGACAACGTCGCCGAAGTCGATGGCCCGGCGATCTCGAAGATCTCGGACAGCTACGTGTTCACCCCGAGCAATGTCAACGTGTTGCCGTCGTCCGAAGTTTTCGACCACGTCCTGGCGAATGCCGGTGCCCGCTATCCGTCGCTGACCGTGACCGATGAGCGGATCATCCAGACGGTGATTGACGGGACCGGTCGTATTATCGACTCCCCAGATGACGTTGGCGGCTACGATTCTGTGCCCAACACCGAAGCTCCGAGTGACCGGGATGACGATGGGATGCCGGACGCCCACGAAGTAATTTCTGGCACCAATCCTGACGTGTTTGACGCACATGAGGATGCCGACGGCAACGGCGTGTCCAACATCGAGGATTACGTCAACGGGCTGATCGTTAGTGTCGATACGACCGCGCCGGTCGTCCAGTCGTCTTCGGCGCCGACTATCGGCCCTGCCCAGGCCGGAGAGGTGAGCACCGACATCACCGTTGTCTTCTCGGACAACGTGGCCGTTGACGTGTCGACCATCGACATCGGTGACATCACCGTTACCGGGCCGGGCGGCAGCCTTGCGGTGACCGGCGTTAGTGTCGACACCAGCATCGCCGGAACCCCGCGGACGGCGACCTAT
>JABSSD010000066.1 GCA_013214575.1 Paracoccaceae bacterium | reverse complement strand
TTGTATGGCAGCATCGCTGTAGGCTTGCTGACGTCCACGATGGCCTGAAGGTTTTGCCGCCCACGCCATCTCAGCATCAAACCAGATCGACAGCGAACCACGCTGCTTCAGGGCTCGATTGTAGTCCGACCAGTTCTTAGCCTTGTAAGCCGTTGGTGTCCAGTTGCTCATCACCGCCAGCTATCACGCTGGATTCACAACATGAATCCCCTCAATCGATTTATGCAACAAAGCCCTGACAGGTGATACCGGCCATCAGGTGTCATTGGATATCGACTCTGGAGAGTTTGAGCGCAGGGTTGTGAAAGTGTTCGAATGAGAAGGTTATGGCTATGAAGGGTTGCTGTTGCTTTCAGCTGGTGAGTTGGAAGAGGTATTTGAGCGACTCTGCGGCGGCCATCTCTCGTTTGGTGAGGCAGTTGGGGGATTGCTCGATAGTTATCGGAGAGTACGGGGGCAACTTTAGGGGGAAATGGCGGGTGTTCAGCGCAATTGTTAATGGTGTCATCAAAAGGGGGAATGTCGAAATTGGCACCCCACAATCACTTTAGTTGTAGTGGTTCAGACTTGATCTGACAGATAGCCGTTTTTCCGGCAGTATCTGTCAGGTCAAATTCAGTTCACGAACTTTTCCTTCCAGATTTTCTTGCCTTCAATCATGGTCTGGAACGGCGTTCTGCCGCAACACATTTTGCCTTGATGTGTTCGGTCGGTGTTGTAGTGATGCAGCCATTCATCCAGATCAGTCTGTAATTCCTCGATGGATTGATAGACCTTTTTGCGGAACGTGATCTGGTAGAACTCCTGTAAGATTGTCTTGTGGAACCGCTCGCAGATGCCGTTGGTTTGGGGCGATCTCACCCTGGTTTTCGTGTGGTCGATGTCGTTGATTGCCAAGAAAAGCTGGAAGTCGTGCTTGTCGACGCGGCCGCAGTATTCCGTGCCGCGATCTGTCAGAATCCGCAACACCGGCAGATCATTCTCCTCGTAGAACGGCAGCACACGGTCGTTGAGCAGATCGGCGGCTGTGATCGGCGTTTTGGTCGTATACAGCTTGGCATGGGCAACCTTGCAATAGGTGTCCACATAGGTCTGCTGGTAGATGCGCCCAACACCCTTGAGAGTGCCAACATAGAACGTGTCCTGGCTGCCCAAATAGCCAGGGTGGGCCGTCTCAATCTCACCACAGGCTTCGTCGTCCAGTTTCTTCTTTTCCAGCGCCTGCACCTGTGCCTCGGTCAGGATGCCGCCTTCTTCGGCAACCTTGGCTTCCAGAGTCTTCAGGCGAAGCTTAAAGTTTGCCAGATCATGGCGCAACCAGATGGAACGAACTCCGGAAGGTGACACAAACACCCCCAGCTTGCGCAACTCGTTGGAGGTGCGGGCTTGGCCGTAAGCCGGGAAGTCCGTGGCGGATTTGATGACTGCCTGCTCGATGGCCTCATCAACACGGTTTGCCAGATTGGGTTTGCGTCGGGTGCGCTCAAACAACGCCTCGACGCCGCCATCCTCTACTGCAGATTTATAGCGGTAGAAAGTGTCCCGAGACATGCCCATGATCTGGCAGGCTTTGGAAACGTTGCCCAGCTCCTCAGCCAAGTTCAGCAGACCAGTTTTGTGTTTAATGATCTTGTCGGTACTATTCAACATTGTGGTTTCCTCGTTTTGCAGTTGGTGAGCACCACCATCAAAACGGATAACCAACATCTCCATCAAGAGATGCGCCGCCCTCATTCCAGTTCGCTGAAATGGGAGCGGTGTCAGATCAAGTCGAAACTAATACACTTTAGTGAACCGCGAATTCCGCATTCTTAATAAGCGGAACTCAACGTGTTTCCGGCACTGAATTGGGGCGTGTTGTCCAACGCCCGCGTTTCATGCATCCAAAAGCTGGAACACTTCATCCCGCTCCGCCAATACAAGTAGTAAGGCAAGGTCTCCGGCCTGTAATTGATCCAGGATCATGCGAGCAGCGTGCTTCGGAGAGTCGGAAAATAGCAATTGATCGGAGCTCAACCCCGCACCAATGACCGCCTTTTCTATCAAAATGGGAATTTCCCCAAGACTGCGTCCGCGCAAATACCCCTCAATTTCGGTGGAAACCACAAAGTCGGGTTCAAACTGCAATGCTGTCATAGTGACGTCATGGATCTCTTGATCCGACCTGTCACCAGCGTGACTAAGCAGGATGAAGCGACGCTTGGCTGGCAAGCCTGACATGGTTTCGCAGACGGCTGCGATCGAATGCGGGTTATGGGCAAAATCTATAAAGACCCGCGCACCATTATGCGCAAACTCATTGCAGCGGCCAGGGTTGTCCTTGGCGTTTGGCCTGAAAGTCGACAGCCCAGTACAGATCGCATCGTCAGGTAAATCCATCGCCTTTCCGACACAGAGCGCCGCCAACGCGTTGGAGATATTGTATTTTGCAGCCCCGTTCATGGTGATTGGAACATCGAATATGGATATCACCGGCTGCTCTTTCTGCCCATCGAAGAACACCAGCGTTTGATCACTCAGGTAGGCACAGGGTATGCTATTGGCACGAGCGTTTTCCACTTGCGGGTTCTCAGGATTTAGGGACACCCACCAGATCGTTGCGTCAGTGTGGTCGGCTTCAGCAACGACAAACGCGTCGTCAGAATTCAGCACCAGCACCCCATCCGAGGCCAGAGTGCGGTGAACAGCAAATTTAGCTTGTGCCAGTTCGGGGACCGTGTTCACACCGTATTGGCCAAGGTGGTCATTGGCGACATTGGTCACCACAGCAACGCGCGCGCGCCGGGTCGGTAGGCCACGACGCAAGATCCCACCGCGCGCGACTTCTAGGCAGGCGATTTCCAGACGCGGATCACGCAACAACATCCTTGCGCCGCCAGGACCGGAGTAGTCCCCCCGATCCAGAATTTCATTACCGACGCTCACAAAATCGGTCGAGGTCAGTCCTGCAACCTTACCAGCTGCTCTTGCAATCGCAGTACAGAGCCGTGTTGTTGTGGTTTTGCCGTTGGTACCGGTGATGAAGGCTATGGGCACATCATGGTGGGAGCCCCAATCGACTTCATCCGGTGCAGGCAACGCGTCAACGGGCCAAACTTTGCTACCCTGGCCGTGGCCGATAGATATCTCGTCATCATCGCAAAGGATATCCACGCCGTGTTCCTGCGCAGCCGCGATCAGTGTGATTAAAGCTGGGTTGGCCTCTTTCACCATCACACCTTTGATGTCGGCAATCATTTTTTCGAAGTCACTGGCAGGCTGCCCCAGCAAGGCGGCTGCGCAGAAATGCCAAGCTGTCTGGGCGGCAAAGATTGACGAATAAAGCTGATCAATTGGCGCCGAAATGGCAAGGTTTACCCCCCCCAAAAATCGGCGAGACGATAGCTGTTGGTCTTGCCAGCCAAGTGCATCCAACACTTGGCGGGCATAAGTTTGCCAAAGTTCAGCGACCAGTTGGGAATCGACATCTGCATCTTCGAAAAAAATGTCGATCACTGCCCCAGGCAGGTCCCACATCAACCCAGGACCCGTCAGGCGCCGGGCATCATCTACGCGGATTTGATCCGCCTGTGCACTAACAATTGTCAGGGCATTCTCAAGTGCTTCGATCCGATCCATCGGCGTTCCTCCGATCAATCCGCATCTTCGCTGGTTTCGCGGGCAAGCCGCACGCCGCGCTCATCCCGTATCAAGGTCTGGTCGGTGTCGAACAACTCTTCAAACTCGGCCGCAGGTGCCAACTTGGCGGCTGGTGCCTCGGTCTCGGCCTCTTCATCATCGGAATTAAAATAGATGATTTGTTTCCAGCATCGCGCGCTGTCATCACCAAAGATCACCAGAAGGTCGCCGGCTTCGGCCCGCTCAAGCCCCGCATTCACCGCTTCGGCTTCGTCTGGGATAACGGTGATCGCACTTTCGTCCACGCCATTTCGCATCAGTTCCGCCTTGATCATCTGTGGCACCTCATCAGGCCCGCGTCCGCGACGATGGTCGTCGGCCTTGCAGATGTAGTGGTCAAAGTGGCCTGCAAGAATTCTGGCGCTTTCAAAGATATCTTCGTCGCGCCGATCACCTGGCATCGCTGCCACTGCAATCCGCTGTCGTTTCACATCCAACCGATCAGCCAGTCCGGTCATGGCAGCAATTGCAGCGGGGTTGTGGGCGTAATCCAAAATCACCTTGAAGGGATGTTCATCAAAAACGTTCGTCCGCCCCGGTGCTTGGAAAAAACTGGTGTCAAAGGTGCGTAGGCCATGCCGAATATTATCTAGATCTACACCAAAGCTGTAAGCCATCGCCGCCGCGAACATTGCGTTCTGGACGTTATGGATGGCCTTTCCTTCTAGTGTGGCCGGGATAAGATGTGACCACAGCACCGGCATGTGCAACCCGTTGTCATAGATGGTCAGCATGTCGCCATTCATACCGCTTTCCAGTACGATCGCTTTGCCGCCAGCTTTGATGTGCTCTTTCACCAGGCTATGGCCGGGGTTTGTGGTGACGTAAAAAATCGCGTCGACATCGGTGTAGTCTGCCATTTTCAGGCAATTGATGTCGTCGGCGTTCAACACTGCCGTGTCTGTGGCGCTTTCCACCACGACGCGTTTCACCACTGCCAATTCCTCGACCGTGTTGATTCCGCCAAGGCCAAGGTGGTCAGCTGTCACGTTCAGGCATGCCGCCACATTGGAGCGTTGGTACCCAAGTCCCGCCCGCACCAAACCACCGCGCGCAGTCTCCATCACGGCAAAGTCCACCGCTGGATCACGCAGCACAATTTGTGCCGATTTAGGACCCGTCATGTCACCCTTGACACTTAGTTTGCCATCCACATAGACCCCGTCCGTTGATGTCATACCAACGATCTTGCCGCTGGTCTTCATTATGTGCCCAAGCATACGCGAGGTGGTTGTTTTGCCGTTGGTACCAGTGATGGCAGCGATCGGGATGCGCGTTTCTTCGCTGGCGGGGAAAAGCATATCCATCACCTTGCCCGACACATCCCTTGGTTGTCCTTCTGACGGCGCGACATGCATACGGAACCCCGGCGCAGCGTTAACCTCGACAATAGCCCCGCCGATGTCTTTGTAGGATTTGGTGATGTCATCGATCAGAAAGTCAACACCCCCCACATCCAGACCCACTGCCATAATAGCCCGTTCGGCCATGTCGCGGTTGTCGGGATGCACCACGTCGGTCATATCGATCGCCGTGCCGCCGGTTGACAGGTTTGCCGTCGACCGCAGATAAAACACTTCGCCTTCGGGCAACACGGTTTCCTCGTCACGCTCCGCTTCCTCCATCAGGCGCTTGGCCTGAGTGTCCAGCTCCAGCATGGTCAGAACTTTTGCATGGCCGATGCCACGACGCGGGTCTTCATTCACAATATCGACGAGCTGCGCGATGGTATGTTTGCCATCACCGATCACATGGCCCGGCACCCGTTTGGCCACTGCGACCAGTTTGTTGTCGACCACCAGCATGCGATGATCAAAGCCGGTGACAAAACTCTCCACCAAAATGGCGCGGCTGCGCGAATGTTCTTTGGCCTCGACAAAACCGACCTCGACCTCTTCGTCGCTGTTTAGGTTGATCGACACGCCGCGCCCGTGATTGGCGTCCAGTGGCTTTACTACAACTGGATGTCCGATGCGCCGTGCAGCCCGCGTTGCTTCACGCGGGCTATATACCATGCGCTGTTGCGGCACTGGCAGGCCAAGGTCATTCAGCAGGTTGTGGGTGTCTTCCTTGTCGCAGGAAATCTCTACAGCAATATGTTTGGTTTCCGAGGTGATGGTGGCCTGTATCCGTTTCTGGAACTTGCCATGGCCGAACTGCACCAGAGAGCCTTCGTTCAGGCGGATCCAGGGAATGTCACGCTCTTCTGCAGCTTTGACCAGTGACCCGGTTGAGGGGCCAAATTCCTTGCGCTGCGCCCGCAACACAAAGGTCCGGAGCTCGTCTTCCCAGTCAAATTCGGCGTCGAATTCATAGGAAACCTGGTCTTTCAGAGATTGTGGCAGCAGGTGCAACAACAAGCGCAGCGCTAACGCGCCAGCGGCCAGTCCGACGTCGCGCTGGCGGTACTGATAGACCATGTTGTACAGGCCAGCCTCACCGGTGGTACGGGTTCGCCCAAAGGTCACATCCGTGCCCGCGACGCCCTGTATCTCAAGTGCGCAATGTTCCATCACGTGGCCCATCCAGGTGCCTTCGTCCTCGCGCAATCGGCGGAGAAACCCGCCCGGCTCACGATAGGAACAGCCGTGATCGGCCAATCCCGGTAATGCCGCAACCAGCGCGTCGATGAAGTCAGAACCAATTTTTGCCGAGGGCCAGTCTTCGAGAAGTCCCAAATCAATGACGTGTCGTATTACTGGAAAACCTGCCCATACATTTGGACCGACAAAGACATTGGTTGAGATGATTTTCATGCGCTACCCCGTAAAAAAACTACTATTCCCCCACGATCACCCGTCGATTGCGTTGTCAGGCGCTGGAAGAGTACAGAACGCTATGTGCTCATCCGGAGGATAAGCCATGCGCGCCGTCAGATCATAACGGCATCCTTCCCCCAGAACGTCAAGGCGAAGACCCAAAAGGCTTAGCGCCTCGCCGCGGCGGGCGTCCCACATCGAAGAATGCGTAAGGTGACTTGCGTCCACAACCGTAACCGTTCCACTGCCGACAACCTCAAGCACATTGTCTGGCCCGATAAAGGCCGCCGTATCCTCGTCAATGCCAAGACCAATAAGGAATGGGTTGAAGGAAGAAGCCGTTAGCAAACGACCAAGACGGTTCCTCTGGGTGAAATGCTGATCGATGATCACGGCATTCGTCAGTCCCATTCCAGGCGCCAAGGTGATATTGCCTTCGGCCGGGGCAGAATTGCTGCTGCCCCCAGCAATCATATGTTCAGACATGATCGAAGCCCCCGCCGAGGTACCTGCAATCGGCACGCCTGCGGCATTGCGGCGGCGAATCTTCTGGGCAACAAGAGTTCCGCCCAGAATTGCGGATAGGCGAAGCTGGTTGCCTCCAGTCATGAAAATGCCGGTCGCCTGATCCAGCATCCCGGCGAAATCCGGGTTGTCGCAATCGGCACGGTTCGAAATCGGCAGGAACTCGACCCTACCGGCCCCCAATTCAGAGAATATGCGGTTATAATCCGGGCCGGTTTCTTCCAGCATAGATGCGGTCGGTATCACCACGATATCTGCATTCTCACCGCCTGAAAGTTCGACAAACTTTCGGTGAATTAGCATTTCCTTGACCCGATCTTCCCCCCCGCCGACCGGGATGATGTATCCGCGTTCGGTATTTTCTGACACTGGTGCTGGGCACATGTTACTTTGCTTTCCTTTGTATTGTCGTGAGTGGTTCAGAGGTGTTCAAATTTCTTCATAGGTGCCCAAACGGACCGATTTGTGATCACGTACGTGCCATTGGCCGCGTGCCATGACATCCTGTACACTCAGGTCCTTACCAAGCACCAGAATATCGGCATCCATGCCAACCGCCAGCCGACCTTTTTGGCGCAGCTTGAGCAAGTCGGCGACGTTACTAGTCAGCGGCGCCAGGGCCTCGCCCAGGTGCACACCCGCGCGCACTAATTCAGCCAGCGTGTCTGGCAGGGTCTGAGACAAACCCACGCCAAAGCGGGTCAGATTACCTTCGCGGTCGAAGGCAGGCAGGCAGCCGCCACCATCTGAACTGATGGTGAAACGTTCTGTGCGGCATCCCGCAGCACTGAACTGCAAATAGGCCTCGGCTGCGGAAATCCCGGGGTCGACATGGCCATCCGGAAAGGCGGTCGCGTCGATGTAGCAGCCATGTCGAGCAAGAGCGATGGCCTGTTCGAATAGTGGTTTGTTGCGGTTGACGTGGGTCGGGTTGAACACTCGCGTTGGGATTTCGCAGGTTTCGATTGCCTTCTCCAGCATTGCCAACCCACGTTCACCATCACCCAAGTGACAATGCACAATCCCCGCCTTTCCCGTCATCAATCCCGCCACATGCGCCTCGCTGGCGATGCGCATAAACTCATCCAGCGTCGGCTGACTGGAGCGATGGTCACTGATGGCAAGTTCACCGACTCCGATCACTGGATCCAAAAAAACAATATCGCCGCGCGCCGATCCTGTCAGCGTGGTCAGAGGCACATGATAGCCGCCGGTATGGCACCAGGCGGACAACCCTTCCTCGCGCAGACCATAAGCCTGGGTCACAAGCGTCTGAGTATTGCGGGTCAGGTCATCGGTCCCAAGGACCCCCACCACCGAGGTCACTCCGGCGCGTGTGAAAGAGGATAACAGCATAGGTGGGACGCGACTTGCCGGTCCAGTTTCGCCTCCGCCGCCAGTAATATGGGCGTGACCATCAATGATACCTGGCACAACCGTTGCCCCGGCGACGTCAAGCTCAACAACTTCTAAGGGCTCTGAAAGAACAGGTAGTTCGGCCCCCAGATACACGATTTTCTCGCCCGCGATCAGAACATGGCCCAAGCCTAAGGGGGGCGGGGCATAAAGATTCGCATTTTTCAAAAGTGTAAGCACGCGTCGAACCTTGTGAGAATTTAGTCGATCCTACTAGTGGCTTGTTAGGCTAAACACAACCCAAAGACTTGGTGCCGGGCGAAAATGCGAGCGTATGTCAACTTTGAATGGTTGCTTCTGAAAGGTGGTAAGTCACGAACAGCCGCCATGGTTTCGATTGCCTTTATGTAATTTATTAGCCTTTGTTGAAATACTCCAAACATCAGTGTTGATGCGGCAACTGAAATGTCGGCCTGCTCGAAATAGAATTTTTCGCAGCCAAGATTGACGTGCGGACTCTGGAAGGCCAAGTCTGAATCCGCCTCCACCAGACCAAAAATGATGCCGGACAATTGCAACAGAAAGCTACACCTTTTAAAATCGAACGGCATTCCCCAAAGGGTCTAAATCGATGTCTGGAAGTCTACTTTTAGGAACCAGTCCCTTGATCAAACGCCTGCAGACAAAGCCTGTAAACCAACGATTCTGCCGCTAACGCACGCAGTCACAATACCGTTTGGGTCCTTCCCTAGCCCCTCAGGCATGCGGGTAATTCACACCCCGTGTTGGCGGCAATTTTCAATTCCAGCGAGGGGTGAGATTGGCGTTGTTGTTGTTCTATCGCTGCGCACTAGCGGGGATGATTGTGCGAAAGCTCTCGCATGACCACTTGTTGTTTGGGGCACTGCACACTCGCTCTGCGAGAAAGCCGTAGCCGGTTGACCCCACGCTACGACAAAACTGCCGAGAGCATTTTTCGGCTTCATTGACATCACAGCAATCCGGAAGTGGCTCTGCCATTTGTCGGCATGACCCAACATTCGAACCTCCAAGCCAGCCAGGCTAAGAAACTTGTGTAAATGATTTCAGTGGGTGACAATAGGAAATGGATGAGGACGACATAAATAAATTTTGCAAACGTCACTGGGATGGGATCCCCGAGAGTATTTCGTGGCCGGGAGGTAAAGGACGCAAGGCAGCCGTCGTCAAAGTATCTAATAATCACTTTGTTATAGCCAAGAGAAGGTCCACTGGGCGAGCAACTCTCGAGGCTAGAGTGCTGTCACAATTGGCCGTGTCTAACCTTGTTCCTGAGCTGCTGTTTCAGGACGAAGAGTTTATTGTTCAGGAGCTGATCGACGGTCGCCGGTTAACTTGGGCACTGGAGGTGGCAACATCTGAAGACCGGCAGCTGATGCTGATTGATGCTGGGTCCGGGTTGCTTTCCTTACAAGAAAAAGCCAAAGCCTGCGGTTTGCAATACATGGTGCCAAAAATTGGAGTTCGACCTGGCTGGGTGGAGGATTTTGCGCAAACACCTCTTCGAGCCGCCAACCTCCTTGGAGTACTGCAACCAGACTATGATGTTTCACAAATCATTCGCCTGATGGAAAGGCGATCACCGGCCTTTGTCAAATGGGATGCCCGTCCTGGCAATGCGATTGTCCAGCAGGATGGAACCATTTCCTGGTTTGACTGGGAGCACTGCGGCGTTGGATCGGTTGAAGACGACCTAGTGTGGTTGTTTGCTGATGAGTGGTCCCCAATCAGTGAGGCTGCGGAGGACGCAATTCTGGATCAGGCCGCAGCAACACATGGGGTATCCTTGGACGAGTTGTCTGCCCGATTTCGGATCAAGGCCGTTTTACACACATTGATCCGCCTTATATTGATCCTTGACCGCAAGGGAGACGGGCCCTGGTGGTCAATTGAAAAGGCCCTGGAATACGACAGGGTTGGTGTTAGTCAGCCCCATGTTCACCGACTATGCAAGCGGGCGCTCAGGTGGGCCGATCAAACCAAAGAACTGCGATGTCTGCACCCTCTGTTTGATTCTGTCGGTGACTTCGCAAACCGCCTATAAATGGGCACTCGCATTTGAACCATTAGCAAAACCGATGATTTAACAAAAAAAACGGCCCTTTTTAGGGCCGCTAAGTTATCCCGGAAGAGGTAAAGCAACACGGGAATTAGATTTCAATCTGGACGCTAATCTGCGAAATGGGCGACGACATGCACATGATCATCCATGGACAAGTGGCGAATCTGTGAGTCCTTAGGCTGAATACCAAGCGTCCAACGTCCTAGTGTTACGTCTAAGTTGGCACGGCCCAATCCGGCGCTAGTGCTTTGATGAAGAGCCGCTTCGGGGAAGCCCAGAGTTTCAACCAGCTCTCCTAGCAAAAGCTCACTGACCAAACACCCGGCTGGGGATCCCCCGTCGGGTGCGTGAAAGCCCAACATCTCTAGCCGCTTGCGGTATTCAGCGTCTGTCAAAGGGTTCGGCACATCTGTTGGCAATTGCATTTTGGGTGCCGGACCGGGCAGGACGTCTGGATATTGCATTACGCCGCGTTTTGTGAAACGCAGCTGTGCTTGGGCGTCCTCGACAACTGCGAGCTGCATTGTTGGTGTGTTGCCCTGTCGTATGGCCTCGATGAAATCAGTGTTACAGTCATTTACGTAGGCATTTCCCAAGAACATACGCAGCGCAAATTCCGTCTTCCAGCCAAGTCCCATGCCGCTGTAATGCGGGTTACCAAGGGCATCCAGCCCCAAGTATATACAGTTTTCCCCACGCCATGCGCCTGCCTGTGCCTTGGTTGGGTAGTCATCCTTGTTGTGGAAATAGAGGTAATCCCCCGGCACCCCCAACACACTGCCCCGAGCATAATCCGCGGGTATTTCGTTAAGTTGTGCCAAAAATCGCGTCGCAAGCGTGTCGACTATCGCGTCGATTCCTTCGACGGGAAGATGCCAGATGCCGATGAAAGCCGGGCCAGACCCTGCGCTCAAGGCGTTTAATTTTTCTGCGCCAAGTGCGGAAAGGCAGCCCTGTAGTATCGACAGTTGCAGTGCTCCGGCACATTCACCGCGAAACGGTTGAGTGGAACCAAGTGCTGTAGATAGATCAACATTTTTCTGTTGTACAAAGGCACTGCCAACCCATGGGTTACCCGTTTCCAGGCGTTCCCAAGTCGAGTCCGTATTGGCAAAAGGGGCAGGGGTAGTCAGGATCCCGTTACCCGTCGCAGCGCCCGGCGCAAATAGGACTTCTAGGTTGTTAAGATACCCCAAAGTTGGCGGTATACCAACGACAGACTCGCTGTAGTCGCCATCAAACTCACCCGAACAAATTGCCTGCATTGCTGCAATCACGCCTTTGCGAAGCGCAATGTTCTGCGCAAGCTCTTCCGTGGTCTCAAACTCGTGGGCCAGATAATCGTTGATCATCGCAGAGATGATCTCAACCGAAAGACTATCGGCCAAACCTAGTACCTGCTCAATATCATTGGAGTTGAATGCAGGGAGTGACCAGTCTGCCTGAGGGACGCACGCAAATTTCAATATGGAAAGAAATTGATCTGCTTCCCTGCCTACTGAAATGCCGCCGATCCATAAACCAGATCCTGCCATAAATACCTCCACAAACTCATTTTTCTACCAATGGAACCGTATCCATTTTTGCTAATTTAAGGGAGTAAGAAATTCGTCAAAAACTGCATTCACTCCATAAGTCTTGAAGAACGAAGGAAATTCTGAAAAAGTGATTCGAGTACTTTTTTGGAATTTGAATATACGATGGCACTACGTATTAAGTTTTTTGGCGGTCCTGTTGTCACGGATGAAACAGGACAACGAGTTCATTTTCCGACACGAAAATCGGAAGCACTGTTTGTCTATCTTGTTGAGCAAAGTAGCCATGCGATCTCGCGTGAAGTGCTGGCAGATCTTCTTTGGCCATACAGTGGTCCAGAGCAGTCCCGCGCTAGCCTGCGCCAAGAAGTCTCTGTTTTGCGCAAAGCGCTTGGCCTGTCCCATGCAGACAGCATTTTTTCTGTTGCAGATCGGATTGGGTTTTCTCAGGATGGGTCGGTTGTTGACCTTAGGCGCTTTAACGCGATCTCTAGCAGTCAATCTATCGCAACCCAAAAAGAGTTGCTTGCGCTCTACACCGCGCCGTTTCTGGACAGTTTTCGAATTCGCAGCCAGCCTTTTTCCGATTGGGTCTGGGTAACACGCCAAGCGCAAGAAGCGACTGCGCTAAGATTCGGGAATACCGTGATGCGGCAATGGGCTGACGATGGGTATGCCGACGACATTGCCGAGATTGCACAACGTCTGTGCAAGATAGATCCAACGTATGAACCGGCGCATCAGGGACTTGTGGAATATTACATTAAGCAGGGCGATTTTCACCAAGCTAAGCGTCAATTGCAACAATGCGAGACTGCGCTAAAGACCCATCTGGATATTGAACCATCTATTGATACACAGCGCTTGGCAGAAAAGCTGGAAAGGCACTCTGCTGAATCGTCCCGCCAAAATGTCGTTACAACGCCTCCTAATTCACAAACTCAGCCTGAGCAGCACAGGCGGTTTGTGTTTGTTCTATCCATTCTGCCGAACATCCAGACAGAAGACCCAGAAGAATTTGAAAGCGGGGTTCAGGAGTTTGCAGCTGTTACCAAACAAGTTGTCGAAGCCAGAGGTGGCACTCAATTGCATTTGGGAAATGATCGCATTCTGGCGTGCTTTGGTTATCCAAAGACCCATGATCGGATGGCGGATGCCGCAGTTGGGGCGGCTTTGGACATATTGGGCGCACTTGAAAAAAGCCCACACCAAAACGCGGGCTGTCAGATCGGTATCGCCGCCGGGCTTGTCTTGATTACTGACACAGACAAAATGGGAAATGGGGACCTTAAGATTTCGGGAGCCGTGATACGGGACGCCGAGGAATTGGCCATCGCGACGCCCCAGGGTGCGGTCTATGTCAACGATACGGTACACTCTGTTCTGACGCCCGCCGTACAGCTTAAAACGGTTGCCAACCAACACAATGTCAAGCAGGCCATTTCAAACCAAGCATCAGAATCTTTCCCCACCTATGATTTGATGCGCGCTTCAAGCTACGCAATGGTCGGGCGCAACGCCCCACTGGCGCATGTCTTGGCGAATTTGGATCAAGCTCAGGCGGGCGTCGGTGGTGCTGTTGCGGTTGTAGGCGTCCCGGGGGCCGGGAAATCCCGTTTTGTAGAAGAGGTCGCCGTTGTTGCGCGAACCAAAGGATTTGACATCAAGTTTTTTCAGGGGAACCTGAATGAGCACAGATCGACCCTGTCGCCGGTCATCGATCATATGCTGCGCGCGGGTGCTTTCAAAACCGCCGCCCTTGAAAATCCGCGTCAACCGCTTGAGCGCTGGCTGTCCGATGTATGCCCAGAGCTTTCCACCGCGACAGCGTACTTTTCGTCTCTCACCAGCCATACCGACGATGGAGCAATCGACGACGCTCCGATTCCGAAAGAAATTAGGGAACTGGCGTCGAACATATTTGGAGCAATGGCAGGCCGAGCCACACCACAGCACCCAGTTCTGTTGGTTTTTGAGGATACACAGTGGTTTGACCCCACCACCTGTGAGGCATTGGGGCGGCTGTTCGAGGCAATCAGCGGCGCGCCTGTGTGTGTGCTCTTGGTCGCCCGCGAAGGCGAAGCGCCAGAGGTTTTAGGACACCCGATGGTCCAGACTATCCTGTTGTCTCCCCTTGATCCTCAAAGTGCCGGAACCTTGCTACGTGGGTTGCTGAAGGGCACATCGGTGTCCGAGAACACACTGGCCAATATTCTACAGCGGGCCGAAGGAAATCCGCTTTTTCTTGAGGAATTTGCAAAAGCACTTGACGCTCGCGAAAAACGAGGTGGCCTTGCCGAAATTGGCGTATCCTCTGCAAACACTCAGGGCGACAAAGAAGTCATCGCTGCGCCTGATCGGCTTTTGCCACTTTTGCTGTCTCGTATCGACAACGTGCCGGGTGCTATCCAGGTGCTGCAACATGCGTCGATATTTGGCCGTCGTTTCACCCTCACGCATCTGTCCAAGATTCTTCTTCCTGTCGTTGTCCGCCTGCCATTGTTGAAGGAGCTTGAGACTGCCGGCATTGTGTTTGCCACCCAGCGGGGGCAGGAAACCACCTATATTTTCAAACATGCTTTGATCAACGAGGCGATCTATTCAACGATCCCTCTTCGCAACCGTTCTGCCCTGCACAAACTCGCGGGGCGCGCATTGAATGATGATAACCTCCGAATAAATGACGCCCAAATTGCGCGTCATTATAGAGACGCAAGCGCCTATAATGAAGCAGGTGAATTCTTTGAGATATCTGGGGATCAGGCCGTAAGGGGCGCCGCCCATACGGCAGCAATTCTTGAGTATACCGAAGCGCTTATCATGATCGGTCACTTGCCATTGTCGAGAAATCGCATGAGCAAGGAGTTGATACTCAATCGCAAAATTGCAGCCCAGATTATTGGATCTCGGGGTATACCAACTAGCCGAGCAAGCCCATATTATCTCACCGCCCAAGATCTCAGTCGTGAACTTGGTGATCAAGAAGAAGCAGTGAATGCCGCCTGGGGACTGTGGAGTATTCACTTGATGGTTGCCGAGTTGGATGACTGTTTGTCCATTCTTAAAGCCGTAGATTTGGACTTGGATGATCAGGCCTCCCCTGAGGCGAAATTGATTGTTTCATACATGCTTGGGGTTACCTATGCTTATCGCGGATCGTTAGAGCAGGCTGCCGAATATCTCGAGAACGTCGCCAGTTTTGACCCCGTGTCGAGGAAGGATGATCTGCTGCATCGCTTTGGCATGGATATTGGCCTGACAACCGACAGCTTTCTTTGCTTGGTGTATGCGTTGCAGGGGCAAACTGATCGCGCGACGGCGGCGTCAAACCGTGCCTTGCAGCGGGCGAAAGAGAACAACGATGGATTGAGTAGAGCTTTTGCGCATGTCTTTTCTGCGAACAAATGTCTGTTTCTTGGCCAGGTAGATGAGGCACGTCAACTTGCCGGGATCGCTCTTAAAGAATCGCAAAAAATGGGGTTTAAGCAATGGATTTCACAGTCCAAACTGCAATTGGCGCGTGTGGCAGATCTAACAGGTGACCCAGACGCACTTGGGGTCCTTCAGCAAGCATTATTCGAATATCAGCAGACAAGCATGGTTCTTGCGCGCCCCTATGCACAGGTTTGGATCGCCGAGGCGATGATCCGCAAAGGACAGTATCGCGCGGCCCTGCAAGAGCTTGATGATCTGCGGGAATTCACAATGGCATCCAAAGAACAATATTATGACGCGATTGCATTAGATGCACGTGAGCAGGCATTGAGACATCTTGCCGATGAAGAAGTCAACCTTGTTCGCTCCATTGGTGGTGGCCCCTAAATTGTACGCGGGTAGCGACCGTCGTTCGATCCCAACTAGGGTTTTTGACGGATTTCTTGCGCATCAAGGCGTTACCTTTGACGCAAAACTTACGACGTCTCTCCTACCTCTCTTTTAGAAATAGCGAGAGGACAATTTGTGTTTCTAATTTCTTGCCTCGGTGCGAAGGGTGACGCCGCACCTGCGCCATTCAGCTGCCTGTCTATCTTGCGGCGCATGTTCAAAAGGAAGATCCATGCCGCTCTACCGGCACATTCACGTTCCTGCGCAAAAGGAATGATGTTGGTGGCATTCATGCCTCAATCGACAGTGATATCTGCATCGGCCAATCCTCTGAAACAAAGCTATATTTCTATCTTATTGATGGGCGGGAGCGGTTCGTTGACGGCCGCTATATTAGAGCCGCCGCAGACAATACCAATGGCGTTGTCCGGCCTATGACGGCTCGGAGAGTCGTGGGCTAATTCAGCATGGGTCTTAGAAAATAAGATTTTGGGGCGTGCGAAACGCGTCCCGGCTACATTTCCTGGGGGTATAAAATATGACTAATTTCAACGGAACCGCAAACGGCGATTCAATTTCAGGCACCAACAAAAATGACAAAATCAAAGGCAAGAATGGCAATGACACCCTGATTGGGCTGGGTGGCAACGACAAATTGTACGGCGGAAACGGTGACGATACCCTCTTGGGTGGCGACGGCAAGGATAAGCTAAATGGTGGCGACGGTGACGATCTGTTGGACGGTGGTGCAGGTCGTGACGACCTGAAGGGCGGCAGTGGCGATGACACCCTGCTGGGCGGCGAC
>JABSSD010000065.1 GCA_013214575.1 Paracoccaceae bacterium | reverse complement strand
GTCGAGACGTTCTTCAAATCCCTCAAAGCAGAGCTGATCTGGCGCACCCGTTGGGAAACCAGACGCCAAGCGGAAGGGGCGATATTCCAGTATATCAATGGGTTCTATAATCCACGACGGCGGCACTCATCGCTGGGTGGTAAAAGCCCCTTGGCTTTCGAACGAAAGGTCGCCTAAATGAGTTGAGAGACCGGAACGCAAGCGTGACAGGACCAAATCCCGCTGGGGCCACATTCAAGCCGAGCCCGGAAAATGGCCGCGTTCCGGGCCGCGTTTCTCAAACGCCAACCCCATCACAAAATCACTCAATCCCTGGGCTGTCATGTTCGGACAGTTGAGCGCGCCAAGCGCGAACTGGTCACAGCAGGGTTCCTCTAAAGCGTTTGGGGTTTGGCCACCGGCATATCCGAAAGTTAGGGCGCAGTTCCAGAATTGCTGGGCTGTGAAGGATCGGGGTGCCCCCCCCCTGCTTTAACGCCGAACGAGACAATGCAAACCAGTGGCGTTAAGGATCAAGTGGCTGTTGATCGGACCCTTCCAGACCTTCACTCGGATCGGTCCAATTGGTGCTCTCGGCCGAGTTTTGTGAAAATTCAGCCAATAGCCTGAGAACGGTCGAAAACGCTTCTGTTATCGTCACTCTCTCGTCCAGTTGGACGAGCTTTTCAAAGTTTCATCAATTTGAGTACGACGACAGTTTTTCCAGTCCCGAGTTTCCACTCAAGCTCGCGTAACGACCTGATAGATCGAATAAACCCATCTGGGCCATGGCGGCCAACTCTCTGCAGCACTATGGATACAATTCTACAACGCCCGCAGATTAGCCAAAATTTTTCGAGATGCCCTTAAGTAATTGAGCTTGGCCTCGGACTATATGTGGCGCAGTCTAGAAACGGCCATGGGCATTGCTTAGTCAACCGCTTTGCATAACTAAAAATGCGCGTTGGATGGTCCAGAAACCGGCCACTGCAATGCAAGGCGCGGCTATGCCCCAGCGCGCAACCAGCCAGCGATTATCACCCAACCGCGACAACAGCCGGAACAGCGGCCAACAAGCAAGAATAATTAAAAACTGGCCAAGCTCGACGCCGATATTGAATGACAAAAGACTTTGCCAAATGTTGGGTGAATCGACCTGCAAAATTTTGTGCAACACAAACGAAAACCCCAACCCGTGTAGGGTGCCAATTCCGACGGTGACCGCAAACATTGTTCGCTCAGGAGGCTGGTTTCCCTGCTTCTGTTTCACGGCCACAAGGGCCGCAAAAATGATGGACAAGGCAATGCCCAACTCGATTGTGGGAATGAACCATGCACCCGAAGGCACAAACCCGAAGAACCCAAGGCTTAGCGTCACACTGTGACCAATTGTAAATCCTGTGGTGCGTGCAAACAGACTTTTGAAGCTTGCTGCACCCAGAGCCAGGCAGATGACAAACAAGACGTGATCCAGACCGTCCAGAATGTGCAGCATACCCTCCTTGACAAAAGTGACGGCTGCGGCCCAAGGAGAACGTGAGATAGGAATCGGATCTTGCAGCAGGCCCCGTGCCCGGAAAACCTCGACGCTGCCAGGATAGTAATCAAGGATCAGGTTTGCTGTCTTTTCTTGTCCCGGCAGACCTGGATTGAGCGAGCTGGACAGCAGGTAGGACGTCGCCTCTCCATGCTCCGCGAACAAAAGAACCACGTCAACAAATGTATCACCAACATATGTCACAGGAAAATCCTGCGGGTAGAGAGTATCCTGAAACGAGGCTCGGGCCTCGCCCAGAGTAGAAAACGGTGGTTGCCTGGAACCCGGGTACACCCTGACGGTTTCCACAGTTGCCTGCAAAACCACGCCGTTGCTGACAAACTGATGGCCGTTTGCCACCAGTTTACCAAGTCCACCAGAGTCAGCACGCAATGCCTCGACATCAAGGTAGTAGACAATATTGCCATCTTCACGGGTGTTGGTCGTGTAAGGCGCGGGATCCGGCAGGCCGTCTGCCTGTTCTGGGCCAACCAGATTGGCAACGAGATAGGGCATTGGCAGGCGAAGATAGACCCGCAAGCCATTGCTCAGATGTTCGACATGAATGATGCGCGTGTTCAAGTTCAGTAGGAAATGCGCGATGGCCGGTCCGGACAGCAGCAACAGGGCGCTCAAACATGTGGCAAATATGGCGGTCGAATATTTCCCGGACCAAATACCAAATCCTGCGACCTTCATTTGTTTTCCTCTAGATTTCCGGCTGCGCACTTGTGACCGTTATGCCAGTCAGTTTCCACGCGCCCTCAATCGGGGCGATGTCCATCAGTGCGCTGAAACGAATGTTCTTCTGATGCGGATGCCCCCAATGCTCGCCGGTTGCTGTCACGCTCCAGCTCACCGATGCCTGAAACCCGCTTGCACTAGGTGTTGGCCGGATATTTGCAACTCCGAAATTCCTGATGCTTTTGATGCTCCCAGCCCCACCACCTTGCATTTCGACAATAAGAGCGCGTCCCAGTTCCAGCTTCACATCCTCAAATGCATCTGCTGATACGCTCGTGCGCAGCGCCTCGTTCAACCGTTCTGGGATCTTCTCTTGAAGTGCATTGTGAAAGTTCTCAATCAACTGGCTGGCGATACGTGCGGCTGCAGGACGATCAGGTGTACCTGCAATCGGGTTCTCCATGTTAATCCACCCAATTTGTGTCGAGACAGCAGTAGCCACAAGTAGCGTTCCCAGTGCAGTGATCCTGACAATTCTGGGAATGCTCTGCCGTCTAAACAGGAAAACCGCGCCAAAAAGTGTGAGCGCAATCAACAAGATCGTCAAAATCGGTACATTAAGCATGCGCTCTTTGCCAAAGAAGACAGGCGAGATATCCGTCGGCTCGTAAGTTTTGAAATAGTTGGTCCATTTCAGTATAGGATCTTCCGGAGTAAGGCCTGCCAGGAACGGACCTGCGGCGTCAATAGCGTTGCCTGGCACATTGGCGACCGGGTCGGGAAATACAGTCCATTCCACCGTTGCTTCTTGTGCATACTCGGCGGTAGCTGTGGAATAGATCAGGCCAACATAATCTGCATCTGTCCGAATTTCGTCTTGGTCCCGGATAAAGTTCAAGCCCCTCCTTCCGATGCGCAAGTAACTAAGCCGATCAAAAGTCGGTATGATCCTTATGCCATCAATCGTCATCGGCGAGCGGTCATTCAATACAGAAGGCAGGCGCGTTTCTATTTCATTGCGCTCTGCTTGGGTCATGGTTCGACCCGCGATTGGCACCCCAACCAACTCGGCGGCATTGTGCACCCTGATAAGGGCTTCGTAACGAATTTCAAACGGGCTGGCGTAAAGAAAACTCATCATAGGGAAGCGATAATGGCGCACCAAATTCGGGTTTTCAAAACTGGTATACCACGGGTCCAGCCAGTCGATGTTCAGCGTCGCCCTCTTGGCCAAGTAACGAAAATCTATCACAGGAACATCGCGGTCAAACACAACCATCCCGATTGAAACCTGCGCATTGCCTTCGGCGTCGAGCGGTGGGGTAAAAACAAGCCTGTCCGGGCGGGTGCCGTTGAACGGATAAAACAGCTCTGCATAAAGAACACGCGGATCATCCGGGGGGGCGGGAAAAACAATGCCGGTGGTTGGGTCACGTTGCCCAGCTAACGGCGCAGCCCGGTCAATCCGCATCCGGCGTTCAATCAATTTGACAGCAACTGGCAGTGCGGTGCCATCTGACCGGCGAATACTCAGTCCGTTTTCAGCAAAATCGACCATCCTTTCCTGGGGCGTTGACCGCAGAGCTGTATCATCCCTGAACCAGCTGTTGGGAACCAGTGCGTCAAAAGTTTTGAGGTCACCCACATACACCTCTAGCTGGAGGTGCACACCATCCTCGTCGATCCGGAATTTGGCGATATTGGGAGCCACTTCAGACCCGTTAAATGCGACGTAGTCAGCCAGTGCCCATGAGGGAGGCAGAACCGCCGCAAACGAAATGGCCCAGACAAGACAGGGCAAGAAAAGTTTGAAGTTCACTCTTGGGCGCTCCAAAGGGCTGCTTCACAAAGCGTGTTCAATATTCAAACCCACTTCTACATAGATGGCTACCCACTTGTCTGCAATTGAGCCAATCTCATTCATTCGGCTCGTACCAAGGTCGTTGTTTGCGCCAGTCTTGATCCTCAAGACCATACTTTTCGCTGAACGCATCCAACATCTCGTTCTGAGCATTGAACCCCGGACCCCATTCGCCTGCAGCAATAAATTCGCTGGTCGGATCTGGCCAGTTGGGGTCGGGCGGTGGTTGCCGGGTTGGTCCGGAAACCGCGCTGGCACGATCTGGTGACACGGCCATACGTTCGCGCACACCGTCTTTGGTGATGTTCCAGACCATCATGTCCATCGCGATCGACAAAGGCCCGTCATATGTGGTTCGGATCAGGCCTTCCATTTCAGCATGCGCCTCTTCCATAGTGTGATACGCCACTGCATGTCCTGGTTCTATTTCACTCATGATCTTGCCGAATGACGGTCCCGAGGTGTGAAATGAGCAGCACGCCCGCCAGGCCAGTTGCGCCGGTTGCCCATAGTCCTCAGCAAAGAAAGTCGGGCTGGCAAAGGACTCGTGGATCACAAAATCGGCGTCCTTGGCGAACTCAACGAACCATTTGTTGGGTGATGTGTCGCCGCCGAACACCAGTTTCAAGCCTGCATACTCGATGATATAACTCACCGGGCCATCACCGGCATGGATAGCAGGGATGGAACGGACCACGATCCCACCTTCATCGTAAATCACCGCGTTTTCCGCGCGATAATCAAACTCGTGCACCGTGATATTGCCGGGCACCGGAGTGATTTTGAAGGCGCGAGTTTGGTAGTCCCAGTTGAAAGCTTTGAGGAAATGGTCAATTGCCCAGGCTGTACCCATGTCTTCGGTCTGCCCACTTGGTCCCCAAACCTCCAGCGGCACCGGACGGCCGGATGTCCAGCCCCCGGCCCACAGAGCGTCAAGATCGCCCCAGTGGTCCGTATGCAGGTGACTGATAAAGACTTTGGTCAGGTATTCGGATGGGATCATCAGCGCATTCAGGTTGCGCATAGACCCCGAGCCGATGTCAAAAATGAACTTTTCACCATTGCCAAATTCAAACAGAAAACAGGCCGAAGCCTGGCCACGCCGCTGATCCGGCATTCCGGTCCCGCAGGCGACAACGCGAACCTCATCCTCGGCCAGCGCCTCGGTTCCCGGGTAATAGACATAACGATCGGGTGCGGTACCGTTTGGATCATCCACCACGCCTCCAGCGGCATGAGCGGCTCCGAATTCGGATCCGTGGGAAAGCGCAGGAAAATTTATTGGAAGTCCGCTTGCAACAAAAGCGAAACTTGCTCCGGCGACTAACGAAACGATCTTGAGATGCCTCTTATTCATTTTAGTCTCCTAAAGAATTTGTTTGGCACAAGTCGGCCTATCAGGACTGAAGAACGTTGCTGCTGCCCGGGAAATGAACGGTAAGCTGACACCTAGAACCTGAAGGTCACCCCAAGATAGGGACCATGCTGGCGCACATCATAGGCAAACGGCCCTGTGGCAAGAGTGGTGCTGTAGTCCATGCTGTAGTAGCGGTAGCCGAACCGGAGCGAATTTTTCTTCCACAGTCGATAGTCAAACCCAGCGTTCAGCCCGACCTGAAGATCGTTACCGCCTGCACCAAAGCCACCCAGATCGAGTGCAACGGCCGCTGCCCATTTCTCGCTCAGCCGCCACATGGCACGTGCACCAATGACCGGCTCGAACCAGCCTTCATCACCGCCCAATTGCCCTACTGGGATGTCAACTGTTTGCCTAAGGGAATTGTAACGGATGCCACCCTGCAGATCGATGCTATAGCGCTGGTTTTGAACCCCATAAGTACTGTCTACCACCCGGTAAGCGGCCAGCACACCCAACCACTTTTGCCGGATGTCCACTGCAAAGGTCGCGCCAGGCGGAGAGGGTAATGATCCGTCCGCTTTTAATCGGACATAATTCGCATCAACAATGATGCCAAAATCTCCGCGCCACATCTCGAATGTAGCGGCTAGCGCAAAATCCAATAGATCAAGGGCATCCTTGAAATCCAGGTCCAACGGCACTGATTGTCCTGCAATTGTCGATGTGCCCGTCGTTCTGGCAGGTAAAAAGGCATAGGGTGTCAGGGTATACCGCCAATCGCTTTCGCTTTGGCCGGGCATTGGCAACGGTTCTGCGATGGACGAAAGCGGTGCAAAGCCAAAGATGGTTCCAACTCCCAGAGCAATTATTTTTTTCCAAATTGCATTCATGCTTCAAACCCTTTACCATCCGTGGTTGTAATTGACTTCCCTGGGCTATGGCCCCCAGAAGGAAAAACCATCAACTTGAATTAGGGCAACCCGGTTAAAAGTCACCACAATAGTGAGAGTTTGGAGAAACCGACTGTCCACGACTTAGGATGGATTGGTCAACAGGGAGAATTTATTGCTCACTGCTAACCGCTGTCAAAAGCTCCTATGCCGGAGGATCTAGGAAATTTTCGAGTCAAAATCGCTTATTACAGGTAGTTGAACTGCACTCGCAGCCAGAACAAAATTCGCGCCAAAGCTTCGACCGGCCCGGCTTCGTCAGTGATAAGTGTTGCCGCTCCCGATGTACCCAAACGTTTTGTGTAGTCAGGGAGGTCCTGTGGCAAGGCAAGCCGGACCGCAAAATGCTTGGTTCCAAGAAGTTGCCCAATGCTTGGTAGCGAACCTGGAGACAAGGTACCCTCCGCCGTTGCCGGAATTACCGCCTCGACTTTCGTGGTAAATGAAGTGCCGGGAAGGGTCCTTAGCGCGACCAATACAACAGATCCGGGTTGGAATGCGTGCGCCCCACTCTGGGAAAATACGCCGGTCATGGACAGTTCTTCATCTGGGACAAAAGAAAGAGAAGAAGAGAACTGATTAGCGCGGTCACCGGCGCGCAGGGTAAGAGCGGTGACAACACCATCGGAAGGCGCGCGAACCATAGTCTGCTCCAGTTCCCAGCGAGCGGAAACTAGAGCCTGTTCCACTTGAGCGACTGTGGAATTGACACCGCCAACCTTGGACCCAATGCGGATTTCGACGCCGCGTTTTACGGCTTGAGCAGATCGCAAACTGGCCTCTGTCTGTTCGATAGTTGAAATCGACTCTTGCATGCGAAACCCGGTTGCCGCTCCGCGCTCGGCAAGTTCGACGACATCGTCCCTGCGCTGGAAACCAAATTTAAGCTGCGCCTCCAGCCTTTGGATTTCAGAAAGTGCACTTTCAAGTTCAACCTGCAGCCCTGCTTCTCCGGACTTTGCCTCAACCAGCGATGCCTCTAGCCGTCGGACCTCAGCCTCAAATGGAACCTGGTCAATTTTGAAGAGCAGGTCGCCCTTCTTAACCGCCAGGTTGGGGGCCACGTTTAGTTCAACAACCGTTCCGGACACATTGGGAGTTACGGATATCGCAGCGCCGTGGATGGTCACAGTTCCAGACGGAGTGAGGTAATTGAGAGCACCTAACACGACCAAGGCTATAATTAGCCCCAAGGTTGCCACAACAGACTTCCATGAGGTGTTCCAAGGCAAGAGCTTGAAGCGGCCGAAAACTAAATAGACAAGCACTCCGTAAATCGAAAGGACGATCAACATAATCCAGTCACCTCCTCCAGGTGTTGGGAAGGCCGAAGGCCGAGTATTCTGCAAAGGCTGCATTGACGTAACCTGCAACAATTCGTCTACGTTTCCCTTCTCTATGACTTAATAGCTATTCTGATATTTCAACGGACCTTAGCGACTAACATAATTTTTAGAGGTCGACGGGTTATTGAATGCGTTGAATTATTAGAAGGTGCAGAACTTACCTTTGGCGCCCTCTCAGATTGGATCAAGCTGATCGATGATGGGAGGATAGAGGTGCCTGTGTTGACCGGCACTTTAACAAAGCTGGCGCCCAAAAACTTCCGTTTCTGGACTTTACGAGTCCAAAAGCTACCGTAAGCTTTCCGATGGCCTCGCTCACCGTGGCTGAGTAAACGACTCCTGACATTTAGATAGGGCAATCATACCTCAGGCTGTTTGACCAAGGCCTCCGAAGTCCAGGAAAAGAAAGAAAGAAAGCCGATCAGTCTGGACTGTTTCAACCTTCTGAAAGCATCAAGTGCTTACCGGTTCAACTCTCTAGGCAACAAATATTTGGGGATGTCCATTGGGGTGTGACGGGAAAAAGAATAGGAAGAGTGAAACGACTGTTTGCATGGTCGTTTGCTTATCAATGCTTTTGCTGTTCGCCTGCGCGCCCGAGCCGCCTCTGATTGGCATAGAGAACCCTAATGTTAGGTCAGAGGATGTTCCCGGTATAAGACGGCACCAAATCCTCATTGCAACAACACGTGCCCCTTCCGGCGCTTCCGGGGTTTTTTATGATTCCAGTCGCAGCAAACTCGGCTTTGCCAAAGTAGATGTAACCATTCCGCCAGTACATCAAACTGGAAAACTTGAGCGGGCGCGAAGATTACCTCCGGACCCGAGAAGTGAGTTTGTTGTTGAAAATCCGATCCGCCTGGCCGGAAAGTCGGAATTCAGATCGCAAGTTTCGACGGAACTAAGCAAACGCCCTGTCGGCGACAAAGACCTGCTTGTCTTCGTCCACGGATACAACACTACGTTGTCCGACGCAGTGCTTCAGCTCGCTCAATTTGTTGAAGATACTGATTATAAGGGCGTACCGCTTCTTTTCTCCTGGGCGTCTAGCGGTCGTACCGTGAATTATCTCTATGACATCAACAGTGCTGTCATAGCGCGCGATTCTTTAGTTGAGCTTGTTTCCTCACTCAATCTAACCGCAATTGAAGGATACGATGTTGTGGCTCATTCAATGGGAACAGTGGTTGTGATGGAGGCGTTGCGTCTAATTTCCCGGGAAGGTGACCCTGGTCAGCTTCGGCGACTAGAACACATTGTTCTCGCCTCGCCTGACATTGATCTCGATCTCTTTCGAGCACAGGTTTCTGCGGTGCCCGAGCACAGACGCCGAATAGTGATTTTAACCTCTAGCGACGGCTTTGTTGCATAAATCGAATGAGGGGATTCATGTTGTGAATCCAGCGTGATAGCTGGCGGTGATGAGCAACTGGACACCAACGACTTACAAGACTAAGAACTGGTCGGACTACAATCGAGCCCTGAAGCAGCGTGGTT
>JABSSD010000064.1 GCA_013214575.1 Paracoccaceae bacterium | reverse complement strand
TAAGGGCCAGCAGCCATGCGTGCTGCACAAACAGGCCGGACACGTGACTGCACCCGATCATGCTATCTAAAAGTCGAGATATTCGCCCACATAAACCGGGGCATCCACACGTGGGTTGCGACATTTACCCTATCTTGCTGGGGGGGGCGCTACCTCCAACTGCGGCTCTTGTTAGAAAACAGTAGTTTCTCTGACGAGAAGATTCGACTATGGGGCGTGTTGCCATCGCGGCCGTAACCTATAGGCTTATATATCTCGTCACCATCTTCTTGCTCACGCTCCCTCCTGTTTTGGCGATCCATCTGTCGAACCCGCTGTTCTGAAAAGGAAACCTGCAATGGTTTTGAAAGTTAAACCAAAGTTCTTTGGGCCCATTTTTGTTCTATTTGATGGTAGTGAAACTCTGCAATTTGCCTATGGTGATCCTAGCGAGGCGAGCCCCAATCCGCCGGTCAATTCGCCTGTGGATACGATGATTGCCTCGCTTGGCTCTTGCATCGTGAGATCGATTGAATGGGTTGCGGATCAGCGCAATGTCGCGCTGTTGCCTTTTGCAGTGAAGCTGGTGGGCCACAAGGCGCCTGAACTGCCAGGTCGGGTTGAAAAAGTCGAGATCACCATCTTGGGCACCCTGGTCGAGGATGAGGCGCTCACCCCGCGCATCGTGAAACAAGCTAAATCTATCTGCACGGTGAGCAACTCGCTGAATTGTGAGATCTCCCTCACCGTTGAATCCGCATTGGCAATTTGACGACACGGCTTCACGCCCAGTTTGCCGGCCAAGAAGGAAGAGAAAAAGATGTCTGATCCGCTGCTCACAGGCGCTGAAGTTCCGATCGATACCGAAACCACACTGGCAATGCTGGAGAATGACCCAGCCTCTGTCTATCAAAGGTTACGTCGAGACAGCCCGATCGTACGCCTGGCCGCGATTGGGCGTATTGTCTTTACCAAGGCGGAAGACGTCCTGCGGGTCAAAACCGATACAGAGCATTTTGGCTCATACGACACAACCACCCCGATGCAGCGCGCCTTTGGCGGCCATACTCTTATGCGCAAGGATGGCTACGAACATCTGCGTGAGCGACGCGCCATGGAGTCCACCTTTGCCCCCAGCTGCCTGCAGCACTATTGGAAACCACAATTTGAAAACCTGACCGATCAATTGCTTGCAGATCTAGCGGCAAAACAAGACGTTGATCTTTTGCCGACACTGGCCGCCCCTCTGAGCGCAGCCTATTTACGGCTTGTCTTGGGCGTCGGGCAGGTTAGCGAGACCCAGCTTTTTGCCTGGGCCCAAGCCCTGATCCGTGGCGCTATGAATGCCAGCTTTGACCCGAGTGTTTTTGAAATAAGCGACCAGGCCAACGCCGAGATGGATCAGTGCTTTGATGCCATGATTGCGAAGCATATGAAAACGCCGACGGCTTCAGTGCTGTCTACTATGGCAAATGAGCCAGATCCTATCGAGCTGAGCCAGATCAGAACCAGTATGAAAATCTGCATCGGTGGCGCAGTGATCGAAACACGCGATGCATTGCTCTCTACCCTATATGGTTTGCTCAGCAATCCAGTGCAGCTGGACCAGTGCCGCAAACACAACACCTGGGGTCAGGCTTGCGAGGAAGGTCTACGCTGGGTGGCGCCAATCCAAGCTAGCCCGCGACTGGTAAAAAACTCTTTGATCATGCATGGGCTCCACATTCCCAAAGGCGAAACCGTTATGGCCATTCAAGCCTCAGCCAACCATGATGAAGCCATCTGGAAACAACCAGAGCGCTTTGATGCTCAGCGTACAACACATAATAATCAGACCTTTGGCGATGGGCCACATCAGTGTCTGGGCGGTGGTATTTATCGCCTCTTGGTCACGGAAGTTGTTCTGCCAAAACTTTTTACCCGGTTTCCATCCCTGTCCCTAAAATCGGATCGCCCAGTAGAATTCAAAGGCTTCGCTTTTCGAGGGCCAACATCATTGCCGGTGAGATTGACTTGAGTGCGGCAGGCGAAAATCACTGGTGGCGCTTCGGATAATCAGACTGTAGGCCAATGAGCGCCCGGCAGCAATTGAGCTACTGCCGGCGCAACCCGGACGCAGGTGCTGTCAGACCAAATCGAACTGGCCTCAGCAAGGACAATATGACTGTCCTTTATGCCGCGCTAAGTTGACGCCACTCGGCGAGAGCGGCGGCGCGGTTCTGCTTGAAGTTGCCACGTGAATAAAGGTGGTGTTCTAGATTGAAATGGTTATGGGCGGAAGCATGAACAGCGGTGAACTTCTGCAAACTTCGCATGCTCCGAAAGCCCAGCATCGCCCGTTCTCGTCGTCGAAACGGCTGGTGAGAATTCTCGCACCGATTGTTCAACCAACGGCCAGTTTCCTGCTTCTGTGCATTGCCTATGACTTTCATGGCAGCACCGTAGGATCGAAGTTTGTCCGTCACGATGACATGCGGGTTCCCATAGCGTTTCATGATTTTTCGTAGGAATTTCAACGCCGCCTTGCGATCCCGGCGTTTAGTGACAAAGGTTCTAACACCTCACCTTCGTGATCCACAGCACGCCAAAGATAGTGCGTCTCGCCGTTGATCTTCACGAAAACCTCGTCCAGGTGCCATTGCCAATTGGAATGGGCGCGCTTCTGCTGGATACGTTTTCTGCGGATCTCCGCGGCGAACAACGGGCGAACGGCCCACAAACTGACATCTGAGCCCTCCTGCCGCCCGCAAATTACTTCAAGCGATCGTCGAACGCAGCAACGAACGCGGCAATCTTGGAAGTCGAACGCAAGCCCCCCCCGAGGGTGGTTAGTAACTTGTTGATTGTAAGTACACTTTATGGTTGCGGGAGTAGGATTTGAACCTACGACCTTCAGGTTATGAGCCAAATGTGCGCTCCAAATACACCCAAACAAGAGTAATTTCGCAAGACC
>JABSSD010000063.1 GCA_013214575.1 Paracoccaceae bacterium | reverse complement strand
TGACGTCCACGATGGCCTGAAGGTTTTGCCGCCCACGCCATCTCAGCATCAAACCAGATCGACAGCGAACCACGCTGCTTCAGGGCTCGATTGTAGTCCGACCAGTTCTTAGTCTTGTAAGTCGTTGGTGTCCAGTTGCTGATCACCGCCAGCTATCACGCTGGATTCACAACATGAATCCCCTCAATCGATTTATGCAACAAAGCCACTTCGAGGTGAAAAATCTCCCCACAACCTCAAACCCCTAAGAAACTTGAGCTTTCCTTCCTGTACACCTGCAGTGGCTGTATGGGTTTTATTGAAAAGAAAGGAAGAAATAGGTTGAGTAGGCCAGATGTACAGCCAGACCAGATGCGCGGAAACTGGCGCGATTATGATAGTACTGATGAAACTCAATGACTTGAAATTCTGGATAGTGGCATCGAGCGCCAAAAACAGGTTTTTCAAGATACGGTAAAGGAGCGTGAAGCGATCCGCGCCCGGCTCATCCGCCGCTCCGCTGGCAAGACGTGGGTTGGAAGCGGCCGTTAGACGTGAATTGCACCAAGGCCCGCAATAGACCATTCGCTACATTTATGGGCGAGTGAAGAGGGCCCAATTGCTGCACCACGCACATTTCGACAACAAGGGCGGTGAGCCGACATTCCCTGCGGTGAGCATGAATGGTTAAGTTGCGGGGCAAACTTACCTTTCGTTGCATATTCGCCAATGGCTACTCTTGAATTTCAACCAGAATCAAAACCGTGTGCATTTTGGTTTAGAGCAACTTTTGGTTAGACAGCTTAAGGTCGTTGTTGTTGTGGCAACCATTTCACCCGAAGGCACTCAGGTATTCGCTCACGTGAATGCCGAAACGGCGTTGGAATGCGCGCCGCATACGTTGCAGGTCACCAAACCCACTGTCAGCAGCGACCTGTTTTAGAGGGAGGTTTTCGGACAATAAGCCTCTGGCGTGATCTACACGGACCCTCTCCACGAATTGAGCGGGAGTCTCCTGCAAATCTCGCTGGAAATGTCGTGACAGGGTGCGCGGGTTCATCCCTGCCGTCTGCGCCAAGGCATTGAGCGACCAGTCCAGGTGAGGTTGCGAAACGACCTTTTCAATCAAACGAGTCAGAGTGTCATCGCGCGTGAATTGACCCGCTAAGTGAATGGCATACTGGCTTTGTCCGCCAGTGCGGCGCAATTGGACAACCAATTCTCGAGCGGCGGCAAGAGCAACCTTCGGGCCGCAATCTGCACGGATAATGGCCAATGCTAAATCGATCCCTGTGGTCACGCCAGCAGATGTAAAGACACGCTCTTGTGACGTACTGATTAAGTCTAGATCCCAAAGGACATTCTCATACTGCCGCGTGTCCGCAGAGCGCGACCAATGGGTGGTCGCGGGGCGTCCATCCAGAACACCTGCTGCCGCCAACACAAGAGCACCGGAGCAGATTGATATAAGTCGACCATGGCCTTCACGGGCGGCACGGTACTGGATTACTTCTCGGACCGCTGCGTGTTGGATAATGGCATCGACTCCTTTGCCTCCGGGGATCAATAGATCATCGCTATCTGAACGCGCCGATAGCCGCCCATCAGCCATGAGCCTTAGACCACAGGCCGCACGCACCGTATTTCCATCGGGTGACACGTATCGGATGGCGTATTGGCTCCTGCCGTCGATCAAAGCGGCTCCAAATGCCTGAACCGGACCAGACACGTCCAGCAGATTCACATCATCGAAAATCAAAACGTCAATTGTACGGATCATGAAGGATGTGTCCATTTTTGATGCCAGATTGACATATAAGACATCCTTGATTGCCGCTACAAAGCGTTGTGTCAACCGCTTCAAATTGGAAACCAATGATGTCAGCCTCATCTTTCGGCCGGAACAGTAGTTTCGTAGGTCTGCTTTCAGCCAATACGATCCTGGGGTCTGCAATGCCCATGCTGATCATTCTGGGCGGGCTTGCAGGGCTGACGTTGGCACCGACAACTGCGCTTGCGACCCTACCAGCATCGCTGCAAACGCTCGCTGGGCTGTTCGCGGCAGCCCCGTTTTCTTTGTTGATGGGGCGACTTGGCCGTAAAACTGGTTTCTTCGTTGGCGGAGGGTTTGCAATCGTAGGAGCACTGATTGGCACGTGGGCGCTGATTTCGGGTAGCTTTGTCCTATTGTGTGTGGCTCATCTTGCTCTGGGAGCAGCGCTTGCCTGTTATCAGTACTTTCGATTTGCTGCGGCAGAGGTGATTCGTTCCGAATGGCAACCTGTAGCCATTTCCCTGATGTTGACGTCTGGCCTGGTTGCGGCATTTGTCGGTCCACAAGTCTTCATCATGGCCAAGGATGCTCTTGCGCCCATCCCATTGGCTGGTGCTTATGCGGCAATAGGGATGCTATCTCTTGTCGGTCTTGTACCGTTGGCGTTTGTCAGTATTCCAACGATCAAACCCAGGCCACGACGTACAACAGGCAGTAGGTTCGAGGCCCTCGCAGTTCTCAAGCAGCGTCCGGTTCGAACCGCAGTTGGCATCGGAGCCATATCGCAAGGGACAATGGTTTTCCTCATGATCCCAACACCACTGGCTATGATCGGATGCGGATTTTCAGAGGCGATTGCGGGTGATGTGATCCGCTGGCATGTCGTTGCAATGTTTGCGCCCAGCTTTTTCACCGGGTTCCTGATCAAGCGGTTCGGCGCTAGGCGCATTGCGATGACCGGGCTGATATTGCTGATCATGGCAGCGCTCGTCGCAGCCAGCGGCCTGTCATCGGCGAATTTCTATGGATCTCTCATTTTACTTGGTGTCGGTTGGAATTTCGGATTCATAGGAGCGACAACCATGTTGGCATATTTGGTTTCTGAAGATGAAAAATCGGTAGTCCAGGGTCTCAACGACACCATCATCGCCTTGGTCTCAACCCTGTGCGCCTTTGCGGCCGGTGCAATCGTCGCCGGATTTGGTTGGCAGGTTCTCGCCTTTGTGGCAGTGATTATTCTTGTGTTAACCATCAGCTCCGTGATGTTTGAGAAGCGGCAAACAGTTAGTCAATAGTGTCGCTGTTCTTCCCAGCAAAGACGCTAACGGCGGCATAGCAGATTATTGGGAGATTGGGTTCAAGTGTGCGAACTCGCTGCCTTTTCTCTGGATGGTGTTTTTTGCACAAGAGATTGGTTAACCGGAGCAGGGCCCTTCACAATTTGTGCGACGATTGAGTGTCGACCTAGCCTCGTTTTGGATGGGTCGACTTCGGTTTCATCGACACAAAGCAAACCATGGCAAACATGGCCAGAAATGCGAATGGTAGGCTGCCGGTAAAAATGGTGCGGGCAACGGTGCGGGCGGCATCCGCTGACCCGTCTATCGAAAAACCGGCATAGTTGGCCAAGATACCGCAAACCGACGCCCCGACCGCAAACCCAAGGCGCCCAGTTGTGGGCAGGGCGCCGGACAGGCGTTCCACATCATCTGCTGCTGCCAGTCGTTTTGAGCGCCTAACAATAAATGTCCAGGCGGTGCCGTAGCCAATTCCTTCGAGCGCCGCCAAACCCGCCACCAGTAAGATCGGGCCATTTGCGACGGCATAAATCATGCCAACCACACTAACACATACCAGTGCCATGCCGACTGCGATGTATATGCGGTCATGCTTTTCGGGGGCACCGGACACGATGAGGGCAGCAAAGCTCCAACCGATGGCAACGCAGGCCAGTACATAACCGGCCACAATTGTTGGTGTGTCGTGGATGGTCACCATCAGAAGCGGTCCATAGGCGCTGAGACCCATCGTCGATATATTCAGGGTGAAGGTCATCAGCAGGGCCGCGCCCACCGGACTGCGCGGATTGAAGGGTTGTTTGGGAAGAATGCGGTTGCCAGGACTGTTACCGTCGATGACCAAAAATGCCGCCAATATGCCCAGACCACAGGTCAATAAAACCGGCGTGCGCAGCACAGTTACCTCGATGCCCGCATAGGCGATGAACAGCACCCCCAATGACAAAAGTAACAGGCGTGCCACCGGGATCGGTTTGCTGCGATCTTGGTTGTCCACGGGTTCGCTGACGCGGCTGCCGAACAACACGAAAGTGGCCAGAAACAGCGCCTGGATCGCAAAAAACACAAATCCCATCCGCCAATTGGAATATGTGGTGAAAAACCCGCCAATCAGAGGCCCAAGGAACGCCGAAGACCCCCACAGCACCGACATGGCCCCCATAACACGGGCGATCAGGCGGCCCGGAAACAGACGCGCGGTGCCAATGAAGGCCAGCGCCGTCAACCCGCCGCCGCCCATGCCCTGAAAGAGGCGTCCAGCCAGCAGTCCCTGCATGTTGAACGCGGCCGCACTGATCAGACAGCCGAGGGCAAAAGTCATGGCTGCGATAAACATCGGTTGACGAATGCCCATTCTCAGAACCAGAACAGCCCCGGAAGCGCCAGCAACAATTGAGCCGATTTCATACAGGGCGATGGACCAGGCAACGTAGGCCTCGCCGCCAAGGTCGGCGACAATGTTTGGCATCATCGTTGCGACGAGCAAACTATCGGCGGCGTGTAGCCAGACCCCAAGGCACACAAGCAACAATGGCGCTGCATATTCTCTGTTCAATATCTCGTGCCATCCGACGGGGGCAGTTTCTTGAAAATCCGTCATTCCTGGGCACTCCGTTGGTTTGGGAACAGTGACCAAGACTTTCTAATTCCTAAAGTGCACTTTAGGTCAAGAAGTACTTTCGCAGTTCGCAGCGTCTTGCCCGAACGGCTGCTGAGCTGACAGAACCGGTGTTTTCTACACCAATGGCATTGTGCGAAAAAGGCTGATTTTTCCGCGCGTCCTACGGATGTTGGCTGGCAAGGAGGAGCCTGACAGTCCAGCACTGGAGAGTGGCTTGGCTGAATGCTTCTGGCGCCTCTATTGAACGCTTCACGACCGCCCAAATCACACCATGTCATTCCAACAGTCCAAAGGTACATCAAAATGGATCAAATCTTGACATTCGTTCAGAAGTGTCTAATATTTCTGTCATGACAGAAATATTAGACATATCAGACGCCTCTGCAAAGTCGCAATTCGTCCTCTATTGGGGCGACATGGGTGGGCAATGGGGCGTCAATCGCTCTGTCGCGCAGATACATGCGCTGCTGTTCCTGAGTGTCTCTCCGCTCAATGCGGAACAAATCTCACGAGAACTGGGAATTGCCCGTTCAAACGTTTCCAACTCTTTGAAGGAACTGGTTGGCTGGAAATTGATCCGCCGCATCCCCGTGCCAGGAGATCGCAGAGAACATTTTAGTGCCGAGACGGACGTCTGGGAAATGGCGATGCGCATCGCTCAGGGGCGCAAGGAACGTGAAATCGATCCGGCAATTTCAGCAATATCGGATTGCCTTGAAAAGGCGGCAACTGAGCCGGAAATTCACCCTGAGGTGTTAAAACGCATGCAGGAAATGCAAGCATTCCTGACGACCGTTGATACCTGGTATGGCCAGATGCTGAACGTGCCAAAATCAAAGCTGAACTTGCTTATGAAGATGGGCAACAAGGTGATTTCCCTCCTCACGTTGACGGGCAAGAAATCGGAATAGGTCACTCGCCATTTTTTTCGCTTAATGAGTTCTGTAATTACAGAAATTACTAACTGTTCTGATCAGGTGATTACCATGCAAAATGACCCCACACTTCATTTAGACATTGAAACAGTTGATACCCGTTTTAGCGCACTTTTGGGTGCGTCTATGTGGAAAGAACTGCCGATTGCTGTTCGTCAACGATTTGGCAAACGCGTCAAGGGCGGGGTCAGTGTGACCTACCAAGGCAGCGTTGCAACTATGAAGATGAATTGGGCGGGTAAGCTCCTGGCGCATGCCGCGCGGCTGGTCGGCGCACCGCTGCCTTTTGACATGTCCAGTGTCGGCCGACCCGCCGTCGTGGTGGTGACCGAAGATATCGCAGGCAATGGGCAGTTCTGGATCCGTCAGTACGGCCGTGCATCTGGCTTTCCCCACGTGGTTCACAGCTCAAAGCGGTTTGCGGGTTCGACAGGGCTTGAAGAATATATCGGTTACGGCATCGGGATGGCCCTGAACGTTGTGGTCCAAGACGCGGACCTGTTCTTCAAAAGCGATCACTATTTCCTGGCTTTGTGGGGCCACCGATTCCGACTGCCCGGCTGCCTAAGCCCTGGCGCATTGGTCATTGGACATCACGACATGGGGCAGGGTCAGTTCCGATTTTCGCTTCGGCTGAAAAACCGCCTGTTTGGCGACATGCTGGAACAAGACGCAATTTTTCAAGACGCAAAGGATTAACCCGATGGACAACCCAGTCTTATGGAGCCTTATTTCTATCCAAGTGTTTATGGGGGCATTTGATACGCTCGTTCACCACGAAGGCACCGAGCGTTTGGCGTGGCGCGCATCCCAAAAGCAAGAGCTGCGCCTGCATGGCGTGCGCAATTTTTTCTATGCGGTGATCTTTCTGAGCTTCGCATGGCTGGAGCCGCACGGCATTTTTACCATGATCCTTACCGGCATTCTCGCGCTTGAAGTTCTGATAACCCTTTGGGATTTTGTCGAAGAGGACATGACCCGCAAGCTGCCCGCCACAGAACGTATCAACCATACTCTCTTGGCATTGAACTATGGGGCTATCCTTGCACTGGCCGCACCATATTTCTGGCAGTGGTCCGCCCTGCCAAATGCGCTGATTCCGGTCAGCTACGGGTGGTGGAGTGTCTTTGCAACGGTGTCTGCGTTGGGTGTGGGAGTGTTCAGCCTCCGTGATCTGTTGGCCGCAAACCGTAGTATGCGATTGGATCGCGGCGATCCGGCAAAACTGGTCGCTGCATTGCCACCACGACAGCGCATCTTGATTACAGGCGGAACCGGTTTCATAGGTGTGCGTTTGGTACAGGCCCTTGTTGCTGCTGGCCACTACGTTACAGTTTTAGCCCGAGATCCCAAGAAAGCGAGCGATCTGGCTCATCCCGTGCGTGTGATCTCTAACCTTGAGATGATCCAGAACGAAGATACCTTTGACGCAATCGTCAATCTTGCTGGAGAAGGGATCGCAACCGGACTTTGGACTGCCGCAAAACGCGCGCGTATCGTCCAGTCTCGCGTGGATGTAACCACTCAGCTCAGCACTCTTATTGCACGTTTAGACCATAAACCTGCTGTGGTGATTAGCGGTTCAGCAATCGGCTGGTACGGCCTGCGCGAGAATGATGAAGGATTGGCAGAAGACGCCACCGCACAGCCCGCATTCGTGCATGACATCTGTGCCGCTTGGGAGGCGGCCGCAGCCCCGATTTCAACTCAAGGAGTGCGGTTGGTGTTGCTGCGCACAGGTCTTGTGTTGGGAGTCGATGGCGGCATTTTGGCGAAACTGCTGACCCCGTTCGAATTTGGTGTCGGCGGCGCAATGGGCAGTGGTTCGCAGTGGATGTCTTGGATTGAGCAGGATGATCTTATCCGTGTGATTGCCTTTGCTATCGCCCAACCCGACGTTGAAGGCCCCCTTAACGCGGTCGCTCCACATGCGGTTCAGAACACGGGCTTTACCGACGCGCTTGCGTCTGCCCTTCATCGGCCAGCAGTGTTTAATATACCGGCATGGGTTTTGACCAACGGGCTGGGTGATATGGGAAAAGAAACAATGGTTGGAGGTCAACGCGTTCTTCCAAAGGCGCTGCTGGAACACGGGTTTCATTTCAACCACATCGAACTTGAGGCAATGCTGAAGGAAATCACCGGTTCGAAAGACGCAAGCCGAATTATGCAAGAAGGGAAGAGTGTTTGATTACGCTCGCCAGGAGGGTGTAAAATAGTGATCAGTTTATCATTCTAGCGTCCTTTTTAACGACTTCTCTCGGAGTGAAGTGGTTCGGCAAAATTGAACAGTCTGTTCAGGTGTATCCAAACCTGAAGAATGGATACCTACATGACGACGAGACGCCGGTTTTCGGACAAATTCAAAGCCATTGCCGCACTTGCAGCGCTGCGTGGCGACAAGACGGTGCAGGAGATTGCCGCCAAGCACCGCATCCACCCGACACAAGTAACGACTTAGAAACGGCAGGCGATATCCTGCCAGCCGGATCGCTATGCAGCTACAGAAAACCCATTGCAGTCTTTCGCTGCGATCAGCTCGCCGGGTATTATGGGCCGCTGTTGTTGGCCCAATTGTAGTGAACGGCCCACAGCCGACCTTCGTGGACGGCGCAGCGAATGGCGCCTTGGACCAATGCTGCACCGCATCTGAAGACCGCTTCCAGCCAATTTGTGCAAACGATGCCTCTAGGGTACTGAAGCGTAGGGCACTCACCAGTGACTCTCTATGGAGTCGGGACTGTGAACGGCTTAAAATAGCCAAATACTTGAACGGCAACTCAACTATTCTCAGCATTCGGAAAATTCAAAGTGACAATTTACCTTATTCGACACGCTCAATCGACCTTCAATGCGGTTTACGATCCAAACAAACCGGATCCAATGATATTCGATGCACCGATCACGACGCTCGGAGAATCCCAGGCTCAGCAGGCTCGGATCGAAATCAATCAACTTGATCTTGTAAACGTCATTGTTTCGCCGTTCACCAGAACACTGCAAACGGCTCATTTGATTTTTGGAAACAAGCTGCCGTTTCAGGTCAATGCCACGGTGAGAGAGCAACTCTGCAACAGCTGCGATGTTGGAAGTACGCCTCACGAACTTGCTAGAGATTACCCTCATCTTGATTTTGATCATCTAGATGATTGCTGGTGGCATGACGGAGAAAAAGACCACAGAGGAATCTCAGTTGAACCCCATGAGACCTTGCAGGAAAGAGCGAATGGGTTTGTCGAGTTTCTCAAGCGCGAACGTATCCACTCCACAGCAATTGTCTCTCATGGTAACTTCATTGCCGCGTTGACCGGAATCCAACCCAAAAACTGTGAAGTGATAAAATTCGTCCCTCGCTAGGGCCAGGGCTATTCAAATCGTTGGTGCGGAGCGGCGGCTCAGGGCATTGGCAAGTTTGTCCGCTGACCGACGTTTGAGCTGACAAAAAGCTACAAGATGCAGGAATGGTCGCTCCGATGAAGCCCCATCGCAACGACAAACATTCACGCAGATGTCTCCTAAGGTGCAGGTTTCTCGCCACTTTTGACTGATTGGCGAACGGTAGTTTTGTTGCGCGTTGCTGACATTGGTGGGCGGCGCGGCGAATGGCGACTCTCCCTCCGCCCTTAGTGACGAAATGTGCAGGGTGCAGCAATCAGGCCACTTCCCTCTCCCCCCACGGTCACTAACGGCCCTTTGCGGACCTTGGTGCCAATCACGTCTAACGACCGCTCTCAGCCCGAAGTCGACACGTCTCTCCTAACTGAAAATTGCAGAAGCAGACCTTTAATGGTCGCCCAGAAAATTGGTGAGGTGCGGATGATCTGACCATCCATTGCACCCGCTACTCTGGTCGGCCTGAACGGTGCCTTTGCATAAGAAACCACTTACCGAGGTGCACAGCACGAAGCCACTGGAGCGTGTCAACAAGGAGGTGAAGCGAGGTTTCAAAATTATCAGTATCCCCCAACCATTAGGATGTCGTGCAGCTGATCGATTTTCCTTTTTAGGGCAGAACAACGAAGGGGTCCTCTACCACCGCTACTTGCCGGTGACGAACCAACCGTCCCGGACAGTGATCTCGAAATGGCGGCTATGATTGCCATAAAACTAACGAGCAACACTAAATAAAGAGAAAAATTGACAATATTCCCCATGTTTCCACCTTACCGAACTTGGTCAGTGGTCATTTTTTGGCCGCAATTTCAAGGGAGAAGGAAAGTCACCTGTGTTGAAAGGTGATGAGTGGTTACCTACTGCGCGCGATCGCATAAATAGGGAACGACGTGATAGTTACCGCAGGGACGATGTGGATGTCTAATTTGTCGCCAGACCTCACAAACTCTGTGGCTGCACAGAATGTGCTGGTTCGCGCAGACCTTCCCTATCGTTTTGCTTCGATTACACTCGTAGCGATCCTGTCGCTCTACTATCTGCCACTACAGACGCTGGGGATCGTCTACCTAGCCTACGCTTTGATCGAGATCTTGGGTATATTCGTATACAGAAGTCTAAAGCACAGCGTCACGCGGAGTGGAATTCTCCTCTTCACTGTCTCTGCATTCGTTGGCGTTTGGGTCTTCAATTCAATCCCTTTGCTGCTCTTCATGCAGGCAGAACCATTTCCAAAACTTGCGGGGGCGATGCTGCTATTAATCGCGCTCAATCAGTGCGTAGTGGGGCGTTCAGACTGGATGGTCTTTGGCATTCTGACTGCGGTGCCGATCATTTCCGCTGTCGGATACATGATCGTCAGCTTTCTCTATTCTTTTGCAAACTCGATGGAAATCTTCATCGCAGTTGCAATCATGGTCATTGGGACAGCCTATGTGGCATACGGTATGTGGGCGCTCAATCGGCTGACCAGCCGGTTGCGTGAAGCCCTAAGTGAGGCTGAGGCTGGGAGCCGCGCCAAGAGCCGTTTCCTTGCTGCCATGAGCCACGAAATACGGACTCCTTTAAACGCAATTTGCGGGATGTCAGAACTGATTGATGAGGAAGATGCCGATCCTGAGACACTGCGGGAGCGAACTCTGTTGCTGCGAAAGTCCGCACAGGCGCTCACCGGTATCTTGGACGGTGTTCTCGACCATGCCAAAGTCGAGGCTGGGCATATTGAGCTCTGCCTCGCAGCGGCCGCGCCTGAGCTTGAGATCGCAAGCGCGGTGGAGATGTTTCGGCCGTCAGCAGACGACAAGGGGCTTCGGCTCGACATAAATCTTGGCGAAGGCGTGCCGACCTACGCCGAATTTGATGCACTGCGGCTGCGCCAGGTGATTGGAAACCTAGTCTCAAATGCGGTAAAGTATACCGAGGCCGGGCACGTGTCCGTGGTGGCGCACTGCGAGCCGAATGGCAGTCAATCGATGCTCACCGTCGCGGTTTCTGACAGCGGCCGCGGCATGACCGCCAATCAGATTTCCGAATTGTTTACCGAATTCTACCGAGTCGAGAACAAAGATGCTCCGGCGGTTCCGGGCACCGGTCTTGGACTGGCAATTGCGCGCCGTTTTGCGCGTATGATGGGGGGCGATATTACTGTGTCATCCAGCCCCGCGCGAGGAAGCTGTTTCACCTTCACCAGTCAGGTCAGAGTTCTGGAGGAGCCGGAAGTTCACTCCTCTCCGTCACAATCGGAGGTTCAGGATAACGACGGCAGCGCCAGGGATGTTGGCATAAAATCGATCCTGTTGGTGGACGATACCGCATCAAACCGAATGGTGGTTCGTGCCTTTCTGAAAAAGAGCGAAGTCGAAATCACTGAGGCCACCAATGGAGCCGAGGCCATAGCGTGCCTAGAGCGCCAATCAGTAGATCTCATTCTGCTGGACATGAAAATGCCCGTGATGGACGGGCGTGAAACTTTAGCGGAAATGGCGCGGCGCGGCGGCCGGATCGGCGCCACGCCTGTGATTATGCTCACGGCAAACGCGGCTCCGGAGGATCGGGAGCGCTATCTCGCTCTGGGCGTTGCAGGTTACATTGCGAAGCCAGTTAGAAAGTCTGTGCTGCTGTCCGAAATTCGCAGGGTCGCAGGGTCGCAGCTGACCAGCTTACTGGAGCAGCCTGATCTAGGCGAGAAGGCGTCCACAAGGAGCTGACCCACGGACATGTAGGCTCAACAGTTCGCGCCTCCAATTCGTCCGGCCATCTATCCCGATGAAAAGCAAAAAAACTTATCGCCAGCACAATGAGAAATTAACTCAAAATTTACGATGACCTGTTCAATTTGTCTCAATTTTTAGGAAAGCTCTTGGAACTCTTTTCTTAAGGGATTTAAACATATGGTCAGGCACCCCAATGCGATCGACAGAAATCACCTTCGATAATCTTGGTGAAACCGGAACTCTTTTCACGGCACTTTTACGAGCCAGGTATCACCACTTCATCGAAGCACGCGGTTGGGATCTTCCAAACGTCCGCGGGCTTGAATTCGATCAATATGATACGCCGGAAAGTATCTATTGCGCGATCCATGAGGGCATGATTGTCTATGGTGGTTTCCGGGTGACGCCCACGACTGCGCGCTGCGTAAATGCAAGCTACATGTTACGTGATGCGCAGCTCGGCCTGCTACCTGATCTGCCATTGGGTATTCTCGACGAGCCGGCACCTCAGGATCCAAGGATCTGGGAGGTTAGCAGGGTTTTTGTCGATGACACTCTGAGCAGCCGTGAACGTATGCGTGTTAGGGATGAGTTGGGGCTGACCTTTGCCCGACTGGCGAAGGACTGGAACATCAAAGCCTTCCTTTGCCTTACCTCGGTTTCTGCCGCGCTACTCATGCGCCGAGCTGGGTTGAAAAGTTCTCCGGCCGGACCTCGCTTTGAAGCCGGGGGAGAAACCTGTCAGGCGTATCACCTCAAGATCGATGTGAGGAACCTGCGCAGCCACGCCGCATAATGCGATGGCTTTTAGCCGTCTGCGAGCCCTATGGGCGGTTGTGAGTTCGAGCAAAATACAGACACGAAATTGTGGAGCGGTTACACATGCCATACGGAAGGAGAGGACCCTTCACATGATACTGACCAGGCTGTATTCAGTGCGGGGAGGAATGACCGAGTAGGTCTCATAGCGACCGGTGCCCCGTATCAACCGAATGTCGGCTATTCAGCTGTGCCTTGAGTTTGCAAAGCCTGCATTCTGCGCATTGCTGCCGTTGGAGCAGACCGCAGCTAATGACGGCATTCCGCCCTTAGTGACGGATTTCTGCGGCCGCAGCATTGATCGTTGACTGCGCTAGTTCGGAGCTTTCTGGGTGTCGTTCGAATGGCAGCTATTGGATGAAAATGTTAGAATTTAGTGCCGTGCTTGGATCCCAGATGGGAGCACCATGTGTCGGTTTTTCCCAAAAACGCTTCCCACTTCCAGCACGTAAGGGAACTTTTCAAATACCTCTATGGCATTGAATTTTTTAGACTAATCCCTATCTGGGAAGCCGTGAATAATCTTGGCGCAGGATTTCCCAGTTCCGTCCCTAGGAATAGGCTCACTTGGTAGGGTGCCGGGACGGTTTGAATGGCCGATTAACCTTATTTATAAGGCTCTCGGGGAGGACAGGGCAATTTGCAAAGTTAGGTGTCCCAATATTGGACAAACGGCGTTAAAGGCCCGTTTCAAGCCGTTTTGAAGGACACCCATTAAACCTGCCCAGGATGCGGCCCGCCGTCACAAATCCTTTGTTTGTAAGGTTCCATCCGGCTTCTTCCGGTTGTCTGACGTCAGCGCCTATGGGACCAAATAGCGGTATTTGATAAGGGAGTGTTCTTGGCTCATTATTCTGGCCACGCGCCGCTCAGAAATAACCACACCATCGGCCCGAAGGTCTTGGTGGATGCGCTTGGATCCGTAGCATTTTTTGCTGGCCCTGAAGAAGGTTTTGATCTTTGGGAGCAACTCCATATCCCGGGC
>JABSSD010000062.1 GCA_013214575.1 Paracoccaceae bacterium | reverse complement strand
TGCCGCCCACGCCATCTCAGCATCAAACCAGATCGACAGCGAACCACGCTGCTTCAGGGCTCGATTGTAGTCCGACCAGTTCTTAGTCTTGTAAGTCGTTGGTGTCCAGTTGCTCATCACCGCCAGCTATCACACTGGATTCACAACATGAATCCCCTCAATCGATTTATGCAACAAAGCCATTGGCGGGCGCATTCTGTACAGCGGGATGAAGCCCAAAATGGTCACTCGTTCAGTTCTTCGCGGTTACTGAACCGCACGGAAATCGGACGGGGTCAAACCCACACTGGCGCGAAAGTCTCGGCTGAAATGGGCGCTGTCGGAAAACCCGGCGCAAAATCCAATCACTGTAAGCGGAGTGTCGCCAGGTTTCAGCAGACGGCAGGCCTCAAAGATCCGCACCAGGCGCACTAGGCGCGAAAAACTAAGCTCGGCTTCGCCCAATCTGCGCTGGAGCGTCCGACTTGATAGACCCAACGCGCTTGCCAATTCGCCGGTTTTCCATTGGCGTGCAACATCCCGCATCAACAGATCAGTCACTTCATTAACTAGGGCCGCCAGGGATCTATCGCGGATCGGTGGCAAATCTATTTGCGGTAGGTCGTCATCCGTTGTGCCGATGCCCTTAGGGACGGAATGGGTCTCCCACCCGATGGTCCAGTCACCGGTCACAAGACTGGCAGGATTATCAGGGAGCCAAAAGCTGCGCTTGTCGCGAATGCGCAAAACCCCGTCTCCCTGCGCCGCCATCTCGCACCACAGCCCACGACAGCCAATGCCTTCCAAAAGTCCAATGATCAATCCACAAATCAACAGGTTCTCCGGTGCGGTAGGGATGCTGTCGCCCGTGGTGTATCGCTTGAACCGAGCTTGGTTTCCCTGGGTCAGGTCAATTCCCAATCTATTTTTCGAATGGGAAAACACTTCAAACCGACGCCATTTGTCAAACAATACCGACGGACTTTCAGAACGAAGTGCGTTGCGCCAAATCGGATCATATGTGACGCGGCTGATCCCCTGACCGATTGATAACAGCGCCTCCAGACCACACTCACGTCCGACAGTTTGCAATAGGTCGCGCTTGAATTTTGCCGGAATGTGAGCCTGGCGCAACGCATCTACGCCGCCCGAACCTGCAGGGAGCAACCCCGGGTGAGTTTGTCTGAGATAGATTACAACAAGGTCGATCAGGCTCGCTTTGGCGAAATCTCGAATGGGATAACCTCCACAACTATTTGGCAGCTCAGGTAATCAGAAGTTCTGGCCATTTTTGATGCCGGACGGGACCGACCACTAAGCTCTACAGCAGACCTGGCTAGCCGGTCTCGGCAAAAGTACTTTCGTAGGTCATCGGCAGGCGCCGGTTGCGCCTCCCTGTCGCCGCAAATACTGCGTTGGCGATCGCGGCGGGAACAGGTGGAAGTGCCGATTCACCCACTGGGGCGGGGGCCGTATCGGCAGGTACAACCAGTGCCACGCTCACTTCGGGGGCTGATGCGTGGCGCAGCGGTTCGTACATATGGAAATTACCCTGTTCAACACGGTCTGCGGCAATTGTGATCTGCTCCTTCAAACTCATACTGCAGCCCCAGATAATGTTGCCCATTACCTGGCTTTCGACCTGATGTGGATTAAGCACCAGTCCGCAATCCTGGGCGCACCACGCCCGGGTCAGGCGCAATGCGCGGTTTGCGTGATCGATCTGAACTTCCATGACAACAGCAACAGCGGTTTCGTCCTTATAAACCGCGCAAGCCAACCCGCGCCCGGTATCGGGGGGCGTTGGGTGACCCCAGGTGGACATTTCACCCACACGGCGCAGAACATTGGCCAGACGATCACTGCTTGGTGGCAGGTTTTGCAAGCGAAACTGCAGGGGATCGATACCGGCCTTGGTTGCCAGTTCATCCATCATACTCTCAATCGCAAAAGCATTCGGTGCAGCCCCGAGACCACGCCAGGCGTTGATCGGAACCGGGGTGCGCACCGCCGCGTAGCGGATGCGCCGGTTTAACATATCATATTGCGGGATGATGCCGCGAACCGTTCCATCATCCGGCGATACCAAGTCGATGGCCTTGCCAATCAAATTCGGCACCAACCCGGTGAAGATAGAAGAAGACACAACGTCATGATCCCAATGGCTTATGGTGCCGTCAGCGGTGACACCTGCCTCGATATAGTGAGAGAATTTCGGTTGAAAATAATTGTTCTGAAACTCGGTTTCACGATCCCATTGCACTCGTACTGGCCGGTTGAACCTAGCCGACAAACGTGCTGCTGCCTCGGATGCCTGACAAGGCACCCGCCCACCAAATCCACCGCCGATACGGTGCGTGTGCACCACCACATCATCTGCCTCGCGACCGAGGATCTTCGCCACCCGTTTTTGAACAAAATACGGGTCTTGTGTGCCGCACCAAACCTCAATCTTATCGTCTCTGACCCAAACCAGACCAGAGCGCGGCTCAATCGCTGCGTGGGCCGCGAAAGGAGTGTCATAACGACCGGCAACACGGTGCCTGGCATTCTGCTGTCCGGTGCCCAGATCGCCAGATACCAACAGAGTATGGGCAAAATCATTATCTGAACGGAATTTTTCAACATCAAGGCGCGAGTCTATTTGGGCCTGATCAAGCGCCTTGTCTATCTGCCATTGCGCATTCAACGCCTCAATCGCATCTTCAAGGACAAACGGGGTATCCGCAACAACACCAATAAAGCCATCACCCTTGTCGATTTCAACGCCAATGACGCCCGGAATTGCGCGGGCCTTGGCGCTGTCGGCTGTTAGAAACTTTGCCCCAAACCCCGGCGGGTAAATCACCGCACCAAAGGCCATGTCAGGGATCCGGACGTCACGAGCGAATGTCATCTGACCCGTGACAATTGCCTCCAGTTCGTGATGCCGCCAACCTTGTCCGATTGCCCTATGCTTTTTGCTGGACCTAAGGGCATGACGAGGCAATGCGTCGTCAGGTAACAATTGGTCGTCAGACACAACCACCGGTGCGGCAAGCACCAGTGCGCCGTACCCGAGCTCGGTGCCATCTGGCAAGATAAACCCAGCCCGACCGTCCTTGATCCGATCCACGGGCAGACCAGATTTTTTTGCTGCCAGCCGCCGCAATGCCTCGCGCAGCTGCGCAGCCCCCCAGGAAACCGGATCAAAGAAATGCGCGATACTTTGGCTGCCCACCGTCATCTGAAACGGTGTGACCTGATCGGTATCAGGAAGAATGTAGTCAATCTCGGACTGATCGATATTTAGCTCTTCGGCCACAACCTGAGAGAGACCCAGACCAGCTCCTTGCCCCATCTCCATTCTTGGGCAGAAAAACCGAATACGTCCGTCAGCCAATGCCTGAACCCATGCCGCCCCGTCCTGGGCCTTGGGGGCATCAAATGTAGGTAATGCGGGCATGTTGGCGCGCACCACGCGATAAGAGCCATAGGCGGCAACTGTCAGGCCTGTGGCGATCCAGCCAGTCTTTTTCAGAAAAAGCCTGCGGCTGATCGATTGCGGTTCAGCTTGTATTCCCATTTTCAAACCTCCTGTGCGACGCGGGTGATGGCCCGGTGAATGCGACCGTACGTTCCGCACCGACACAGGTTTCCACTCATTTCCTCGCGGATTTCCTTATCCGATGGGTCGGGAACGCGACGCAGCAGTGCCGATGCGGTCATGATCTGCCCAGCCTGGCAATAGCCGCATTGCTGAACACCTTCGGCGATCCACGCCTGTTGGACCGGATGCAGGGCCCCGCTCGAATGAGTTTGCGCTAGCCCTTCGATGGTAGTGATCTTCTTCGCGCCGACGGCCGAGACGGGGAGCACGCAGGTGCGGGCGGCGACGCCATCGAGGTGCACCGTGCACGCACCACAGGAGGCGACACCGCAGCCGAACTTTGTACCGGTAAGTTTCAGTTCATCGCGAATGACCCACAAGAGGGGGGTGCCGTCAGCAGCGTCGACTGTCCGCGTCTCTCCATTGATGTTTAGACTGGTCGCCATGTCAGAGATCTCCCTAGTTTTTGGTCATACTCGAAAGGCACAAAGCACCCATTCGG
>JABSSD010000061.1 GCA_013214575.1 Paracoccaceae bacterium | reverse complement strand
TTCCGATCCGACATATGCTTGCAGCGGTGCCATCATGGCATCAACCAGACTGCGAAGAGAAGCGTGACCCGGATGAGTGACCATGACCCCAAAAAAACAAGGAAAACGAGCTTGACCCAAACACCCAATTAGAGAAGCCGTTCCTGACCACCACCACAGCGAAGGGCCGGTCATAGCAAGACCAATGCGGCCTCTCCGCGTCACCAATCTCCTGATTTATTGAACCAACCTCAGGGGCTCGCTGACCGGGGTGTTTGAATAGTTCAGCAGCAGATTGGCGCCGCCACAGCCACGGATATCCCAATCGGAGCCAAACTTAAGCGATCCGGCCGAAAAAACCGACACTGCGCCAATGGTGGCATTGTTTGATCCCCAATCGACATAATCACCGGCAAACACCTGCAGATTGAACATTTCGACATCCGAGCCGAATTTGGCCATCTCAGCCCCTAGAATGAAATTCATCGAATCGTCGGGGGAATCGCAATAGGTGCTGGACCCGATGGTGACATTGGAGCCGATTTCGACGTTTTCCTTGGCCAAAAGAAACACATTGTTCATGGTTACATTCGAGCCAATTGTTATTTTCTTTTCAGACACAATCAGGGCGTTGGTGAAATTGTAGTCGATATCCACGTTGTCGGCGCTGTAGATGATGGTTGAGATCCCAGGTGGGTAGCCGCCCGGATAATCACCGTATAGGGTGTCGACCATGTCTTGCGCGGCCTGGATATGGTCCGAATGGCCGGCTGGCTTGCTGAGATCAAAGATGAAATCTATCGACGGGTTCAGGTAATCGGCAATTGTCGCAGTCTCGACTATATCGGGCAAGTCATTGTTCGCCCAGCTGCCGTCGTCAAAAAACTCTTCTGGCACCACCTCGTTATCGCTGCCAAAATCAAACCCACCCTCGCCGTAATTGCCATTGGGGGACGGCATGCTGATTGTCGCCTGCGAATCCGCATCCGGGCCGCCCTCGATACTGTTTTGCGAGCCAAATTTGACCCCTTCCTCGCCATGAATACACCAGCCATCGCGCAGCTCATTTGAGCTGCCACCTTCGGCGGTTCCCAAGGCAAAGAACCCTGCCGACATGCAGCCCTGCCCCTCGGACGGGGGCGGTGCAATGGCAATTGCGCTGACCGATATATCCAACGTGTCGGCAGCAACCATTCCGATCAGGAACATCGGCTGGGCATTGTCATTGGCCGAGGATTTTCGCGTGGTTGTGGCCACCGAATTCAGCATCTCAATGCCGGGTGATCCCTCGGGATAAAAATTGCGAGCTGGGCCCAACTCGCCATCGCTGTCCCAGAACCCCAGGATCACATCCACCTGCACCAACACATCGCCATGATCCGTTGTCGTCATGTTCTTCTGGGCAAACAGTATTGCCTCGGCGAGGATATCTGCCCTGACGTCAGCAGGTATGGAGCCGGTGTTTTCGGGGATAAAAGCCGCGCCTGCCAGTGCCGCTGCATCCGCCGCATTCTGCAGGCGGGCACGGGTGTAAATGACGTTGGCGGAATCGATCGCAAAACCAACCGCAATCAGCAGAACAATCAACACCATCACTGAATAGGCCATTGCGACCCCTGAAGTATCCCGGGCAAAAGCAATGAGCGTCTTGCGGATCATCATTGTGGATCACTCCTTTATATGGCGGGCAGACACCGAATAGGTCGCAAAACTATCCGCCATCCCCATGGCATCGATTGGGATCATGGCGATTGTCTGGATCCGAATGGACACCTGAATACTGTCGCCAGGCATCGCAGCGCCGCCCGCCACAGTGTCACTGGCAAAAACCGAAAAATCGCCGGGGATGTTGGCCATCATATCACAGGCCATGCTCTCGGCACTTTCAAGCCCATCTGCTGACACCCCGGTCAGCGATCCACAAGCGGTATAGGTGCCATTGGTCTCGTCATCAGCACCGCCAACGGCAATCTCCCGCGAGATATGCTGCGACACGTGGATCATCGTCGAGGACACAAAGAACACATAGCCAAGCTGAACAATCACAAAGGTGAACAGCACCAGGATCGGCATGGCGATCAGGGATTCAACCAACACAGTTCCGGACTGATCTTTCAAAAAACGGCGCATCATTCACTATCCAGCTGTTGCATGCGCAGGGTCGATCTGGCGGCAAAAACTCTGCCGTCATCAGCTGACGGAGAGACGCCAAACGGAAGCAGGCTCGACTCGGGCACCACCAGCTGCACAAAGGCATCGGCCCCCTCGCTGCCAAACCCATCACTGGTGCCGTCAGACGCCATGACAAAATGGGTACCAATTGATCGTTCCGCCAGATCGCAGGCAATTTGCTCAACACTGACGCCGCCGCCGGCCCCTATGCCGGTGATCGCACTACAGGCGGTCAAAACACCGTTTGTCTCATCATCGGCCCGCCCCAATGACAGTTCGCGCGAAGCAATCCTCGAGGCCCGCTCGAGATGTGCCATCGAGTGGAAAATCGCCGCAAAGTAAATAATAATAAGCGAAATCGTGAGCAAGACGGGGATCACCAGAATCGTTTCGACCAGAACAACTCCGGACTCATCACGACCAAATCGCTGGGCACCTGGGTTTTGAAACATCGCACCTCAATTACAGTAAACTAAACATGTTCGATGCCTGTCTACCTAATACGAATGCGAAAAATTCAATGGAAAATTGGCCTTTTCAGATATTCAATTCCGGCATCTGGTGGTTTGGATTTAGAATGAAACGATCTGGCTCAGAAGTCCGGATTTTGCAGAAGTATTCGTGTGGCGTCAGGCCGCTGAGTGTCTGGAGACGGCGCGGGCAATTGTAGGCAGCAAGGAAATCCCCGAGATATCAGCGGAGTTGATCGTGACTATCATAGTGATACCGCTTCACGGTCGCGTCCTTGATTAAGCGGTTCATCCGCTCGACTTGTCCGTTCGTCGAGGGGTGGTATGGCTTGGTTGGGCGATGCCCGATCCCACTTGCCTTGTCCCCCTCCATCTCTGTAGATCAGCATGCAAAATTGACCCACTTAGGTGGGTAATCAGCATTTAAAGGTAACCCGCCCGCTGCCCTTTCATTGAATGCTCAGATTATACAGCTGTTATTGATGAAAATGCAGCGAACATCCGACCTCTTGTTTTGCGAGATGGGCGGAGCATCCGGTCCGTGAGCCGCGAGACAGGCTTATCCCGGAACCCGATCAAGACCTATGCACAGGCTGGACCTGTCACGGTTTGGTGCCCCCTTTGATAGCATATTATGCAACAAAGGAGATGAACTATGGGACCAACACCAACCGCATCCACAATAAGACAGTGTCGCCTCAGGATGTTGTCAACGAGTCCCCCGAAGCGCTCCTCCTTCCCGCCAAGTTGCTTGGTGCAGGCAGATCCCCAACAGCAAGTGCTGAAAATGGATGAGGTTCCGGATTCATTGCGCTGGCGTCCAAAGTCTGTCCAGGCTGCCACATTGCCGGATCGCCGGGTTCATCGTCCAAAATTGTCACCCAAGCGCGCCTGACCTCACCAGCAAGAGCTATTGCATTGCTTATGGGTCAACTTGGACGGACCATGCTTCAACGCCTCCCAGTGGGCGTCCACCGAGGCCAGCGCCTGGGTGAACCTTTGCTTAGCTACAGCGGGGTCTTTGGTCTTGAGGGATACTTTAACCACCTCCCCGACCTTCGCAGAAACAAGATCGTCGCCAACTCGAACAGCGACCTCAGTCCCCTTCGCCGCAGTGACAATGTCGTTCGGCACCCGGATTCGCAGGTAGTAAGTCGTTCCAATCAGTTTTGGGTTGGGCATTGCATATCTCATGTGTACTGCCTCTGCGTACTAGTTGAGGCGGCGCAAGCTCTTGATAGGCAGTAATATATGTAAGTTCAATGGGATTGGATGGTGGGTCGTGAGAGGCTCTCACCGCTGACTTCACCAAAGTACCCAGCAATAAGTGCTTTTTACATATGCACTTGCAAAATAGGCCGACTATTACCATACCAATGAGGTGAAATTACCATACTTATCACTCAGGGACGCCTCAAATGAACGCCAAGGAAGTTGACCGGATCCCGCACTTGAGCGCAGCAAAAAACGGGCGGTACAAATATCAGCGCAAGGTCCCGAAACACGCCCAAGAGGCCATCGGCAAAAAAGTGTGGGATCTGTCCCTTGGATCCAACTACGGCGCGGCTGTGGACAAGGCACGGGCCTACGCCGCGTCTCACGACGAACTGTTGGCACAACTGGCGACACCCGAGGATCAGGCCAAACACGTACAGCGCAAATATGAAGAATTTGCGGCAATGCTTGTCCGCCAACGCCCCGGCATGAAATTACGCATCGGTGAAGATGGTAAACGAGAACCCGTCCCGCCAATGGATCGAAATCCGGGGCAATGGATGCAAACCCGCGACAAGATGAAGTCCGCCCGCACCCTGCCCCCAAAACAAGAACTTCAACAACTGGCTTATTTCGCGGCGTATGCATTCGGAGACCGCGAAACAGTTGACCTGCTAAACGATGAAAGCCCATTAGGCGAAGCACTGATGGACGTCATGCAGCCCCAGCGCCCTGCCGACCCAGTGGACGCCGCAATGTACGACGCTATGAAGATCACGCTAGATGCGCGCATACAAGAAATCGGTGGTGAAGCGTTGGTGAACCCGAAACACACACTGACCAGCCTTCACAGACACATTGCAAAATTGCGCAACACCAAGCCAGCCACGATTGCCAATCATAAGGTGACTACGGCCAAGCTTCTGAAGTTCTTGGAGGAAGAAAAGGGGTTCGAACACGAGCCTTCGCTTGTATCCCTAACCCCTGAACTTCTGCAGGAGTACCGCGATTATTTGCTCGATGATCCGGGCATAGGGAACGGGTCAATTCACAAGTATTTTGACGGTCTGAATTCTGTTTTTCGGTACGCATTGAAAGAAAATAAAGTACCAAGGCTTGTATCGAACCCTGTCCAGTTTCTGGAAATGCCGAAGTCGAACAGCGTGGAGGACTCCATGTACCTTCCGTTCAACCGGGCCGAAATAAAACGACTCTGGGAGGTGGCGCAGGAAGAATGGGGGCCACATAATACCAGATCACACTTTTCAGAGGGACGACGCCGCGCGTTTTTGATGTGCCTTCGCGTGTTGCTCTGGTCTGGCCTGCGCCCTACAGAATTTTTCTGGTTGCGTGACCATGGCGAAGTGACACCAGACTACATTTTTGTTGAACGAACCAAGACAGGTATCAAGCGGTACATTCCGCTTTCTGACCACGTCAAAGACTTTCACCAGTTCACCCAATCCGGCGGGTTTGAAGACTGTATTTTCACTGGAAAACACAGAGGAAAAATTTATTGCGATTACAACGCTGAGAAACTCAAGGAAGCAATGCGACGATCCTTTCAAGGTATTCGTAAAAAGGCGATGATCACTGACCCTCGAAAAGTTCTCTACTCCACCAAGGATACGCTGCTGCAACGCCTACGCAGTGTAGACGGTTACAGCACGCATCTGGAAGTCTGCGTCACTGGCCACGTTAAAAAACTGGATAAAGGACGTCATTACGGCGGTATTTTGGGCGAAGATGAAGGCATGCGTGCAAAGGTCAAGGCGGCGCTGGATAGTATTACTTACTGGTGACGCTGTTGCCAGTTGGGGATTTTGAATGCCTCATCCAAATTAGTCATACGGGCACCACAATTAGTGCAAGTTTCAAGTTCAGTGCCTTTCCATATTATCGGACTGCATAGCACGACGGCCGGGAAAATGGCATAATATGGGTGCCCATAAGTACACATTGACGTTCTCTTAGCTTCCAAGGCCCCTCTCCTACTCTATTTTGGCCGGCCTTGACCGAATTCAACGGGCAGCAACACACAGATTTTGGTATTTTGGCGTTTTAGGTTGTGGACCAATTCGATGCCCTCAACGACGCCCAGTCTCGCCGTTTAGGCATTAGCTGCACAGCAAGCTCAAAGCCTAGACCGAATAATTATGAGATCAACATATCTTACAAAATTCACCTTAATTGGTCGCTCATCCCTCTACCAAATATTCAAAATATAAGAGACAGGGATATAGAACAATGCACCTATTACCTGCGCGCCCACATTGCACCAACATTCGAAATTAAATATAAATACAAATTATTTAATTAACGGCCAAAACGACACGCATAGAGGAACAGACTATATTAGTCCTCTATAGTAATAGTTACGTAATCTTCAGGTGACGACGTGATAAAACGAACACTACGATTCCAATGATAGTTGGACACCACCACTTGTGAACCCGGCGCTACTTCCATCCTGCAACTTGAAATCTCACCAAACCTCATCGACGCGAGATTTTCCTTCCAAAGTTCAACACCCACATTCACACCTACTGAATTTATCTCGAGATATCCATAGTAATTAAATGATCGCAAATAAACTTCACTTCCATCATCAGAGGGAAACCAGTAAAATCCATTTTTCTCGACAAACTCCTCCGTAGAGTCGCCAATGGCATTTAATATATGCGCCGCTAAGTACTCGCAATAAATAATCTCAGCCGCAGAAGTCCCAACACCCCAATTTCCATCTATATCCATTGTATAATACCCTTGATCCGACAAGAACTTTTGCCATTTCAATGTATCGCTACTTCTCAAATTCGAGACATGAAAACTTGGAACTCTGGGTGGCACATACCGCAGTGTCTCAATGCTTCCAAGAGCTAGCAACGCATCCGCAATATGATTATCCTCATACATAAATACACTATTTGTGTCCCTATTAGCATCCGCCCCGTAGATCATGGGAGCGTTGTGGTATTTTACCCATTTGAATAATTTGGCAGATTCACGATCAGAACAAGTTAACGCGAATGACCAGCACCAATTAAATCCATCAGATGCTCGGTTCCCCCCCATTATCTCCAGCTTCTTGTAAGCGTCGGCATAATCGAACAACCACCTTACAGTCTTACTTGCCAACGCACACTCTCCAGCGTCAATGAGCCTAGTTACGAGACCAAACGCATCATCGGCGCTTCTTATGCCAACAATACCGCTAAGTAGCCCTTCATCCTGATTACGATGCTCGAGATACATATTGGTGACCATGTGCAGGTATTCTCTGAATTTCTCGTCATGGACCAGCAAATATCTGAATCGGTCGGCCTCATTGTCAGAAAGGTTCTCAGACCATTCCTTTATTAGGGAAAACGCGCGTTGAGCCGCTGCTTGATGAAAATCATTCTTTGCATGCCACGTATCAGGGTTGAGCCAATTGGCCACGTCCAATACGGAAAGACCTGATGCAATTGTTGATGACATTTCCTCGACTGAACCAACCGCCCGCACAATGCCAACTGGAGTTTCACCTGCTATTTCATGTTCTCCAAAAAGAAAGTCCCAAATAATTTTGCCCTTCTTGTCAGTAAAAACAACAGCTAATTCAAGGCCCAACACTTCCGCCAATTCATAGACACCGTATTTTTCACCGAATTGCCTTAAAGGGTTCGCACCATATTCCAAAAGAATTTGCGCGATGCCAGCCTCACCACCAGAAACTGCAAGCAGAACGGGCCGAACAGGCCACCCGACGGAAACCAAATCGGGGGATAAGCCAGTCTCGAGAACAACTCTGACAGTTGCAATGTTTCCGCTCTGCACAGCTAAGTTTAGAACAGTTAAGCCTTCAGAAGTTTCGCTGCTAAAATCTGCGCCATTCTCGAACAAAATTTGGAGTGATTTTGAAGCACCAATTTTTGCAGCATACATCGCAGCAGGCAAATTGGAATCCACTACGATATCAGGATCCATCCCATTTTTGATCAAAATGTTTAGCCCGACATCGTTTTGCTCTTCGATTAAAAATTCAAAAACTTTTCGGCGAAAGTCACCTATGTCGGACGTCCATTCCTCCGAGTCCAAAACCACTTTCAATTCCGCATCAGTCATTGCAAAGTCGGGGGCAACCTGTGATAATAGTGACTTTGCGGACGCCACCATTATTACCAAAGTAATCACAAAGTAAAAAAATAACTTCAAAAATACTTTCTGAAAGCGCACCTCATGCAAGAGCATCCAATCCTAGCTCCCTTCAATCATTCGCATGCTAGCGTCCCACGAGTGTCACCAGCCTTAGGGACGCCGCACCAGCCCAATCCGTCCTGACTTCTACCTGTTATCGCTGGATTGTACGAAATTATTGCGTTCGCTGAGTTGGAGAATGCTTCTTCCATCCTTCCACTGGGCTGCAATCCCATCGGTCGTTCCATTTGTTGATATGAATTGTATTGTTGGTAGGATCGGTATTGTTGATAGTTTCTAGATGTTGCAACTGCCGCAAATACACTTAAAATATCGGAGAACGTTTCCAAAGCTACACGGCCTCTTTGCGTTCGCCCAGAGTCCCCCTGCCTAGTATTTTCAAAAATAACTCCAGACTCATTACTGATTGCTGCGTTCCGTGCCAGTTCCTCCGCCATATTTCTGTTTTCATAAGTCGATCTAACAAAGTTCGATTGAGACGAACGTTGTTGGCGAATCCGGCTATAGTTACTTTGGTAAGAAGTAAATCCACTCTCAGCGCTTCTAATTCCATAATTGGATTCTGCGTCAAACTTCGATATAAGATTATGGAACTCATTTAAACTACTGGACGACTCTTGATTAAGGTAGTTTATTGCGAGACCAGTTTGGTTCTTGCTAATGCTGTGAGTGTCTCGCATTGTGTTCAGCGATAAAGTTAGATCCACGGCATAGTCAAGAGGTGTCCTCTGGCTACTTTGCTCTTGCCCCGCATTAACCTCCACACGATTCCCCAATTTACAGTCACTTACTAGAATTTTCTTTTGCGCAAGTGCGTCATTCCATTCCGCCATGGCGTTTACACAACTTGGTGTCCCAATTGCCACACAACTTAAGGCATGCCTGAAAGCGCCGTTTGAGTGATCTCTATACAGGGCAAGACACTCCGATGCCGCCGCAGAATTGGAGATCAAAACAGCCGTGACGATAAATAATGAACATTTCTCATGGGTTACGGCAAAACGTTGCATTTCACATCACTTCCTATTGGACAGTAAGGTTAAGTGACAATATCAAATTTTTGTACAAAAGTCGACTATGGCAGTAGGGCACCTCTACTAATACAGATGTTCAACTTCTGTATCGCGTTAAATCAATGGGTTGCACCACACAAATGTCGGGATATTGGTATTTATAGAGGTGCCCAGTAATGAGTACTGCGTGTCCCCTTCCATTACTGAGAGAGTTCGAGACTGGCAGGGCAATCTCGTTTGGATTTGTCTCGTCGAAACGAGATCGAAATCTAAAAAATTTGACCATGAGCGCAACGAGAGAGCCGGTCGGTTCGGCTTTTGTTCACCCTTATTGCGCTCAAATTTCCAAACGCGATTGCCCTGTCGGGACTGGCTTGACCGCCTGCACAAAAAAATTGCCCATCATCAGTCATTTTCTGATTTCGATGAACCTCATGCTTCTTAACACCAACGCCAGAAGTAGCTCGTTTTTTGACTATCTTGCAGCCTTATAGGAAGGAACCGGGTTTCATTTACGCTACAACTTTCATGGTCTTCAATCTGTTCTCATTGGCTTTATCCGACGTCAATGTCCTTTGAGGTGAATATGGGCTTTGCTCATTGTGGAAACTTGGCCAGCTTCCGGTCCTGCCGCGTGCTTCTGAGCCAGCTTCAAATACGTCGAGTTTCGCTCATTAGTAGATCTGGTTAGTAGATCTGGAACCGCCAAAGCCGTTCGACCATCCGGTTTTCCGGTGCCCGGAAGGCGATTACAAAGACATCCGCCGCGAAGGAATTGTTACCTCTGCAGTCCACGGAATTTTTCACGTCCGAATCTTTCAGCTCCTGTGTCCATTCAAATTCGGTATTTTGGCTACCTTGATCGCTATTCCTGATCTCTGGCTTTACATAAATGCGAAGGCCTATTTCTGGGCTTCGAGGCTAAAAATCAACTTCCATTCTGTTGGACAAACCGAGTTCAAAAGCCTTGCCGCAGTACCAATCCGCCCCCCCCCTCATGGTTTGCTGGGCAAAATCTACTGCGCGGTGGATCGCCACCAGTTCAGAAATCCGAGTGGGTGAGTAAACAGGTGACATCCACCCACCGAACTTGATTGGGCCGATCTAGTCGTCAGCAATCGGAGTAGGTTAGACAAAACCTTGCGTCGGGATGTTCCTGCAATCCACAGAGTCGGTAGCCGCCTCTGTTATTGTTTCAATTGTTCTTTTGCGCGCATTGGCCCACGGGGTGCAGCTCTTACGGTCATATATGATCATGCTGAGTAGACTCCGGCTGCGGACCAGTCCCCACAATTCGGGATTGCCAATCCAAAAAAACAGCACGGGTGCAATTAGCCGATGAGGCAGACCGAATATCGTCTTCAGTGATCACTTCGGGTCGTTAATCATGGCGCATTGGCGGGCGTCCTTAGGCTGGGAGGCCCTACACGGTCCAATATGCGAAGGCGGCAGGCGGCAGAGTAGCTTGCCGGGTGCTCCGCAGCCCAAGTTGACCTATCCAAGAACTTATCTGCGATCTGGGCCACATCTTTCAGCGTCCACCGACGCACTGGCGTGAAATACAGATCAAACAGTTCTGTAAACCCACGGCGGAGGACAGCACGATACGCACTATTGTCGGCTCGACTAAAGGCCCCTCTGCCGCGTATTCCGCGTTCTGCGTGGTGTTGGATAATCTCCGCGAGGATTTCGCGACTAAAAACGCGTCTCATATCTGCCCAATGGTTATTTTTCTGTTATAATATAATACCATACTGGAATGGATCTGGAAACTTAGAGTGGGTCAATCCGTTGGCAACGTCCAAACCGAATTGGACTATCTACGGGAATTTTTTTACCGACAGAGCAACTTTCTGAGTTGCTATGCCCTGCGTCTGTAGGGGCTGAGCGATATCGCAACTTTAACGTGCATATCCAGTCTGGGTCCCTCCGTGCCACCACACAAGGCCAATTCGCTAACGCAGACCCACCCCAAGATCACCACCTCAGCAACGCACTGTACCGACGGCTCTGTACGTCTCACGTGCGAAGAAATGGTGATCTCCAGATTGCCACCGTGCTGGCGACTTAGTTACTCAAATGAATGCAGGCAAACCTATCGATCTATCGCCTGAAATGAATCTGTTTGCTGATCTTGTACCACCTTGTGGTCTTTAAGAATGCGGAACACTGATGCCCGACCGATGTCCAACAGCTTGGCGATCTCATCAGGTTTCATGCCCCGCTCGTACCGGTACTCAACGACCTTTGCCGACTTAGCACGAGCTGTAGGTTTGCGGCCCTTGTACTTGCCGTCAGCTTTGGCCTTGGCGATGCCATAGGCCCTTCTTTCGGCTAACCTGTCGCGCTCAAATTGAGCCACAGCACCCATCATTCGCATCAGCAGCATCTGGCCGGGGTCTTTGGGGTCCAGCGGCTTGTCTGAAACATCGGGTAGATGCCAGATGACATTAGCATTCGGCATACTGGTGATAGCGGCGTCAGCCGCTGCTAGGTCGCGGAACGCTCTATCAAGTTTGGCCGCACATAAAGTCACGGTCTTACCGGTCAGGGCAGCGCGCGTAGTGGCCTCTGCCATCATCCCATCGAACACAGGGCGTTCGTTTCGGGTTGAAGCCTCTTCTTTGAATATCTTGTTGCAGCCCATCGCTTCGAGCTTCGCGATCTGGTCTTCCCACCCGGCAGCCTGCTCTTTGCGATTTACCGATACTCGCACGTAGCCCCATTTTTCCATCGCCGCACCCTCCAAATCTCATATGAACCTAAAACCAACGATACAGTATCAATAGGATGATTCGCCAGTAATTTTGAGACTGATTTTGTGGAAATGTATCAGTATGTTTAGGGACATCCCTATTGAGACTCTGACAAGGCTAGATGCTTCAGCGAAGTGACCAATGAACTGCCTGATTGAGCGGCAGCCTTTCAAAGAGCCATTCGCCAGAAGATCTAGCGACTGCGGTGAGGAGCCGGGTGAATAGTTTGTACCGGTTGTATTGCCGTATGCGGTTGGGCATCACAAAATGAGATATCTTCGCGCCAAATCGCGTATTAGGAAAAATGGTCACTGCTCAAAAACACCAATCCATAATATCGAACAGTTGGTCAGATTTCTTACGGCAGTCGATACGGTGCCAGATCATTTATGCGGTGGTTGATTGGTATGTTTGGTGGTGTTGAGAGCGCTTACGGACCCAGTGCTCTGCACGATGCTGTGCATGTCGGTGCACACGTTGATGTGCACGGTGGTGGTCGAAAACTACACTGTTCACACTCGCACAGGTTGCCACCCTCTCAACAGGTGGCACCCGCTGGCATTGTATACCAATGCATACTGAATATTCCACCTTATCGGCATGCAAGTGCGTGCTACCAGAATTCGTCATAAAGACAATTGTTGCGAGCGATTCGCAAGTGGGAGTGCAAGTCCGGGCTGGTGCCGATTTTCTAATGCGTCAGATCTTTGCCAATGCGGTTCGATGCGTGTTTCTAGTGGTGTGGGGCTGCGTGATGGCGTTGAGAATGGGCGTGACCTTGAGGCTACATCTGTCAGCCCTCTACAACTCTTTACAATACTTGGCGTTCTCGCGGCCGGCGGCTGCTGGGGAGGGGTATGCCCGACCGATTGGTCGTATATATGGGCTTATGTGCGTATATGCACGCAAGTGGGCTGCAGTATGAGTATAAGTGCGATGGTGTAACTGCCAAGGCGATGGGCAAGCCCAAGTTGCGCAATACAGGCTACTGCGTATGATTGCCTCAACATTCTCTCAGGAATTTACTCATGGCTCAAAAGACATGCTTCGTCATCTCTCCCATCGGAGATGAAGGTTCTGCGGTAAGGCGGCAAGCCGATTGCGTCCTTGAATATATCATCAAGCCTGCGCTTGCGGATTTGGACTATGACGAACCCATCCGAGTTGATCGCTTGGACAACCCAACACACATTACAACGGAGATTGTTCAGCACCTGATCAAAGCGGACATGGTGATTACAGACCTATCCGGCTCCAATCCCAACGTATTCTATGAACTCGGCATCCGACACGCAGTTCAAAAGCCCTGCATTATGCTGTCGGACTGGGACAAAAAGCCCCCTTTCGACATTAGCGGCATCAACATCATCCAGTATGTGCATGATGATCCGACTTCTCATAAAGAAGCGGCCAAGAGGATCAAAGGCCAGATTGTGAAGTTGGATGGCGGTGTGGCGGTTAGCAACCCGGTTACTGTGGCGAATGGGTTCACGAAACTGGAGACGAGCGGTGACGACAAAGACCTACTCATCGCAAGACTGTCACTGAAGTTGGACATACTTGGAGGAGAGATCATTAGATTAAAAGAGCTGATTGAACTGCCGAGGTTGCCGGGTGCCGCATCCCACGCAAAACTAGTGGGCGCGGGCCTAATGTCTCGCCGAGTCATCGGAAAGGGAACGATCATGGACGGGGATACTGAGGACTGATCTGGGCGACGTTTTTCGGTCCATTTCTGGTTTTTCCGGTCCATTTCCGGTCTACTCCCTGTCTTTATTGTTTATCTTCAGTTAGTTAGGTGATTATTTCCGATTTTCCGGTCTGGTGGGCGGGTTTTGCGTGAGCGGTGCGGTGTGATGCGCTGAACTACTGCTGTTCTCTTTTTATTCTTTTACTATAAAAAACCAGAAAAACCGAAATAGCCCTTGTTTATATAGGAAATCACCGGAAACGGACCGGAAATGGTCGGAAATTATTTCCGGTAGCCAGAAATCCACCGCCCCGCATGGCAAGGGCCGCTAACGCGGCCCCCCCCTCTTCGTACAGTGTCACCTAGGCGCCCACAGGTAGCCCAGCCCTCGCATCTTCTCCCGAAGCCAATTACCAGCCGGGAACTCGAAGTATGCAACATTCTTGGCGGCCATATCGACAATGCCGTGGTTATTGATTGCGACGTCGATCACTGTCTTACTTTTGACGAAGCCGTGATCTTTCCCGAAGATTCTCTCCGCCAGCTTTATGACGTTGTCACTATCCGCTGCATGTTGGTTCGCGTAAGGTTTGAGAAAGTCACGACAGTGCTGCGAGCTGATCTTGGTGACCTCATCGTCAGCCAGTTCGTATTCCAGTTCTCGTCCGATAGGCCCGAACGTGATCTTCCCTTCCTCGATTGCCTTCAGAAGTGCGCGCTCCGCTTTTGGACGGCTCTGGTAGCCCATGCGCTTCCGCGCGATGGTGTCAGGTGCACGGCGGACGTCGCCCCACTCCATGCCCACTGATGCGGGATTGTACTGCCGCAACTCATAGGCAAGCGCTGCAAGCTCTGGCCCATCAATCTGCTGACGCAGATCCTTGAAATATTCCAGATCACCACAACGGGCGTCACTAACCTCGGTGACACAGAACCGGCGTTCAGACCCGTTGTTCTCGATGTTGACGAGTTGTGCACCGTTGCCCTCAATATAATACCGGGTAAAACTCGGCATCTCGAATGCTTGGACATGTTTCGGCTCGACGTTCTGCATCGGCTCCGTGATCTTGCCTTTCAGCTTGTCAGATTGCCGCTTGTCCCCTGCAAAGAACGACTCTTCGGAACTACAGATCAATGAATTCGCCAGCGTAGGCCCTACGTGTTTTCCAAGGATCTGATCGGCATCACCCGCGTGCATTGAATATGGATGCACCAGTGCACGCAATATTTCGCCGAATGTACCCTTACCAGCACCACCCGCGCCATGCGCAACAATAGCGGTTCCGGGCTTCTCTCCGGGGCGCTGCAACAGGTGCGCCATCCAATGCCAAACCCACTTGAATACGTCCGCATCGCCATCGCAGATGATATCCTTAATGAATGCCTCCAGATCCTCGCAATCACCCTTGACCGGTTCAAGCTGGAACCCTTGGAACAGGTTAAGTGATGTTGACGGGGTGCGGGCTGGTGGCGGTGCGAAAACAACGCGGCCATGCCGTTTGGCAGTCGCGGCAAACTCAACAACAGGGTTCACCCATTCCCACTCGACCGTCTCCTTGCCGTTCTTGTCCGTCTTCGTCTTCTTGACTTGAACTTTACGGTCATCATGGAAACGACGAAGGGGCAGTTCCTTCCAGATCTCCATGCGGGACTCGTTATCAATCGAGAAATCAGGAACCCGGATAAATACCATATCACCACCGATGTTCACGGCCTTGTAGCGGTAGTTTAGAACTGCCTTGGCCTTGTCCATGGTGTTGCCCAGAGGCCCGGTGATATCCAAGGTCAGAAGGTCTTTACCATCGGCTGACGCCGACTCTCTAGCCTGTCCCTTCGTTGTCTCGTCGATCTCTTCCCCGGCGTCCAATATGTGCAGGCCGTCCGTGTCAAAAAGATCGTCCTCAGTGAACCAGTTCTGTTCCAACATCTCGGACAGAAACTCAGCATTCTTGCGGCCTGTGCAGCTATCATGCTTGCACCATGCAGTGCAGCGACAGCGCCTGTGTGAGGTAAGCTGGCTCTAGGAAGATGACTTTCTCCCACAACGCCCGAGCAATCGTTTCGCGGAACCCGCTCTGTATCTGACCTAGCCTCTGGCGCTGAGCATCACTGAGAGCCTTCCACAGCAGTCTTGATCGAATAGCCATCTCGTGTCCCAGATCGACATCGGGAGGCGTGTGCGGACGTCTCTGCCCGTCTAGGCGCAACAGTGGTGCCGGGTCACGAGGCACACGCGGCAACAGGTCGGCAAGCGCAAAATAGTGATCCCTGTCGCTGCGCAGGCGCGGTGCAGGGTCGTCGCCCGCCGTAATCCAGCGGTGCACGGTGCGTGATGTGACATCATAAAGTTTGCAAATATCCTGAGTGGATATCGAGTGGAGTCCGAGATCCATTTGGACCCTCCATGTTGGTTTGAATGTTGGTGAATACGGCGCCCCCGGCGTCGAAAGAGAGCACCAGTAGCGCTCTCTTTGTTGATATGTTATATCATTGCATTCACAAAATGTCAATACCGGACAGAGAATGGTCCGACGTTGTAAAAATCCACGGAGTAACCTGAATGGAAGGAGCCGCAACAGCGAAACTCCACGGACTAATAGGGAAACGTCTCAAACATAGGTTCGCAAGCTGATAAGCCGCCCAATAGCTAGGCTGACACACACGCTCATGATGAGCGGCTAATCTGCAGGGAGCTAGCCCTCGCTTTTCTGCAATTGCTCTTTTTTTCCAAAGAGCACCTTTCCAACGGTTCTTAAGTTAAGATAGCTCCAAGAAGGGTTCCACCTATGCCTGATGCAGCAGCGATCAGCGCAGTCAGTACAGGCAACCACCATCTTCCATCTTTTGATTGCTCAAGTGCTCGCGCATGAAGTTCGACAGTTATCTGGATTAGTGTCGAAATCTCTTGTTGCTCAAGAGGACTGCGGGAAATACGTTCTTTTTCTTTCCGCGACAATGCGAGAAATTGGTCTCTGGAGATTTCCCTGCGGGTAGCCCCGCTGTAATAGGGCCGACATAGGAGCCTTACTCTCTACCTGACCTGCTGGTGCCTGTCCCTCCAACCCCACCTCCAAGGCCCCAAACTGGAGAGGCGGGCATAGACGCTGGCGTACCCAGCGTTCTAGATCAGATTCAATGTTGTTCTGAGCGCGACAGCTAACCGAACACGACCGGAAATCACTGTGCCACATCAGGCCTATTACCATACCTAATAGACAAAGTTACCATACCAGAACCCGTAAGCGCGTGCCGATTGGCCTTATTATTATGCGTGGGGTATGTGGTGGGTCGTGAGAGGCTCGAACTCCCGACATCTTCGGTGTAAACGAAACCCCTTACGATCTAACCATATGTATTGATTAGAAAAGGGTTTCCCAGCCAATCAACCAAATTCGGCCTATATAGCCGTAATTCAGGCACTTTTGGGAAACTCATTTTCAGGGCTTGATCCGCGATTTTTCATTCCCGAAGCCCTCCGTTTCTGGACCGTTATCAATTTCGCACTAGATATTTTTCAATCCGCCTATGACGTGGGTGGGGAGAGCGGCCCGTGCCCAAACAACCTTTGTTTGCAACCGCGGGCCGCTCGCCGATGGGCTCCTTAGTTGGACTCGGTTCCGGAATTCAGTGCATCAACATCCAATCGGTCGATATCGTTACCAGCACAGGTTTTTTCGCGAATGAGGTGATCGCGGGAAATAACGGGGATGTCCATACCGTCCACGGATTTCAGGACCTTTCCAGAGAAAATGTCCGCAATAGGGACTGACTTGGTCTCTTTCAGAAGATCAAATCCAGGAATACTCTGGATAGCTCCCTCACCTTCCTTAAATACATGGATATCCCTTTGACTTAGAGTATGCGTTCCAATTTTTACCCCATGCAGCTTGTCCAAATTTCCAGCTTCGGGGTTGAAGATTATATCAAGGTCGGAGCGCTCGCGATCGTGACCATGTAAGTTAACCGCCGCCCCACCAGTAACAGCAAATTCCACGTCACTGGCCAGCAATTCGGCAAATAGTTCAAGTTCAGCATTCGAGAACGTAGCCCTCATCTTAAACACCTCGCTCCTTTGTTGGATCAAAAATCTTCAGAGACACTAGCAACTTTTCGTGGCTCCAGATTCAACAATCTATCGTCGATTATGCTGATTTGATCATTTAGCTGTTCAAGTTCAGTTGCGACCCGGTTCACTGATCCAATGGTATCATTGCCCCCGCTCAGATGGTCACTTCCTGCCAGCGCGTTTACCGCACTGTTAATCTGGTAAATTGCATTGCCAGGGCCACCCGAAATCGCATTCTGTATGGACAGGTGAATGCTTCGGATCTGTCGATAGATCAGAAACAGAACTACCAACAGAAGAAGTCCAATTGCTTCCAGAAACATACATCTACCCCCTAAATGGAATTTGTTCTTCGTTCCACAAATGCCCGCATCTCACTCGAATTACGCCACTGAGAAAGCCAGGCTTGCCGCGTTTCGATACGGCTTTGCATTACGTCAAAGTGAATCGTACCCAGGCAGAAAAGAATGATAACCGCAAGAAATTGGAAACCAGCGACCTCGTCGCGCAAACAGAATAACGCCAACACTATGTAAACGAGGTAGTAAATCCACAGGCGGCCACTGACCTTCACCAAATGCTGGATAGCCGCTTTTTCTTCGTCAAAATCTTCAACAAAAATACCCACCTCAAACACTCCTCCTTAGCTGGTCTCTTCTTTCTCGACGGCCGTCAACCTACGCCAGTCCTCTTTACTAAGGGCTGCCTGCAGCACAGCATCTACTTCCGGCAGGTACGACAATAGATTAGGTAGGTCTCAGCTTCCCACGGCTGCGACATCGGTTTCTACAGACGGGCCGACGCAAAGTATTGCCGGCCGTGGAAAATGAAGCGGAGGCACGGTTGCTGCGGGCTTAGACTTCGTCCCAATGATCGGGATAGGTGAGGCCTAGTGGCAACTTGGTTTTGCTCTTGCTACCATCGGCAGAGTTAACCTGTTCCTGAGTCAAGTTTTGCGTTGCTGTAAGATCCACCCCGTTCAGGTTCGCATCGGTCAGGTTCGCATCGTTCAGGTTCGCATCGGCCAGGTTCGCCCTGGTCAGGTCCGCATTAGTCAGGTCTGCCTCTGTCAGGGTCGCCTGTCTAATATGTGCGTCACCTAGAAACGCCGATTTTAGGTTCGCCCTGGTTAAATCAGCGCGAGCAAAATTCGCCAGAATAAGTTCTGAGCCACTCAAGTTTGCTCTACTCAAATCCGCATCGATTAACCAAAGAGCACTCAGCCACGAATCTGTCAGTACTAGACCGCCAAGTGATCGACGAATTGCTGGCTCCCAAGCATCGCCTAGACGCGTTAGCATTCTGCGAGGCGCAATCGAACCTCTATTTGAGATACTGCCGCGCTCGGACGAATTTCGAGGCCAGTCAACATTGATGCTCCAAGGCGGAGCATCAACAGCGCGGGAGTCGGTGACATTGTCGCCCGTCCTCCGACAGGCACGTGCTAAAGCACTTAGTACGGTCAACAGCGCGGTTTCGGCACAGCGTTGAGCAGTTTCGATTTCGCGATATGTCCCACTGGCCCCTTCGTGCACCGGCATACCGTGATGCTGCACCCAAGAAAATAGCTGCGTCAGAGTGTCTTTGATTGGCAGGATGTCTTTTTGCTCCGCCAGTAGGCGGGCCTCGTCCAAAACGAAGTTCACAACGAAATCGGTCATCTCGGCGCTTGCGACTAGAGAGCACCATCGCCGCGCGGCTTCCTTTGGTGTTTCCGGTTCTTCCTCGTCCCGCATCCGACGTGCGGTGACCTGCGCAATGGAAAGTAAAGCACGGGCTGTTAGGTATTCGCCAAAGCTTTTGTGCAAAAATTCGTACCCATCGCCAAAGCCCTGACGTGTGTGAAACTGTACTGCGATGTAATGCTGGGAAAGCAAGTCGTTGTCGCTATGGGTGCGATACAAACGCGGGGAATAGCGTTCTAATAGTTCGCGGAAGGCGTCGTTCCCGCCGGTGCGCCCACCACCGCGCCATGCTGCCAGCCCCATGCATTCAAGCGCAACCATCGCATCACTTGTAGCCAGTGCCTTGCCGTTCAAACGCGTTTTGTCCTCGTTTCGCGTCAGAACCCGGTTGAAGATTTCCCAATAGACACGGTTCCGGTTGTCCGCCGCCTTTTCCCAGTTGTCCCCAGTGTACCCCGATTGGATCAGCAGATGCAGCAACAGCGGCTCGACATTCAGTTCCTCCAGTACGTCAGAAGTTATGGCCTCTGGCACCGTCGCCGTCGCCACGCCTGTCAGTGCCGCCCATCGCTTCCAGTATTCCACACGCTGGTCTATTTCACGCACCGTGTGCGGGTCAAAAATCTGAACGCGCTCCTCGTTGTGATGCTCTGGCAGACCCACGTCAGTGTGATGTTCCAGAGGAATCAGCGCAGCAACATGGATCATGGTGCCCAGTGGCAAATTGGCTGCGCGCACTCCTAGCTCACACGCCGTATTGCGCCCCAATATGATTGCGCGGATAGGCGCAATCCCGGTATTCGCGTTGGCCCTGACAAGGTAGTTATTCACCTCCAGCACGAAGGTGCGGGACAACTCGGCGGAGGTCTCGTTCGATGCACTGAGTTCATCCAGACCGTCGAAAATCAGCAATACTGGGTCGCTCGCATCTGCTCTCCATGACAATGGGTTCTGCGGAAAGCCCGCCGTACCGGCAGGGTCTATGGCTGAATAGACAGAGGCAGAAGTCAGATACTCCCCGATCCGGCGTTCTAGTTCACCTTTGTCGAACGCTAGGTTCTGAAGCTCGATGAAGATCGCCCGCCACTCGGTTTGATCCGACACCTCTACTGCGAAAGCCTTAGCAAAGGACGACTTGCCACTGCCGGGGCCGCCCGCGACGATGCGCAGGGGAGTTGCTGTGGTTTCGCTAAGCCAAGCGTGCATTAACGCGTGCAGGTGATCCACATGGGCGCGCAAGAGCATCTTACGCTGCCAGTCGGGGCGATGATGGCCGGGTTCGTCATTTGCGTCTTCGTCGGGAACTTCGTCGTGCCAAAACGCGCGAAGGCGCTGGTAAACATCGCGCAGCGGAATGCGTTTGTCCGGGTCTATTGAAAAGATCGGCCTGCGTTCATAAAGGCCGCGTATCCATGTAGCATGACGCTGCCATGCCCTGTCGCGCTGTTCACCTTCACTCATCGGGTTGTTCAGGATTTCGTGCAACGGAGCGTAGTAATCCGGGTCCAGCGCCAGAACGCGTGCGGAGGCGGCGCGGAGCGCAGAACGAAACCGCTTCTGATCCGCACTAACATTGTTGCCCTTGCCAGCAGAAAGGTCTTGCAGGGTCGAAGCCACTGCTTCCATCAAGGGGCGTAAGGCCGCCGCATCGGCGGGGTTCACAAGGTCATTCGGATGCAGTTCTGCGTCTTCAACTTTGGCCAACACCGTTTTGGCAAATGCTTTGACCTTTGCACGGCAGCCTTTTTCACTAATTCGGTGTGATTCCGGCAGCGAACGGTGGTGAGTATAGAGCGCGGTTGCCAGTGAAGTGTACATCCAGGTCCAGGCGACTTCGTCCGCGCTGTGGTTTTCGAAGGTGTCTGTGACAGCGCTATCGATTTCGCGGATCACATTTGGGATGTTGAGGGCGAGCCCCTCTAGCGCCGCCAAGCCGATATGCTCCATCACGTTGGACAAATTGCGTTTAGCGGTCGGTTTGCGAATGAATATGCTCAATGTTTTCCCGCAGAAATAATTCTACCATAAGTCCAGCGAGGTTAGTCATCATTCATCTTACAGTAAAGCGGAAGCTTTCACTCCTCGGAAGATTGGCGTTGTTGAAGAAGATGCCCGGCGTCGACTCCATATAGACAAGTGAAACAAAATTTCTCTGATTGTCAGATTTTGTTGGTGGGTGTGCCAGGGCTTTGGCTTACGAAGGTCTGAATAAAAAATTCACACCCAACAGCGAATGCCCGCTACCGTCGATTTCCTTCCAAGACTTCGCCGCTGCAGCGAACTTCCGCTTCCCATCCATCGTGTGAAACGGTCATGTTCGCTTTGGGCTGGAAGCCGCCGTTAGACGGGTTTGTCACGAACGGCAGGTCGGGGTCGAAAGCACCAATAAGACCGAGCTGAGTGTAGGTCAGAAAGCCCCGGCGGTTTCAACGGGTCGACGCAACACATGCATTGAAACGCTCGGCTGGTGTCTCATATCCTAGCGTTTTTCGAGGTCGTTCATTGAGCTGTCTCGCGACAGCACTCAGCTTTGCTTGACTATGTATCGACAAATCTGTGCCCTTTGGGAAGTACTGTCGCAGCAAACGGTTGGTGTTTTCGTTCGTGCCGCGTTGCCACGGTGATCGCGGATCACAGAAATAGACGTCGATATCAGTCGCCAAGGTAAACTTCTTGTGCCCCGCCATCTCGCTTCCACGATCCCATGTCAGTGAACGGTAGAGTTCTTTTGGTAGCTTGTGAGCTTGCTTGATCAGCGCCTGAATAACGCTGTGACTGTCTTTGTTGTCAACCTTTGCTAGCATCACATAACGCGTATGTCGCTCGACCAACGTGGCAATGAAGCTGTTGCCAGAACCAGCGATCAAATCGCCTTCCCAGTGTCCTGGAACGGCACGTTCTTCCACTTCCGCCGGTCTTTGTCGGATCGAAATAGTGTCCTTGATTTGGCCAAGACCGCTGCGCTTCATGGTGGCGTGGCGAGAGCGACGAATGGATCGCGTCGCTCGCAAGTGCGACAGCAATTCTTTCTTAAGTACATTGCGTGTCTGGATAAAGAGGCTTCGGTAGATCGTCTCGTGGGAGACCCGTTTGTCTTCCTCATCGGGATGTTCGCGCATCAGCCAACCTGCGATTTGTTGCGGGGACCATTTGCGGGTCAGCTTCGCCGATATCGCTCGACATAGATAGATATTGCCTGCCAATTTGCAGGGCTTTGGGCGATGGGCGCGAGCCCATGCCGCTGCATCTGATTGAGCCGCACGGTAAAGTTTGGCACCACCGTTCCGCCTGATCTCGCGGCTGATGGTCGACGCAGACCGTTTCAAGGATCTCGCAATTGAGCGCACAGATAGTTGCGCAGTCAGGCCTCGTGATATGTCCTCGCGTTCAGCCAAACTCAGAGCCAAACGGGACCTCATGCGATCTAGCGGACGGATACCACCAGTGCGCGCCAGCAGCGGATAAATTGATGATGATGCACGATCAAATCCACGTCCAATCGAACTCATTGACTCTCCGCGTTGCCAGCGATCCCAGATCTCTGACTTCTGTTTATCTGTAAAAAAATGTCTGCGGCGATAGGCCATGATTTACACTCCACCTTTCCAAGAAGACTAAAGTGTTGCGTCGATCCGTTGAAACCGCC
>JABSSD010000060.1 GCA_013214575.1 Paracoccaceae bacterium | reverse complement strand
TACTGATATATCTGGTTTCAGCCAAGCCAAACTCAGCGCTGTCGCACGCCAACTCAACGAGCGGCCTAGAAAGACCTTGCAATATCAGACACCAGCAGAGAAATTTGAGGCCTGTGTTGCGTCCACCAGTTGAAATCACACCCGCACTGCAGACCTTGGTGCAAACCGCAGCGAAGTTCCGCTATCCGCCCTTAGTGTCGGATGCTGCACTATGCGCCAAGGTCGCGAAAATGCAGTTAGCTGACATTGCGGAGATGTATCCAACTAACCCCCGTCAGGTGTCGTCGCCTTTGGGCGGCAGCGCCACGGCTAACAGCTCCCAGCTTTGACCCGACGAAGGTAGCAGCCGAAAAGTCCCTTGTCGCAACGCATTGGATTGCCTTGTCTTTCCATCAGGCACCGCTATTTGGTGAATTCCGGTTTAAGGACAAAATTTGGTTCTTATCTGGAAAACGAAAAAAGTGCTGGCGCGCCACAAGGATTACCATATGAGCAAGAGGTGGGCATTTGCAGCGGTTTTCGCTTTAGCCGGCAGTTCAGCGATGGCGCAGGAATGGGTGCTTAACGCAGGGTTTGCTGATTTTTCCCGCGAAATCTCTGACGATAGCGCACTGGTTGGTTTTGAGTACCATCACAGACCATTTCATGAAGGCGCACGGTCATCGGCGGCTTGGGCCGCGTCCGGAACAGTGCACACGACAGGCGATATATTCGTCGGGATTGGGCTTGTCGGGAGCTACCAGCTCGACAAAAGTTGGTTCCTCGAAGCCAGCGTCATGCCGGGAATGTTTGTTGAGAATGCGGATATCAATGATCTGGGCAGTAACTTCGAAATCCGCAGCTTGTTAGCTTTGGGATACGAGCTGAACTCTGGCAACGCACTGTCTCTGGCGCTTACCCATAAGTCGAACGCCAACACCGCCAGCATCAATCCAGGCGTCAACAGTCTTCTGCTGCGGTGGCATCTGCGCTACTAATCATTCCTTATGCGTATACTGCCTAAATGCATTGTCCACCCACGGTCCGGGATGATTGCTTCCAAATTTTCCAACAAACCCCCAGCAGATCAGCGCGGCCCGCTGGATTTTAGGATTTCGGCAATGGCTTCAATGCGGCCATTGGCGCAGTGCCGCCCGCGCAGCTCGGCGACCAGAGCATCCGACAGCTGACCCTCGGTATTTGGCACCGGTCCGGTCCAGCCAGCACAGCCCCGCAACAGATCAGCTGGCACTGGGGGTGGCGGTCAACATTGCCGATGACCTTCATCGCGGTACGAAAATGTAACTAAACCGTTTCACCAAGATACAACCGTCGCGGTCCGAGCACCGCCGCATTGCGGCATCTCATGTGGGCTGCTCAACCAAGCCAACGCAGAGCGCCTGAACCAGACCAATCGCGCCGGAAATTGGTTTGAATTGACTGGTTGTCTCATTGTCGACCAGAAATGCCAGTGTTGAGTTTTTGGCTAGCGGGCTTTCCAGTGAATCGGTGATGGCGATAATTGGGCGTCGACGCAGATGGGCGTCGCGGATCACGTTCAGCACCGCCGGAGTGTAGGGTGGGAAACTGATGCAAATCAGCAGATCATCCTGGCCCATGTTCACAACTTGCTGCTCGGCCATGCCGCCAGCGAAATCAAGCAGGCTGCAATGCTGTTCTGATCGAGATATTCCATAGGCAAGGTAGGTCGCGATGGGTCGGGCACGCCTGAGCCCGGCAATGTGGACGTGGTTCGCCGCCTTGATCATGGCGACAGCCTTGGCCAGATCATCTGTGTTGGTATTTTCCCGGACGCTTTCCAGCGAGGCGATGAGCTCGTCGATGCAGGTCTCGAAAATATGGCTCATTTTTTGGATTGGAGCACCGGCCAGTTTGTCGTCGTAAATTTCAGCCCGTTTGTCTGGAGTGCCTTCTATCAATCTGAGGCGAAACACTCGTTGCATCTTGGAGAACCCGTCATAGCCAAATTCCTTGGCAAAACGGATCAAAGTCGAAGGCTGCACACTGACGTGTCGGGCCAACTCAGCCACAGTATTCAAGGCAAAATAATTGGGTTCGTCTAGCGCCGACCGCGCCAGTCTCTGAAGGTGCGGCGACAGATCGTCGAAGCCGTCACGAATACGAGCGCGCAACGAATCGTAAGTTTCGGGAGACAATTGGGGATCTCTAAGAACGGCAGTTTTCATACTGGGACGATGGTTGAATATTTATTCGATTTCAAGCCAATAATGGCAAAATAGAAAGAATATTCTATTTTGCCTTGACTGGAGAACAAATTTTCATTCACATTGCAGAATGAATATTCAATCCGGTTGGAGGAGTTCGTACCGGGTTCAAAAGCGCGAAGGCGCAGACATCTTTGGGAGGATGACATGGCTAAAAACAATCTGACACGACGCCAGCTGTTGAAGACCACAGCGGCGGCCGGAGTAGCAGGGACCTTATTTGGTCCTTGGAAGCACAACCGTGTATATGCGGCTGGTACTGACAAGCCGATCAAGATCGGCATTACCTCGGATGCCAGTGGCCAGTACGCTAACTCAGGTGCCAGCGATCGTCGTGGCATGCAGATGGCGATTGCCGAGTTCAACGCAAAGGGCGGTGTGCTGGGTCGCAAGATTGAATCGACGCATATTGACACAGAAACCACTCCTGCGACTGGCAGCCGTGTCGCGGAACGGATGATCAACCGCGAAGAGGCCGGTTTCCTGATTGGCGCGGTCAGCTCGGGCGTTGCCAATGCGATCAGCCAGGTGGCGCAGAAAAATGGCGTGATCTACTTCAACACCAACTCGTCCTCGCCAACAGAATCCGGCAAAAATTGCCACCGGGTAAAATTTGTCTGGGATGGCAACGGGGCTAATTTCGCCAAAGCTGCGGTAAAAAACTCGATCGACAAATATGGCGATAAATGGACCCTGCTGACCAACGACTATGTTTGGGGGCACAATACCGCCGCGGCAACAAAGACCCTGCTCGAGCAATATGGTGGCACTGTAGAGGAAGAGATTCTGGTGCCTCAGGGGACTCGTGATTTCTCCTCGGCGCTGCTGAAAATCCAACAGGGCAATCCGAATGTTGTGGCAGCCGCCATCGGGGGCGACGATCAGAAAGCCCTGCGTCAGCAGGTTGCGCAGCTCGGCATGGGCTCCAGCCCCGCCTGGATCAACAACCAGCAAGACTGGCCGGATGTTTACGGTCTGCCGCTTGATAACCTGTTCGGCGTCTTTGGCACCACTTGGTACTACAAGTTGGACCTGCCGGGTGTGGATGATTTTGTTGCGCGATATCAGGCGATGTATCCGGACACCCGGATGCGGGTTCCGGGCAATGTGTTCTACAATGGCTATATGGCGATGAAGAACATGTTGGAAGCGATTGAGCGCGCCGGGACAACCAACAACATCGCGGTGATCAAAGAACTGGAAGGTCACAAGATGTCGGCCGAAGATCGCATGCAGCATCACGATGCCTGGATCGATCCGGACACCCACCAGGTGCAGCAGTCGATCTACTTGGCAACTGCAAAATCCGAGACCGACGACAAGGACGATATGTTCGAAATTCTGAACAACGTCTCGCCGGATGACGTGCGTGATACCGGTGCCGCTGCGGCCTGTCAGCTTGAGTCTTACGACGATACGCCGACATTTGACGCCTAATACCACCACTGCACGGCCGGGCACTCTGGCCGTGCAGCCTTAGAATTTTAATATTCCGGACACTACATGACACAGCTTGTGCCGCATATTTTCAATGGGCTGACACTTGGCCTGCTTTTTGCGCTGATCGCACTAGGGTTCACCCTGATCGTCGGCGTTATGGAAGTGATCAACCTGGCCCATGGGTCGTTGTTTGCTTTGGGGGCCTACTTTGCTCTGGCTATCATAGGCGGCAGCTGGCTGGGTGATACTGCCATTGGAGAGTGGTGGCTCGCGCTGCCAATTATGCCGCGCTACATTCTAGCGCTTATAGTTGCGCCAATATTGGCTGGGCTTTCTGGCATGGTGCTAGAGCTGGCACTGCGCCGCACCTACGGAAAAGCACCGCTTTATGGCCTGCTGCTGACCTTTGGCGCAGCTCTGGTGATCGAAGAGTTGATCCGCCTTGGCTGGGGTACAGGTGAGCAAAACCTGCAGCTGCCTCAGAGCATCAGCGGTGCGATCCTGCTCGGCGGACTGATCTATTCGAAATACAAATTGTTTGCCGCCGGATTTGCAGTGTTTGCAATTATTATGGTTTGGCTATTTCTGGAAAAAACCCCTTACGGCGCGATCATCAAGGCCGGGGCGCATGACAGCGAAATGGTGCGGGCCCTGGGCTATGATCTGGCCCGCCTGCGCCTGTTGGTGTTTGGCCTTGGTGCTGGGCTTGCCGGATTGGCGGGCGTCATCATGGTGCCGATCTGGGGGTTGCGCCCGCATGTCGGCATTGACGTGGTCATTCCGGCCTTCCTGATCATTGTCCTTGGCGGCATTGGCAGCTTTTGGGGCTCGGTCATTGCCGCCATTCTTGTTGGCCTGTCGGTTGGTATAACCGGGGCCTATGCCCCGGCCTGGTCGATGATGTCGATGTATATACTGCTTATTCTGGTGGTCGGGTTCCGTGCCCGAGGCCTGTTTGGCAAGAAAAGCGCGTTGGAGAACTGAACATGGCAACGCTTTCTGATATCACCCGCCGGTCCAGTCAGTGGATCACCCCGCAGATTTTCGTTTTTGCAGTGTTCCTGCTCAGCCTGCCTCTGTGGATTCGCCCGATTGGCCTGTACCAGTACATCGGCATCGAGATCGCGATCTGGATCATTTTTGCCCTCGGGTTCAACCTGCTGTTTGGCTACACTGGCCTGCATTCCTTTGGCCATGGCGCTTATCTGGGCGTTGGGGCCTATGCCTTTGGCCTGTTCCAGCTCCATGTCGGGGTCAGCTTGATTGGCGGGCTGTTGGCGGCGGTTTTTGCCGCAGCCCTTGCCGGCGCTTTTGTCGCCTGCTTTGTTTCGCACCGACGGGGCATCTATTTTGCTCTGATGACCATCGCCTTTGGTCAGGTGTTCTGGTTCGCCTCGATCAAAATGCATGGGATCACCGGAGGTGAGGATGGCCTACTGAACATCCCGCGTCCGGATCTGAATCTGGGTGTCTACAGCGTCAGTCTGTCTGGCAATACCGCCCTCTACTACTTGATTGCCGTGTTATTGATTATCGTCACGGTCTTCACCTGGCGTGCGATGAATTCGCCCTTTGGCCGCATTCTGCAGGCCATCCGTCAGAATGAAACCCGCGCCTCGTTCATTGGCTATGAAGTCTGGTGGTTCAAATGGGCCGCCTTCACCTTGTCGGCGATGTTTGCCGGTCTGGCGGGCGGATTGTTCGCCATGGCTCAAGAAAGTGCCTACCCGGATGTGATGAGCCTGCACCAATCCGGTTTGATCGTGATGATGGTGCTGGTTGGCGGTGGTCTGGTGAATTTCTGGGGACCTATCCTGGGTGTGATCCTCTACTTCATCGCCCGTGACGTGCTGGGCTCGATCACTGAAACCTGGTTGCTTTGGTACGGGCTGATGTTTGTCGTCATGGTGATGTTCAAACCAGAAGGTCTGGCCGGAGTGTTGGCTGGGTTGAGTAAGAACAGCGCTGAAACTTTGAACGACCTGCCGGTCAAAACCGCGGAGGGCAATTAACATGGCGTTGTTTGAAGCTCGTAATATTCACAAACGCTTTGGCTCACGGGTGGTGCTGGAAAACATCTCTCTCTCCTTTGAGGAGGGACAGGTCAATGGCATCATGGGGCCAAACGGTGCTGGCAAAACCACTTGTTTTCATTGCCTGACCGGTCATTACAAGCCAACCCGTGGCAATATCATCTTCGACGGGCAGGACATCACTGGCAAACCACCGCAGAGGATTTCCCGCATGGGCGTGTCGCGGTCGTTTCAGTTGATGAACCTGTTTGACGACAGCTCAGTGATCGAGAATATCATCCTGGCCCTGCCGGATTTCCGGCGGCGCTATGCTCAGGCCACACGCTCGGTTTTTGATGACAGGGAGTTGCTGGAGCAGGCGCGGGTGATCCTGGATCAAGTGGGTTTGCTCGGGCAGGAATGGCTGCCGTCGCTGTCGCTGTCTTATGGCAACCGCCGCGCGCTTGAGATTGGTGTCGCCTTGGCCGCCAACCCGCGCATCGTGTTTTTGGACGAGCCAACCTCGGGGTTGGGCGCGGAGGCAACCCGCCAACTAGCCAGCCTCATCAACAAGTTGCGCAGCAAATATACCATTGTGATGATTGAGCATGACATGCGGTTTCTGTTCGAGCTGGCCGATACAATCTCGGTGATCCACTGGGGCCAAGTGATTGCCCAAGGCACACCAGATGAGTTGCAATCAAACAAATGGGTGCAGCGCTCTGCCCTGGGAGAGGTGGCCTGATGCTGGACATCGCAAATATCGAAACCTTCTATGGTGAAACTCAGGCCCTGTTTGGCTCATCGCTGAAAGTGGGTGAGGGCGAGGTTGTATCGCTGCTGGGGCCAAATGGCGCCGGCAAGACCACGACTTTGCGCTCGATCCTTGGCTTATCACCACCACGTAACGGTCAGATTTCCTTTGACGGTAAGGATATCACCCGTGCAGATACTCACAAAATTTCCCGCATGGGGATTGGTTGGGTGCCGGATGACCGCCGGGTTTTTCCGGCGCTGTCAGTGGCCCGCAACCTGCAAATCGGCATCAAGAAAACCCGGTTCCGGTCGTGGGATATCCATGAGATGTTCGGGATCTTCTCAGCCCTTGAATATCTGATGGATCGCGACTGCGAAAACCTGTCGGGCGGTGAAATGCAAATGGTGGCCATCTCGCGCGCCCTGCTTGGATCACCCGGATTGGTGCTGCTGGACGAGCCGAGCCAGGGATTGGCCCCCAAGATAGTCCAGGACGTGATGAAAACCGTCACTCGGCTGAAAAATGAAGGCATCGCAGTCCTGATTGTCGAGCAGAACGCTCTGGCGGCACTTGAGGTGTCGGACCGGGCTTATGTGATGGATCGTGGGCGCATCGTCCACGAAGGCCCGGCACGGGAATTGCTGGATAATAAACCGCTGCGGCGCAAACTGATTGGAATGTGAAATGAGCGCGATGTTAGAGGTGAAAGGTCTGCAAAAGACCTATTTCAAGGGCCGGTTTGACCGCACGCCCACGTTCCAGCTGGGCGCGGATTTCGTGATCGAGAAACCCGCAATTGTTGGCATGATGGGCCCCAATGGGTCGGGTAAAACAACATTGTTTGAGCTGATCACCGGTTCAAACAGCCCGACTGCGGGCGAGGTGCGTGTTCAGGGTAAAAACATCCACCATGTACGCACCGATCAGCGCGATCGCTTGGCGATCCATTATCATCAGTCCTATCAAGTGCGCAGTTTTCGCTCGCTGAAGCCAAACGTGCTGATGCAGCCTGCGGACTCTGACTATCCAGTGGTGCATCTGTTTGATGAGCCTCAGTTCAACACCCAAGACGGATATATCGGCTTCATGTTGGATTTCTTCCGCAAATTGCGGGCCGACGGACGTCTGGTGTTTCTCTGTGTGCATCCAAACGAACGTTTTCATCTCGAGATACTACAAGAGATTTGCGAGCAATTCATCTTTGTCCAAAAAGGCGTTGTGACCCAACACGACAGTTACGACGACGTTCTGAACTATCAACCCGCCCGCGATTATCTGGGTCAACTTTTGACGGATCGAGCAGCATGACTAATGTTTTTCAAAAAAGCGCATTTGCGCTTCCGGTTGTGGCAAGTGAGGTCAAATCCGCTTGGCTGCAAGAGGGTTTTGATTTTGGTATCTTCCGGGACCAGCCGGGCCAGGAATGGAACGATTTTGTCCATGACACCGACGAGTTTGTTGTGGTCGCTGAAGGCGAGTTGACGATCCGCGTCGGTGCCGAGACCGCTGAATGCAAAGCCGGCGATCTTGTTTGCGTCCCGCGCGGTGCGGTCCATTCACTGAAAACCACGTCACAAAATGGCAGTGTTTGGTTTTATGGCTACGGTACATGGGGGGATAACTGATGCAGGAATCTTCAGTGAAAGCTGCCTTGGTTGGTGCTGGAATGATCAGCCTCCACCACTTGCGGGCCTGGCAGGCTGCAGGTGTGCCTATCGTGGCAATCTGCGACATCAATCGCGACGCGGCCGAAGCGCGGGCGAAAGAGTTTGGTATTGATCGGATCTATGATGATCCGGCGCAGATGTTTGCGGATGGCGGGTTTGAGCTTGTTGATATCGCCGCTTCGGTGACCGCGCATGACAGCGTGACACGATTGGCTGCGGACCATGGTGTGCATGTCATCCTGCAGAAACCAATGGTCGAAACTGTGGCTGAAGCGGAAAGCCTGGTTGACTACGTCGGTGACAAAATCCGCTTTATGATCCACGAAAACTACCGGTTTCGCCCGCATTACATGACGGTACGCAACTGGATTGATGATGGCCGCATCGGCACTGTTCGTCATATTGCCATGTCCTGTCGTGGATCCGGGCTATGTCCACGCGACGGAGCAGAACCATTTTTGGTCGAACGTCAGCCGTATCTGAAGGGCTTTAAACGCAATCTGGTGTTTGAAACCATGATCCACCATCTGGATGTCTGCCGCGCCATCGCCGGACCTCTGAGTGTTGTTGCTGCGCGATTGAACCGATTGGCCACCGGGCTGCCAGGGGAGGACACAGCGTCCATCCTGATGGAAGGTGCCGATGGCCTGATTGTCACCGCCGATGGGTGCATTTGTGCCCCGGGGTATCCCCAACTGCATGGCGACCGGCTGGAGGTGATCGGAACAACCGGCACCATCATCATGGACTACAACAGGGTCTTCCTTGTGGGTCAGGAACAGGATGCTGTCGAGGTTGACTTGCTGGGTCGCTACCAAGAGTGTTTTGACACCTCCACGCGCCTTTTTGTTGAAGGGGTGCAGAACAATACGCCTTTTGAAACAGACCGGAACGACAATCTACAGACCCTTCGTCTGATGGAGAGCGTCTACGACGCTGCCGGAGTAGAGGTCGCCACATGATACCTTCGGAAACTCTGACACCTGCTGTAGATCTGCCCGCATTGGGCAAATTATTTGATGTATCGGGAAAGAAGGTGTTCCTGCCCGGCGGGTATGGCGCATTGGGTGAAGCCATTGCCTGGGGCTTTGCCCAACACGGAGCGCATGTGGCCATCGCAGGGCCAAATCATGAAAAGGCCCTGGCCCTTGCCAATGCCATCCGCGCCGCAGGTGGTTTGGCTGATGGGTTTGCCATGGATGCTCGCGATACATCGGAAATTGCAACCGTGACCGACCAGGTCGCTGAACGGCTTGGCGGCATTGATGTTCTGGTGAACTGCGTTGGTGTGAACAAAGAGCAAAAACTGGCGGATGTTACGCCTGATGTGTTTGACGCCATGTATGAGACCAACCTTCGCTCGGCGATGTTCCTGTCCCAGGCCGTAGCGCGCCATCAAATTGCAGCGGGGCAAGGTGGTCGGCAGATTCACTTGGCTTCTGTCAGGTCACAACTGGCGCTTCGGGATCGTGGATATTCTGCATATTGCGCCACCAAGGGCGCGCTGGTGATGCTGGTCAAACAGCACGCCATGGAACTTGCGTCACATGGCATCACGGTCAACGCAATTGCGCCGACATTCATCTTGTCAGACCGGATCCGCCCGCATCTGGAACGGGAAGAATTCCGAGAATTCATTCTCGAGCGTAACCCGCTTGGCCGCATTGGCGACCCGGTAGAAGTTGTCGGGCAAGTCATCGCTTTGGCGGCCCCGGCTGGCAGCTACATCACCGGGCAGACAATCTATATCGACGGTGGGGTAACGGCGTGTCAGTGACCCGTAAATTGCGTAGCTCACGATGGTTCGACACAGATGATCTGCGTGGTTTCGGCCATCGCTCGCGGATCATGCAGATGGGATACGGCCAAGAGGACTGGTCCGGTAAGCCGGTGATCGCCATCCTCAATACCTGGTCCGACATCAACCCCTGCCATGCCCATTTCAAACATCGTGTCGAGGACATCAAACGCGGTGTGTTTCAAGCGGGCGGTTTCCCGATCGAACTACCGGCGCTGTCGCTGTCCGAAAACTTCGTCAAACCCTCGACCATGCTTTATCGCAATATGCTGGCGATGGAGGTCGAGGAGCTGTTGCGATCCCATCCGGTGGATGGTGCGGTGCTGATGGGGGGCTGCGACAAGACCACGCCGGGATTACTGATGGGGGCGATCAGCATGGATCTACCCGCCATCTATGTGCCTGCTGGCCCGATGCTGAGCGGCAACCTGCGCGGCGAGGTGTTGGGCTCGGGCGCGGACACCTGGAAATATTGGGACAAGCGCCGCGCCGGTGAGATTGACCAGAAGGAATGGCAGGCTGTCGAAGCCGGTATCGCCCGCAGTTATGGCCACTGTATGACAATGGGCACCGCCAGTACCATGACCGCGACAACCGAGGCTCTGGGCCTTTCGCTGCCGGGGGCGTCCTCCATTCCGGCGCCGGACAGCAACCATATCCGCATGAGCGCGGCTTCGGGGCGACGTATTGTAGAGATGGTGAATGAGGATCTGAAACCATCCGATGTGCTGTCCCGTGCCTCGTTTGAGAATGCGATCAAGGTTGCGATGGCGGTTGGCTGCTCGACCAACGCAATTATTCACCTGATCGCCGAAGGACGCCGTGCCGGGTTTGACATTTCGCTGACTGACTTTGAAGCGGCCAGCCACGTGCCTGTTCTGGCCAACATCCGTCCCTCTGGTGACAAATACCTAATGCAGGATTTCTTCTATGCAGGCGGGTTGCCTGCCTTGATGATGCGGATGAAGGTCCATTTGGACCTGACCGCCAAGTCGGTGACAGGCGGCACAATTGGCAATGATATCTCGGGGGCCGAAGTTTGGAACGATGATGTCATTCGGCCGTTGGACAACCCGGTCTATGCCAAGGGTGCGTTGGCAGTGCTGACCGGCAATTTGGCACCCGATGGCTGTGTCATTAAACCGTCGGCCTGTGCGGAAAAATTTCTGAAACACCGTGGCCCTGCATTGGTATTTGACAGCTATGCGCAGATGAAGGCCGAAATCGACGATCCGGATCTGGAGGTCACTGAGAACACTGTGCTGATCATGCGCGGCGCCGGGCCTGTGGGCGGTCCAGGTATGCCAGAGTGGGGCATGCTGCCGATCCCGCAGAAGCTGTTGAAGGCTGGGGTGCGCGATATGATCCGAATTTCGGACGCGCGGATGAGTGGCACAAGTTATGGTGCCTGCATTTTGCATGTCGCCCCCGAGGCGTTTCTGGGCGGGCCGCTGGCACTGGTTCGAACCGGCGACATGATCGACATCGATGTGGAGCACCGCTCCATCAATATGGACGTGTCTGAAGACGAGCTGGCGGATCGCAAGGCTGCCTGGGTGCAACCCGAAGCAAAGTTTGAACGTGGATATGGCTGGATGTTCGCCCGCCATATCACTCAAGCCAATGACGGCTGTGACTTTGACTATCTCGAAACCGGGTTTGGAGCACCGTCGCCTGAACCGGAAATCCTGTAGAATACGCCGAGTTATCAAGTTAGGATCAAAAAAATGACTGATTTTACGCCAAAAATTCTGATCGGCGGAGAATTCCGCACCACCACGGATCTGACCCCGATCAATGTTATCAACCCCTGCAACGAACAGGTTCTCTGGCAGACTCCGGCCTGTGATGAAACCCATGTCGCCGAGGCGCTGGAGCACGCCCGCAGGGCGCTGAAAACCTGGTCGGCCGTACACGGCTGGCAACGGGGCCAGGTCTTGCGGGGGATTGCAGCGGCAATGACCCGTCGCAAAGCGGATCTGGCCAAAGCTCTGTCACTGGAAATTGGCCGTCCGCTGTCGCAATCCGAAGGCGAAGTCGGCGCTGCGATTGAGCAGTTCGAGTGGTTCGCAGGAGAAGCCGAGCGGCTGTTTGGAGAAACCATTCCATCGCGCCAGGGTGGACGTTTGGTGACCGAGCATGAGCCAGTTGGCATAGTTGCGGCCTTCACCGCCTGGAACTTTCCGATCAACCTGATGGCCCGTAAAATCGCACCGGCGCTGGCTGCTGGCTGCCCGGTCATTTGTCGCCCCTCTGAGCAGACGCCAATGACATCGACGATCATCGTTGAGTGTTGTGTTGAGGGTGGTGCGCCTGCAGGAGTGGTCCAGTTATTACAGGGGCGCGCAGGCGACATATCTCCGGCCATCCTGGCGTCCAACGACGTGCGGAAAATCTCGCTGACCGGGTCAACCCGCGTTGGGCAGATGCTGATGACAGAGGCGGCTAAGACCGTCAAACGTACATCGATGGAGCTTGGCGGTCATTCCGCCGTTGTGATATGTGAAGATGCGGATATCGATGCTGCGGCTGATCTCTGCGCCCAATTCAAATTTCGCAATGCCGGTCAGGTCTGCATTGCGCCAAACCGGTTCTATGTGCACGAAAACAAGTCTGAGCAGTTCATCGAGAAAATGGTCGAAACCGCACGCGCCCTGGTAGTGGGCGATAGTCAGGCGGCTGACAGCGACATGGGGCCGATAACTCTGGCCAGCCAGCGTGACCGGATCGAGAGCCTGATTGCAGACACGATCAAAAGTGGTGCCAAACTAGAGACGGGTGGCAGCCGACCTGCGCATCTAAACAAGGGTTACTACATCGAGCCCACGATCTTCTCAAATGTGCCCGACGACGCCCGGATCATGCATGAGGAGCCGTTTGGTCCGGTGGCACCAATTGCAACATTCCGCACGTTGGACGATGCTATTGAGCGGGCAAATTCCACCCCCTATGGGCTTGCGGCCTATGCGTTCACCGGCAGTCATGCGACAGCTGAAATCCTGTCAAAAGGCCTGCATGCCGGCATGGTTGGTGTGAACAACTTCCTGGTTGCCCATGCTGAAGTCCCCTTTGGTGGTGTTGACCACTCGGGCATGGGACGCGAGGGTGGGCGACAAGCCATTCACGACTATCTCAACACCAAAATGACCCATTTTACTTGGTGATCGCATGACATTTCAAAACCCGTTGAAGCGGCTTTGGGCCGAAGGAAAATCTGTCGTGAATGGCTGGATCGCCATTCCCAGCGTGTTATCGGCCGAGGTGATGGCACGGGCTGGCTGGGACAGCATCACCATTGATATGCAGCATGGAACCGCCGACTACTCGGATCTGCTGGCCATGCTTCCGGTAATTAATCAGACCGACACTGCAGCCTTAGTCCGGGTGCCGTGGAACCGGCCAGAGGATATTATGCGGGCGCTGGATGCCGGGGCCCTCGGCATCATTGCCCCAATGATTGACAGCGCTGCAGATACAAAGGCCTTGGTTGATGCCTGTCTTTATGCGCCAGAAGGTGCGCGCAGTTTTGGCCCCATTCGGGCGCGGCTGGCCTACGGGGACAGTTACGCCGCTGAGGCCAACGCCAATATCCTGCCAATTGCCATGATTGAAACCCGGGCTGCGTTGGATCAACTCGACGATATCCTGCAAGTGCCCGGCTTGGGCGGGATCTATATCGGCCCCGCTGATTTGTCTCTGGTCCACGGATTGCCGCCCGGATTTGATCGCGAGGAGCCGGAAATGCTGGAGATTATTGAGCATATTCTTGGGCGGGCCAAGGTCTTTGGTGTGCCGGCCTGCATACACTGTGGCAGCCCCGCTTATGCCAAAAGGATGCAGAAACTGGGGTTTTCGCTGGTTACTATAGGGTCGGATGCACGTTTTCTGGAAGCGGGAGCCAATGCGGCTCTTGGGAAATTACGCAGCGAGGGCTATTAGAGTTTCGCCATAAGGGGCTGCCAGAGAGTTTTGTCAGTGACTATCTGTTTGTGACTGGTTGGGCCGTCCAATAGCGTCCCAACCAGTCGAAACACGGTCCTTCTTTGTCACTTAAAGTCTCCGCCGGAGGAACTCAGATATACGGATATTTTGTATACCTACGGCATGGGTTCGTTCACGTATCGTTTGATTGTCGGGGAGCAAGTTCTCCAAATAGGAAATGACTGGCGCACCCTTATGGGCTTGCTCTGATAGCGGGAGGGAGCGAGGGATAGGGAAGGCGTGCTGCTAGTCAAGCCAGGATTGATCATATCGAAACGTAGTCGCACCGCTAAAGGCCATTTGGACCATGCCTGTGTCCCCTTAACAAAAATTTCGTTCCGGCAGGCTGAGAAAAACTCAGAGATAAATTGGTTATTTTCACTGGAGAATATGGGGAACCCATACAAGTCCTGCTGAGAATTTGCCTGGTGCGGTGTCCAGGCTGGTGAGGAGCGGACATTCGACCAGAGCCCTTCATTAACATTCTGCGTTGGAAGCCGCACCTCACACAATTTGCTGCTCAGAGCATCTCGATTAGAACCCACTAGCGCATCTGACCGTTGCCAATCCATTGGGGCTCGTAAGGACTTCAAAAGAATGCCGCCCGAAGCTGGGGTCGAGTAAATCACCCAAAACTCTAGGGGCCTAAGCCAGGCAGACATCAGTCCAGAGACCACCCATGATCAGTTTCTTTCGTCCGGTTGCCTCAATGGCGGCGACAAACTCGGGCTCTTCCCAGGCGTTCACGTTGGTGCGGTCAATGAAGACGGCATTTGGCGCCAGACTTTGCAGTTCTTCAATCATCGGGGCGTAGCCATTCAGACCAACCGCCACATGGCTGAAAATGATCGGAATGTCATAGATTACTGCAGTTTTGATTAGTCCGGTTGTGTTGTTGATTAGGGTCTCATGGTCGATGCTGTTGACGCCCATCAAGATTGGCGGTTGATAGTCGATCAGGATCAATACCGAGTTTGTGGGTGAGAGAAACGGATCCTCATCAGCGGCGCGAACGGGCGTACCTTGATAGCCGTCCGGATAAGTCGCCACGCCGTTTACCGTGTTGATCTGCACCGGGTCGCCAGCCAGGGCGGCAGTGGCAAGGCCTACTGACAGCGCAACGGCAGTGGTCAGGGTTTTCAGGGAGATTTTCATGAATTTGTCCTTTCAGGACGTCTGTTGTGTAAGCGGAGATAGCTTCAGGAGTTGGGGCCACGCACATGTTCGACGATCAGATCGGCAACAGGTGCACCTGGGCCAACCAGTTCCAGAACAGTGCGGTCCGGATCTCGAATGAAGATCGTTTTGACCCCGCGAAACACCCGTCGACCGGTGATAGCGAAGCCCTGTTCGGTCACAAAAGCTTCGGTCGCGTCGGCATCTTTGACCTGCAGGGCAATGTGGGTGATGCCGGGGTATTTGCGGGTCTCATCCATCAGAACATTCTCGCCACCGCGATCACTTGCCGGACCCAGCAGGTTGATGTTGATGCCCGAGGGATGCAGCATCACAATTGGATGGCCTGCGTCGAAGCCACCATCGGCAACTTGCTCAAATCCCAGGGTTTCATAGAATTTTACCGAGGCATCGCGATCACTGATGCGAATGCCGATGTGGTCGAACCGATCAAAATCAATCATCATTTGGCTCCTTCGTTGGTTGAATTAACGCGTTGGACCTATACTGATGAATTTCCTCTGATATGATAATCTCGCATTGAGAAAGGCATTTGTTCCAAATGGATCAGAATAGATATCTGTTCGAAGGCATGGTTTTGTTCTGCACAATTGTTGAGCAGGAGAGCCTGAGCGCCGCAGCAAAACTGCTTGGCCACACCGCCAGCCACGTCAGTAAGGAACTTGCACGATTGGAGGCGCGCCTTGGCGCGCGCTTGCTAAACCGCACCACCCGTCGGCTCAGCCTGACAGAGACAGGCCAGATCTATTACGACAATGCGCGGCGTCTGGTGAACGATGCCGGGGTGATAGAGACGCAAATCCAAACTCTGGGGGATCGCCCGTTTGGTGAGTTGAAGATGAGTGTTCCTGCGGTTTTTGCGCAGGGGTGTTTTGGGGGCTGGTTGCCCGAATTCCTTGGGAATTACCCAGACATCAAGCTCAATTTGGACGTATCAGACCGCAAAGTTGACATGGTGTCCGAAGGCTACGACCTGATTGTGCGCATCGGTGTCTTGCCTGACACCGATCTCATCGCCCGAGAACTGTTTCAGACCGAACTGCTGACCGTTGCATCGCCTGAGTATCTTGCGAAAAACGCAGTTCCTGAACATCCGGCAGAACTGGCAGACCATAGTCTGATTGACTTCTCTCATCGCGATATCGCCCATTCCTGGACTTACCCGGGCAAGGGAGGCACGCCAATAACCTTTGCGATAGACCCGCGAACCCGGTGCAACGATGCGGAAATGGAGAGATCGCTTGCGATTGCCGGAACTGGGATCACAAGGCTCCCGGCGCTCATTTGCAGTGATGATATCAAGGCTGGTCGTCTGGTGAGATTATTGGCTGCTTTCGAGCCGAAGCCCGCCAGGGTAAACTTGGTTTACCCAAACCGAGAGCACCTGCCGCGAAAAACCAGAGTGATGGTGGATTTCCTGGTTGAGAGATCAGCGAACATGAAGCGTTGATATATTCGTGAGCCATGGCCAAAGGCGGTTTTGCAGGCCTGCGCGCGCACCGGCTAGTCACTGACCGCAGCCAGGCCCAGCCGGTAAAACAAGCCCGCCCAAAGAAAAAGCCGCCCTGGGAGGAGCGGCGGCTTTTACCTTCGGACTGCGCGTCGCGATCAGAACAGATCCGCGCGGGTCAGGCCGATGTCCTGCAGTTGATCGGCGCTCAGGCGCGACAAGATCTTGCGAGACACACGGGCTTCGTTCCAAGCCACGGCCGAGTCTTTCAGGTTCAGAATACGATCCACAAAGTGGAGGGTGGCGACTGCTCCCAGAGGAGCTTGGGTGTTGGTGACTGCAAATGCCATGATACGCTTCCTTTGATCTGTCAGCCGACACTGTGCCGGTTGTTGAACCTGATGTAAGACCGCCGGGTGAGTCTCACAATTGCCCGTTTGACAGTCCCGAACTGCGTCCAGTGCATAGCATGTTAACAAAATGTGAACTGTCGCCTCTGCCGCCGTTGAGTCCTCAGAAGGCCGCTGGAATACTGCACCACATGAGCGGCAAGATTGTCTTGCCGCTCATGTGGTGATCAGACCGTCTTGTGACTCCATGGCCCTATGGGGGAGGAGCTTTCATTCTTCGGAACGTGGTGGAGCCAGCTTGCATGCGGGGGTGGCCTATCTGCCGATCTTTGAGAGGATCGATCGTGAGATCGCCACGTTTGAGAAACAGGAAGACCTCATCCAGCGTGCCAAAGCAGTAGCTGCCCGCCACAAAACTATCGACTGAAGCAGTTCCTGGAGATGTGCCGGGCTAGCCCCGGCACCCGATGCAGCGCATGCCCCATAAGACCGCGTCTGATGCGTCCATCAATACCAGCCGCCAGCATGCGACGCGCCAGATGGGTAGAGATCCAGTCAAAGGTTCTCTCCATCCCGATTTGCTGCTGTACAGGCGTCCAGCCCAACCGCTCGGGGATCAGTCGGTTATAGTAAGCAGGGCCAAGCCCCTTTTGCTGCCATTGCGCAAGCTTATCCCGGTCGCCGATAATGTCGAGTTCTGGATCGCCCAGGACGTAGCAACATCTGTTTTCGTAGAGATTGGGCTGTAGGTGTTCCTCTCGCTGCCTTGGGTTGCAACGAATGGATGCGCCCTATTCTACATTGAAAGGCAGTCCTCGATCTCGAAATCGGGGACCCGAGAGCTTTGATGAATATACAAAAGAAATTTGGTCATCCGGAGAGACATAGGGTTTGGATGTGCCTTTCGGACAGTTTTCACTTAGGCCCTTACGAAATAGCTCAGCCAAATGAAGTACGTCCCATTTCTGTTCCGGATAGTTTTCACAGAAGTCAATGGCCCTGCCCAAGTGGACTACGCCACGATACGTATTCCAGATTTTCCTAAGGGTATCCCTGTCTCTGGCGCCTCTTACTCCGGACTCTTTCGCGTCATCACGAACTTGTTGCAGTATCCCCCTATCCGTTTGGACGCCTTCAAATTTTTCATCCTGAATGGACAGCCAGATCAGTTCTCCAATATGTTCAGCGATGTTGAGCTTGTGATTATTCTTGTCTTCATAACGTCGGGTAGTCAGCAAAAATTCAAAGGACGCCTCGTGTCTCTCGGCCGAAGATTTTGCAACCCACTGAACAAATTCGGCATTGTTTGGATCCGAGGCCCAACAGGTGCCATGTTCACCGGACAGCATATTGATCCGCCACGCCACCACGTCTTGTTTTACATTCTTGATAGCCTGCACTCTTTCTTCGATACTCCCCTCACTTAAGGCAAGTCGAATGAGTTCGATGAAATCGATCTCACGCTCATTGATGGATATCGTCAGCATTCTTGGTTTCCTTGGATGCATGCGGATACGACGAATTGAGACCATTTGTTCATCAGTGCGCGTCGTTTATCCAGAAAATCTGAACGTGCATAAGCTCTCTCGACGTCCGAGCCCACGGAATGAGCTAGGCTTTTCTCAGCGACTTCCCGTGGCGCGTTCGCCACCTCAGAGGCCCAGTCCCGGAAAGTCGACCGAAAGCCGTGAACCGTGACGCCCTCAATGTTCATCCGACGTAGCAGCATTAACATCGACATATTTGATAGTGGCTTGTGCCGCTTTTGCCCCTCAAACACGTAATCGGACCTCATCTCCTTCAAAGGTTCAATAACTGCTAGCATTTCATCTGTCAGCGGAACGCGGTGCGCCTCGCCAGTTTTCATACGTTCAGGCGGACACGTCCATAGGCGTTCTTCGAACTCAATCTCTTCCCAGCGTAGCCCAAGGGCCTCGCCCGTTCGCGATCCAGTGAGGCAGGTAAACATCAGAGCCTTTGCCGCCATCGCCTTTCGTGTGTTCAAATCCGCATAGAATGCAGGAATCTCTTGCCAGTCCATCGCCTTGTGGTGTTTCACTTTGGCTTTGACCTTTGGTAGC